>SIAI01000064.1 GCA_009691855.1 Planctomycetota bacterium | reverse complement strand
GGCCCAGACCTCGCAGCAAGAAGCCGAGTACTACTCCGTCGACTACCTCGTCGCGCCCGAGAACGCGCGCGTCGAGGTCGGCGGAATGGCCTTCCTGCCCGACGGTCGGCTCGCGCTGAGCACGCGCCGCGGTCAGGTGTGGCTGGTCGAGAATCCGCTGGCGAAGGATCCCAAGGACGCGCGCTTCACGCTCTTCGCCGAAGGGCTGTGGGAAGGGCTCGGGCTAGCCGTGGTGAAGGGCGAGCTCGTCGTGATGCAGCGCCAGGAGCTCTCGGTCCTGCGCGACACCGACAAAGACGGCCACTGCGACACGATCGACACGCTGTGCGACGCGTGGGGCGTCTCCGGCAACTACCACGAGTTCGGCTACGGCCTGCCGGTCGACTCCCAGGGCAACTACTACATCTCGCTCAACGTCTCGTTCTTCAGTCCGAAGTGGTGGCACGGCAAGTCGCCCGCGCCCTATCGCGGCTGGGCGCTGAAGATCTCGCCCGAGGGCAAGCTCTCGCCCTTTGCCAGCGGCTTCCGCAGCCCGTGCGGCATCGCGCTTTCGCCCAAGGACGAGCTGTTCATCACCGACAACCAGGGCGACTGGGAACCGGCCTCGCCGATCTACCACGTGAAGCCGGGCAAGTTCTACGGCCACCCGGCCTCGCTCGACTGGACCGACGAGTACCGGCAGAGCGACACGCACGCCAGCGACACGATCCCGCCCGCGCGCGCGGCGAGCGATCGCGTGGCGGCCGCGGTGTGGCTGCCCTACAAGTGGTCGCGCTCGCCCGGCGACATGGCCTGGGACGAGAGCGGCGGGAAGTTCGGGCCGTTCGCGCACCAGTGGCTGCTGGCCGAGATGACCAACGGCATGGTCCTGCGCGGCGACATGGAGCTCGTCGAGGGCGAGTACCAGGGCTGGGTCGTGCCGCTGCGCACGCACGTCGGCTCGGCCGTGCGCGTGAAGTTCGCGAGCGACGGCACGCTCCTGTGCGGGCTCACCAACCGCGGCTGGGGCGGCTACTCGCCCGCCGACGGCGTGGCGCGCGTGCGCTGGACGAAGAAGACGCCGCTGGAGGTCGAAGGCGTGCAAGCGAGTGCGCTGGCGGACGGCTCGGGGGCGAAGTTCACCGTGCGCTTCACGCTGCCGCTGCAGCTGGATGCGGCCGCGAGCGTGCGCGTGACGCAGTACGACTACGACTACTGGTGGGAGTACGGCTCGCCCGAGCGCCACCTCGTCGAGCTCCCGGCCACGCTGCACGCCATCACCGACGGCGACTGGCGTTCGGCCACTGTCGTGGTGCCCGGCCTCGAGCCCGGACACATGGCGCGCGTGCGCTTCAGCGGAGTGCACGCCAAGGACAGCACGCCGCTCTTGCACGAGGAATTCGCCTACACGCTGAACCAGCTCCCCGGCGCGCCGCACTGCGACGAACTCGTGGCCAAGCTCGTGCCACCGCCGCCGGCGCGCGAGTCGGGCTCGGAGGGCTGGCTGTTCCTCACCTGGGGCGACGCGCTCGGGCGCTGGAACTCGAGCGGCTGGCAGCTGTGCGACGTGGAGCTCGACACCGCCGAGCGCACGAAGTTCAAGACCAAGGAGGGCACCGGCGCGGTGGTCAACGTCGGTCCCGCGCCCACGCCCTTCGTGTCGAAGGAGTCCTTCGGCGACTGCAAGATCCACCTGCAGTTCCAGCTGCCCGAGCACGGCAACTCCGGCGTGTACGTGATGGGCCGCTACGAGGTGCAACTGTTCGACAGCACCGGCAAGGAGGCGAACCTCGAGATGGGCGATTGCGGTGGGATCTACCGCGGCGAGACCTGGCCCGGGCGCGCGCCGGACTTCAATGCCTTCCGCGAGGCCGGCCAGTGGCACGAGATGGACCTCGAGTTCCAGGCGCCGCGCTTCGACGCGGCCGGCAAGAAGACCGAGAACGCGCGCTTCCTGCGCGTGCGCATCGACGACGTGCTCTTGCACGAGAACGTCGAGGTCCCCGAGCCCACGCTGGGCGCGCTGTTCGCCGACGAGGCCCCCACCGGCCCCTTGATGATCCAGGGCGACCACACCAGCGTCGCCATCGGCGACGTGCGCGTGTTCCCCAAGCTCGAGAAGACGGAGCCGGAGGGCTGGACGCCGCTCTTCGACGGCTCGACGCTCGAGGGCTGGCAGATCTCCGACGACGGCCAGTGGAAGGTCGAGGACGGCGTGATCATCGGCAGCGGCAAGACCAGCCACCTCTTCAGCCCGCGCGGCGACTACAGGGACTTCGAGGTGCGCGGGCGCTTCAAGATCTCCGACGGCGGCAACTCGGGCTTCTACTTCCGCACGACCTACGGGCCGGGCTGGCCCGACGGCTACGAGGCGCAGATCAACGCTACCTTCACCGATCCGCAGAAGACGGGCTCGCTCTATTCCTTGGTGCCGATCGGCACCACGCTCGTGCCGCCCGACACCTGGTTCGACTACCTGGTGCGCTGCGTGGACGAACCGGGCGGCGTGCACGTCACGATCTCGATCGACGGCGTGGCTTTCGTCGACTACGTGGACGCGGAGCGCAAGCACCTGCAGGGCCACATCGCCATCCAGCAGCACCATGAGACCTCGGTCATCGAGGCCAAGGACCTGTGGATCCGCGAGCTGTGAGCTGAAGGCGCCGGCCCCGAGAACTCGGACCCCCGTGGAGCCGGGGATCCGAGTGACGGCCCAGCGCTGATGCGGAAGCGTCGGCCGCCTGGGAACGCTCGGGTCGCGCGCTACGGCGTGACCGTGATGAAGCCCACCTTCTGCTCGACGTCCGTGTTCGTCCCAGCGCTGGACGTCACGGTCACCGTGTGGACGCCCGGAGCCGAGCAGGTGCGATGCGTCCGTTGTTGACGGACAATTTGCCGGTCGTGCCGTCGCCGAGGTCGAACACCCCGGCCTACGCGACGCACGTGACGTGGATGGCGCGGAAGCGCGCGCGCAGCGGAGCTCGTCCGGTGGTGCCCGGCTGGATCGTGTGCCGACTCTTCGCCTTCAGGCCGTGCGCGGTTTCGGCCTTCAGAAAACGACGCGGCGGCCCGCCGAGCGCGTGCTCGACGGGCCGCCGCGACCGGGATCCGCCTATCTGCGCAGGGCGGCGGCCGTCACGGTGATGAAGTCGACCTTCTGCTCGATGTCGGTGGAGGTCGCGTCGCTGGCCGTGAGGGTCACGGTGTAGACGCCCGGCAGGGTGTAGGTGTGCGCGATGCGGCCGTTGCCGATCCCCACCGTGCCCGTGGTGCCGTCGCCGAAGTCGAAGGTGCCGGTCAGAGCCGTACCGCTGATGTTCTGCGCGCGGAAGCGCACCGTCAGCGGTGCCGGACCGGTCGTCTGGTTGGCGATGAAGTCCACGTTCAGCGCGCCCGGCACGTTGGCGCGGATCAGGTCGAGCTTGCTGACCACGTTCGAGCCGCCCGGCCCGCTGGCCGTCATCGTGACCGTGAACACGCCGCCCGTGGTGTACACGTGGCTCGGGTTCTGGAGGTTCGAGCTCGAGCCGTCGCCGAAGTTCCACTGCCAGCTGGTGACCGTGCCCAGCGAGCGGTCGACGAACTGCACCTTGATCAGCTCCTGGCCCTTGACCGGCGAGGGGTTCGTCTTGAAGTTGGCTTGGGGCGCGCTCTGAGCCGCGTGCCCGCCGAAGGCGGACCTGGTCAGGAAAAAACCGCCAACCCAGGTCCCTGAGCGGCTTGCTCCCTCGCATAGATGACAGCGCCAAAAATTCGACTTCTCGTCTGCGGGTTCCACTCGGCAAGCGCCGTCCGTGCACAAATAGGATGGGGAAGGTGTCTTCGGAGCCGACCCCCCCCGGGGCCGGCTCCGAAGCGCACTGTGCGCCGGGGGGCGCACTCCTCCTCGCAAGAAGAGGTCGACGAGCGGCCCGACCGTGCCGGCATCGGAGCCCACCCCCCCCGGAGCGGGATCCGCGCCTTCAGGCCGGAACCGTTCGTGTGCTGAGCACCGCGTTAGGCAGCGAGTCCTCTGAAGACGTCCTTGACCGCGTCTTCCGTGAGCTGCCGTGCTGTGCGCGTTGGAAGTATGCACCACGGGACCGGCGCCGTCGGGTGAATCGGGGACATTGTGTGCGCGGCCCGTTCTCGCTCGCACCTGGCTGTGGAAAGGAGTGCCCGCCGGCTGCTCCGAGCTCGCTCGCTCAGACCGTGGCCTCGTCGTCGCGCGGCGCCATCGACGGCGGCAGCAGGATGCGGAAGCGCGCTCCGCCCAGCGGCGAGTCGAGCACCTCGATCGTTCCGCCCTGCGCGCTCACCGCGCTGTGCGTGAGCGCCAGGCCCAGCCCGAAGCCGACGCGCCGGCCGCGCGCCGCGGCTCCGCGGTGGAACGGGCGGAAGATCTGCTGGCGATCCACGAACGGCACCCCAGGCCCGGCGTCGTCGACCAGGATCTCCAGGCCGCTCGGCAGGAGCCGCATGCAGAGCTCGACCTTGCCGCCCGCGGGCGACCACTCGATGGCGTTGGTGACGAGGTTGCGCAGCGCGAGCAGCAGCGACTCGCGGTCGCCCTCGACCACCAGCGGCCCCTCGGCCAGGAACTCCAGGCGCACGTCGCGGCGCTTGGCCAGCTGGAACTCGCGCGTCAGGCGCAGGCGTGACTCCTCGGCCAGATCGAAGCGCTCTACCGTGCGCCGCCGGCGCGCCTCGTCCAGCGCCGAAAGGGTCACCAGGTTGTCGACCATACGCGAGAGCTCGGCCAGGTCCTCGAGCTGGCTCTCGAGCACGTGGCGGTACTCCTCCGGATCGCGATCGCGCAGCAGCGCCACCTGGGTCTCGCCCATCAGGTTCTGCAGCGGCGAGCGCAGCTCGTGGGCCATGCCCGAGGTCAGCAGGCGCGCGTTCTCGCTTTCGGAGCGGATGCGCTTGAGCGTGTCCTGCAGCGCGCGCACGACGGCGCGCACCTCCTCGGGCGCCTGGTTGGGCGAGGGCCAGCGCTCGGCGGCCTCCTCGGTGCGCGCGCACTCCGCCACCTGGCCCAGCAGCTTCGAGACGCGCCCACCCAGCAAGCGTCCGGCGAGCGTGGCCACGGCCGTGGCCAGCAGCGCAAAGCCCAGCGCAGACAGCGCGAAGCTGGTGAAGCGCTGGCTCTGGTACGAACCGTCGAGCAACACCACCGCCACACGGTCCGAGCCGAGCGAGGCCGCGGCGCGACGGATAGCGGAATCGAGGCGTTCGAAGGCCTGTTCCGGCGGAGCCTGGGGAGCGCGGGCGAGCAGCGCGGGCGGCCCGATCTCGGTCCACAGCACGCCCGTGCTCTCCACCCAGATGCGCCAGGCCAGCGGGTTCTCCTCGTGCTCCTCCTGCATCTCCGCGGCGATGGCCGCAAAGCGCTCGCTCGGCGGTGAGCCCTCGGCGAAGTGGGCCTTGGTCTCCTCCAGCTCCTCGCGCGCCAGCGCGTCGATCTCCTCCTGGATGGCGCTGCGCGTGGCCCAGGCGAAGGGCACGGCCAGGACCACGCTCAGGATGGAGGCCGTCAGAGCGAAGGCGAGGGTGATCCTGCGGTGCAGGAACCAGGTTCCGCTCACGGAGCTGCGCCGGAGTCGGGCACCGGCTTGCCGGCGCCCTCCGGATCGAGCAGGTAGCCCTCACCGACGACGGTGCGGATCAAGCCGGGCAGCCAGGCGTCCAACCGGCGCCGCAGGCGTGCGATCAGCACGTTGACCACGTTCGTGCGGGGGTCGAACTCCATGCCCCAGACCTGCTTCAACAGCTCGCCGCGCGAAAGCACCCGGCCCTTGGCGCGCGCCAGCGTCAGCAGCAGCTCGAACTCGCGCGGGCTCATCTCGATGCGCACGCCGCGGCAGTCGACCACGCGGTGCTCGAGGTCCATGCGCAAGCCGCCGATGACCAGCGTCGAGGAATTGGCGTGGCGCCGGCGCACGGCCTCGATGCGCGCCAGGAGCTCGGAGAACTCGAAGGGCTTGATGACGTAGTCGTCGGCGCCGAGGCTCAGGCCCTTGACGCGCTCCTCGACCGCGCTGCGCGCCGTCAGGAAGATGACCGGAGTCGGGTCGCCGCGCTTGCGCAGACGCTCGAGCACGTCCCAGCCCGTGCTGCGCGGGAGCATCACGTCGAGCAGCAGGAGGTCGAAGGACCCTGGTCCGCGCTCTTCGAGCAGGCGCGTGGCCTCCTCGCCGCTCGCGGCGGTCTCGATGCTCATGCCGCTCTCGCGCAGCCCCTTCTGCATGAAGCCGCGGAACTTGGGATCATCATCGACGAGCAGGAGATTCACGGGCGGCAGGATATAGGATGGCACGCTTGCCCGGCAGCGCCGCGCGGGTGACAGCCTCGGACGGGCGCCGCCGCGGGCAACCCCCAACCCTCGAGGCCGCGAACTGCCCGCACTCCGGCCACCCCCTCCGTGTACCCGCCGTCCCCCGAGCTCCCCCGGCGCGAGCGCCTGCAGATCAGCGCTCAGCTGTGGCTGCTCGAGATCCTGCTCTTCGCCTGGCTGTGCGGGCGCTACATCGACAGCGCCCGGCCGGAGACGCTGGGCGGCTGGATCTTCGTCCACGGCGGGCGGCTGTCCTGCGCCGCCTCCCTCAGCGTGCTGCCCGGCCTCGTGCTGCTGGGCGCGAGCGCGCTGCTGCGCGGGCGGCGCGTGCTGGCGCTGCTGACGGGCGTGGTCTGGTCGCTGGGGTTGTTCCTGCTGTATGTGGACACGCGCCTGTACGGGATCTTCCGCTACCACTTCAATAGCCTGGTGTGGAACGTCCTCTCCACGCCCGGCGCCGACGAGGCCGTGCACATCACCGCGCGCGAGCAGGTCCTGGCGCTGCTCGCGCTGCTCGCGCTCGTACCCCTGCAGGCCGCGCTGTTCCTGCGCCTGTGGCGCTGGGCCGCGGAACGCTCGCGCGCGGGACGCGCGACGCCGCTCTTCCTGCGCCCGGGCTTCGCGTGGAAGGCCGTGCTGGTGCCGTGCGTGCTGCTGGTGGCCGGCGTATACGCCTGGGCCGACATCACGCGCGATCCGCGCGTGATGGCCTTCGAGCGCATGTACCCGCTCTATCCGCGCTTGACGGTGAAGCGCTTCGCGCAGCGCTGGCTGGGGGTGGAGATGAAGGCCCGCGCCAGTGTGGACCTGCCGGAGAGCGGGATCCTGCTCGACTACCCCAAGCGCGCGCCGACCCTGCCCGTGGACGGCCCCACCCCGGACATCCTGGTGGTGGTGATCGATTCGTTGCGCGCCGACATGCTCACTCCCGAGGTCATGCCGCGCACCAGCGCCCTGGCGCGCGAGGGGCGCGTGTTCCAGGACCACCTGAGCGGCGGCAACGCCACGCGCTTCGGCCTCTTCGGATTGCTCTACGGCCTGCACGGTTCCTACTGGAGTGCGGTGTCTTCCGAGCACCGCTCGCCGGTGCTGGTGGACGCCCTGCTGGCGCGCGGCTACGACTTCCGCGTCCTGACCAGCGCCTCGATGGACTTCCCCGAGTTCCGCTCGACGGCCTGGGTACGCGTCGAGGAATGCGTCGAGGACCGCCTGCCCTCGAGCCGCCCGGGCGGGCGCGACGACGGCGTGGCCGAGCGCTTCGAGCAATGGCTGGGCGCGCGCCCCGCGGACGCGCCGCCGTACTTCGCCTTCCTGCTGCTGGATGCTCCGCACCAGAGCTACTGGTTCCCCGCCGACTGCGCGCGCTTCACTCCCTACGTCGATGAGGTGGCCTACACCTCGATCGACACCGACACCCCGCCCGAGCTGCGCGCGGCGCTGTTCAACCGCTACAAGAACGCCGTGTACTACGCCGACCAGACCACCGCGCGCGTGCTCGACGCGCTGCGCGCCCACGGTCGCGCCGAGAACACCCTGATAGTGGTGACCGGCGACCACGGCGAGGAGTTCTGGGAGAACGGCTTCTGGGGCCACACCAGCAACTTCACGCGTGCCCAGGCGCACGTCCCCTTCGTGCTCGCCGGGCCGGGCGTCGAAGCGGGCACCGAGGAGCGCCCCACCAGCCACCTGGACCTCGCGCCCACGCTGCTCGAGCTCCTCGGCGCCGACCCGCGCGCGCGCGCGCAATGGTGCCTGGGCGAGAGTCTGCTCGCGCCGCCGGCCGAGCGCGTGCGCGTGGTCGCCGGCTGGGACTCGGTCGGCCTGCACGTGGACGGCGCGATCCTGGAGGTGCAGATGGCGAGCTACGGCGGCGACCTCGCGGTCTACGATCCGCGCTGGCAACTCGTGCTCGACGACTCCGCCATCCTGGAGCGCTCCGCCCGCACGCTCGCCACGCTGGCCCTCGAGTGCCGTCAATTCTTGAGATGAAGATGACTCCGGCTCCCCCCCGCTCCAACGCTCCCCTGCCGACCGCCAGCGCGACGTCGCTCGGCGCCGAGCCGCCTCTCGCGCTGTCGCTGATCGCGCCGGCCTTCGACGAGGAGCCCAACCTCGAGCCGTTGTACCAGCGCGTCCTGGCCGTCTTCGGCGCGCGCAACGACTGGGAGCTCGTGCTGGTGGACGATGGCAGCCGCGACCGCTCGCCAGAGATCATCCGCGCCCTGATCGCGCGCGACGCGCGGGTCGTGGGCGTGCTCCTGGCGCACAACTGCGGGCAGAGCGCGGCCCTGGCCGCCGGCCTACGCGAGGCACGCGGCGAGCTCGTGGGCACGCTGGACGCCGACCTGCAGAACGATCCCGCCGACCTGCCGCTGCTGCTCGCGCAGCTGGGCGACAACGACGCCGTGGTCGGCTACCGCCTGAAGCGCAACGACACCTTCGTGCGCCGCGCGTCCTCGCGCATCGCCAACGGCGTGCGCAACTGGATCTCCAAGGACCAGATCAGGGACACCGGCTGCTCGCTCAAGGTCTTCCGCGCCGAGGCGCTGCGCTCGATCCCCTGGTTCGAGGGCATGCACCGCTTCCTGCCGACGCTGCTGCGCTACCAGGGCTACACGGTCGTCGAGCACCCGGTCTCGCACCATCCGCGGGCAGCGGGCGTGAGCAAGTACGGGATCAGGAACCGCGCCTGGCGCGCGTTCAAGGACCTCCTGGCCGTGCGCTGGATGCGCACGCGCATGATCCGCCCCGCGACGCGCGAGGTGCTGCGTGGTGGCTGACTTCTCCTCGGTCCTGGCGCCGATCTCGCTGGCCGGCGGCCTCGGGCAGGCGTGCTTCTTCTCGCGCTTCTTCGTGCAGTGGTGGGCCTCGGAGCGCGCCAAGCGGCCCGTGGTACCGAGCACCTTCTGGTGGCTGTCGCTGGTCGGCTCGGTGCTGATGCTGGTCTACACGCTGGTGAAGGAGGCCAGCGGAGCCGGCGCCAGCGCGGGCGACTACGCGCTGCTGCTGCCCTCGTACCTGGTCGGCGGGGTGATCGCCGCGCGCAACCTGTGGCTCACGCGCGCCAACGCGCAGCGCCTCGATCCGCGCCTGGCGGCCGCAGTGGGTTGCCTGTGTCTGCTGCTGCTGGTGCTCGCCGAGCGCGGCAAGCTGGTGGCCTTCGAGCAGCCCAGGCCCTGGCTCCTGCTGGGCGCGCTGGGACAGCTCCTGTGGATGGCGCGCTTCCCGCTGCAGTGGTGGCTGTCCGAGAAGAAAGGCATCAGCCACTTCCCACCGTCCTTCTGGTGGGTCTCGCTGGCCGGCAATCTGCTCCTGCTGGCCTACACGCTGCACGTCGGCGACGTCCTGTTGATCGCTTCCTACGTGCCCGGTCCGCTGGTGCAGGTCCGCAATCTGATGCTCGGACGAGCGGCGCGCGCCGAGTGAGCTCCGTGGACCCGACGAACGAGCGCGGCTCAGCGCTCGTCCCGGCCCTGACGGTCGCGGTCTTCGGTCTGGCGGTCGTGTTCCTGCGCCCGCCGCTGCCGATCGACGAAACGCGCTACCTGGAGGTCTTCCGCGAGAGCCTGGACGGCAGCGCGTTGCTGCTGCGTCTGCTGGGCGAGCCCTACGCCGAAAAACCGCCGCTCTTGTTCTGGCTGGCGCGCGCGTTGGCGACGCTGGGCGCGCCGGCCGAGTTCGCGCTGCGCTGCCTGCCCGCGCTGACCTCGGCCCTGGTGGTCTGCTTCGCCGCGCGCGTCGGCCGGCGCCTGGGCCTGGCCTCGGTCGCCTGGCTGCAGGCGGCGCTGTTGATGCCGGCCCTGGCCAGCCAGTTCCTGATCTTCGACGCGCTGCTGGCGGCCTGCGTGTGGGGCGCGGTGGATGCGTGGAGCGCGCGCCGCGACGGGCGCGCGTGGTTTTGGAGCTCGGCCGCGCTGCTGGCCAAGGGCCCGGTCGCCTTCCTGTTCCTGGTGCCGTACTTCTGGTGCACGAGCGAGCTGCGCGGCGTGGAGCGCGCGCGGCGCGCGGCCGCGCGCATCCTCTTGCTGGCGCTGCTGCCGCTCGCCGCCTGGGCGCTCGGCGCGGCCTATCTCGGCGGACCGGAGTTCGCGGACGCGCTGCTGTGGAAGCGCTGGGCCGGGCGCGTGCTGAGCAGCCCGGATCACGCGCGCCCGCGCTGGTTCTACGCGCCCGTGGTGCTGTTCGGCTCCTTGCCGGCGAGCTTCGTCCTGCTGCGGCGTGACGCGGGCCAGCGTCCGGACTGGAACCGGCGCCTGGGGTTCACCGTGCTCGGCCTCTTGCTCGTGTTCACGCTCATCAGCGGCAAGCAGGCGCACTACCTGGTACCGCTGGCGCCGGCGCTCGCGCTGCTGGCTGCGGCGGCGCTCGAGCGCGACCCGCACGCCCTCGTCTGGCTACGCCACGGCGTGCGCGCGCTGCTCGGCATCCTGCTGGCGGGCCTGGCCGTGGGGGCCTGGATCCTGCCCGGCGAAGTCGGCGGGGTCAGCACGCGCGGCAGCGCGTGGATCGAATCCGGCGCCTGGAAGCCGCTCTTCGCCGCCGCCGCGCTGGTCGTCGCCGGGGCGCTGGTGCTCGTCGGCCGCGCGCGCGGGCCCCGGTCGTTGTGCGCGCTGACCCTGGGCGCGCTGGGCGCGTGCATGCTGGTCGTGCACCCCGCCGCGGGCAAGTTGCTCTACCCGCACGATCTCGCCGCCGCCCTGCGGCGCGCCCCCGAGCAGCCGCTGGCATTCCTGGGCAGCTCGCAGCACGGCTTGTACGAGCTCCTCGCCGGGCGCGGCGGGCTGGAGAAGCTGCGCGATCGCGAGGCGCTCGAGGCCTGGTGCCTGGCGCATCCCGAGGGCCTGGTCGTGTCCGAGGTCGAGGAGCTGCACGACTCCATCCCCGCCACGCTCGAGCTCGTCACGCGCGACGTCGTGCACCGCTCGCCGCTGCTGGTGTTGCGCGCGGCGCGCGCGGCTACAGGTGCACGCTGAGGCTCAGCGAGACCTCGCTGCCCTTCGAGTACGACGCCTTGCTCACGTCCCCGCCGATGAACTCGGAGCGGTAGACCTCCTCGATGTCGGGGTTGGTGAGGTTCTTGGCCTGCAGCTGCAGCTTGAAGTGCTTGCCGAGCACGCGCGACAGGCTCAGGTTCAGCGTGCCGAACTCCTTCTGGTAGACGTTGGGCACGAAGACGACGCCCTTCAGGCCCGCGCCCGAGACCAGCGTGTCGCCCTGCACGGTGTAGAAGAGCGCCAGCTGTGTCTGGCCCCCGCCGAAGTCGTAGGTGAGGTACAGGTTGCGCGCCGCCGAGCTCGCGCATGCCTGGCTCACGCGCGACGAGAACGCACTCGCCCGCGTGGGCGACGGCTCGCGCTGAGCGCGCGCTTCCGCGCGCTCAGCCTCACCCGCTGGCCTCAAGCCAGGAGCGGGGCCACCACCTCGCCGGCGACGTCCGTCAGGCGGAAGTCGCGGCCCTGGAAGCGATAGGTGAACTTCGCGTGCTCGATGCCGAAGAGGTGCAGCATCGTCGCGTGCAGGTCGTTGACCGTGACCGGATCCGCGGCCACGTGGTAGCCGAGCTCGTCGGTCTGGCCATGGGCGACGCCGCCCTTCACACCGCCGCCGGCCATCCAGATCGTGAAGCAGTGCGGGTGGTGGTCGCGGCCGAGGAAGGTCGAGCCGTTGCGCGCCTCGTTCATCGGCGTGCGCCCGAATTCTCCGCCCCACACGACCAGTGTGTCCTCCAGGAGGCCGCGACGCTCGAGGTCGTGGATCAGCGCCGCCGAGGCACGGTCGGTCTCCTGACAGCGGCGCGGCAGCGAGCTGACGATGTCGTCGTCGGGCGAGGTGCCGTGGCTGTCCCAGCCCCAGTGGTAGAGCTGCACGAAGCGCACGCCGCGCTCGACCAGCCGCCGCGCCAGGAGACAGTTGTTGGCGAAGCTCTGCTTGCCCGGCTCGGCGCCGTACAGCGCGCGCACGGCCTCGGGCTCGGACTCGATCTCGAGCAGCTCGGGCACCGCCGATTGCATGCGGTAGGCGAGCTCGTACTGCGCGATGCGCGTCTCGATCTCCGGATCGAGCGTGGCCGCGTGACGCTGCTGGTTCAGCTCGGCCAGCGCGTCGAGCTGGCGCCGCCGCCCCGCCGAATCGACGCCCGGCGGATTGGACAGGAACAGCACGGCGTCGCCCTGGGAGCGGAAGCGCACGCCCTGATGCACGCTGGGCAGGAAGCCGCTCGACCAGCAGGCCGCACCGCCGTCCGGGCTGTAGCGCCCCGAGAGCAGCACCACGAAGGCCGGCAGGTTCGCGTTCTCGCTGCCCAGGCCGTAGGACAGCCACGAGCCCATGCTCGGCCGCCCGGCGCGCTCGAAGCCCGTGTTCAGGAACACCTGCGCCGGCGCGTGGTTGAACTGCGTGGTCTTCATCGAGCGCACGAGGGCGATGCGATCGGCGACCGTGGCGAGGTGCGGCAAGAGCTCGGAGAGCTCGTGCCCGCACTGGCCGTGGCGCGCGAAGCGATAGGGCGAGCCCAGCACGGTGGGCACGCCCTTGATGAAGGCGAAGCGCTCGTTCTGGATCAGCTCTTCCGAGATCGGCTGGCCGTTCAGGCGCACGAGCTCGGGCTTGTTGTCGAACAGGTCGAGCGCCGAGGGCGCGCCGGCCATGTGCAGGAAGATCACACGCCGCGCGCGCGGCGCGAAGTGCGGCAGGCCGCCTTGTTCGCCACGCAAGAGCGTGCCCAGCGCCAGCGCGCCGACGCCGGTCGCGCCCGCGCGCAGGAACTGGCGCCGGGTGGCGAGCCGCAGCTGTTCGAGGCGCGGGTCCATCAGCTCTTGGTGACCGTTTCGTCCAGGTTGAGCAGCACGCACGCCAGCGCGAACCACGCGTGCTCGGGCGTCGACTCCGCGTCGGCAGCCGCGCGCTCGCTGGCGAGCAAGCGCAGGAGCACCGCGAGTTCGCTCGCGGCCGGCTCGCGTGCCGTGCTCAGGCGGAAGCCGAGACGCACGCGGGCTTCGTCCGTGTCGCCACCCTCCGCACACATGCGCGCCGCCAGCGCGCGCTGGCACTCGACGAACACCGGATCGTCGAGCAGCGCCAGCGCCTGCAGCGGCGTGTTGCTGCGCTCGCGGCGCGAGCAGGCGAACTCGCGGCTGGTGGCGTCGAACAACTGGAACGTCGGGTAGGGCGCCGAGCGCTTGAGAAAGGTGTACAGGCCGCGGCGGTGCGCGTCGCAGGCGCTCGACGCGGGCCAGCTGTCGCCGCTGTAGGGGCTCTGCCAGATGCCCTCGGGCTGCGGCGGGAACACGCTCGGGCCGCCGACGGTCGCGCACAAGAGGCCGCTCGCCGCGAGGGCGACGTCGCGCAGCACCTCGGCGTCCAGGCGCAGCTTCGGTCCGCGCGCGAGCAGCCGGTTGGCCGGATCGCGCGCCACGAGTTCGGCCGTGACACGCGACGACTGGCGATAGGTCGCCGACTCGAGGATCAGGCGCAAGAGCTGCTTCACGCTCCAGCCGCGCTGCTGGAATTCGAGCGCCAACCAGTCGAGCAGCTCGGGGTGGCTGGGCAGCTCGCCGCGCAGGCCGAAGTCGTTGTCCGTGGCGACCAGGCCCGTGCCGAACAGGCGCTGCCAGAAGCGGTTCACGGTCACGCGCGCGGTGAGCGGGTTCTCCGCGCTCACCAGCCAGCGCGCGAGATCGAGACGCGTGGCGCGCCGGCCGAGCTCGGCGAGCGGCGGCAGGATCGCCGGAACGGCGGGCGTGACCTCCGCGCCGGGCGCCAGGAAGTTGCCGCGCAGCTGCACGAAGGTGTGCCGCGGCTCGGCGCGCTCGCGCATCACCAGCGCCTGCGGCGGGACGAGCTCGCGCTCGATCGCTGCGCGTCGCTCGCGCCGCGGAGCGAGAGCGGGCGCGCGCTCTGCATACCAGCGCCCCATGCGCTCGCGCTGCGCGACATCCGGCGCCGCCAGCAGCGCGGCGATCTCCGGCGAGGGCAGCAGCTCTTCCGCGGGCAGCGCTACGGCGCTCGCGCTCAGCCGGAAACGGCCGAACAGGTGCTCGGCGCCGTAGTGCTGCTCGAGCTCGAGCGCCAGCTCGGCCGCGCGCGTGAGCACGAGCGGCTCGGCGAGCTCCAGCACGAGCGCGTGCCCCTCCCCCAGCGCGCCACCGATGGCCCAGCCGCTGTGCGGATCGTCGTCGAGCACGCCCGCGGGCCCGTACTCGTCCTGGCTGTAGTCCGCACGCGCGCGCACCACGGCGAGCGGCGCGCCGTCGAGCGTCAGCGCCACGCGCCCGAGCACGAAGTTGCGCTGCTCGGAGCGCCCCGGGCCCTGCTCGGGCAGACTCGGGTCGGTCAGCACTTCGAGGCGCAGCGCGCGGATCGTCCCCGGCCCGAGGCGCGTCGCCAGTTCGTAGACGTCGGCCGCGGGCGGCGCGCCCAGCGCAAGCACGGACTCGTCCGCCAGCAACGCCAGACGCGAGCCTTCGCGCGCCGCGAAGCGGCTGGGATGCAGCACCGTCCAGGTCGCCTCCGCCCAGCGCGCGCGCCAGGCCTCGACCGTGCTCGCCAGCACTTCTGGCGCGAGCTCGCGTTCGATCCCTGCGCGCTCGGCCTCGAGCTCGACGGCGCGCGCCGCGAAGACCCGCGTAGGCGCCGGGATCGAGGGCGCGTCGCTGTTGCCGCTGTCCTCGGTCGAGTCGAAGAATGCGAACAGGCGGTAGTAGTCGAGCTGCGTGAAGGGGTCGTACTTGTGGTCGTGGCACTGCGCGCACTCGAGCGTCGTGCCCAGCCAGGCCAGCGCGGTGGTGTGCACGCGGTCCTTGACCGCGGCCACGCGGAACTCCTCGGGGTCGGTGCCGCCCTCCTCGTTGACCAGCGTGTTGCGCTGGAAGCCGGTGGCCACGAGCTGCTCCAGGGTGGGCTCGGGCAAGAGGTCGCCGGCCAGCTGCTCGAGCGTGAACTGGTCGAAGGCGAGGTCGCGGTCGAAGGCCTCGATCACCCAGTCGCGGTAGCGCCACATCTCGCGCCGCTCGTCCTTCTCGTAGCCGCGCGAGTCGGCGTAGCGCGCCAGGTCGAGCCAGGCGCGCGCCTGGTGCTCGCCGTAGTGCGGCGAGGCAAGCAGCCGATCCAGCGCGCGGCCGTAGGCATCGGGCGCGCGATCGGCGCGGAAGAGGTCGAGCTCGGCCGGCGTGGGCGGCAGACCCGTCAGGTCGAGCGCGGCACGGCGCAGCAGCGCTTCCGGCGTCGCCTCGGGCGCGGGCGCGAGGCCCTCGCGCGCCAGGCGTTCAGCAACGAAGCGATCGAGCGGATTGCGGGCCCAGCCAGGAAAAGCCTCGGCCGGCAGCGGCGCGCGCACCGGCGCCCGATAGGCCCAGTGGCTCGCGCGCGCGGGCGGCGGGTCTCCGCCCAGAGCGGCCAGGAAGAGCAACGAGAGCAGCATCGCGGCGCCGATTCTACGGCTTCGGCGCGCCGCGAGCGCGCGCCGAGGCCCGCGGAGCGCGCTCGAATGCGCCCGAAAAAGGCCTCCCCACGGATCCCTTTCTCGAAAGCCGGGCGTACGCTACAGACCGACGCGAGGCACGACGAAGGTGTAGGCACCGACCATGTGGAGATCGCTCTCGGGCAAGCCAATACCGGACCTGATCGCCGCGACGCAGGAGCTCCTGCGCGGCGATCGGGAGGTGATCCACGTCGGCTCCGACTCGCAGAACTACGGCCAGGCCACCAACTACGTCACGGTCGTGGCCGTTCTCGACCCCGGCCACGGCGGGCGCGTCTTCTACCAGCGCTCCTCGATCCCGCGCGCGCAGACGCTGGCCCACAAGCTGTTCCTGGAGGCCGAGCTCTCGCTCGATACGGCGCTGTTCCTCTCGCGCGCCTTCGCCCACGACATCGTCGTGCACGTGGACGTGAACCAGGACATCAAGCACAAGTCCAGCCAGTACGTGCGCGCCCTGGCCGGCATGGTCCTGGGCCACGGCTTCCAGGTGCGCGTGAAGCCCGACTCCTGGGCCGCCACGCACCTCGCCGATTCGCTGGTCAAGGGCAAGCACTTCTCCGCGGCGTAGGCGTCCTCCGCCGAAAGCGAAGATCCGCTCGACGACCAACGCAGAGCGGCGCGCGCGCGTAGGCTGGCTCCGGAGGGAAGTCCGTTGCGCCTGTTGTTGAGCCTGTCCTTGGTCGTCGTCCTGGGAGCCTTCGCGCTCCTGCTGTTGCCCGCGGAGCGTGGGCCGCGCGCCGCGGATGGGCCGGAGTCGCTGGCGAGTTCGAGCGCGGAGCCCGCCCCCGCGGCGGACCTCCGGCCTACGCTCGAGGCGCACGCGCTCGAGGCGGCGGAGTCGGGTGAGCTGCGCGCACCCGCCGCCATCGACGGCCTGCCCGTCGCCGGGCGCGTCGAGGTCGCGGGTGGGCTGCCGACCGGACTGGAGGCGCGCGTCGTCGCCCACGCGCACCGCAAGGGGGTCTCGCGCCTGCACTCCCAGCGCTACGAGACCGCGCTCGCGCCCGACGGCACCTTCGCCTTCGTCGTGCCGCGCGGCACGCGTTCGGTCAGCCTCGACCTCGAGGCCGACCGCCTGACGCTGCCGGACGAGGTCGAGGTCGCGCCGGGGAGCACCGCCGTCGTGCTGCGCGCCCTGGCGTGGGGAGTGGTGCGCGGACGCGTGCACCGGCCGCCCCTCGGCTCGGCCGGAGCGGAGCCGATTCGAGTGCGCTGCGGGCCGCCCGCGAGCTGGACCGGCACCGGCGGCACGAGCTGCGACGACGCCGGGCGCTTCTCGATCCCGAGGCTGTCGGTGGGCGAGCCGCTCGAGCTGCGGGCCATGTGCAGCGGCGCCAGCGCGGAGCTCACGCTGGCCCCGCTCGTCGCGGGCGAGGCGCGCGAGGTCGAGCTCGTGCTCGAGCCGTGGCAGGGCCTGCGCGGCGTCGTGCTCGACGAGGACGGCGTCGCGCTCGAGGGCGCGCACGTCAGGCGCCTCGTGCTGGTCTTCGATGGCGACCTGCCGGACTCCCAGTCCGCTCAGACCACCGGCGCCGACGGACGCTTCGAGCTGCCACCGATGCCGCGCGGATCCTTCGAGGTCTCAGCCAGCGTGCCAGGCCGCAATCGCGTGGTGCGCACGCTGCGCGCGCCCGAAGACACGCGCGAGGAGCTGCGCTTCGTGCTGCCGCGACGGGGCACCGTGCGCGGGCGTGTTTTCGCTGCGGACGGCACTCCGGTGCGCGGTGCGCGCGTGTCGGCCGAGCCAGATGGGCTGCGCGGCAACGGCCTCGACGGCAGCGTGGCCCTGGGCAGCGTGCACGGTTCGCGCCTCGTGCGCTGGATCGGCGAGCGGGAGCAGGACGAGGACGCGCGCACGGACGACGAGGGCCGCTTCGAGCTCGCGACCGACTCCGGCACGCTCCACCTGCGCGCACGGGCGCCGGGCAGCGCGCCCTCGCGCGCGCTCGAGCTCGCCCTCGCACCCGGGGCGACGCACGAGGGCGTCGTGCTCGAGCTGCGCGCGCCCTGCGGCCTGCGCGGGCGCGTGCTCGACGAGCAGGGCGAGCCGCTGCGCGTGCCGCTGACCTTCACCTCCGACGACGGCGTGCGCGTGTCGCTCCTCGCCGGCGAGGACGGAGCGTTCGAAGTCGCCGGCCTGCCGCCGGGCAGGGGCGAGCTCGTCCCCGGCCCCTTGCGTCGCTGGCGCTACTCCGGCTCGGCGCAGGTCGAGCTCACGCCCGAACTCGAGACCGTGCTCGAGCTGCGCCTGACTCGCGCAGAACCCCGAGCGGCGAGCGGCGACGTGCGCTTCTGAAAAGGACTCATGAAAGAGAACCGCGCGGGACGGCGTCGTGCTCGCGCGCGCAGCGGGCCGTGTCAATGGATCGCAAGGATCGGCACGGTGTGGGCGCGGCGCCCTACACTGTCACGCGATCGAAGTCCGCAACGCCGGGAACGGCCCGGCGGCGCCACTCGATCCCCGCGATGAAGAACGACGCCCCGAAGCCCACCGTCGTCCAGCTCGAGTACGAAGAGTTCGTGGAGCTGCTCGTCGCGCGCCGCCCGCTCGAGCGAGTGTGGCCCAGGAACTGCCACGAGACCGCGCTGCGCGCCGCCCTGCGCGACACGAAGACCGGCGCGCTCTACGCGCCGCGCCTCGTGAGTTCGCGCCGGGCAAGCGCCCCGCAGTGAGCTCAGTTCTCGCTCGGCCCCGGCCGCGCGGGACGCTGCAGCGACTGCACCAGGTCCAGCATGCGCCCGCGCCCGAGCTTCGGCGCGGCACCCGTGTCGCCCAGACGCAGCTCGATCTCGGCCGCCAGCGCCGCGAACGCCGCTGCCAGCGGATGCCCGGCGCGCGCGGTCACGGGCTCGCGGCGCGCGGCGGAGTTCTCGACGTGGGCCGAGTACGGGATCTCGCTGGCCAGGAAGCCCAGCCCCTCGGCGCGCGCGAAGTCGCGCACGGTGCGGTGCATGGCCTTGCGCGCGTCCAGCATCGAGAAGAACGGCAACACCAGCAGCCCGCGCCGTCGCAATGGCTTGAGCTGCTGGTGCAGGGTCGCCAGGGTGCGCAGCGAGAGCGCGGTCGGGATGGTGGGCACGACCAGCGCGTCGGCGGCGTGGAAGACGCACTCCGCCAGCAGACTCAAGGCCGGCGGACAGTCGAGCACGATGCGCTCGTAGTGCTGGCCGAGCGCGCTCAGTGCGGCGGCAAAGGCGCGCTCGGGCTCGTCCTCGTCCCGCAGCGCGCTCTCCAGCTTGCGCAGCGAGAGATCCGCGGGCAAGACGTCCAGCCCCGGCCAGTCGCTGCCGCGGATCGCGCTCCACAGTGCCGCCGGATCGCGCAGCAGACGCCTGGGCTCGGCCGCTTCGGACACGCGCACGCGGAAGACCCAGCTGGCCGCGCCCTGCGCGTCGAGGTCCTACAGCAGCGTCGGGCGCGCGCGCGACGAGAGGTGCGCGAGCTGGACCGCGGCCGTGGTCTTGCCCACGCCGCCCTTCAGGTTGTGCAGCGCGACGATCTTCATCGCGCGTCGAGGCCGGCGCCTTCGAGGGCGGCGAAGAGCGCCGCG
>SIAI01000019.1 GCA_009691855.1 Planctomycetota bacterium | reverse complement strand
ACCCAATGAGACCTCATGCGCCCGCGCTGAGTTCTTGTTGGCGGGGGAGGCAGACCCTCCCCCGCGACTCCTCCTCCAGGCCAGGCGCGACACGCGGCCTCCCCCTCCTCGCCGCTTGATGAGCGGCGCGGCGCCGGCGGCGCCGGAGCTACTACTCACGAGAATCCGCGCGCGGAGCGCGGACTCTCGAACCTAGTAGCTCAGGCCTTGTGCCCCATCCCGCCCATCGGGCCCCACACGACGTCGACGAGCTGGCCCTTGGCGCTCTCGATGGCCGCGGCAACCTTGGCGCGCGTGGGCGCGCTCGCGCCGGCGCGCACCATCACGTGCAGCTCGCCGGTCGTCGCGTCGAACTTCGCCTTGACCTCCTCGAACAGCTTGGCGTCGTTCAGCGCCTTCTCGATCGCCGGCGCGGCATCGGCCGCGACGCCCTTCACCAGGAGGTGCGCCCGCCCGGCGAGGGGGAACTTCGCGGGGTCGATCTTGACCGCGTTCTGGCCCAGCGCGCTCTCCAGCTCGGACAGCTTGAGCACGGCCTTGGGGTCGATCGTCAGCGCCAGCGTGCCGGCCTCGGCCGAGGGCTGGATCTGCTGGAAGTCGGAGCGGTTCTCGGCCTTGAGCGGCGCCTTGCACTTCGGACAGTCGCCGGCGGCGGCCTGCTCGACCTTGCAGGCCGAGCACGCGAACACGTGCATCGTCAGGGCCTGCAGGCTCTCCTTGACCTTGGCCAGGTTGTCCTTGGTCAGGCCACTGACGGAAAAGGCGAGCTCGCGCGCGGATTCGGGCTTGGCGGACGCTTCCTTGGTCTGCGTCGGCACGGCCGCGGGCTTCTTGGGCTCCTGCTTCTTGGGCGCGGGCGTCTGGGCGAAGAGCCCGGAACCGAGGACGCTGAGGACGAGCAAGGAACGGACGGTACGGGTGGCATTCATGATCTCGACTCCAGGGAAAGGACGAGGAAGGCGGCCCCGCGGGGGTCGAAGGGCGCTTCCTTGTGCGCGGCGACGGCGAGCGGAGGGCGAACGACGGGTTACAGCTCGGATGGCAGCGCGGAGCTCACCGCGACCGCCGAGTCGAGGAGCGGGCGCGCGGCGCGGAGCCCGGAAGGCGCGCGACTCAGCGCGGCGCGCCGAGCAGCGCGCGGTCGCTTCCGAAGGGCTCGCCCAGGGGCGCGAAGCCCTCGCCGTGGCGGGCCTCGGGCGCGAGGTACATCGCGCGCTGGGCCGAGAGCGCCAGGCCCTTGTGCAGGATGTCGCGGTAGGCGAGCTGGCTCTCGTGCTCGCGCAGCGCGGCGACCTTCTGCGCGAACACGGAGGTGATGTCGACGACGAGCGTCGGCACGAGCGGCGTCCACACCTCGTAACCCCAGGCGTGGCCGTGGAAGCCGGCCAGGGCGAGCGCCAGGCGCGTGCTGCGCGCCAGGACGTGGTGGTCGAGGTGGTGCTCACCGGCCCAGGGCGCGTAGAGCGTGTCCACCTCGAGCTCGCGGATGCGTCGCGCCAGGCGCTGGGCGCCCTCGAGGAGCTGCGCGGGAAGAGGCACGTGCCCCTCGGGGTAGCCCCAGAACTCGTAGGCGCAGAGCCCGAGGTGCGCTCCACCGGCGCGCGCCTCGCGCTGGCGCAGCGCGCGCAGCTCGGCCGGCTCGTGGCGGCGCTGGGGATCGCCGACCGCGCCGTCGTAGACCACCAGCACGTGCACCGGATCGCCCTGGGCCGCGTGCAGCGCGCAGGTGCCGCCGGCGCCGAGCACGTCGTCGTCGGCGTGCGGGGCGAGCAAGAGGACGCGCCCGCGCGGGGGCCGCTCCAGCGTCTGCGGCAGGGGCGCGCGTTCGCGCAGCGGATCGTCGGGGGAGCTCGGGCTCATCGGACCGGCGCGCATTCGAGCAGACGCCCGGCCAGCCGGTCCAGCTCCTCGGTGCGCATGGCCTCGGTGCGGCACGGAGCCGTCTTCACGAAGCGGTAGCCGCCGAGCAGCTCGAGCGTGTCCAGGTCGAGCACGCGCACGAAGTACTCGATCGGGAACATCCACTCCCAGGTCTCGGGCGGACAGGTCCAGCGCGCGCCGCTGCCGAAGGTGCCCGAGCAGATCACGAAGCCCGGATGCACCGACATCTCGATCAGGTAACGCGCCGCGCGCGGCAGCGTGATGGTCAGCGGCTCGTGGAACGAGCCCAGGTCCTGCAGGGGGTGGATCGGGCGTCCGATCCAGGGCCGCGGCCAGCGCTTGCCGATCGCGTTCATGAGCGCGTACAGCCCGCGCCCGAGCGGCCCGTAGAACTTCTTGTAGTAGAGCTCGCGCGAGATCTCGTGGCGCTCGATCGAGGGATCGCCCGGGGACCCGACCTTGGCCGAGCGCGACCAGTGGTGCAGGATGCGCGCGCGCGTGTGGTGCACTACCTGGTAGCCGTGCGCGTTCAGCGTGCGGAACAGGTCCGTGTCCTCGAAGTACAGCGGGTAGCGCGGATCCATCACGCGACCGAGCTCGTCGATCACCGCGCGGCGCATGAACAGGCAGCAGCCCGAGAGCATGTCGGTCGTCACGGGCTCCTTCGAGGTCCACCACAGCAGACACTGCTTCAGGCGGTGCGCGCTGTAGCGGCGCCCGAAGTACGGGTGCATGTTGGCCAGCGTCATGCGCAGGTGCTCGAAGGGCGTGGGCAGGAGGTTCGGCGGCAGGTTGATCACGCCCAGCGGATCGACCGAGGTCGCCGCGTCCACCACGCCGACCTTGGGGTTGTCGAGCACGTAGTCGAGCAGCATTCCTAGCGCGCCGGGCAGGAAGTGCAGGTCGGGATTCAGGATCGCCACCACGTCGAGCGGCGCGCCCTGCGTGTGCGCGTAGGCCAGGTTCATGCCGCGCGCGTAGCCGAGGTTCTCGTCCGCGCGCAGCACCTTCACGCCCAGCGCCTCGCTGCGCACCAGGTACTCCTCCTGCGGCACGGGCGAGGCGTTGTCGACCAGCACGATCGTGAGCTTGTCGCGCGCCCGACCCTCGCGCTGCCACTCGTGCAGCAGCGACTCGATGCAGCACTCGGCGTAGGAGCCGGTGTTGTAGTTGACGATCAGCGCGGCGAGCCGGACGTCGTGCTTCAGAGCCAGAGGCTTCACGAGACCTCGAGCGCAACGCCGCGAATGGCCGCAGACGCAGCGCTGCGCGACGGAGAGGACCGGAAGCGACCCTTCGCGGGTCGGTGAGAACCTCGCAGGGAGCGAGGCACCGCAGATGCGGCCAGTCGCGGCGTTGCAGCCGAGGATTCGTGAATCATCTGGGTCAAGCCCCCTGCGCGGCCGGGCCGCGCGGGCGCGCCGCCGGCGGGGCGAGCTCGCGCTGCTCGAAGCTGAGGTCCAGGCGGAACAGGCCGATGTCGCGCGTGTAGGCGCGCACCAGCAGGTTCTGCGGCATCAGGTAGTCCTGGTAGCGGTGCACGCCTTCCTTGTCGAACAGCACCACCGGGATCAGGAACTGGCCCGCCAGCAGCGCCAGGTTCGGAGCCTTGAGCACCAGGCACCCCTGCGTGCCCTTCAGCTCGACCTTCTGGAAGTGCGTGGCGCTGCCGCCGCAGGTGGTCATGTCGCCGCGCATGAAGGCGATGCCGATCTGGATCGGGTGCTTCTCGGGCAGCGGGTTCTTCCACCACACGCGCAGCTCGATCGAGTCGCCGCTCTGCACCTGGTAGCACTCCTCGTCGGTGCCCAGGCGGTAGATGCGCGCGTCGAGCACGCTGGGCATGTCCTCCGGGCGCATGCTCTCCACGCCGGGGACCGGCGGGTGCTCGCCGCGCACGGCCTCGGCCACCTGACCGATGTGCTGGCGCTGGAAGGCCGCGTACTCGTTGGTGACGAACACCGAGTCGCCGATGGCGCGCGGCTCGCCGCGCTCGAGCCACAGCGCCTGGTCGCAGAACTGGCGCACGTCGTAGAGGCTGTGGCTGCAGAAGACGATCGTCTTGTTGCGCTGCTTGAAGGTGTAGATGCGATCGACGCACTTCTTCTGGAAGTACATGTCGCCGACGGCGAAGACCTCGTCGATGATCAGCACCTCGGGATCGACCGAGGCGGCGATGGCGAAGCCCAGGCGCAGGCCCATGCCCGAGGAGTACGTGCGCACCGGCTCGTCGATGTACGAGCCCAGCTCGGCGAAGTCGATGATCTCGGGCGTCTTGGCCAGGAGCTCGCGGCGCGTGAAGCCCATCATCACGCCGTTCAGGATGATGTTCTGGCGCCCGGTGAAGTCCATGTGGAAGCCGGCGCCGAGCTCCAGCAGGCTGGCCACGCGTCCGCGCACGCGATAGCGGCCCTCGGTCGGCGCCGTCGTGCCCGCAAGCACCTTGAGCAAGGTGGACTTGCCCGCGCCGTTCGCGCCGCACAGGCCGAGCGACGAACCGGGCTTGAGCGCGAGATCGACGCCGCGCAGGGCCCAGAATTCGTGGTGGCCTTTGTAGCGTCCGAAGCTGAGCCACTCGCCCACGCGCCGCAGCGGCTTCGCGTACACGCGGTACGCCTTGCCCAGCTTCTCGGCCTCGAGTGCGTAGCTCATCAGACCTCGTCCGCGAAGCGGCGCTGGGAGAGCACGAAGAACGAGTAGCCGAGCACGTACAGCGCCAGGGCCCACAGCGCGAACATCCCCAGGTGCTCGGGGATGGCCGCGATCGAGACCGGCGTCAGCACGCGCGCGAGCTCAGGGTGCGCGGCGTCGGTGAGCGGGATCGTGACGTCGCCCATCAGCGTTCCGCGCCAGGCCGCGGCCATGTGGAACGCGGGGTTCGCGTGGATCAGCGGCAGATAGTTGGCGATGCGCTCGCCCAGGAGCTCGGGCACCCAGAAGATCGGCGTCGCGAACATCCACACCGTGACCACCATGGCCACGATCTGCGCCGTGTCGCGCAGGAACACCTGCAGCGTCGAGAGCAGCAGCACGCAGCCGTAGATGAAGAATCCCTGCACCACGAGCAACACCGGCAACCACAGGAGCTGCCAGCCCGGGTGCGGCCACACCGGCGTGAACGTGGCGACCAGCAGGAAGATGCCGAGCGAGAACAGCATCATCGTGAGCGAGGCCAGCACCACGTTGAGCGGCAGGAGCTCGGCCGGGAAGGCGAGCTTCTTGATCAGGTTGCCGTTGTCGACGATCACGCCCGTCCCGCGCGCCAGCGACTCGGCCAGCGCCGCCCAGGCGATCATGCCGCAGAACATGTAGACGCCCATGCCAGCCTTCTGCGAGTCCGGCAGGTCGGGCATGCGCGCCTGGAAGAACTCCGTGAAGATGAAGTAGTAGACGGTGAACAGGAACAGCGGCTGGAACACCGGCCACGCCCAGCCGAACAGCGTCCCCTGGAAGCGCGAGGAGAGGTCGCGGCGCAGCGTGGTCAGCACCAGGTCGCGGTTCGCCAGTACGAGCTGCGGCAGGCGCACCAGGCGCTGCGCGATCTCCCGCGCGCGCGTCGGACGCGCCGTGACCCACGCGCCGCTCGTTCCGGGCACGGTGCTGTCGAGGGCGGGGCTCATCGGTCGGGGAAGGGGCTCTTTCGGTCGCCGCGACCGTACAGGGCAAGCCTCCGGAAAGAAAGGCGCGCCGCGGCTCGCCAACGGCAGCGCGAGCGGCAGTCCGCCCGCGGGCGCCTACGGACGCTTGGGCGGCGCTTCGGGCGGTGGCTGGACCGCGAGCTCGGGCTTCAGACGCGATTGCACGTGCTGCAGCAGGATCTGCGCCGCCGCTTGGTCGTCCGCGGCCGGCTTCCACTCGGCGCGCACCGGGTCCAGCGGCGCGACCAGGTTCTGGTTGTGCTCGACCTTGACGCGCGTCTCGAGCTTCCAGCGCCCCTTCTCGAGCGGCGTCATCTTCACCAGCGCGCGCCGCCGCTGGCCCTCGCCGCGGAAGGGCTGCATGTCCGTCTTCCAGCCCGACTCGACCTTGCGCGCGCCGGGGTCCGTGCCGGCCGCCAGGGGATAGCCCTGGCTCTGCAGCGCCAGCAGCGTGAGCTGCCACAACATGCGGTCGGAGGGCGCGGAGACCTCGGCCGACTTCCAGTGCGCCTCCTTGGCTTCCTGCGCCTCACGGCGCGCCACGGAATCGCAGGCCACGAACAGGCACATCAGCACGCAGCACCAGCGGCTCATCAGTGGTCTCGCCCTTTCTCGTCGTCGCCGTCGCGCTTGTCGCGCACCACGAAGCGGATCGGAACCTCGGCCAAGGGAGTGAGCTCGCGCAGGCGGTTCTCGAGGTAGCGCAGGTAGTCCTTGCCGATGTTGCGCGAGTCGTTGACGAACAGCACGAAGGTCGGCGGCGAGCTCTCGGCCTGCGTCGCGTAGTGGATCTTGACGCGGTTTCCGCGCGCGCCCGGCGAGCGCGATTCGGCGGCCTTGTGCAGGATGCGGTTCAGCTCGCCGGTGGGGATGCGCGAGATGGCGCGCGCGTGGAGCTCGCGCGCGAGGTTGAAGGTCTCGGCCACGTTGAGCCCGTTCTTGGCCGACAGGAACGAGATCGGCGCGAAGGCCAGGCCCGGCAGTTCCTGGTCGAGGTAGGCGCGGAAGTCCTCGGGCTCCAGGCCGTCGCGCACCAGGTCCCACTTGTTGGCGCCGAGGAGCACCACGCGATAGTGGTCCTTGATGTAGCGCGCCAGGCGCTTCTCGACGGCCGAGATGCGCTCAGTGGCGTCGAACAGCAGCAGCACCACGTCGGCGCGGCGCATGGCGCGGTAGCTGCGCGCGAAGGAGAAGAACTCGATCGCGTCCTCGTGCTTGGTCTTCTTGCGCACGCCGGCGGTGTCGATCAGCGTGAAGGTCTCGCCGCCGCGCTGCACTTGCACGTCGAGCGCGTCGCGCGTGGTGCCGGGGATCGCGGAGACGATCGCGCGTTCCTCGCGCGCCAGCGCGTTGACGAGCGTCGATTTTCCGGCGTTGCGGCGGCCGACGACGGCCAGCTTGAAGGCCGACGTCAGCGGCTCCTCGTCCGGCCCGGGCGGCGGCAGCAGGCGCTGGATGTCCTCCTCGAGGTCACTGATGCCCTCGTTGTTCTGCGCGCTGATCGCGCGCGGCTCGCCGCCGATGCCCAGCGCGCGGAAGGCGTCGACTTCCCAGGCCTGCTTCTCGCCCTCGACCTTGTTGCACACCAGGATCACGGGCTTCTGCAGCTTGCGCAGGCGCTGCGCGATGTGCGCGTCGTCGGGCACGATGCCGGCGCGCGTGTCGACCACGAACAGGACCAGGTCGCAGCGCTCCAGCGCGCGCGTGATCTCGCGCTCGACGTCCACGCCGAGGTCGTCGCGGTCCACCACGCCGATGCCGCCCGTGTCGCTGAGCTCGACCGTGCGCGTGCCGAAGTCGCTCTCGATGCGCGCCGGAGCCGAGACGCGGTCGCGCGTCACTCCCGGGGTGGGCTCGACGATGGCGATGCGGCTGCCGGTCAGGCGATTGAAGAGCGTCGACTTGCCCACGTTGGGGCGACCGACGATGGCTACGCGCGGGAGGGGCACTAAGGAATCCCTAGGGTTCGGTGGAGCTGCGGCACGACGCGCACGGAGAGCCGGCGCTCCAGCGCCAGCTCGCACAGCTCGTCCAGGGCTTCGTTGGTGGGCGCGGGCACGCCGTTCATGGGCGTGACGGGTTGCACGAAGAGCGGCAACTCGGGCGCGATCGCGGCCACGTCGTCGAGGATCGCGCGGAACTCGCGCGGCGCGCGGTCGCCGGCGAGGATCAGCTTGCCGCACGCGTCGCGGCCGCGCGCCAGCTCGAGCACGCGCGCGCGCACCTCGGCCCACTCGGTGGCGCTCGTGGGCACGGACTCCGCTGATCCGGCGAGCGGCTCGGGCGCGTCCATGTCGGCCGGGAGCTTCAGGTCGAGACTGAGGTGGTCCACGTGCTCCACGACTTCGGCCAGTGCCTCGGGGTGTGCGCCGGCGGTCTCGAGGTGCACGCGCCGCGGGCCCACCAGCGCGCGCAAGCCACGCACGAAGCCGGGCCACAGCAGCGGCTCGCCGCCGGTCACGCTGACCGTGCGCGCCGCGCCGCGCTCGGCCGCCGCGATCCAGGTCGCGACCTGGAACGGCGAGGCCCAGCCGTCCTCGCGCCGCGGCCCGTCCAGCGCGCGCACGACGCGCGCACGCGGCTCGTCCGGCAGACGCCACGAGCCGGGCGTGTCGCACCAGCGGCAGCGCAACGGGCAGCCCCACAGGCGCACGAAGACCTGCGGCTCGCCCGCGTAGCGCCCCTCGCCTTGCAGCGAGGAGAACACCTCGAGCACGGGCGCGCGGGCGGACAGACCGAGCGCACGCGAACTCTGGAGCGCGCCCATGCAGAACGAGAGGGAGAGCACGGCGCGCGCGCGCCGCGCGCGCTCCCTACTCCTTCTTGCCCTTGGCGGGCGCCTTGGCCGCGGGCTTGGCTGCGGGCTTGGCCGCACCCTTGGCCGGAGCCGCCGCCCCCACGGCGGGAGCCGCCGCGGCTGCCTCGCCGGCCGCCGCCTTGGGCGCCTTCTTGGCGCCGGCGACCTTGAAGTGCGTGCGCACCTTGGGCAGACCCCAGACGTTGTTCTTCTCCACGTCGAACTTGCCGTCCTTCGTGAGTTTGGCGATGCGCTCCTGGCGCGTGAGCACGCTGCGTTCACCGGTGAGGGTGTTCACGCCGCGCAGGCTGGAGTGAATGGTCATGGTTTTTTCTCTGAAGCGTTGGGGCGAGGGATGAGCTTGTCGATGCGCACGCGGTACGCCGAGGCGTAGGGCTTCTTGCCGTCGCGGGCCAGCGACTTTACGGATTGCTCGGTCTTCTCGAGCTCCGCGTAGGTCGGCGCCGCGCCCACCAAGACAACGGCGAGGTTGCCCGACTCGATCGGTGGGAAGACCGCGAGCTTCGCGTCGCTCAGGTGCTGGTAGGTCGCCCAGGCTAGGTCCTGGTTCGACTTCGAGTAGCTGGCGACGATGACGGTGTACAGGTTCTGGGCCTGGAAGAGCGGCGAGTCCTCGAGGCGCGCCCCGCTCTCGGCCACGGCCGCCGCGGGCGCAGTGGGCGGCTCCTGGAAGACGCGCGGCTGGTTGACCGGCGCCGGACGCGGATCCAGGACCGGCGCGCGCGCATCCTCGGCCGCGCGCGTCTCGCCCGGCGTGCGCCGCCCGAGCGCGAAGCCCAGCGCGAAGCAGATCACGAAGCCGACGCCGACCAGCAGCCAGCGCGGCGGTTGCCCGCCGGAGGCGTGCGCCGCGGCCGCGTCGAACAGCGGCCCGCGCGGCCCGGAAGAGACCGGACTCGGCGGCAGCGCGCGGGGCGCTTCCGACTTCGTCTGGAAGGCTTCCAGAAGGTTCTTGCGGTGGGTCATGGTCGGAGAGGGACGGGCGAAACGCGAGAGATTACCGCCGAACGGTCCTCGCCGGCAATGGCGCGTCGGCCGGCTCGCCCTGGGCTCCTACTTGTGCTCGGCCATCGCCTCGGCCTCGAGCACCACCAGGAGCTCGCGCGCCGGCTCGCTCAGCGGCCCCTCGGGTTCGCGGTCGAGGAGCTGGGAGAGCACCGCGCGCGCCTTGCCCGCCTCCCCCGCCAGGCGCCAGGCCTTGGCCAGGTTCAGCGGCACGGGGTCGGGCAACTCGGTCGCGCGCGCCTGAGCGCGAGCCAGGACGTGCTCCCAGGCCGCGGCCGCGCCGCGGTAGTCGGCCCGGCGGAAGCGCGCCACGGCCAGGTGATTCTCGGCCTCGAGGTCGCCCGGGGTGAGCTCCAGGGCGCGCGCGAACTCGCGCTCGGCGCCGCTCCAGTCCTCGGCCTCGGCGGCGGCGATCCCGCGCTCCACGGCCGCCTCGGTCTCGGCGCGCAGCAGCTCGACCCCGAAGCCCAGGCCCTCGTCGCTCAGGCCCAGCGCGCGCGCGGCGAGGTAGTGCTCGAGCGCCCCGGCGCGGTCGCGCTCCAGCAGACAGCGCGTGGCCCAGCGCTGCTGCAGGATCGCGGGGGTCTCGCCGAAGTCGCGCCCGCGGGCCTCGAGCTCGGAATAGCACTGCAGCGCCTCGCGGAAGCGCAGCTCGCCGGCACAGCCCTCGGCCTCGAGCTCGATCGCGTCCAGGAGCTCGGGCACGATCCGGCGCGCGGCCTGGGCGTGGATCGTGGCCTCGGCCGGGTTCTTTTCGAGCTGCTCGCGCCCCACCAGGAGGTGCGCCTGGGCCAGCGGCCACTTGAGGAACGGCAGCTCGGGGTCCTTGGCGCGGGCGCGCTCCAGCGCTTCCAGGGCCTGGACGGCGTGGCCCTGGTTCATGAGTTCGACCACGCCCTGGGCGCGCAGGAGCGGCGGCTCGGGCCCGTTCTTCTGGAAGCCCGCGGTGAGCACGTCTGCGGCGGCCTGCACGCGCTGCAGCGCAGCCAGGATCTCGGCCTCGGTGCCGGCGACCTCGGGGTGCAAGGCGTCGAAGACGCGCGCGCGCTCGACCGCGGCCAGGGCGCGCACGGCGTCGCCGCCCAGCAGCTCGGCGCGCGCGCGCAGCAGCTCGGCCTCGAAGCCCGGCACGCGCTCCAGCAAGCGCAGGGCGAGGTCGCCGTGACCCGCTTCCAGCGCCGCGCGCGCCTCGGCGAACTCCGCCGAATGCAGTGGCGCGCGGCGTGAGCTCGTCACCGCCGCCGGGGCCGGCGTCGAGCCGGGGTCGCAGGCCGCGAGCAGCAACCCGAGCCAGGGAACGGCCGCGCGCAAGGACTTCGGGAACATCGCAGCGGGGGAGTCTACCCGAGGTCCCAGGACGCGCTGCCGAGCGGCTATCTTGTCGGCGCGATGAGCCCCTTGAATGCGCCCGACGAGGCCGACCCGCGCGCTGAGCTCCTCGAGCTCAGCCGGGCCCTGGAACACCACCTGAAGCGGCGCGCCGAGCTCGGCCCTGCGCGTGTCCCGCGCGCCGAGCGCGCCCAGCCGGCGAGCCTGAAAACGGCGCGGATTCCAGCTCCGAGCGCGCCGCTCCAGCCGCGCGCCCGGCCCGTGGCAGCGCCGGCCGAGCTCGAGCCGACGGCGCCCGAGGTCCGCGCACCGGCCCTCGACCTGCCGGCCGCGCGCGAGAACCGCACGCGCGCTGCGGCCTGCGCCAGCCTGGGGAAACTGCGCGCCTTGGTGTCCGCCTGCACCGCCTGCGCGCTCGCCAAGACGCGCACCCAGACCGTGTTCGCCGACGGGTCTGAGCACGCGCGCGTGCTGTTCGTGGGCGAGGCGCCCGGCCAGAACGAGGACGAGCAGGGCGTGCCCTTCGTGGGCGCGGCCGGCCAGCTCCTGACCGACATCATCGAGAAGGGCATGGGCCTGGCGCGCTCTGAGGTCTACATCGCCAACGTCCTGAAGTGCCGGCCGCCGGGCAACCGCGACCCCACAGAAGAGGAAAAGGCGCTGTGCACGCCGTTCCTGGACCGCCAGATCGAACTCTTGAACCCCGAGGTCATCATCCCCCTCGGGCTGCACGCCACCCGACACCTGTTGCGCTCGCCGCTCTCCATGGGGCGCCTGCGCGGGCGGGTGCACCTCCTGAACGGGCGCAAGGTGATTCCCACCTACCATCCGGCGTTCCTGCTGCGCTCCCCGGAGATGAAGAAGGACTGCTGGCAGGACATCCAGCTCGCCATGCGCGAGCTCGGCCTTGCGCCACCCTCGGGGGGCTCCCGGGCGGCCCCTCGGTAACCATTCCGAGCTCGGTCGGTAGGGTGGGGCGATTGACCCCTTTGGAGGGTGCGGATATCTTCCCGCCCCCCAGGCCGGCGGAAACAGAACTACGGTTCGGCTCGGTTCGCTCCCGCGTGGGGCGGGCCGAGGACGAGCGCGGTTCCTCGAAGTCGGCGCTCTTTGTCCGTTCGACTGCTCAACGTGCACGAAGCCAACGTGCACGACGAATACGATCCGTCGTGAGCGCGCGTCGCTCGCGAGCGCAGGCAACTGGCGCGTCCAGTCTCCATCGATCGCATCGTCGCGCGCGTCCCTGTCCCTCACCCCTGCCCACAACGCCGCCTCCGGCCAACGAATTCAGCGCCACGCACGCCAACTGCACGCTCGCGTGCGACGCGTGACGTCGTGATTCGACCGCGGCCCTCCAAACCAATGCGATCCCGCTCTCTCCTCGTACCGAGCCTGCTCGTCGCCGCCTTCGCCGCCTGCCGCTCCACGGAATCCGGCGGAGAAGCGCGCGCGCCGGGAACGGATCCCGACTCCAGCGCATCTCCCCAATCCGCGGGCGGCGCCGAGGAGAGCCAAGACGCGGGCCAGCAGCTCGGCCTGGCCGGCGAACGCGTCGAACGCCTCAAGCAGCAGTCCGACTTCCTGAGCCAGCAGTACATCGAGCAAGGCGATGCGCTGCTGGACCAGGTCGACCTGCCGGGCGCGCTGGCTCAGTACAGCCAGGCCCTGGAAGTCGATCCGGACAGTCAGGTCGCGCGCGAGCGCATGCGCCGCGTGCAGAGCATGATGGGCGAGGGCTTCGCCGGCGCGACGCAGGGCATCCAGGATGCGATCGAGAAGGAGACCGTGCGCCGGGCCCAGGCGCGCCTGGAGGCCGAGCAGCTCACCGCCGACGGTGACAACGCGCTGCGCGCCCAGAACTACGACGTGGCCATCGAGAACTACCGCCGCGCGCTGAACATCCTGCGCTTCCACCCGCTGATCGCCGATCAGTCGCTGGACGAGAAGGTGCTCGATGGCAAGCTGCAGTCGGCCGTGCGCCTGGCGGAGGAGAACGACGCCGCCGCGCGGGTGGCCCAGGAAGAGGCTGCGCGGGCCGAGAAGACCGCCAAGGAAGATGAGCAGCGCACCTATCGCGAGACGAAGCTGCGCCAGCTCTACGCCGAGGCCAATACCGCCTTCCAGCGCGAGCAGTACTCGACCGCGCAGACGCTCGCCGAACAGATCCTGCTCTACGATCCGGGCAACGAGGCCGCCACGCAGATGCGCGACATCTCGCGGGACGCGCGCCACCTGGCCGTGAACGAGGGCAGCCGCCAGGCCTACCGCGAGAACTGGGTGCGCACCTTCGAGGAGCTGGGCTCCATGGGCGTGCCGCAGACTGACACGGTGGAGTTCGATCTCAAGCGCTGGCGCAAGGTCTCCGAGCGCATGCCCTACGAGTTCGCCGGCAAGGACCAGGCGAACGCCGCCGACAAGGAGGCCGTGCTACGGATCCTGGGCCAGAAGCGCGTGCCCGCGCGCTTCGGCGTGGACGGCGAGGGCGCGCCCCTCGACCAGGTCGCCAGCTACCTGCAGAACGTCACCGGCGTGAACTTCATCCTCTCGGCCAAGGTGCGCGACGACGTCGACGAAGCCGAGAAGTCGATCCAGCTCGATCTGCCCGAGCGCAGCGTCAAGCAGCTGCTCGACATCATCACCGAAGTGCGCGAGAACCTGCGCTACAAGATCGAGGACGGCGTGGTGAAGTTCGTCACCAAGGACGAACTCACCGGCGGCCAGCAGCTGAAGATGTACGAGGTGCGCGACCTGATCCGCCCCGTGCGCGACTTCCCGGGCCGTGAGTTCAACGTCCAGCCCTCGGGCAATGTGCCCGAATCCGACGAGGAAGTGCCGGAACGCGAGGCGCTGGTCATCACCGAGGACAACCTCGACCAGTTGATCCGCGACAACGTCGCGCCCGAGTCCTGGGACGCCGACCCGGCCAACTCGCTGCGCATCTCGAACGGCACGATGGTCGTCAACCAGACGCCCGAGGTGCACGAGAAGATCAAGAAGCTGCTCGATTCGCTGCGCGAGGCGACCGGCATCATGGTCGACATCCAGGCGCGCTTCCTGACCGTCGAGGACAACTTCCTCGAGGACATCGGCGTCGACTTCCACGGCCTGGGCGCGCCCGGCAAGGGCACGAACGCGTTCTTCAACGACTTCGGCGACTCGACCGCGCAACAATCGCTCGGCCAGGATCTGGGCACGAACTCGGATCTGGGCGCCTTCCTCGACGAGGGCGGCGACGGTGACATCAGAGGCCGCACCGAGAACCTGTTCGACAGCTTCCTGGGCGACCAGGACGTGCTCACCGGCTCGGGCGGCCTGCAGATGCAGTGGACGTACCTGAACGACCTGCAGCTGGAGATGATCCTGACCGCAGTGTCGAAGTCCGAGCGCATCGAGCTCGTGACCTCCCCGCGCATCCTGGTGTTCAACACCGCGCGCTCACACCTGGCGGTGCTGAATCAGGTCGCCTACGTGCAGGACTTCGACGTCGAGATCGCCCAGGCGGCCTCGATCGCCGACCCGATCATCGCGGTGGTCGAGGACGGCGTGCAGCTCGACGTGCGCCCGGTGGTCTCGGCCGACCGGCGCTTCGTCACGCTCGAGGTGCGCCCGACGGTGATGGAGCTCCAGCGCCCCATCCGCACGTTCACGACCTCGCTGGGTGCCTCGGGCAACTCGGTCACGATCCAGCTGCCCGAGGTCGAGAAGTCGATGATCAAGACGTCGATCCCCATGCCGGACGGCGGCACGGTGCTACTGGGCGGGCAGAAGATCCACCAGAATCAGGACCTGCGCTCGGGCGTGCCGATCCTGAACAAGATCCCGATCCTCTCGTTCCTGTTCGAACGCCAGGGCACGTTCGTGTCGAACCGCAAGCTGCTGATCCTGCTGAAGGCGAAGATCGTCATCCCGCAGGAGAGCGAGCCCACGCCCGCGCAGATGGGCCTGGACTCGAGCCTCGCGCTCGGCCGCTAGTCGATTCTCGTTCCGCCCCCGCGCGCACCGCGCGGGGGCGGATGTCGAGCCGACGCACCGGGGAGAGATCGGGAGGCGGGAAGCGGGCGCTAGACTCGCGCGGCGCGCGCCTGAAGCGCTCCGCGCCTCGCTGCCCCCACCATGAGCCTCCTCGCGGCGATCTTGGCCCTCGTCCTCTGCGCCGCGGACTCGCAGGGAGGCTTCGCCGAAGAGTTGGCGCGCGCGCGCACCCTCGCCGCGTCCGACCTGGGCGCGGCGCGCGCCGTGCTGGATGGCCTCGCGCGCGGCGCTCTGGATGCGGAGCAGCAGGTCGAGCTGGCCCTCGCCCGCGCGCGCCTGCTGGGCGACGCCGCGCGCCGCGAGCGCGATCCAGCGCAGCAGCTCGCGCTCTTCGCCGAGGCCGAGCAGGCCCTGGCGCTCGGACCCGACGCGCAGCGTCCGGCGCAGCTCGCGCGCTTCGAGCTCGCCCTGGCCACGGCCCATGCCGCGGCACTCGAGCAGGCCGGCGAGCTCGCCGACGCCGGACGGCGCGAGGAGCTGCAGAGCTTCCTGAGCGCACGGCTCGAGCGCGCCCTCGCACACAGCGCCAACCTGGCGCTGGAGGCCGGTCCCGAACTCGATTCCGCCGAGCGCGCCGAACGCTGGCGTGCGGTCCTCTCGCGCGCGCAGCTCTTGCTGGGCCTGGCGCGCGTCCGGCCCGAGCGCGCCGCCGGCGTCCTCGACGAAGCGCGCTCGACGCTGGAGCGCGTGCTGCGCGAGGCCGGCGCGGATTCCGCACCCGCCTGGAGCGCGCGCCTGGCGCTGGCGCAGGTGCTGCGCGCGCGCGGCGAGTTCGCGGCCGCGGCCGAGCACGCGCGCGCGGCGCTGACGCGCGCGCTGCCCGAGGACGCGCGCACGGCCGAGTGGCAGGCGCTCGCGCCGGCCGCGCGCGCCGAGCGCTTCCGTCTGGCCGAGCTGGCTTGTCCCGAGCTCGTCGCCAGCCTGGTCGCGGCGGGTGAGCCCTCCGAGGCCGCGCGCTGGGCGCTGTTCTTCCTCGACCGGCGCGAGCGCGAGGGCTTCGCGCTCTCGGCCTTCGGCGAACTCGCGCGTCTCTCCGCGCTGCGCGGCCTCGGCGCTGCGCGCGGCTGCGTGGCCGGCGCGTCCGTCACCGGCCGGCGTTGGTACGACTCGCGCTCCGCGGCGCGCGCGGCAGGCGCAGCCGAGGACGAACTCGCGGATGTCGATGCGCTGGCGCTGGCCGGAGCCCGCGAGGTCCAGGGCGCGCATCCCGGCACGATCCTCGAGAAGCGCGCGCGCGCGCTGGTCGCCGAGCTCCTGCAACGCCCCGACGCGCGCGCCCCGCCCGAGGCCTTCCTGGCCGGCGCCGAGGACGCGCTCGAGACGCTGGCGTTTGCACGCGCCCAGGAACTGCTGGAGCGCTCGCGACGGGCGCTCGAAGCGCGCGCCGACGACGGCCGCGCAGCGCGCCTGGCGGAGGTGGACTTCGCGCTCGGGCGCGCCTTCGCCGGGCAGACGCGGTCGCTGGAGGCGGCGCGCGCCTACCGCGCAGCCGCGCACGAAGCGGATGCGACCTCCGTGCTCGGCGCGAGCGCCGCGCTGGCCTTCTATCGCGAGATCACGGCCCTCGGCGACGCGCCCGGCGCGAGCGCCGAGATCGAGGCGCTGAGCGCGGAAGCCGAGGAGCTGGCCGCGCGCGCCGACCGCGGCGCGCTGGGACAAGCGCTCACCTTCCGTCTGGCCGAACGCGCCTGGGCGGCCCAGGACGCGAAGGCGGCGCGCGCGCGCTACCGTTCGCTCGCGCCAGGGGCGCGCGAGTACGAAGCGGCCCTGGTGAAGGCCGCGCTGTGCCTGGAGAAGCTGGACGACGCTCCCGGCGCCGAAGACGAGCTCCGCGCCTACGTCGACGAGTACGTGCCCGCGCACTCGCTGCTCGACGCGGAGCGGCTCGCGCTGCGCACGGAGGCGCTCGCTCTGGCGCGCTTCGCGCTCGCGCGCTTGGCCGCGGCCGCCGGACGGCCACAGGACGCGCTCGTCCGGCTGGAAGGCTACGCGCGCGAGTTCGCAGCGCTGACCGAGCTCGTGCCGAACGCCCAGGCCCTCGCGCTCGAAGCGCGGCTCGCGCGCGGTGAGCTCGACGCGGCGCGCGCCGCCGAAACCGAGCTCGCGCAGGCCTTCGCCGAGCATCCCGCGCGCGCGCGGGCGGCGCTGGCCCTCTACCGCGCGCTGGAGGCTCCGCTGGCGGCGGCGGAGAGCGCCGGCGAGCTCGCTCGCGCCCGGGAACTCGCCCTGGAGCGCGCCGGCTACCTGCGCACGGCCAACCGCACGGCGCGCGAGCCGAGCTTCGTCAATCTGCACCTGGAGGCGACGCTGTGGGCTGCGCTGGCGCATCCAGCCGAGGCCGCCGAGAGCCTGACGCGGCTCGTGACGCTCTTCGAAGGGACGCCCGAGCACGCCGCCGAGCTGGCCGAGTTCGCGCGCCCGCTGCTGGGCCGCTCGCTGCTCGCCCTGGAGCGCACGGACGAAGCCTTCGCGGCCCTCGCGCCGCTCGTCGCGGCGGATCCAGCGCGTGCGGGCGCGCCGCCGGTGGAGGTCGAGCGCGACTGGTGCCGCGCCGTGACGGGCTGGCTCGCGGGTCCCCGGCCGCCGTTCCGGATCGTGCCCGGCGCACGCGCCGCGGCCGGGCTCGAGATGCGCGCGGCCGCGCTCCTCGGCGAGCGCGTGCGGGCCGAGGTCCGGGCGGGCCAGGGCTGGAGCTGTGCCGATTTCGAGCTCGAGTTCGCGCACGGCTACGCGCTCGCCCGCGCCGCGGCCGCTGACCCGGCCTGGATCCAGCGCCTGGCGGAGGTGCGCGCGGACCTCGCCCGGCGCCTGGGCGGGCCAGGGCTGGACGACCTCGCGCGCTACGGCTGCGACGAAAACCTGCGTCTGCGCTTCCTGGAACTCGGCTCCGCGGGCCTCGTCCCGAGCACCCCGCCGAGATGAGCGCAGGAGATCCTCTGTTCTCCCCGCTCCGCGCGTTGCCCGACGGGACCTTCCCTGCTATCGTTCTCGCTCCCCAACGGGACGTCCACGGGTCCAAATGGACGTTCCGCTCCCTCCCCCCTGCTTGACTCCTGGAGCCGCCACGGATCTCCCGTAGCCGAACTGCCTGGCCTCGGTAGTGAGGGGACTCTAGCGTCCGTTTCCGCGAAGAAGACCAAGATGAGGATCGTCGCCACCGCGCTCGGCCTTTGCGTCGCCGTCACCGCCGCCTGCTCGTCGGGCGGGAGCAAACCCGAGCCCACTCCGCCGCCGAACGAAGCCGGCGATTCCAGTGTCCAGGATGCGCAGCAATCCTCGGGCGACTACGCCCAGGAGCAAGCGCGGCAGCTTTCGCTGGCCGAGCAGAAGAAGAACTTCCTGGTCGAGAACCACCTGCAGCGCGCTGCAGAGCTGAAGGAGCGCATGGAACTCGAGGCCGCGGAGCAGGAACTCGCGAAGGCCCTGCAGCTCGCGCCCGAAAACGCCGAGGCGAAGCAGCTCCTGTCCGAAGTCGGCGCCCTGCTCGGCCGCGCGCCGGGCGACGCGCAGACGACGATCCAGGATCTCGAGAACAAGGCCCAGCTCAAGCGCGACCAGCTCGAGGTCGACGCCAAGCAGAAACTCGAGAAGGCCAAGCTCTCGTTGTCGCGCGGCGACTACGACGACGCCCTGATCGAGCTGACCCTGGCCCAGGACCAGATCCGCTGGTCGCCCTACTCCAGCGACTGGCAAGCCCTGGAGCAGGAGATCGGCGGCCTGATCACCCAGGCCAAGGACCAGAAGAAGACCGCCGAAGCCGCGCAGCGTTCCTCGGCCCAGAAAGAGGCCCGCGCGGCCCTGCGCACCCAGGAACAAGAGGACCAGCAGCGCCGTGGGCAGGTGATCAACAACCTGCTCGCGCAGGCCATCGCCTCGTTCAAGACGCGGGACTACGACGAGACGATCGAGCTCGCCGACCGCGTCCTGCGTCTCGACCCGCGCAACGAGCGCGCGCAGGACTTGCGCGACACCGCTTTCCGCAAGGGCCGCGACCTGGTGCAGGAAAACTTCCTGCGCGAGAAGCTGGTGCAGTACAACCGCTGGCAAGAGGACCTGGACGAGCTGCGCATCCCCTACCAGGGCGTGGTCACGCTGCCCGACCAGGACTACTGGCAAGCGCTCTCCGCCAAGCGGGCCTCGCGCACGCAGATCCAGGGCGGCACGGCGGACAGCGCGGTCGCGGCCGAGCTGCGCGCTCAGCTCAGCAGCGCACGCATCCCGGGTCTGGCGATCACCGACGAGGAGAAACTCTCCAAGGTGATCCAGGCGCTCAACCAGATCACCGGCATCCCGATGATCACCGACCCGGCCGCCGAGCAGGCCGCCGTGGACGCGGGCGTGGTCTTCAACCTGAACCTGACCAACTCGATCGCGGTCGAGAAGGTGCTGAACCTGATCTGCGCCTCGGCCGGCGAGAACGTGACCTGGACCATCCGCCACGACACGGTGCTGGTCACGACCAAGGAGAAGGCGCGTGGCGAGCTGATCATCTTCAACCACGACGTCCAGGACCTGATCTTCGGTCTGACCGACTTCCTCGGCCCGCGCATCGACCGCCTGCGTCTGCTCGACGAGCTCGAGGACGACGACGAGAACTCGGGCGGGGCCTTCGGCAAGATCGGCGAGAAGCCGGCCATCAACCTGAGTGAAGACCTGGTTCAGCTGGTCCAGGACAACGTCGCCGTGGGCACCTGGGAGGACACGGGCGTCAAGCTCACGATCGAGGGCGGCAACATGATCGTGGTGCACTCGAGCGACGTGCAGCACGAGGTGCGTGCGTTCCTCGAGGAGCTACGCCGCTTCAGCGCCTCGCTGGTCACGATCGAGTCCAAGTTCCTGGTGATCGGCGACCACTTCCTGCAGGAGGTCGGCGTGGACTTCCGCGGCCTGGACAACCCGGGCGTGCCCTTCACCGATCTGGACGACGTCAGCCTCGACGGCAACCCCACGCTGGGCCTGGACAACTCGGGGGACGGCGTGACGCTCACGCCGCCCTCGGCCGGTGCCTTCTTCGACGAAGGCGGCGACGGCGATGTGCGCGGCCGGACGGAGAACATCTTCGACAACCCGCTGGGCAAGGCGCTGTCGACCATCGGCGGCATGACGGCGCAGTTCACCTTCCTGAACGACCTGCAGCTCTCGGCCATCCTCCGCCTGGTGGAGAAGAGCCAGAACGTCGAGCTCATCAACGACCAGGTGCTGTCGGTGCACAACACCCAGCGCGCCTACGTCACGGTCGTCAACCAGCGCGCCTACGTGCAGGACTTCGACGTCGAGGTGGCCCAGTTCCAGGCCGTGGCCGACCCGCAGATCAACGTCCTGACCGAGGGCATCGTGCTCGACGTCCGGCCGACGATCCACCACGATCGCCGCTACCTGACGCTGGAGATCCAGCCCACGGTCGCGAGGGTCGTGGCCCTGACCGACTTCTCGACCACGCTCGCCGGCCAGACGGCCGCGGTCACCTTCCAGCTGCCCGAGCTGCAGGTCCAGAGCGTGTTCACCACGGCGGTTGTGCCAGACGGCGGCTCGATCCTGATCGGCGGCCTCTCGCGCCTGCGCAACATCGAGCGCCGCTCCGAGGTGCCCTGGATCGCCAACGTTCCGCTGCTCGGCTTCTTCTTCAAGAAGGACGGCTACAGCGACGAGAAGGAAACGCTCATGATTCTGATCAAGGCTTGGATCAGCGACGTGAAGGAAGAGCTGGCGCGCCTGGAAAGCAAGTAGAGCCCTGCGCGCTCTCGAACCCGCGCCCGTGCGAGCCCCGAGGCTCCCGCGGGCGCGGTCGTTTCTGCTACCCTCGCCTCCATGGGCTTGAGGGCGGTGCTGTTCGACATCGACGACACGCTGTTCTCCACCACGCAGTTCGCGAAGGTGGCGCGGCGCAACGCGGTGCGCGCCATGGTGCAGATCGGGCTCGACCTGCCGGAGGAGGTCGTGCTCAAGGAGCTCGAAGAGGTGCTGGCCGAGTTCTCCTCGAACTACGACCACCACTTCGACCAGCTGTTGCGCCGCCTGCGGCCCAAGGCCCTGGAGAACCTCAATCCCGCCCTGATCGTGGCTGCCGGCGTGGCCGCCTACCACGACACGAAGTTCCGCGAGCTGAAGCCCTTCGAGGACGCGATCCCGCTGCTCGCCGCGCTGCGCGCCGCTGGCGTGATCACCGGTGTGATCACCCACGGCTGGACGACCAAGCAGGCCGAGAAAATCGTGCGCCTGGGGCTCGTCCCCCACTTGAGCTCGCGCGCCGTGTTCATCTCCGACCAGCTGGGCATCTCGAAGCCCAACCCCAAGATCTACGCCCTGGCCCTGCGCGACCTGGGTCTGGCGGCGAACGAGGCCATGTACGTCGGCGACAGCCCCAGCCACGACATCACGCCGCCAAAGTCCCTTGGCATGAAGGCCGTGTGGGCCAAGCGCGCCTCGCGCTTCCACCCGGGTGTCGGCGACGCGATCCCCGACCATGTGGTCGAGAGCTTCGACGAACTGCGCACGATCCTGCGCGAACAGCACGGCCTGGCCGTGTGAACGCCGGCCGAGCTCGGTCGCCTACCGCGCGGCGTCCAGCTTGCGCCGCGGATCCCCGCTGAGCACGCTCGCCACCAGCTTCTGCGTGGCCGCGTGCTGCGGGCGCGCCAGCACCTCGGCGACCGCGCCGCTCTCGACGATAGCCCCCTTGCTCATCACCGCCACGCGCGCCGCGCAGCGGCTGGCCAGGCCGAGGTCGTGGGTGATGAACAGGTAGGCGAGCCCGCGCTCGCGCTGCAGTTCGAGCAAGAGGTTCAGGATCTGCGCGCGGATCGACACGTCGAGCGCGCTGACGGCCTCGTCCAGCACGATGCAGCGCGGCTCCAGCGCCAAGGCGCGGGCGATGGCGATGCGCTGGCGCTGGCCGCCCGAGAACTCGTGCGGGAAGCGCTCCAGCGCGTCCGCCTCGAGGCCGACGCGCGCGAACAGCTGCGCGGCGCGCGCGCGGGCCTCGCGCGCGCGGACCAAGCCGTGCACGCGCAGCGGTTCGGCCACGGCCTCGCCCACCGGCAGGCGCGGATTCAAGCTCTGGCCGGGATCCTGGAACACCAGCGCGAGCTCGCGCCGCCGTCGGCCGAGCTCGCGGCCACGCAGCGCGAGCAGCTCGACCGCCGCCGCGCCCGGCTCGCGCCGGTAGAGCACGGAGCCGAGATCGGGCTCGAGCAGGCGCACCAGGCAGCGCCCGACCGTGCTCTTGCCCGAGCCGGACTCGCCCACCAGCGCCAGCGTCTCGCCGTGCGCGAGCGTGAACGAGACGTCCGTCACCGCCGCCACGCGCGCGCGCGCACGCAGCACGCCCCGCAGCGGGAAGGCCTTGGAGAGGTTCGAGACCTCGAGCAGCGGCGCGCTCACGGCCGCTCCTCGCCCGCGTGGTGACAGGCCGCGCGCTGGGCGCACACCTCCGGCGTCGCGTCCGGCGCGGCGCGCGGCGCCGGCGCGCGCGCGCTCGGCGGAGCCGGCAGGAGCTGCGGCGACTCACGCGTACAGCGCTCGTCGGCGCGCGCGCAACGCGGGTGGAAGCGGCAGCCGCCGGGCCAGCGGCCGAGCACCGGCACCTGGCCGGGGATCGCGGGCAGGTTCGCGGGCAGCGCAGCCCTGCCCGCGTCCAGTTCGGTCGAGCTCGCACTCCGCGCGAGCGCAGCTGTGCCCCGCGAGCGCAACAGCCCTTGCGTGTACGGGTGCGCCGCGTGCTCGAACAGCTCCAGCACGCCGCCCTCCTCGACCACCGCGCCCGCGTACATCACGGCCACGCGCGTGGCCAGCTCGGCCACCACCGCCAGATCGTGGGTGATCAACAGCAGCGCCATCTCGCGCCGCGCGCGCAGCGCCGCCAGCAGCGTCAAGAGCTCGGCCTGCGCGCACAGGTCGAGCGCGCTGGTGGGCTCGTCGGCGATCAACAGGCTCGGGCCGCAGGCCAGCGCGATCGACAGCATCGCGCGCTGGCGCTGGCCGCCGGAGAGCTCGTGCGGGTAGCGCCGCGCATATCCAGCGCGGACCTCGAGCCCGACCTCGCTCAATAGATCCTCGGCTCGCGCCCAGGCGGCCTTCTTGGACAGCCCCGCGTGCAGGCGCAGCCCCTCGGCGATCTGCTCGCCGATCGTGAGCAGCGGATTCAAGGCGCTGGCCGGTTCCTGGAAGCTGAGCGCCAGCTCGCGGCCACACAGCGCACGCCGCTCGGCCGGCGCGAGGGAAAGCAGGTCGCGCCCACGAAAGCGGATCTCGCCGCCCACCACGCGCGCGCCCGCCGGCAGGCAGCCGATCACGGCCAACGCCAGCAGCGTCTTGCCGCAGCCCGACTCACCCACGAGTGCCAGCGTCTCGCCGCTCGACAGCGTCAGGTCCAGGCGCTCGAGCACCGGCAGCGGGCCGTGCGGCGTGTCGAAGACCAGCGCGAGGCCGCGCACCTCGAGCAACGCGCTCACGCCAGACCTCCGCGGGCGCTGCGCGGGTCGAGCGCGTCGCGCAGCGCATCGCCCACCAGCTGCACGCACAGCACGGTCACGAACAGGAACAGGCCCGGGAAGAGCTGCAGCCACCAGTGCGCGAGCTCGCGCGATTCGCTCGACAGGCCGCCCCACGAGGCGATCGGCACGCGCACGCCGTAGCCCAGGAACGAGAGCCCGGCCTCCACCAAGATCGCGCTCGCCACCGCGAAAGTCCCGGCCACGAGCAGCGGCGCGAGCGCGTTCGGCAGCACGTGGCGGAAGACGATGCGCGGCCAGGCGAAGCCCAGCGTGCGCGCCGCGGCCACGTAGTCGAGCTCGCGCTGGCGCTGGAACTCGGCCCGCGCCAGGCGCGCCACGCCGGTCCAACCGACGCAGCCCAGGACCAGGACCACGTTCCACATCGACGGTCCGACCAGCGCCACCGCCACCAGCACCAGGAAGAACAGCGGGAACGACACCACCACCTCGAGCGCGCGCGACAAGGCGAGATCCAGCAGGCCGCCGAAGTAGCCAGCCAGCGCGCCCACCAGCGTGCCGATGAACAGCAGCAGCGCGGTAGCCAGCCCCCCCACCGCCAGACTCACGCGCGCGCCGTGCAGCGCGCGCGCCAGCAGGTCGCGGCCGGTCAGATCGGTGCCGAGCACGTGGCGCAGCGGCGAGTTGAACGCCGGCTCGCCCGCGCGCACCTCGATCGCGCGCGTCTCGGGCACGAAGCCGGTCACCGGATCCGCGCGCGGCGCGCGTCCCCCGCGCAGGTAGGCGCCGTCGGGACCGAGCTCGCTGGCGGCCAGCCAGGTCGGCGGCCGCAGCGCCTCCTCGGGGTGCTGCTCGGCGTAACCGTAGGGGATCGGCGCGAAGCACACGCGCACGGGTTCGAGCTCCAGCTTGTCGAGCTCGGTCTTGTAGGAGGCCGTGTGGAACGCGTCACCGCCACGGTTCGCCGCCAGGGCGCAGAGCGCGCCGAGCAGTGCCGAAGCGAGCAGCACGCGCCGCGCGCCGAGACGCCGCGCCAGGAAGGGCAGCAACAGAACGCCGAGCCAGGCCACCATGAGCCCGCTCTCGAGCGGCGCGAGCGCGGCAAAGGCGGGGAACGCGCGCCGCGGAAGCAGCGTCACGCGCGCCGGATCGAGCACCTCGCGCAGCTCCTGCGCGCGTTGTGCGAGCGCGTCCCCCGCCTGCGCTGCGGCGGCGACCTCGCCGCGCTCGGCCAGAGCCACGGCGGCCGCGAGTTCTTGCTCCAGCGCCGCCAGGGGCTCGCCCTCCGTCGGCGAGAGGCTCGCGCGCAGACTCGCGATGCGCGTGCTCAGAGCCTGATGCTCGCCCGCGCGCGCCGCGGCCAGCGTCTGGCTCGAACTCGCCGCGCGCGCGGCCAGAAACGCGGCCTCGTCCTTGGCCAGCAGGCTGGCCAGGTTCTTGGCGACGGGCATGAGTGTGCGCCGTGCGCGCTCGTACTCGCCGCGGCGCACGGCCTCCAGGTACAGCGGCCGATCGCTGGCCAGGAGCGGTGCGTACAGCGCCAGCGAAACCATCAGCGCCAGGCCCAGCAATGCGTAGCGGAAGCCGCGCCGCCGCGCGAGGTGTTCCTGCGCGCGCGCGAGGGGCCCGAAGCCGTCGCTCTCCAACCGGCCCTCAAGCATGACGGATGCGCGGATCGAGCACCGCGCTGAGCAGGTCGGAGATCAGGATGCCGAGGCACGTCATCACGCCCCCGAGCGTGGTCGTGGCCAGGACCACGAAGTAGTCGCGCTGCTGCAAGCCCTCGTAGGCGTAGCGGCCCATGCCCGGCAGGTCGAAGATCGTCTCCACGATCACCGCACCGCCGATCAGCGCCGGGAAGGCGCTCGCGAACAGCGTCGTGAGCGGCAGGAGCGCGTTGCGCAGCGCGTGCTTGCCGACCACCAGGCGCTCGGGCAGACCCTTGGCGCGCGCGGTACGCACGTAGTCGGACGAAAGCGTCTCGATCATCCCCGCGCGCATCTGGCGCGAGAGGTAGGCGAAGCTGCCATAGGACAGGCACACGACCGGCAGCACGGCGTGGGTCAGCCGCTCGGCGAAGGACGCGCCCTCCCCCGCCAGGCCGATCACCGGGAACCAGCCCAGGCCCGTGGCGCCGAAGGCGAGCTGCAGCAGCAGTCCCGCCCAGAAGGTCGGCAGGCAATAGCACACCAGCAGGATCACGACCGAGACGCGGTCGAAGGCCGTGCCCGCGCGCACCGCGGCGAAGATCCCGAGCGGCACGGCCACCAGGTATCCGAGCAAGAGCGCGGCGAGAGCCAGCGGCACGGTGACCGCCAGGCGCCGGCCGAGCTCGTCGATCACGCGCACGTGCGGTCGGTGGATCTCGTGCTTCAGGTCGCCGCTCAGGAGCCCGCCGAAGGAGTGCGCGCCCGAGCCGCCGAACCACGGGTGGCCCTCCGCCGAGAGGTCGAAGGGCCCCAGATAGTGGAGGTACTGCTTCCACAGCGGCTGGTCGAGCAGGTACGCCGCGCGAAAACGCGCCAGGGCCTCGGCGTCCACCGCCGTCTCGGTCGAGCCGCCGCTCAGCGCGACCTCGGCCGGATCGCCGGGCACGAGCTGCAACAGCGCGAAGGAGAGGAAGGTGATCCCGAGCAGCGTCGGCACGAACAGCGCCAGGCGCCGCAGGACGTACGGCAGCAAGGCGCGCTACTTCTTCTGCTCGAGCGGCTCGAGCGGCTCGCGCGTGGCCCGCGTGCCGCTGGTCCCGGCGGGGTAGTACCAGCGGCGCAGCGCGTACCCGGGCGTGATCTTGAAGAACTGCACGCCGCGCAGGGCCTGGCTGAGCGCGAACTTGCGCGGCGGTGCGTCGCGATAGAGGTACGGCTGCACGTTCTCGTACAGGTAGCGGTGCAGCTCGCGCCACAGCGCGTGGCGCTTGTCGTCGTCGAGCTCGCGAGCGCCGCGCGCGATCAGCGCATCGACCTTGGGGTCGATCACCCCGGCGTGGTTCGAACCGCCGCTGGCAGCCGAGGCGGAGCCCCACAGCTGCATGGGATCGTTCTCGGTCGCGTCCACCGACCAGCTCTGGTTGCCGGCATCGAAGTCGCGCTCGTTGATGCGCTTGAAGTAGCTGGCGTTGTCCAGCGCGGTGACCTTCAGGCGCACGCCGATCTTGGCCAGGCTCTCCTGGTACATGCGCGCGGAGATGTCGCCGGCGGTGTTGCCACTCTGGATCAGCATCTCGAACTCGAAGGGCGCGCCGTCCTTGTCGAGCAGACCGTCGCCGTCGCGGTCGTACCAGCCGGCCTCGGCCAGGAGCTCGCCCGCGCGCGCCAGGTCGAAGGGCAAGTGCTGCACGCCGTGCTCGTAGCTCGGCCCGAAGTAGCACTGCGGCCCGGTCGGCAGCTTCGCCAGGCCGTGGGCCACCGTGTCGCGGAACGACTCGGCGTCGAAGGCCTGCGCCAACGCCTTGCGCACGTTCAAGTCGGCGAACAGCGGCCGGCGCAGGTTCCAGGGCGTGTAGTTGAAGGCCCCGAGGTAGTAGTAGCCCTTGCAGAAGCGTTGCGTGAAGGTGGGCGTGGCCATGGCCTCGCCGAAGTAGCGGTCCGAGCTGATGCGCAGGGTGAAGTCGAGCTCGCCGTTCACCAGCGCCTGAAAGGCTGCCTCGTCGTTGGCGATATGGCGCCAGACGATCTTGTCCAGGTACCCGCCGTGGGCGGGATCGAAGTACTCGGCGAAACGCTCGGCCTCGACGCCTTGCTGCGAGTAGCTGCTGAGCTTGTACGGCCCGAGCCCGACCCACTCGGTGTTGTGCGCGTTCTCGTTGATCTCCTTGGCGCACTCCTCGTTCGAGGCGTTCGCGCGGTGGCGCGGGTGGTCCGGGTCGCGCAGGTCGTACAGGTGCCGCGGCAGGATCGTCAGGTGGTCCACGAAGAAGCCGAGGGCGTTGAAGTACTGCTCTTTGAAGAAGAAGCGCACCGTGTGCGCGTCCACGACCTCGGCGCGCTCGACGCGCCCGTAGTACTGCCGCACCCAGTCGCAGCGCACCTCGGGGTTCTGCGCGATGCGCCAGGAGAAGAGCACGTCCTCGGCGTCGAACGGATGTCCGTCGTGCCAGCGCACGTCCGGACGCAGGTGGAAGGTGAACACCGTGCCTCGCTCGAGGCGCAGCACCTCGTCCTTTGCCAGGGCCGTGCCCGCGAGCACGTACTGGCCCTCCTCTTCCTCGACGCGTCCGTGGTGCGCCACGCCGTCCTTGGTGACCAGCGTGTCCTCGACCTCCCAGCTGGCCGCCAGGTCGGGGTTGAACTGCCAGCTCTCCCAGTCGCGCTGCACCAGCGTCTCGTGCAGCTCGTAGAGCATGTTGCGCGCGTTGGTGTTGTTCAGCAGCGGCAGGCACAGGTTCGGCGGCAGGGCCTCGGTGTGGACGCGCAGCGTGCCGCCGTAGGCCGGCTGCACGGGTGTGGCGTGCGCGGGGTGCCACGCGTCGAGCGGCGCCGGGCCCGGCCCCAGGGTCTCCTTGTCCTCGGCCGGAGCGGCGCTCGCGGCCGGGACCTGCGGCGCCTGGCGCACGCTCCCCCACCCGATTCCGCCACCGAGGACGAGGACCGCGAGTGCGAGGGTGAGCTTCATCCGTGCGCCGTGCATCGAAGGTGTACCGAGGGGAGGATCCGCGTCGCAACCCTTTTCGCGGCCGTAGGCGTCCGCGGACAGACGAATACGGCTCGAACGAGCTCGAGTAACCCCGGGCCTCGGATCCGTACGCGCAACGGCCTTCTTTTCCCGCGCCGGGCTCGCGCGCGAGATACGCGCCTCGAACCCCCTGTGCGCGAGCCACCCCTGGAGCGCGCGCGCGGGCACGCTAGCCTACCCCTCGATGTCCAGGAGCGGCTCACAGGCAGGACGCAGTCGAGTGCAGCGCCTCCTGGCCCTGGCGCTCGTCCTGCCGGTTGGTTTGGCACTGCTCGGCCTGGCGCGACGCGCGCGCCTCGAGCGCGCCGACTTCGTGTTCAACAACGGCGCGGAGGTCACCAGCCTCGATCCGGCGGCGATCAGCGGGCAGGCCGAGGGCCGCGTGGCCGACGCGCTGTTCGAGGGGCTCACGGTGAAGCACCCGCAGACGCTGGAAGCGCTCCCGGGCGTCGCCGAAGCCTGGGAGCTCGCGCCCGACGGGCTCACCTGGACCTTCCACCTGCGCGCGGCGCGCTGGAGCAACGGCGAGCCGCTCACGGCCGAGGACTTCCTGTACTCCTGGCGGCGCCTGCTCGAGCCCGCCACGGCCGCGCCCTACGCCGCGCTGCTGCACTGCGTGCGCGGGGCCGAGGCCTACGCCGCGGCGAGCGCGGACGAGCGCGAGGCGCGCTGGGCGGCGGTCGGCTTGCGCGCCAGCGATGCGCGCACGCTGGTGGTCGAGCTCGCGCGGCCCACGCCGTACTTCCTGGCGCTGACCAGCTTCCACCCGCTGTTCCCCGTGCGCAGGAAATCGCTGGAGCACTTCCAGGAGCGCTTCCCCGAGAGCTGGCAGAGCGAGTGGATGCGCCCCGGCAACCTGGTCTCGAACGGGCCCTACAAGCTGATCGAGCGGCGCGTCAACGACCGCCTGCGCCTGGCCAAGAACCCGGAGTACTGGGACGCCGCGAACGTCGCCCTGCGCAGCATCGACGTGCTGGCCGTCGAGCACATCGGCACCGGGCTCAACCTGTATCTCGCCGGCGACGTGGACTGGATCGACCGCGTGCCGACCGCGCTCGTGCCCGAGCTGCGCAAGCGCGCCGACTTCACGCCCGCGCCCTACCTGGCGACCTACTTCTACCGCGTGAACGTCACCCAGCCCCCGCTCGACGACCGCCGCGTGCGGCGCGCGCTGGCGCTCAGCATCGATCGGCGGGCGCTCTGCGAGCGCATCCTGCAGAAGGGCGAGCTGCCCAGCTGGTCGGTGACGCCGCCCTCGCTGCCGGGCTACGCGCGCGCCGAGATGCTCCATGCCGGCGACGACGAGACGGCGCTGGAGCGCGACCGCGCCGAGGCGCGCGCGCTCTTGGCCGAGGCCGGCTACGGCCCGCAGCACCCGCTGCCCGTGCTCGAGATCCTGTTCAACACCTCCGAGACGCACCGCGACATCGCCGAGGTGGTCGCCGCCGGCTGGACGAGCGCGCTCGGGCTCGAGGTGAAGCTGCTGAACCAGGAGTGGAAGAGCTACCTCGATTCGCAGCACAACCTGCGCTACCAGCTCTCGCGCTCGTCCTGGATCGGCGACTATGCGGACGCGAACAATTTCCTCGAGGTGTTCGTGGGCGGCGGCGAGAACAACCGCACCGGCTGGCGAAACGAGCGCTACGACGGGCTCGTAGGCGAGGCCGCGCGCGAGCTGGAGCCCGCGCGCCGCGCGACGCTCCTGGCCCAGGCCGAGGCGCTGCTGCTGGAGGAGCTCCCGATCCTGCCCATCTACAGCTACGTGAGCCAGAACCTGGTGAACCCGCGCCTGGACGGCTTCTTCGCCAACGTGCAGGACACGCACCCGCCGAAGTTCTGGCGCTGGAAGCGGCCGGCGCCGAGCGCGACCGAGCCCGACGCGCCCGCCCCTGAACGCCGCGGGAAGAAGCGCGCGCGATGATGCGCTTCCTGCTGCGCCGCGCGCTGTGGTTCGTGATCACGGTGTGGGCGGTGGTGACGCTGTCGTTCGCGCTGATGCGCGGCGTGCGCGGCGGCCCGTTCTCGAGCGAGCGCGCGCTGCACCCCGCGGTCGAGCAGGCCCTGGCCGAGCGCTACCACCTCGACTGGCCGATCTGGAAGCAGTACCTGGCCTACGTCGGACCGCTGAACCTCGGGGCGCACGGCGCGCGCGTGCTCGGCGGCGATGGCAGCGCGCCCTTCGGCGGCGTGCTGGCGCTCGATTTCGGCCCGTCCTTCAGGTACCGCGACTTCAGCGTGGGCGACGTGCTCTCCCAGGCGCTGCCGATCTCGGCCACGCTCGGCGCGCTTGCCCTGGCCTGGGCGCTGGTCGTCGGTCTGGCGGTCGGCATCGTCTCGGCCGTGAAGCGCGGCAGCGCGCTCGACCTCGTCGTGCGCGTCGTGGCCACGCTCGGCATCGCCTTGCCGAGCTTCGTCGTCGCCGGCCTGATGATCCTGCTGTTCTGTTTTGCCCTGCGCTGGCTCCCGCCCGCCGGCTGGGGCGACCTGCGGCACCTCGTGCTGCCGGCCTGCGTGCTGGGCGCGCCCTTCGCGGCCACGATCGCGCGGCTGACGCGCGCGGGGATGCTCGAGGTGCTGTCGCAGGACTACATCCGCACCGCGCGCGCCAAGGGCCTGTCCGCGCGCACGGTGCTGCTGCGGCACGCGCTGCGCGCGGGCGTGCTGCCGGTCGTCAGCTACCTTGGCCCGGCGACGGCCGGGATCCTCACGGGCTCGCTCGTGGTCGAGAAGATCTTCGCCATCCCCGGCGTGGGCACGCACTTCGTGAACAGCGCGCTCAACCGCGACTACACCTTGGCCATGGGCGTCACGCTCTGCTACACGGTGCTGGTCTACGCGCTGAACACGCTGGTGGACGTGGTGTACACGCTGCTCGACCCGCGCATCGAGCTGGCGGAGGCGACGTGAGCGCCCAGACCGCGAGCGCGCCGGCGAAAGGCGACCCGCGCCTGGCACTGCTGGCCGAGGCCAAGAGCGGGCGCGGCTCGAGCCTGGCGCGCGAGACGCTGCGGCGCCTGCGGCGCGACCGCGCGGCGCTCGTGTGCGCACTGTTCCTGGGCGCGCTCGGGCTCGCTTCCCTGTTCGCGCCCTTCGTGCCGCTGGCCTCGCCACAGGTCATGCACCTCGCCGACGCGCCGCGCCCGCCGGCCCTGGGTTCGTCCGGCGACCCGCGCTGGGCGCACCGCGTATCGCTGCGCTTCCGCCTGCTGGAGGCGCCGCGCTCGCGCGAGTTCCTGGTGCGCACCGAGCAGACGCTGGTCGCGCTCGTGCGCGGCCTGACGGGCGAGACGGCGCGCGTCTTCCGCAGCGGCGCGCGCGAGGAGACCGAGGCGCTCGAGCTGGCCCTTTTGTACCGCGCGGCGCTCGATCCGGCGCGCGGCGCGGACCTCGAGGCGCGCCTGCGCTCCGAGCTCGCCAGCCAGACCCAGGACGGCAAGCTGCATCTGCGCGGCGGCGGCGACGCGGGCGTCGAACTCGCCAGCGTGAGCGCGCAGGACGGCTACGGAGCGCTGTCGCGCTTCGATCGCTGGCTGGTGGCCAAGCGCCACGCCGTGTTCGGTTTCTACCAGCTGGGCCCCTGGCTCGGCAGCGACGCCAAGGGCCGCGACCTTTTGGCGCGCCTGGTGTTCGGCAGCCGCGTGTCGCTGCTGGTGGCGCTGTGCGGGGGCCTCGTCTCGGTGCTGGTCGGCGTGAGCTACGGCGCCGTAGCGGGCTACTTCGGCGGGCGCACGGACGAGCGCATGATGCGCCTGATCGACGTCTTGTACTCGATCCCGTTCCTGTTCGTGGTCATCTTCGTGATCACGCTGCTGGGCGAGTACCGCGCGGAGCTCGCCGAGCTCGGCATCGGGCGCATGACGGCCTTCTTCGTGGTGCTCGGGCTGGTCACCTGGCTGACCATGGCGCGCGTCGTGCGCGGCCAGGTGCTATCGCTGCGCAACCAGGAGTTCGTGCTCGCCGCGCGCGCGCTCGGCGCCTCGCACACGCGCGTCCTGCTCAGTCACATCCTGCCGCACCTCTCCGGGCTCGTGGCCGTGTACCTGACGCTGACCCTGCCGGCGGTGATGCTGTACGAGGCCTTCCTGTCGTTCCTGGGGCTCGGCGTCGAGCCGCCCGACGTGTCCTGGGGCCTGCTCGCCGCGGACGCGATGGACGCGCTCAATCCGCTGGCCACCGCGTGGTGGCTGGTGCTCGGTCCGGCGCTGTTCCTGGGTTCGACGCTGCTGGCGCTCAACGTGCTCGGCGACGGCCTGCGCGACGCGCTCGATCCGCGGCTGGGAGGACGCTGATGGGCGCGGTGCTTTCCGTGCACGACCTGGCGATCGAGTTCCCCACGCCCCGGGGCTTCGTGCGCGCGGTGGACGGCGTGTCCTTCGATGTCGCCGCCGGCGAGACCCTGGCGCTGGTGGGCGAGTCGGGCTCGGGCAAGACGCTCACGGCTTTGGCGGTGCTCGGCCTGGTGCCCGCGCCGGGGCGCGTGGTCACGGGGCGCGCGTTCTTCCAGCAGCGCAATCTCCTGCGCCTGGACGAGGGCGAGCTGCGCGCGCTGCGCGGACGCGCGCTCTCGATCGTGTTCCAGGATCCGCTCAGCGCGCTGCACCCGCTGCTGACCATCGGACGCCAGCTCACCGAAGTGATCGAGGCCCACGAGCCGGCGGCGAAGCGCGCGGCCCCCGCGCGCGCCGCGGCGGCCCTGGCCGAGGTTGGCTTGCTGGACGCGGACCGCATCCTGGCCGCCTACCCGCACGAGCTCTCGGGCGGCATGCGCCAGCGCGTGCTGATCGCCATGGCCGTGCTGCTGCGCCCGGCGCTGCTGTTCGCGGACGAGCCCACCACCGCGCTCGATTCGGCGCTGCAGCGCTCCGTGCTCGAGCTCCTGCGCGCGCTCGCGCACAAGAACGGCATGGCCGTGGTGCTGATCTCGCACGACCTGGAGCGCGTGGCCGAGTTCGCCGACCGCGTGCAGGTGCTGTACGCCGGGCGCACGGTCGAGAGCGCGCGCACCGACGAGCTTTTCCGCCGCGCGCTCCACCCCTACACGCGCGGCCTGCTGGCCAGCTCCCCGCGCCTCGACGGCGCGCTCTCGTTCCCGCTGCCCTCGATCCCCGGCCAGCCCCCGGACGCCGGCGCGCGCCCCGCCGGCTGCGCCTTCCATCCGCGCTGCGCCTTCGTGCAGGAGGGCTGCAGGCTGCGCGTGCCCGAGCTGGCCGAGGTCCGCGGCGCGAGCGGCCGGCGCTCGGCCTGCCTCGAGGTCGCGCGGCTCGTGGCGGAGGCGCACGCATGAACGCCGCGCCGCTGCTCGAGGTGCAGGACCTCGTGAAGGAGTTCCCGCGCCCGCGCCGCGGCTGGCTCGCGCCGCGCGTCGCACCTCTCCGCGCCGTGGACGGCGTCTCCTTCACGCTGGCGCGCGGCCAAGCGCTGGGCCTGGTGGGCGAGTCCGGCTCGGGCAAGACCACGGTGGCGCGGCTGGTGCTCGGCCTCGAGCGCGCCAGCTCCGGTTCGATCCGCCTGGAGGGCCGCGAGCTGACCACGCTGTCCCGCGCCGAGTGGCGGCCGCTGCGTCGGCGGGTGCAGCTCGTGTTCCAGGATCCCGCCGGCGCGCTCGACCCGCGCCACACTGCGCTCGACTGCGTCGCCGAGGGCCTGGCCATCCAGCGCCTCGGCAAGCCGCGCGAGCGGCGCCTGCGCGCGCTCGAGCTCTTGGTCTCGGTGGGCCTCGCGCCGCGCCAGGCGAACCTCTACCCGCACGAGTTCTCGGGCGGCCAGCGCCAGCGCATCGGCATCGCGCGCGCGCTGGCGCTGGAGCCGGAGCTGCTGGTGCTGGACGAGCCCGTCAGCGCGCTGGACGTCTCGATCCGCGCGCAGATCCTGAACCTGTTGCACGAGCTGCAAGAGCGCCGCGGTCTCGCCTACCTGTTCATCGCCCACGATCTCGCCGTGGTGCGCGCGCTGTGCCCGCGCATCGCCGTGATGCAGCACGGCAAGCTGGTCGAGTGCGCGAGCCGCGACGAGCTCTTCGCGCGCCCGCAGCACGAGTACACGCGCGCGCTGCTGGCCGCGGCCCCGCGCGCGCGCTGAGCCGAGGCTCCCCCCGGGAGCGCCGGGCTCCAGCCCGGCTCTTCCTCTTCGGGCGGGCAGGAGCGGAGCCGGGCTGGAGCCCGGCGCTCCCAGGGGTAGCTCGTACTTTCAGAAACTATTGAAAGTTCGTGCCTGGGCAGATAGCCTCGGACGGGCCATGAGCGACAGCGCCTCCATCCGCCACGACTTCGTGCAGTTCTGGGGCAGCCTGGGTTCCTACTGGGGCATCCCCCCCGCCACGGCGCGCGTCTATGCCTGGCTGATCTCGCAGCCGCAGGCCTGCAACGCCGACGCGATCGTGGAGGGCCTGGAGATGAGCCGCGGCGCGGTCAGCATGGCCGCGCGCGAGCTGCGCGACTGGGGCCTGGTGCACGTCGAACGCTCTCCGGGTTCGCGCCAGGTCGTCTATCGCCCCGAGACCGACCTCGAGCTGGCCATCCGCAACATCGTAGAGATGCGCAAGCGCCGCGAGTGGGATCCGCTGCTGGCGCGCCTGCGCGGCTGGATCGGCGAGCTCGACGGCCAGCGCTCGGCCGAGGCCGAGGTGTTCCGCGAGCGCCTGCGCTCGATCGAGGCCCTGGTGGGCATGGCCGACGCGATGGCCGAGTCTTTCCTGAAGGGCGGGTTGGTGCAGAAGCTCGGACTGAAGGTGCTGGTCGCCTCGGCGCAGCGCCGGCGCGGCAAGAAGGAAGGCAAGCGATGAGAGTGCTGCTCAGCGGGGCGAGCGGGTTCGTGGGCAGCCAGCTGGCGCGCCGCCTGCGCGAGCGTGGCCACGAGCCGCTCACCCTCGGGCGTGGCCCGGGCGCGGCCTACGACTGGTCGAGCGAAGGGCTCGAACTCGGCGTGCGCGCGGCGGACGCGATCGTGCATCTGGCCGGCGAGAACCTGTTCGCCGGGCGCTGGACGGCGCCGCGCAAGAAGCTCCTGCGCGCCAGCCGCACCGACACCACGCGGGCGCTGGCGAAGCTCGCCGCCGTTCACCGCCCAGGCGTGTTCCTGTCCGCCTCGGCGGTGGGCTGGTACGGCGCGAGCGACGCGCGCGAGCTCGACGAGCGCTCCCCGCGCGGCTCCGGGTTCCTGGCCGAGCTGTGCGCGGAGTGGGAGGAGGCGGCCGAGGAAGCGCTCGAGGCCGGCGTGCGCACCGCGCTCCTGCGCACCGGCGTCGTCCTGGGCCGGAACGGCGGCGCGCTGTCCAAGATGCTGCCGCCCTTCCGCCTGGGCCTCGGCGGACCGCTGGGCAACGGGAAGCAGTGGGTCTCGTGGATCCACCTCGACGATCTGTGCGCCCTGATCCTGTGGTTGCTCGAGCAACCCAAGGCCGCGGGCGCCTTCAATGGCACGGCGCCGACCCCCGTGACCATGGCCGAGCTCGCGCGCACGCTCGGCCACGTGCTGCACCGGCCGGCGCTCTTGCCCGCGCCCGCGCCGCTCCTGCGCCTGGCGCTGGGCGAGGTGGCCGATGTCCTGCTCACGGGTCAGCGCGTGCTGCCGCGCCGCGCGCAGGAGGCCGGCTTCCGCTTTGCCTACCCCACGCTCGAGCCGGCCTTGCGCGAGCTGCTCGGCAAACCCGAACCCGCGGCGGTGTGAGCGCCCGAGCGCGAGGCACTCGCGCTCAGCGCACGCCGTTCTTCGCCGGGGCCGGGAGCAGCTCTGCGCCCAGCTTCTTGAACACGCCCGCGAGCTCGAAATCGAAGTCGGCTTCCTTGGCGAGATCGAGCCGGATCAGCTCGTCGCACACGAGCTGCGCCGAGGCCGCGAGGCCTTGCAGCGTGGGGTGCAGCTCGTCCTGCTGCAACAGTTGCGTGCCGGCCGGGAAGAAGTGCCGGCCGATGTGCAGCTCGCTCTTGGCGCCGAGCTGCAGCACGAGCTCGGACAGCGGCACGACGGTGGTGTGCGCGCGCCCCGCGGCCCATTCGCGTACGCGCTTGGAGAGCAGCGGCAGCGTGGACCGGGCCGGCATCTGCGCGGCGCTGAGCATCTTGCCGACCGCAGCCGACATGTCGGGGAAGTCGCCGACCAAGAGCGGGCACTCGAACTCCGCCAGGTAGGCCAGGCCGCGCTCCAGCAGCTCCAGGCGTTCGGCCTCGCTGTCGAGCGGGCCGCCGCGCGCGTCGAGCGTGCCGTAGCCGAACCAGAAGAGGAAATCGAGCCCGACCACCAGTGTCGCTTCGCTGTCGAGCGCGGAGCCGACCTGCTGCTTGCCGAAGGTCAGCGGATTGGTGAAGAACAGCTCGCTGGCGAAGTTCGACACCTTCTTGTGCGGCGCGCGGATCGAGGCCTCCAGCGCGTCGCCGAAGCTGCGCGACGCGCCGAAGCCGGCCGACATGCTGGCGCCGATCACGACCACGCGCGCGAGCCGCTCCGAATCGGGTACGCGCTCCGCGGGCGCCTGGAACGAGAGCAGGGTGAGCGACAGGCCGACGAGGATCGTGCTCATGGATTCAAGCCTTCTCGAACAGGGCGCACACCGCGCCGGCCGGATCGCGGACGATGGCGAAGCGTCCCTGGCCGCCCAGGCCGCGCGCGCCGCGCACGACCTCGCCGCCGAGCGCGCGGCAGCTCGCCAGCGATGCCTCCAGGTTCGCGACCGTGATGTACATCAGCCACTGCGGCGGGAGGCCCTCGTTCGTGCCGCGCGCGTGGCACACGCCGGCCACCGGTCCGCCCTCCTCGGGCAGCATGCAGTAGTCCTGGTAGCCGCCCATGTCGACGCCCTCGCTCTTCCAGCCCACGACCTGCTGGTAGAAGTCGCGCACGCGCTCGGCGTCGTCCACGGTCAGGTCGAACCAACCGATCTTGCCGACGTCGCTGTTCTTCGTCATGGCGCTCCCCGCGGGCGGAAGAGAATGCCACTGCGCAGCGCAACGAGCCAGACGCGCTGCGGATTCATCGCTCGAGGGTGCCTCCCCGACCGCGCGCCACGCGCCACGCGCTCACGGCCAGTCGTCGCTGCGGAAACTCGCCGCCGGGAAGCCGGCGCCGTTCCACAGGTTCGTCTCGTCGGCCGCACCCCAGCCGAGGCGCACGGCCACGGGCTCCTTCACCTCGCCGCAGGAAACGATCAAGGCCTCGCCCTCGATGCGGCCCTCGGCCGGATGGAACACGCGGTCCGCGCCGGCGAGCAGGAGGTGCCGCACGGGCGCGCCGCGCGAGCTCAGCCCCGCGGCGTGCCCGAACTCGACGTGCAGCGCGCCGCGTTCGGGTTTCGCCGCGCGGAACAGCGGGCCGCTGTACTCGCCGCCGCGCGCGTAGGTCTGCGCCAGCGCCCAGGCCGCGAGCCGCTCGCCGACCTCGCGCTTCTTCAGCGGGTGGATGTCGGCCGGATTGCCGATGTCCATCGTCACGGCCATGCCCGTGTTGGACACGGCGAGCGTGCGCCGCTGCACGTCGCGCAGATGCGCGGCCTGGCCCGTGTCGCCGCCGTAGTCGAAGGGCGCGATCTGCACGAAATAGAACGGGAAGTCGCCCTGGCCGAAGGCCGCGCGCCAGTCGCGAATCATGGCCGGGAAGAGCGTCGCGTACTGCTGCGCGTTGCCGATGTTGGACTCGCCCTGGTACCAGATCGCGCCGCGCAGCGCGCAGGGCACGAGCGGCGCCACCATCGCGTTCCACAGCACGCTGGGCGAGCCGGGACCGAAGGGCTCGCGCGCGGGCGGCCAGCCGAGCTTCGCCATTGGCGCGCCGGCCTTGCAGCGCCACTGTCCTGCCAGGACCATCGTGCCCTCCTGCTGCTCCGGCTGCAGCTTGAAGTCCGCCACGCCGCTGCTGAAGCCGCCCTGACCGCCGGTGTCGAGCACGCGGATGACCAGCGAGTGCATGCCGGCGCGGACCTGCTCGCCCGGAATCGTGTAGCGGCGTGGCGTCTGCCACTCGCCGTCCTGCTCGAGTCCGCCGATGCGCTCGCCGTTCCAGTACACCGTGTCGCGATCGTCGATCGCGCCGAGTTCGAGCCGCAGCGGCTGTCCGGCCCAGTCGGCGGGCACGTTGATCGAGTTGCGGTACCACACCAGGCCGTCGAAGTCGGCCAGGCCGTGCTGCTCGAAGGGCGCGGGCAGCAACACCTCGACCCAGGCGCTGTCGTCGAAGGCCGGCTGCGAAGCGTTGGCCAGGCCCAGCGACGAATCGAGCTCATCGGCGTGCTTCCAGTAACTCTGCGTGCGCTCCTCGAAGCCGCGCTCGGCCGCGGCCGGGTCCTTGGCGAAGCTCGTTTCGAGCGCCAGGGCCTCGGCGAACTCCGCGTACGGACGCAGGGCCGAGGCGCGCGTCCAGGCTTCGACCGGCGTGCCGCCCCAGTCGCTGCTGATCACGCCCACCGGCACGCCCAGCTCGGCGCGCAGCTTGCGCGCGAAGAAGTAGGCGCAGGCGCTGAAGGTGCCCGCGCTCTCGGCGTCGGCCACCCTCCAGCTGCCCTTCAGGTCGCTCTGTGGCGCGGGCGTGAGCGCATTCTCGACGTCGAACAGGCGCAGCAGCGGATCGCCCGCATTGCCCACGACCTCCTCCCAGCCCTCGACGCCGTTGCCCACGCGCGGACCTAGCGTCCATTCCATGTTCGACTGGCCCGAGGCCAGCCACAGCTCGCCCACCAGCACGTCACGCAGCACGCGCTCGCCCGCGGAGCTGGTGAGGCGGATCTCGTACGGCCCGCCGGCGGCGGGCGTCGCGAGCTGGACCTTCCAGTCGCCCGCGGCATCGGCCGTGGCGCTGAGCGCGTGCGCCGCGTCCCAGCTGGCGCGCACCTCGATGTGCTCGTTCGGCGCGGCGCGGCCCCACAGCGGAGCGCGCGTCTCGCGCTGCAAGACCATGTGATCGGAGAAGAAGGCGGGCAGCTCTGGCCCGCCGACGAGAACGAGAAGGAATGCCAGCATCAGCCGTCCTTGGGCGCCGCCGGGGCGGCCGGAGCAGGGAAGTGTTGCTTCAGGAAGCCTTCGAGCGCGGCCCAGTAGAGCGCGTGATCCGCGCTCTCCTCCCACAGCGCGCGCGAGCCGTGGCTGCCGGGGCTGGTCGGCACGAAGCTCTGCTTCGCCGCGGCGGGAATGGCCTCGAAGATCGGCGACCAGTCGCGCTCCTCGCCCCGCGCCGCGGCCACGAACGCGGGCAGCTGCAGCGTGGTCACCGACTCGCGGACCCAGCTCGCGCTCTTGCCATCGGCCGCGAAGTACTCGCCCGGCGAGAAAGCGATCACGCCGTCGACGAGCTCGGCGTGCTGCGCGGCCAGCACCAGCACTAGCGAGGCCGAGAACGAGCTGCCCCAGGCCACGAGCTTGCCCTGCGCGTGGTGCTCGCGCGCCCACTGGAGCGAGTCGAGGATGTCGTCGCTGGAATCGAGCGCGGTGGCGTTGGGCGCGGCGCGCGCGGCCTGATTCTTCACCTCGCGACAGCTTCCGCCGAACGAGAGGTCGACGGCCAGGCAGTTGTAGCCGAGCTCCTTCAGGTGCGGCACGATCGGACGATACTCGCCCTTGCTCGAGCGCGCCTGGTGGTAGAGCACGAGCAGCGGCGTCTTGGGATCCGGGTTCGCGAGCGTGAGCTCCATGAACAGCGGCACTTTCTTCTTGCCGCGCGAGAAGGTCACGCGCTCGACGTTCTTGTCGGCCTGTTCGGGCTGGCGCTCTGGTGCCGGTACCGGAGCCGGATCCTGGACCGCGAGCAGGGTGCAGACGAGCGCGGTGAGGACGGACATGGACCTAGGCGAGCTCCCACACGCGTACGCGCCCGTCGGCCGCTGCGTTGGCGAGATAGCGTCCGTCGGGCGAGAACGCGACGCCGTACACGCCCTTGAGCGGCACGTCGTAGCGCTCGATCAGCTGGCCGTCGGGCGCGCTGAGGTGCAGGATCGCGCCGTCAGTCGCGACCGCCACCGAGCGCCCATCGGGGGCGAAGGCGAGCTGCAGCAGACCGGTCGCCTTCAGCGGCACGCAGGTGACCTCGTCGCCGCCGACCACGGTCCAGAAGCGCAGCGTCCCGTCCATCCCGGTCGAGGCCAGGATCGCCGGGTTGGGCGAGGCTCTGAGACACGCGATGCCGATCTGGTGGCCCTTGTGCGTCCCATCGACCGTGCAGTCGGGTAGCGACAGGCGATAGATCGGCCCCGTGCCGCCGACGAACAAGAACAGACCGTTCTGCGCGAAGGCGAGCGCCAGGTGGCGCTTGTCGAACGGCCCGAAGCTCTTGCGCTGCGTGCCGCGATCGCCGTCCCACAGCACGAGCTCGCCCTTGGTGGAGATCGTCACCAGATGCGAGCCGTCGGGGCCGATGGCCGCGCGCGCCTGCTTCTCGAGCGAGAACTGGCACTTGCCCTGGGGGAAGGACCACAGCTTCGCGCAGCCATCGCTGCCGGCGGTGACCAGGCGCTTCTCGTCGGCCGTGAAGGAGAGCGAGTTCACGCTCTTCTCGTGCCCGTCGAAGGCGCGCTCGGCCTTGAACCCTGGCACGGACCACACGCGCACCTTTGCGTCCTGCCCGCAGGAGACCAGCCGTTTTCCGTCACGCGTGAAGTGCACGGCCTGCGCGTGCTTGCCGTGGGCGTCGAGGAGCAGAGGGGTGGTGGACATCGCGGCGCGCAGGGGGGTCGAGGGAGGTGGAAGGATAGCGATCGGGGAGGGGCGGAATGAGGGGGGAGTGGGACTGGATCGGGGTTGGATCGGGCATCGCCTCGCGGAGTTCGTCGGGGACCCCGACGATGGGAGCGCTCACGAGCGCGGCGCTCCTCCCGATTTCCCCCCTCCCGCGCAACGCTCCCCCTCCCCGCGGCACTGTACGTTCACTCCCCGCCGCGGCCCATGTCCGACCCCTTCCCCACGCTCGACGAACTCCTCCACCACGCCGCCTGGGTGCGCCACCTCGCGCGCCAGCTCGCCACCCCCGACCGCGCCGACGACCTCGTCCAGGACACGTACCTCGCCGTGCTCGAGCACCCACCACCCCACGCCACCAACCCGCGCGGCTGGCTCGCGCGCGTCGTCACCAACCTCGCGCGCAGCTCCGCGCGCGCCACCACGCGCCGCAAGCGACGCGAGCTCGCCCGCCCGCCCGCCTCGCCCTCGCCCTCGACCGACGAGCTCCTCGTCGAGCTCGAGCTCCAGCGCAAGGTCGCCACCGCCGTGCGCGAGCTCGACGAGCCCTACCGCACGACGCTCCTGCTCCACTTCTATCGCGGCCTCACGCCCTCCGCGATCGCAACTCAAGAGCACCTCCCCGCCGGCACCGTGCGCGCGCGCCTGAAGCGCGGGCTCGACGAGCTCCGCGCGCGCTTCGACCGCGAGCACGACGGCGATCGAAGCGCGTGGAGCGCGACCATGCTCGCCTGGGCCGCGCCGGAGCGCCCGCTGCTCGCCCTCTCGCTCACGGCGTTCGCGCTCGTCGCCGCGCTGGCGCTGCTCACCGGCACGGGCGCCTACTTCCTGCTGCGCGGCGAGAGCGCGCCTCCCTCGCTCGAATCGGCGCAGCTCAGCGCGCTCCCCGCCGAGCACGCCACGGCGTCCACCTCGCCCGCCGCCGTCGCCGCCGCGGCGCCCGCGAGCTCACCAACGGCACCGCGCGCGCCCGCTGCTCCCTCCCCCGCTCTCACCGCCTCGACCGCACGCTTCTACGTCGGCTCCGTGCGCACCGACGACGGCACGCCGATCCCGAACGCCGAGCTCATCTTCGCCGCGCAGGAGCGTGCCACGTCCAGCGCGCCGCCCGTCACCGGCACGAGCGGCGCCGACGGCCGCTTCCGCATCCCCGCCGGCGAGGCCGAGCCCGACTACGCCGGCGTCACCGCGCGCGCTGCGGGCTTCGCCGAGGCGCACTTCGCGCCCGCGGTGCCCGGCGAGGAGCTCCCGCTCGTGCTCGACCCCGTCACCGAGCTCTCCGGCACCGTGCGCGACGCTACCAGCGGCCAGCCGATCCGCGACGCGTGGCTATCGCTCGGCGACTCGCTGGTCCACAGCGACGAGCGCGGCCATTGGAGCTTCCCCGCCGCGCACGTAGGTGCGCCGCTCTCGCTGCGCGTGCGCCATCCGCGCTACCTGGCCCGCGACGAAGGGCTGTACCTGAGCCGCGCCGAGCCGCGCACGCTCGACCTCGCGCTCGACGCGGGCCGTGCGCTCGTGCTCGAGCTCGTCGAGCGCGACGGCGGCGCGCCGCTCGCGAACGTCGCCACCGCCGACGGCTTCACGAGTGACGCACACGGGCGCATCGAGCTCACCGTCACCGCCGGCCAGAGTCTGGAGCTCGACCTCACCGCCGACGACCTCTGCCCCGCCTCGTGGCGCTGGCTCGTGCCCGACGTCGCCGAGCTCCCCGCCGTGCGCCTGCCGCTCGTGCGGCGCGCGTGGATCGAGGGACGGGTGCACGACGGTTCCGGGAACGGGCTCGCGCGCGTCGGGGTGTACGTGAACGCCGAAGAGCACACGAACAGCGGTACCCACGCCGCGTTGCCGCCGCCCTCGGTGGGCAAGCTCGAGTTCAGCGAGGCACTGAACTCCGGGAACACGCGCACGGACGCCGACGGCCGCTTCCGCATCGCCGTCGTTCCCGCGGAGACGCCCTACGTGCTCGAGGCTTCGCGCGAGGACCTCGGCTCGGTCGAGCGCGCAGGTCTGTTGCTGACGAGCTCCACGGTCCGCCTGGAGCTCGATCTCGTGCTCGGAGCCGGCGCGTTCGTGCGCGGACGCGTGCTCGAGAACGGCGTGCCGTATCTCTGGGCCAACGTGAGCTGCTACGACTCCTCCGGCGAGTTCGCCGGGCGCGCGGTGATCCGCGCCGACGGCAGCTACCAGCTCGGCGGCCTGCCCGCGGGCGAGGCCGAGCTCTTCCTCGAGGAAGACGACGGCGAGCGCTTCGCCACGCGCCTGCACCTGGAGGCCGGCCAGCGCTACGAGCACGATTTCCGCTGGGAAACGGAGCTGCTGCCGATCACCGGCCGCGTGCTCGATTCGGCGGGGAACACGCTCGCCGGCGCCTTCGTCCAGGCCTTCCCGAGCGGCGAGCGCGCGGGTCGCTCGGCCTGGGCCTCGAGCGACGCCGAGGGTTCCTTCGCGCTGCGCGTGCCGCCCGGCCGCAGCTACGTCGTCGAGGCCCAGGAGGACCGTCACTCCCGCTGGAGCCCGCCGCTCACCGTCGAGCCCGGCGCGCACGACCTCGAGCTCGTGCTGCCCGACCTCGGCGTGCTGCGTCTCGCGCTGCTCGACGCCGATACCCATCATCCCGTGCGCCTCCAGCGCGCGAGCGGCAGGGAGATCGAGCTGCGCGAGCACGCCGACGAGCCCTACCAGCACCTCCAGGAAGCGCGCGTCGACCTCGACGGCATCCTCGAGCTGCGCCGCTCCGTCGGTACCGTTGACCTGCGCCTCGCCTTCCTCGACGACGGCTACGTCCCGCTCGAGCTCCATGGCCTCGAACTCGTCCCGCCCGCTGCCGTCGAGACCTGCGTGGTCGAGCTGACGCGCGGCGCCGAGCTCTCCCTCACGCTCGATCCCTCGACCTCGAGCGGCCCGAGCCCGTTGCGCGACCACGTCGTGTTCCTCCTCGAGCGCGCGCAGCTCGACCAGGTCTCCGGTCCCTATCCGAGCCAGGATCCGCCATCCAACGCTCGCATCGACGGCATCTGCCTGCACCTCGACTTCCCACAGCTCTACGAGCAGCGCCTCGCGCTGGACAGCTCGCCGCTCGTCCACCGCACCGGCCTCGCACCCGGGCGCTACTCGCTGAAGTGCTTCCCCGACGACTTCCTCTTCTCGCCGCCGGAGTTCGAGCTCGCCCCCGGGCACTACGCGCTCACCCTGCGCTGGCGCGCGCGATAGCCGCCACCGTCCTGTCAGCAGCCTCCGCCCGCTGACGCGGCTCCTGCTCTAGAATCGGCGCTGCCCGTGCCGCTCGCCTCCTTCCACCCGACTCTCTCGCGCTGGTTCAGCGACACCCTCGGCGCCCCCACCGCGCCGCAGCGCGACGGCTGGCCGCTGATCCGCGCCGGCAAGCACGTCCTCATCTCTGCGCCGACCGGTTCCGGCAAGACTCTAGCCGCGTTCCTGATTGCGATCGACGAGCTCGTGCGCCAGGGCGCCGCGCTGCAGGACCAGACGCAGGTCCTCTACGTCTCGCCGCTCAAGGCGCTGGCCAACGACGTGCAGAAGAACCTCGTCGCGCCGCTCGCCGAGCTGCGCGCCAGCGATCCCTCCCTGCCCGACGTGCGCGTGCTCGTGCGCAGCGGCGACACGCCGCAGAGCGAGCGCGCCGAGATGACGCGGCGCCCGCCGCACATCCTCGTCACGACGCCGGAGAGTCTCTACATCCTGCTCACGAGCGAGGGCGGCCGGAAACTCCTCGCGCCCGTGCGCACGGTCATCGTGGACGAGATCCACGCGCTGCTCGGCGACAAGCGCGGCGCGCACCTCGCGCTGTCGCTGGAACGCCTGAGCTCGCTTGTACTGCGCACCGGTGGCCGCGAACCCCAGCGCATCGGCCTCTCGGCCACACAGAAGCCGCTCTCCGCCGTGGGCGACTTCCTCGGCGGCTCCACGCGCACGGTCGAGCTCGTGGACCGCGGCTCGTTCCGCACGATGGACCTCGCGCTGGAGCTCCCGCCCTCGCCGCTCGAGCCGGTGTGCTCGCACGAGACCTGGGGCGAGGTCTACAAGCGCGTGAGCGAGCTCGTGCTCGAGCACAAGACCACGCTGGTCTTCGTGCAGACGCGAAAACTCGCCGAGCGCGTCGCCGCGCAGCTCGCCACGCTGCTCGGCGAGGCCAAGGTCACCTGCCACCACTCGAGTCTCGCCAAGGATCGCCGCCTTGCCGCCGAGCAGCGCCTGAAGAAGGGCGAGCTCTCCGCGCTCGTCGCCACGGCCTCGCTCGAGCTCGGCATCGACATCGGCGACGTCGATCTCGTGTGCCAGCTGGGCACGCCGCGCTCGATCGCGACCTTGCTGCAGCGCATCGGCCGCGCCGGTCACGGCGTCGGGCGCACGCCGAAGGGGCGGCTCTTCCCGCTGACGCCCGACGAGCTGGTCGAGGCCGCCGCGCTGTTCCGCGCGCTGAAGAACGGCCTGCTGGACAAGACGCCCTCGCCGCGCCCGGCGCTCGACGTGCTCGCGCAGCAGATCGTGGCCGAGTGCGCGGCCGAGACGTGGAGCGCGGACGAGCTCTTCGCGCTCTACAAGACCTCGTGGCCCTACCGCGCGCTCGAGCGCGCCGACTTCGACTCGCTGGTCGCGCTCCACGCGCAGGGCCGCGCCGCGCTGTTGCACGTGGACGGCGTGAACGGCCGCCTGCTCGGCACGCGCCGCGCGCGCCTGACCGCCATCACCTGCGGCGGCGCGATCCCCGACACGACGCAGTACCAGGTCGTGCTCGAGCCCGAGGGCACGCCGATCGGCACGGTGGACGAGGACTTCGCCATCGAGTCGAACGCCGGCGACGTGTTCCAGCTCGGCAGCGCCTCGTGGCGGATCCTGCGCACCGAGCGCGGGTTCCTGCGCGTCGTCGATGCGAAGGGCGCGCCGCCCTCGCTGCCGTTCTGGATCGCCGAGGCGCCCGCGCGCACGCGCGAGCTCTCTGTCGAGGTCAGCACCGTGCGCGAGCACGGCGTGGATGCCGCGTGGGTCGAGCGCGAGACCGGTATCGGCGCCGCGGCGGCGCGCGACCTCGCGCGGTACCTCGTGGAAGCGCGCGACGCGCTCGGCGCCATGCCCACGCGCTCGCGCCTCGTGCTCGAGCGCTTCTTCGACGAGTCCGGCGGCGCGCAGCTCGTGATCCACGCGCCGCTCGGCGGGCGCATCAACAAGGCGCTCGGGCTGGTGCTGCGCAAGCGCTTCTGCCGTCACTTCGGCTTCGAGCTGCAGGCCGCGGCCGGCGAGGACCACGTGCTGATCTCGCTCTCGCCGCAGCATTCGTTCCCGCTGGAGGAAGTCTTCGACTACGTGCGCTCGACCGTGGCCGAGGAGCTGCTGGTTCAGGCCGTACTCGTCTCGCCGCTGTTCGCCTCGCGCTGGCGCTGGAACGTGAGTCGCTCGCTCGTCGTCGAGCGCTTCCAGAGCGGCAAACGCGTTCCCCCACCGCTCCTGCGCATGCGCGCCGACGATCAGCTCGCGAGGGCCTTCCCCGACGTCGTCGCCTGCGGAGAGAACCTCGCCCCGGGCGACATCGCGATCCCCTGGGAGCATCCGCTCGTCCGTCAGACGCTGCGCGACTGCACCGAGGAGGCAATGGACGCGGCCGGCCTGGTCGAGACGCTGCGCGGGCTCGAGGACGGCTCGATCGAGCGCCTGGCGATCGACACCTTGCAGCCGAGTCCCTTCGCGCGTGCCGCGCTCAGCTCGCGGCCCTACGGTTTCCTCGACGACGCGCCGCTCGAGGAGCGCCGCACGCAGGCCGTGCTCTCGCGCCGCGTGCTCGACTCGAAGACCGCGGCCACGCTCGGCGCGCTCGATCCGGCGGCGATCGCGGCGGTCAAGGCGGAGGCGTGGCCGGACCCGCGCGACGCCGAGGAGGTGCACGAGGCGCTCGGCTGGATGGGCTTCGTCACCGTCGACGAGGCGCGCGACTGGCTGCCGTGGCTGAGCGAGCTCGAGAGCGCGCGCCGCGTCGTGCGCGAGGGCGAGCGCTTCTTCGCCGTCGAAGCCACGCGCGAGCCGAAGGCCGTGCTGCGCGGGCGCATGGAGGCGCTCGGGCCGATCGTCAGCGACGAGCCGCTCCTCTATGAGCTGGAGCGCGATGGCGTCGTCCTGCGCATCCCCCACGACGGCACGAGCGGCTGGTGCGAGCGCCGCCTGCTCGCGCGCATCCAGCGCCACACGCTCGACGCCCTGCGGCGCGAGATCGCGCCCGTCTCGACCGCCGAGTTCCGCCGCTACCTCGCCGCGTGGCAATACGTCGAGCCCGACTTCCGCGCCGAGGGTCCCGCGGGTCTCGAGCGCGTGCTCGAACGCCTCGCAGGCTTCGAGGCTCCCGCGAAGACGTGGGAGAAGCAGCTCCTCGCCGCGCGCGTGAAGGGCTATCGCCCCGAGTGGCTCGACCAGCTCGCGCTTTCCGGCAAGATCGCCTGGGGTCGCCTGTTCGGCAGCGGCAACGCGCCGCTGCGCGTGGCCCCGATCGCCTTCTTCCCGCGCGCCGAGGCCGAGTCCTGGCTCGCGCTCGCCGCACCCATCGATGCGAGCGAGCTCTCCTGGCCCGCGCAAGCCGTGCTCGAGGCGCTGTCGCAGCGCGGCGCGCTCTTCACCGACGACTTGACTCGGCACACCAAGCTCCTCGTCACCGATCTCGAGCGCGGCCTCGGCGAGCTCGTCGCGCGCGGCCTGATCACCTCCGACTCCTTCGCCTCGCTGCGCGCGTTCCTGCGCCCCGCCTACCAGCGCAAGTCGCCGATCGCCGCCGCCGGCCGCTGGAGCCTCTTCCGTTCCGCCGGAACAACGCCCGCCCCGAGCCATCCTGCTGCGGGCGGCGAGGGCGCCGCCCTGAGTGAATTCGCCGCCCGCGCCCTCCTGCGCCGCACCGGCGTGATCTTCCGCGCGCTGCTCGAGAAGGAACGCCTGCCCATCCCCTGGCGCGACCTCGCCCGCGCCTGCCGCACGCTCGAGCTGCGCGGCGAGCTCCGCGGCGGCCGCTTCGTCACCGGCTTCGCGGGCGAGCAGTTCGCGCTGCCGGAAGCGGTGACGCTGCTGCGCTCGATGAAGAAGCGCGAGCCGGGCGTGCTGCCCGAACTCTCGCCCGCCGATCCGCTGTCGCTCGCCGAGACGCTGACGCCCGGTCAGCGCCTGGCGTCGCCGGCGGGATGAGCGGCGGCGTCCTTGCGCACGCGCTCGTCGATCTCGCGCCGGATGTCTTCGAGGCCCTGACGCCGACCCTCGACCATCGCGTGCCATCTGTCCGGGAACTCTGCGGTTTCCACGGGCAGCAATCGCCGGTACGCGCCGCCGATCCCGGCCGTCAGCTCGTCGAGCCCGCGCCCGCCCGCGCGCCCTTCGGGCACGAGGAGCTCCACCCCGTCGACGCGCATCGGCACGAGCCTGTGCACCCCGAAGCCGAGCCAGTTGTCGTCACACACCAGGCAGCCGTCCGCGCGCCGCCCGACCCCGACGGAAGCGGAGAGGTCCGTGCAGCCGGAGTAGTAGCTGACGAGTACCAGCTCGCCTTGCTCGCCCGCGCGCACCTCGAGGACCGACCAGCTGAAGGTCGTGCACTGCGAGCGCCAGAAACCCTTGAGCGGGACGTCGCGCGCGGCCTGCACCGCCCGCGGCGGATCCGGCGGCTCGGCGAGCGCGACCTCGGGCGCCGGCGCGGAGACGGAGCGCGACACGCAGGCCGCGAGCAGCACGAGCGGCACGCAGAACCGCCTCAACGGCTTCGCCTCTCGGCCTGGCCAATCGTTCCGCAATCCCTGGGACAGTGCTCTCACCGCGGGAGGCCCATGTCCCAGCGCCCTTCGTCCTCAGGTCCGGGGCTGTAGGGCGTGAGCCGCCACCCCTCGAGATCATCCACGCGCTCGAACACCAATCCGTACGGCCGCTCGGAGTGCTCCTCGAAGCGCACGGCGTTCTCGGGCAGCAGCAGCTCCTCCTTCCCGAAGCGGGCCAAATGAAAGCGCGTGCTGCCCGCGAAGGTCGAGTCGAGGGTCAGGATCCCGTCGGCGAGCGTGGCCGTCTGCGTGAACGGCCGGGAAGCCTCGGAGCGTGCCGGGGCGGGATTCGTGAGCATCTCGCTGCAGCGCACAGCCCACGTCCTTGAGTCCTGCTGGAGCTCGATGTGCACCCACCAGTCCTCCTCGCCGGCGATGGTGACCCAATCTCCGGCTGGGCTGATGTCCACCGCTCGGTGCGCCTCGAGAACGGCCAGCCGTGCCGCCGCTTCCTCCGAGGATCGAGGCTCCTGCGCGCAGCCCACCACCAGCGCGAGCACGACGAGCGCCAGCCGCCCGCTCACTCCTTCCACCCCGCCCGCGCGCGCAGCGAGCTGATGTGCGCCACGTGGTGTTCGTGATGCCAGGCGAGCTTCGCCAGCAGATGATCGAGGCGCACGTGCTCCTTCCACTCCGGGTGGTGGAAGCGGCGCGCCCAGTCCTTGGGCGTGAGCGTCTTCAGCAGCACGACGAGACGCTCGGTCACGCCCTCGACGATGAAGCGCGAGGGCTCGATCGAACCGCGCTTCGCGTCGGCGAGCTCGGCCCAGCGGTTCTCGTCGTAGGGCTTGATCGTCGGCTCGTCCTCGGTCAGCGCCCAGCGGAAGCGCGCGCTGCCGTTCAGCGCGCTGTCGGCCACGTGGTGCACGACCTGACGCGCGCTCCAGCCGCCCGGGCGATAGGCCGTATCGAGCTGCGCCGCGCTGAGCCCGCGCACGGCGACGGTCAGGCGCTTGGGCGCCATGGCGAAGCGCTGCAGGTTCTCGGCGGTGTCGGCGGCGGAGTACGAATCCTGCGGCTCGAAGCGGCCCACGGGGTAGCGCAGGGATTCGAGCGCGGGATCTTCGGCGGCGCTGTGCATGGTGGCGCCAGGATAGCGCGCTTCACGCGGCCCGTTCGACGTGCGCAAGACGTCCTCACGAGCTGTGGCGGCGGCACGACGGCGCTATCGTTCCGCTGCATGCGTCCCTGGCTCCCCTGCGCGCTCGGTTTGAGCGCCTGCGTCGCGCCGAGCGCGCTGCCGCCGGCCGCGCCGCCGCCGGTGCTCGCCCCGGCGAACGACGGGATCTGGAGCGCGCTCGCCACGAGCACCGAAGGCCGCCCGATCCGCTGCGCGACGCTCGGCCACGGCCCGCGGCGCGTCCTGTGGGTCGGCGGGATCCACGGCGACGAGCGCGAGGGCGCGCTGGCGACGGCCCAGCTTCCGGCGGCGTTCACGGCCGAGCCGGTTGCGCTCGAGCGTGTCACGCTGCTCGTGATCGAGGACCTGAACCCAGACGGCACGTTGAAGAAGACGCGCGGCAACGGCCGCGGCATCGATCTCAACCGCAACTTCCCCGCCAACAACTTCCGCGGGTCGAGCCGTCACGGCGACGAGCCGCTCAGCGAACCCGAGTCGCGCGCGCTGGGCGAGCTGGTTGCGAGCTGGCGCCCCGCGCTCGTCCTGGTGGCGCACAGCTGGCGCGAGCAGGAGTTCGTCAACTTCGATGGCCCCGCGCAGGCCGTGGGCGCGCGCTTCGCCGAGCTCAGCGGCTTCGAGCTGCGTGCCTCGGACGCGCTCGACGCGACGCCGGGCTCGTTCGGCTCGTGGGCCGGCGTGACGCTCGGCATCCCCGTGCTGACGATCGAATTCCGCCGCGGACGGACGAGCGAGAGCGCCTGGGAGCGGACGCGCGCGGCGACCCTGGCGGTGATCGTCGGCGACTGAGCGCGCTTCAGCCCGCCGCCGCGTCGCACGCAACGCCCGCGGCCTCGCGCACGCGCTCCAGCAAGCGCACCTCGTCGAGCGCCCGCCACGCGGCGCCGCTGCCCGCGCACAGGTCGCCCGCGGTCCAGTAGTGCAGGAGCTGCTTGATGCGCCCGCTCACCATGCGCGCCGAGGCGCCGTGGTGCGCCGTGAGGAGCTCGGCGTAGGCGAGCAGGAAACGCGCGGCCTCGGCGCGCTCGACCGTGCGGCCGCCGAAGATCCACGGGTCGCCGAGCGCGGCGCGGCCGACCATGACGTAGGTGCAGCCCGTCTCCGCGCGCAAACGCGCGAGGTCGGCGTGACAGCGCACGCCGCCGTTGCCGCACACCGGGATCGAGACGGCGCGGACCGCGCGGCGCAGGCGCTCCCAGTCGGCCGTGTCGCGGTAGGCCTCCTTGCGCGTGCGGCAGTGGACGGTCAGCAGGCTCGCACCACCGTTCTCGACCGCGCGGGCGAGCTGCTCGAGGCGCGCGTCGTCCTCGCCGCCGGCCCGGATCTTGGCGCTGATCGGCACGCGCGCCACGGCACGCACGCAGGCGGCGACCAGCTCCTCCACCTTGCGCGGCTCGTCGAGCAGCGCCGAGCCCGCGCAGCCGCGGATCGCGCCCTTCGCCGGACAGCCGAAGTTGAGGTCGACGAGCGGCGCACCGAGCTCCTCCGCGCGGCGCGCGCTCTCGGCCACGGCGGCGACGTTCGCGCCCATGAGCTGCAAGCCCACCGGCGCCGCGTGCCGTCGCGGCCCGAGGTGCGCGCGCAGCGTGCGCCGCGGCAGAGCAACGGCCGTGACCCGCGCGAACTCGGTGAAGGCGCCGCCGAGGACCGACGAATCGTTGCGCTCCAGCACCAGGTCCCGGAAGCACGGCTCGGTCACGCCCTCCATCGGCGCGAGCAGCGCGGGCGCGGTGAAGGGCAGGGGACGGGTCATGAGCGCGGCGACGTTCGCGGAACGCCTGCGCAAGCCTGCGCTTCGCCCTTCGCTTCGTCGAACACGGCAGCATTCTACGCACGCACCCCACGGCACACGCTGGATCGCTTCGCGCGGCCCCTCTAACCTGGCGCCCCGCCCATGATCTCCGTCGAGCACGTCACCAAGCGCTACGGCGCGACCCTGGCCGTCGATGACGTCTCGTTCCGGGTCGAGCGCGGCGAGGTGGTCGCGTTCCTGGGGCCGAACGGGGCGGGCAAGAGCACGCTCTTGCGCATGCTCTCGACCTGGCTCGCGGCCGACGCGGGCGTGATCACGGTGGCCGGGCACGACGCGCAGAGGGAGCCGCTGGGCGTGCGGCGCTCGCTCGGGTACCTGCCGGAGCACAACGCGCTCTACGAGACGATGCGCGTGGACCGCTTCCTGGCGTTCGTGGGGAGGATGCACGGGCTCGCGGGCGAGCGCCTGGCGCAGCGCACGCGCTGGGTCGTGGAGGCGTGTCAGCTCGAGGGCGTGCTCGGCAAGAAGATCCAGCACTGTTCGAAGGGTTTCCGCCAGCGCGTCGGCGTGGCCGCGGCCCTGATCCACGATCCGCCGGTGGTGCTGCTGGACGAGCCCACGCACGGGCTCGATCCGCTGCAGGTGGCGCTGTTCCTGGAGTTCGTGCGCGCACTCGGGAAGGAGCACGCGGTGTTGTTCTCGACGCACGTGCTGTCCGAGGCCGTCGCGGTCGCGGATCGGCTGCTGGTGATCAACCGCGGGCGCATCCTGCTCGACTCGCCGGTCGCGGCGATGCACGAGCGCGCGCGCGCGGGGGGGCGGACGCTGGAGGCCGAGCTGCTCGAGCTCGTGCGCGCGGCGCAGCAGCCCGCCGGAGTCGGGGCGTGAGTGCGGCGCACTCGGAGCGCCTGAGTCCGCGCGCCTTCTGGAGTGGCGTGCACCTCGTCGCCGCGCGCGAGCTCGGCGCGGCCTTCGACAGCGGCATCGCCACGATCGCCACGATCGCGCTCACGCTGCTGGCGAGCTCGATCTTCATGAACGAGTTCTTCCTTACGGGGACGGTGGACATGACGCCGTTCTTCGATCTGCTGCCGCTGCTCCTGGCCTTCTTCCTGCCGGCGCTGTCCATGCGCCTGTGGGCCGAGGAGAAGAAGAGCCGCACGATCGAGCTCCTGTTCACGCTGCCGATCCGGCCGCTGCAGGCGGTGCTGGGCAAGTACCTCGCGGCGCTGGCGCTGTACGGCTTGTTCCTCGCGTGCACCCTGCCGATCCCGGTGATGCTGTGCGCGCTCGGCGCGCCGGACCTGGGCGCGATCGCCAGCGGGTATCTCGGCTTGGTGGCCTTCGGCGCGCTGTTCCTGGCCTTCGGCGGGCTGCTCTCGGCGCTGGCGCGCGACCAGATCGTGGCCTTCGTCACGAGCACCCTGGTGGGCTTCGCCTTCGTGCTCAGCGGCGAAGAGCGCGCGGTGAGCGTGCTCGACGGGCTCTTCCCCGCGCTCTCGCTGGGTTCCTTCCTGCGCGAGCACCTGTCCGTGCTCGTGCCCTACGGCGAGTTCGTGCGCGGCGTCGTGCGCCTCTCGGCCGGCGCGTACTTCGTGCTCTTGTCGGGCTTCTTCCTGTGGGCGACGGCGCTCGTGCTCGAGCGCGATCGCGCCTGACGTGGGCCGCCTGCGCCTCCAGCTCGCGCTGTTCCTCGCACTCGCGCTCGCCGCGGCGGTGCTCGGCACGCGTGTGGCGCGGCGCCTCGAGGCCGGCGGCGGACTGCGCGTGGAGCTCGCGCGCGTGCGGCCCACGGCGCTCTCGGAGCACACCCTCGCACGCTTCGGCGCGCTCCAGGAGCGCGTGATCGCGACCTACTACGTCTCGCCGCCCGCGAAGATGCCGGCCGAGATGCGGCGCATGGAGCTCGAGGTCACGGACCTCCTCGCGGCGCTGCACGCGCGCTTCCCCGAGCGCTTCGACTATCAGGTGGTCGATCCCGAGCAGGACCTCGCCGGCTTCAGCGCGCGCCAGCGCGTCTCGCCGTTCCAGGTGCGCAGCGTCACGCGCGACGCCTGGGACGAGCGCACGGTGTGGTCCACGCTGGTGCTGTCGGCCGGCGCACGGCCCGAGGCGCGCCTGGCGGGCCTGAAGCCCGAGCACCTGCCCTACCTGCAGGACCTGCTCACGGCCTGGCTCGATCAGCTGAGCGCGCCGCGCGCGCCGCGCATCGCCCTGGCGGCCCCGGCCGGTTTCGAGGAGCTCGCCGAAGCGCTCGCCGAGTCCGGCACGCTGACGCGCGTGGCGCTGGACGAGGGCGCGCCGCTCCCCGCCTGCGACGTGCTCTTCTGGCTGCGCCCCGCGCGCGTCGATGGCGCGGTGCTGCGCGCGCTCGAGCGCCTGCTCGCCAATGGCACCAGCGTGATCGTGGCCGGCGAGGCGGTCGAGCCGCTGGAGACGGTGCGCGAGGGCATACCCAACGTCGCCTTTCGCCCGCGCACGAGCGCGCTGGCCGAGCTCGCCGCGCACTTCGGCCTCGGGCTCGAGCCGGAACTGGTGCTCGACCCCACGTCCGAGGAACTCGAGTTCGCGGGCGCGAAGGTGCTCGCGCCGCACTGGCTGCGCTGCATCGCGCCGAATCAAGACTTCCACCGCTTCGCCGACCAGCCCAACGGCACGCTGCTGTTCCGCGCGCCGTGCGCCTTCGTGCCCGTGCCCGAGCGCCTGCGCGAGCTGGGCTGGAACGCCACCGTGCTGGCCACAAGCAGCGACGGCGCCTGGCGCGGGACGCCCTTCGCCGACGAGCGCGCGCTGAGCACCCTGGCGCGCGACGAGAGCCGCGCGCTGCCCAAGCAGGCGCTGCTGGTGGACCTCGCGCACGACGAGCCGGGGCGCGGCGAGCTCGTCTTCGCCGGCGCGGCGACGCCCTTCGAGGACGGCTTCCTGCACCGCGAGCACGTGGCCCACGGGCGCCTGCTGGACGTGCTGCTGCGCGAGACCACCTCGCCCGAGCGCCTCGTGTTCGCGGCCGTGGAGCGCGCCGCGCCCGCGCCCCTGCCGCCGCTCAGCGCGGCGCAACGCCTCGCCTGGCGCGCCTTCGGTGTGGCCTTGCCGCTGGTGCTCCTGGTGCTCGTGCTGCACGGCCGCGGCCTCGCGCGCGGCCTGGGCGGGCTCGCGGAGCGCGCGGCGAGCTCCACGCGCCGAGTGGCGGCGCCCGCGCTCGCGCTGGGCGCCGTGCTGGTCGTCGTGCGCGCGACGCAGGCCGCGGACGTCGCCATCGACTGGACGAGCGTCGGTTCGAACTCACTCGCCCCCGAGACGCGCGCCATCGCCGCGCGCTCGGCCGCGCTGGGCTCGGTATCGGCGCGGCTGTACGTCTCCGAGCGCGCGCGTCTGCCGCCGGCGCTGCGCACGCCCGCGCAGCGCATCCCCGAGCTGCTGCGCGAATTCGCGCGCGCCGGCGCGCCGTTGCGCGTCGTGGCCAGCGCTCCCGAGGAGCTCCCGGCACCTGCGCGCCGGGCGCTGGCGAGCGGCGGCCTCGAGACGCACGTCGGCTCGACCAGCGACGACGGCGTCACGCGCGTGACGCGCTTCACCTGCGGCCTGCTGCTGGCGCACGAGGGCACCACGCTGGCGCTCGACTTCCCCGACGCGCGCAGCCTGGAGCGGCTCGAGTTCCGCATCGCCTTGGCGCTCGAACGCCTGGGCGGGCGCAGGCAACCGCGCGTGGCCTTCGCCTCCGACATCCCGCGCCTGACCGCGGCCGAGGCCTTCGAGTACCAGCAGAAGAGCGAGTTCGCGCCCGGCGGCAACGACGTGTACGCGCTGGCGCGCGCCTCGCTGGCGCGGAACGACCTGGCCGTCGTGCACGTGAACCCGCGCGCGCCCGAGCTGCCCGCGCAGAGCGACGTGCTCGTGTGGCTGCAGCCGCGGCGTTCGATCGAGCCGATGCTGGCCGCGACCCTCGACACTCTGTGCGCCGGCGGCAAGGTCGTGCTGGCCGCGCAGCACCTGCAGCCGAAACCGCAGCAGTTCCGCGGCGGCGACTTCGCGCTGCAGTACTGGCCGCAGCCACAGAGCTGCGACCTCGAGGCGCTGTACTTCCCCGAGCTCGGCATCGAACTCGTGCGCGAAGTCCTGTTCGACGCGCTCTCCTTCCCGCTGGCGACCGAGTCCGAGCTCACCGGGCGCGGCGCGCGGCGCGAGATCGAGCGTCAGGAGAGCGCGCTGCCGTTCCAGATCCGCCTCTCGGCCGCGAACCTCGGCGCGCACGCGCTGACGAGGAACCTCGGCGACCAGGCCTTCCTGTGGGCGAACCGGCTGCGCTGGGACGAGCGGAAACTCGGCGCGCTCGGCCTGCGCGCGACGCCGCTCGCCTTCACCTCGGCGAAGACCTGGAGCTACGCCTGGACCGGCGGCTGGATCCCGCCCGAGCTTCTCGCCGGCCCGGTGGCGCTGGAGAAGAGCTCCGGCGACGGATACCTGGGGCGCCAGCCGCTGATGGCGCTGTTCGAGGGCCCGTTCCCGCGCCCGACGAAGCCGTTGAAGCTGAATCCGACGCCCGAGGAGCTCGCCGCGGCGGCCCAGGCAGCGCAGGACGCGCCGCCGAGCGTGCCCGGCAAGCTCGTGTTCATCGGCGACTCGGCCTGCTTCGAGAACCAGCGCCTGACGAGCGACGCCTTCCGCGGCGACCAGCTGCTGTGGAACGCGGTCACGAACCTCGCGCTCGAGCCCGAGCTCGCCAGCGTCGCCGCGCGCGCGCGCGTCACGCCCGGCTTCGGCTTCGTCGAGCCGCCCACGCGTCTCGCCTGGCGCGTGTTCGTGCTCGGCGCGGGGCCGGCGCTGTTCCTGCTCGCGGCCCTGGGCCTGGCCCTCGTGCGCGGCCGCGCGCCGCGCGGGAGAGACGCGTGAGGCGCGCGCTGCTGGTGCTGAGCGCGCTCGTGCTGCTGCTCGGCGCGGCCGACGCCTGGCTCGGCGCGCGCGAGGCGCGCCAGCGCACGGAACGCCAGCGCGTCGGCGCGCTGTTCACGCGCGAGGAGGCGAGCGCGCTGCGCAAGCTGCCCGCGCTGCGCATCGAGGCCGCGGGCGAGGCCTTCGCGTACGGACGCGTCGCTGGCGAGTGGCGCTGCCTCTCGTACCACCAGGCGCCGGCCGACGGACGCGCGCTGCAGGAGTTCCTCGACGCGCTGCTCGCCGCCGAGGGCATCGTGCACACGCGCGACACGGCCGAGGCCGTGAGCTACGGCATCAACGCGCCCGAGACGATCCGCGTGTCGCTGCAGGGTCCGCGCGCGCTGCAGGATCCCGGTGGCGACGTGCAAGCCACGCTCGAGATCGGCCGCACGCTGGGCGAGCGCGAGGGCTGCTTCGTGCGCCGCAAGGGCACGCGCGAGGTGTGGGCCATCGCCGCCGACCTGCGCGCGATGCTCGAGCGCCGTCTCGCGCCCGCGCTCCCACCGCTGCTCGCGCCGTCGGTGGTGCCTGAGAGCTTCCTCGCCGAGGGCGGCGCGACGCGCATCGAGGTGACGAGGCCGGGCGGGAGCTACGCGCTCGAGCGCCGCGAGCGCGCGCTGGACCCGGCCGCGGCCCAACCCGGCGATCTGCCGTGGTACTGGGTCCTCGCGCAGGGCGAGGAGGAGCACGAGCTCGAGGCGCCGGTCGTCGAGGGCTACGTCGGCCTGCTCGAGCACCTGCCGTACGTCGCCGTGCTCGAGCCCACCGAGCGCGCGGCCGAGACCATCGCGCTGCGCCTCGTCGAGCGCGGCGGGCACGAACTCCGCCTCGCCCTCGGCGCGCCCGGCGCCGCGGGCGTCGCGCTGGCGCTCGAACCAGGGCCCACGCTGTACCGTGTCGAGGCGCGCTTCCTCGAGCTCGTCGCGCCCGCGCCCGAGGCGCTGCGGCGCGCGTACCCCGAGGGCGACCCCTGGAGCGCCGCGCTGGGCGCGAAGACGCACTGACCATGAAGCAACGCACCGTCCTCGTGCTGCTCGCCGTGACCGCGCTCGCGCTCGGCCTGTGGTGGCGCCTCCGGCTCACGCCGCCGCCTGCGCCCGAGAGCGTGCCCGCCGCCGAGGTCGCCCCGGGGCCCACGGCGCCGGCACCCTCCGCGAGCATGGTGCCGCTCGGCCCCTCGGCCGGCTTCGAGGACGAGCGCGGCTGCGTGGCGTGTCACGCGGCCGAGGCGCAGCTGTGGAGTTCCTCCGACCACGCGCGCGCGCTGCAGGTGGCCAGCGACGAGACCGTGCTGGGCGACTTCGCCGAGGCGCGCTTCCACGACGGCTCGACCGACACGCTCTTCACGCGCGAAGAAAAGCGCTTCGTGGTCGAGACCGAGGGACCGGACGGCGCGCGCGCGCGCTTCGACGTGCCTTACGTGTTCGGCCTCGATCCGCTGCAGCAGCTCTTGCTGCCGACCGAGCGCGGGCGGCTGCAGGCGCTGTCGGTCGCCTGGGACGCGCGCGCCAAGCGCTGGTACTCCCTGTATCCGAGCGAGCACATCGACGCGCGCGATCCGCTGCACTGGACCCGGCCGGCGCAGAACTGGAACTTCTCCTGTGCCGAGTGCCACGCCACGGAGCTGAAGCGCAACTACGACGCGCGCGCCGACAGCTACGCCACGAGCTGGAACCGCCTCGACGTGGGCTGCCAGGCCTGTCACGGACCGGCCGCGCGCCACCTCGATTGGGCCCTCGGACGCACGGACGACGGGCCGGCGAGCGGGCACGGCTTCGACGCGCCGCTGTCGGTGCCGCAGTCCTCCGTCGAGGTCGAGGCCTGCGCGCGTTGCCATGCGCGGCGTGCGCCGCTGGGTGACGGCTTCGATCACCGCAACCGCCTGCTCGACGACTACCTGCCGGCGCTGTTGAGCGCGGACCTGTACTTCGCCGACGGCCAGATCCAGGACGAGGTCTACGAGTACGGCTCGTTTCTGCAGAGCAAGATGCACCAGCACGGCCTGCGCTGCTCCGACTGCCACGAGCCGCACTCGAGCGCGCTGCGCCAGAGCGGGAACCTGATGTGCGTGACCTGCCACTCGCCCACGCCGAACGCGCGCGCGCACGTCGACACCGCGACGCTGCAGAAGAAGGCCTACGACTCAGGGGAGCACCACCACCACGCACCGGGCACGCCGGGCTCGCAGTGCGTCGACTGCCACATGCCGCTGCGCACCTACATGGGCATCGACGCGCGCCGCGACCATGGCTTCCGCGTGCCGCGCCCGGACCTCGCCGAGGCGACGGGCGCGCCGAGCGCGTGCGTGGCGTGCCACGCCGAGAAGGGCGAGGCCTGGGCGGCGGAGCGCGTCGTCGAGTGGTTCGGCAAGCAGGCGCGCCCGGAGCACTGGGGCGTGGCCTTGCAGCAGGGCCGCAGCGGCGCGCCGGGAGCTGCGGCGGCGCTGCTCGCGCTCACGCGCGAAGCGTTGCCCGCGATCGTGCGCGCGACGGCGCTGCAGGAGCTCGCGCGCTATCCGGGGCGCGCCATGCTCGAGGCCTGCACCAGCGCCACCACCGACGCCGACGGGCTGGTGCGCCTGGCGGCGCTCTCCGGGCTCGCGCTGTTGCCGCCGGAGCAGCGCGTCGAGGCGCTCGCGCCGTTGCTCGTGGACCCGCTGCGTGGCGTGCGCATCGAGGTCGCGCGTCTGCTCGACGAGGCCCCCGCCGAGGCCCTCGGTCCCCACGCCGCGGCGCAGCGCGCGGCGAGTGCCGAGTACGAGGCCGTGCAGCGCGCGCTGCTCGAGCGTCCCGAGGGACGCCTGAACCTGGCCCAGGTCCTGCTGCAGCGCGGCGAGAGCGCCGCGGCCGAGGCCCAGCTGCGCGCCGCCGTGCGCCTCGATCCATCCTTCGCTCCGGCGTGGGTCAACCTGTCCGAGCTCGTGCGCGGCGTACGCAGCGAGCGCGAGGCCGAGGGCGTGCTGCGCGACGGCCTGGGCCAGGTGCCCGAGGCCGCCAGCGCGGCGCTGCAGCAGGCGCTGGGGCTCACGCTGGTGCGCCAGGGCAAGAAGGACGAGGCTCGAGCGGCGCTGGCGCGCGCGGCCGAGCTCGCGCCTGCGGAGCCGTACTTCGCCTACGTCCATGCCGTCGCGCTGCACGACCTGGGCGACCCCGCGGGTGCGCGCGCCACGCTCGTGACGCTCCTGCAGCGTCACCCGGACGCGCGCGAGGCGCGCCTGGCGCTGGCCGAGTACTGCCAGGAGGCCGGCGACGCCGAGGGCGCGCGGCGCACCCTGGCCGAGCTCGCCGCGATCAACCCGGACGACCCGGCCCTCGGCGGGCCGCCGCCAGGGCGGTAGTCTCTACCCACAGAACGAGGGATCCCGGAGCGCAAGCATGGAGCGACTGAAGAACCCCAAAGTCCTGATCGCGCTCACGCTGGCCACGCTGGCCGTGATCGTGTTCCTGCAGAACCGCGCCGAGATCGCGCTGCGCGCGCTGTGGCTGGCCGAGATCCACACCACCGTGGCCACCGCGCTCTCGTGCACGTTCATCGCCGGCGTGGTCACCGGCGCGCTGGGCTTCAGCCGCTGGAAGTCGCGCCGCGAGAAGGCCAAGCAGAGCGGGCCGGCGCAGACGCCGACGCCCTGACGGCTACGACTCCGGCTCGCGCCCGATCCAGCCGCGGCGCCGGAAGTAGACGAACAGCGCGCCGGCGATGGTCAGCATCACGGCCCACACCACCAGGTACCCGTAGCGCCAGCCGAGCTCGGGCATGTGCTGGAAGTTCATGCCCCACACGCCGACCAGGAAGGTGAGCGGGATGAAGATCGTGGACATGACCGTCAGCACCTTCATGACCTCGTTGGTGCGATTGGCGATCGAGGTCAGATAGATGTTCAGCAGACCCGAGGAGATCTCGCGGTAGACCTCGACCATCTCGGCCACCTGCATGCAGTGGTCGTGCACGTCGCGCAGGTAGAGCTTGACCGGCTCGCTGACCACGCCGACGTCGCCGCGCTGGAAGAGGTGCAGCGCCTCGCGCATCGGCCAGATGTCCCGGCGGATCGCGATCAGATCGTGGCGCAGCGCGGCCAGCTCGCGCAGCAGCGAGCGCGAGGGCTGCTCGACCACGCGCTCCTCCAGGTTCTCCAGGCGCTCGCCGAGCCTGTCCAGGATCGGCAGGTACTCGTCCACCACCGCGTCCAGCAGCGCGTAGCCGAGGTAGTCCGTGCCCGAGCTGCGGATCAGGCCGGCGCCCGCCAGCAGCCGCGCGCGCACCGGCTCGAGCACCTCGTCGGCCTGCTCCTGGAAGCTGAGCACGTGACGCGCGCCGATGACCAGCGCGAGCTGGCGCTCGTCCACCGGATCGCAGGCGTCGCCCTTCCAGGTCAGACGCCGCGCGACGAAGAAGGTCGTGCCCTCGTAGCCCTCGCACTTCGGCCGCTGCGGATGGTGCACGACGTCCGCCAAGAGCAGCGGGTGAAGCGCGAAGGCGGCGCCGATCCACTCCAGCGTGGCGCGATCGCCCAGGCCCTGCACGTCCACCCACAGCAGGCCCTCGGGCTTGCAGAACGCGCGCAGCTCGGCCTCGGCGTGGATCTCGCGCTCCTCCACGCCCGCCTGGGTGTAGCGCAGCGCGCGGATGCGCGGCGGGGAGCTGCCGGCGCCGAAGGAGAGCGTGCCCGGGCTCGAGCCCGCCGGCGGCTTGTTCTTGGCGACGCGATGGCGCTCGCGCCGGCGACGCTTGTGCTGGTTCTTGTCCAGGTTTTCCTTCCAGCGCGCCATGGGCCAGGCCGCGAGCGTAGGAAGCGCGGGCGCGTGGGCGCAAGGTGGTGGCGCCGCCTGCTCTCCCGTGCTGGGATCCTGCGCCCAGGAGGTCTGCCCATGAACGTCCGCGCTTTCGTCCCGTTCCTCGTGCTGCTCTCGGCGTGCTCCCATGGGGCGCACACCACGCACTCGACGCAGACTACGGTCGCTGGCGACAACGGCACCGCGCTCGTCATCGACGGTGTGACGATCCAGTTCACGGACGTCCGCTACTCCATGCGCCAGACCCTCCTGAACGGGGTCCCTTCGCCCCGCATCGAAACGATCGAGGGCCGTCCGTTCGGCGTGCGCGACGGCGTGTTCTTCATCGGCGACGTCGAGTACGGCGCGGTGTCGAGCGGAACGACGGTGAAGGTGAGCGCGGAGGGCGTGTTCGTGGGCGACGAGAAGCGCGGGGTGGTGCCGGCCGCGAAGGGCGAGAAGTAGCCGGCGAAAGCGGAGGGCGCAGTGACCGCGCGGCCGGTCCGGCTAGGGCTTCGCGGAGGCTGCACATGTTCCCTCGAGGCTTACTCTGGATCGGAGCACTCTGGGTCCTGGCGGCGTGCCGTACTGCGCCCGAAACCAGTCGGGACCCGTCGAGGCTGGGCGAGCTCGAGCATAAGAAGGCCGTGCTGCGCCAACAGATGGCAGTGCTCACAGAGCGCCTGCAAACCGCCCTCTCCGGCGGCGATCTCTGGGAGCCGGTACGCGAGGTCCCCACGATCGATGCCCTGATCCTCGGCATCGATGCGGCGCTGAGGTTGGTGGTCCTGAACAAGGGCAAGCGCGACGGCGTCGAGCCCGGCTGTGTCTTCGACCACTACCGCGGCGCGCAGTGCGAGGCCCTCGACGCGCTGCATGAACCTCTCCGTCGATCTCACGCACGAGTTCGAGTCCGATCCGCGCCGGCCCGCCGTTCAGAGGATCGGCTTCAGGACCATCCGGCCGTACGCGATGAACGCCATGAGGAGGCCCAGCACGCCGCTCATGAGGATGGGCGGGATCTCGCGGTACTGGACGTGCACCCAGACGAACACGAGGCTCTCGAGCGCCAGGACCGTGGCGGCCACCCCCGTGAGTGACGGCTCCCAGTGGAAGGCGGCGGGGACGATCAGCCCGACCGTGCAGACGAGTTCGAGGATGCCGAGGGTCATCCAGGCTTTCCGCGGCAACGCACCAAAGGACGGGACCCCCTCGCTCACCTTGTCGAACATGAAGACCTTCATGACGCCCGACGCTCCGAACAGGAGCGCGGCGAGGACCTGCAGGACCCACAACAGGATGTTCATTCGCTTATCCTCGTCGCGATCGGCTTGGCCGCGAGGGTCGGCATGCGTGTTTCCTTGTCTGGCTGACGTTTGAGTTCAGCCGCCCGCGGAGGCCACAGGTCCGGAGTGCGTCGGCTGGAACGAGGGGTTAGGTTAGAAGTCACCGGAAGTCCCACATGTCTTTGTCTTCCACGGACTCTTTGGTTCCGTCGTTCCTCACAATGAAGCCGTCCGCGAACATGTGCCCAACCCCAGAGAACGAGAGCCACGTTGGTCGGGACCACGTAGAAAAGAACGCCCGCACTACGACGATTGCCTTTGCGCCAGGGTACGACACTCGAATCGTCTCAAACCTGACCCGGCGGCCCTCAATGATGTCTTCTGTCTCGGAATACGGTGGTAACCGTTCGAGTTCAGCACCTTCCTTCTCCCGGAGGGCATTCAGCCGATCGGTGAGTGTTCGGCATACAGCTTGCCGCCTCGTGTCCGGCTGCGGCTCAGTACACGTACACCGCCCAAGCGCAACTCTGAGTACCGACACCATTTTGTGATCTCTAACGCTGCGGTTCAGCGGCGGCGCGCCAGCGCCGGCCGCTGCAACCGTTTGTTAGCTGGCTGCCACTTCTCTCACTGCCGCTGAACCGGCGGCGTGTAAGGGTCGGGCGTGCCGGGCGCGATGGGCGGGTACTTCTTCATGCTCGTCTGGAACTCCGCCATCATCCTCGTCATGGGCGTGATGGCCCAGGTGTTTTCGATAGTAACCGGGAATTCTTCCTTGGGATCGAGAATGAGGTTGAAAAGCTTCGGCGTGCCGAGTGCCAACGGCGGCGTAAACCAGTTGTGCATCTCGTCGTAGAGGTGCAGTTTCCAGTTGCGCCACTTCACGGCCTGCAGACGGTCCGCGAGGAACAGCAGGATGCCTTCGCGGTTCGAGGTCTCCCTCTTCCCCAACAGGAAATCCGTCTGGTCCACGCCGTCGATGGGCCGATCTTGCGGCACCGGAGCGCCGGCCAGTCTGGCGAAGGTAGTGAATGTGTCCATCTCGTGGACGATTTCATTGCTCACACGGCCGGCGGGAATCTTGCCCGGCCAGCGGATGATGAACGGCGTCCGCGACGAGCCTTCCATGTGCGTGAAATAGTAACCGCGCCACGGGCCGGAACTTCCCTGGTTCGGAAACGTCGGGTCAGGCCCGTTGTCGCTGGTGAAAACGAAGATGGTGTTTTCACGCACGCCCAGTTCGTCCACGGCATCGAGGAGTTGGCCGACGCGGACATCCATTTCGGCCAGCACATCTGGAAAATTGCCGAAACCGGTCTTGCCCTCGAAGTCCGGATGCGGCAGCACCGGGGCGTGCGGCTGGGTCATGGCGACGTAGGCGTAGAACGGTTTGCCGGCCCTCACGCTGCGCTTCATGAAATCCACCGCGCGGCGTGTGACCTCCGCGTCGATCAGTCGGCGTTGCTTGAAGTCATAGAGTTCGAGGTTGCGGCTTTTCTCGCCTTTCCTGCCCTCCATGATGTGCTCCGGCTCGACGCCGGACTCCTTGAACCCGGGCGCCGACGGCCAGTAGGCTTCATCGGTGGTGCGCGGGATGCCGAACCACTCGTCGAACCCCTGGCTGGTGGGCAATCGACTCTGGTCGCTGCCGAGATGCCACTTGCCGAATTGGGCGGTGGCGTAGCCCTGGCCGGAGAGCAGCTCGGCGATGGTGATTTCCCACTGTGTCAATCCGTCAAGCTGCCCGGGGAAGGGCACGGAGTGCGTGCCGCTGCGAATCGCGTAGCGCCCGGTCATGATGGCCGAGCGGCTCGGCGTGCACTGGGCCTCGACGTTGAAGTTGAGCAAGCGCGTGCCCTCCGCCGCGAGCGCATCGATGCACGGCGTAGCTGCGCCCCGAAGAATGCCGCCGCCGTAGGCGCCGACTTCTCCGTAACCCAGGTTGTCCATGAGGACGAAGACGATGTTGGGTTTTCTATCCGGGGACTGAGTTAGAGCCGGCTTCGCAAGTGATCCTCCAATCAACACCACAAGAAACAACAAACCCGTAGTAAAGGTGGGGCAACTACGATTCGTCATAAAGTCTCCTCACTTTGGTGATCAGTCTTGGCCAGCTAACTTTGTATTGGGCGGACCTGCATAAATACGGCGACGCGGCGAGGGGGTCTGCCTATTGTGTCATGGAAGGGGACCGCGCGAGCGCCGCAAGGTGCTACGGGTCTAGAAGAAACGGCACCACCCGCGCCAGGCGAAGCTGGCGTTAGACGGACCGGCCTAACTGCCGGCGCGGTTCGCGCGCTGCCCGCGGCACATTCGCGGGGAGGAGAGGGCAGGACGCCACCGAGATGGACATGGGTACGCATCGTCAGCCTCCGAGGAGACGGTCGGCCGGGGATTGGACGCCGGCGGGGCCGCGGTTCAGGACGTGCGTGTAGATCCTCGTCGTGGCAAGGTCCTTGTGGCCAAGCAGCTGTTGCACGGTGCGGATGTCGCTGCCGGCTTCGAGCAGGTGGGTAGCGAAGGAGTGGCGGAACGTGTGGCACGTGGCGCGCTTCGGGATGCCGGATGCCAGGACGGCGCGGCGCACGGCCTGCTGCACGACGGTCCCGTGCAAGTGGTGGCGGCGCTTCTCGCCCGTCTCGCGCTCGACGTAGTGGCGCGTGGCGGGGAACACCCACTGCCAGGGCCACTCGCGACCGGCGGAGGGCAGCTTCTTCCCGAGCGCGCCGGGGAGCTCGACCCACCCGGCGCCGTTCGCGAGGTCGCGTTCGTGCTGGGCTCGCACGCGCTCGAGGTGTGCGGCGAGTTCGAGCTTCACCGAGACCGGCAGCATCGTCGCGCGGTCCTTGTCGCCCTTGCCGCGCCGGACGGTGATCTGGTTGCGACCGAAGTCGACGTCCTTCACGCGCAGGTGGCAGCATTCGAGCAGCCGCAGACCGCAGCCGTAGAGCAGCGTTGCCATCAGGCGCGGCTCGCCCTCCATGCGCGCCAGCACGGCGCGCACCTCGTCGCGCGTGAGCACGACCGGGAGGCGCGCGGGCGACTTGGCGTGCACCAGATCGTCGAGCCAGGGGAGCTGGATGCCGAGGACGTCTCGGTAGAGGAACAGCAGCGCCGCGAGCGCCTGGTTCTGCGTCGAGGCCGAAACGTGCCTGCGGGTGGCGAGCGCGTTCAGGAAGGCCGTGACGTGCTCCGGGCCGAGCCCGGCGGGATCACGCCGGCCGTGGAACTCGTGGTAGCGGCGCATCCAGCCGAGGTAGGCCTCCTCGGTGCGCGGGCTGAAGTGCCGCAGGCGCATGGCTTCGCGCGCGCGCTCGGAGAGGCGCGGAACCGGGCTGGCTCCCGGGACGGAGGCAGGGCTCGGGCGACGAGGTTCGAGCGGCCCCTCGCGCACGATGGATGCCCCGCCGAGCTCGAGGCCGAGCTCGCCCAACCTGCCGGACAACGTCCACGGCGCATGCGCGTACGATCGCGCGCGCGCCATCCACGTGGCGCAGCTCGTTTTCTGCGGCTGGCGTGCGACCATCAGCGACATCTGAGCCTGTCCCTCCCGAGAACCGACCTTTGATCCCTTGAAGACCCCCGTCGGCACTATACCGAAGTCCGGACCGCGCGAGAGTGCACCCGTGGGAGCCGCCCAGCGGTTGAGACCGTGCAGAGTCTCGTTACGGTGGGCGACGAGAAGCGCGGGACGTTGCCAGTCGAGAGGGCCGAGGAGTATTCGCCCAGAGCCCCGGACGCTCCGGGGCCGCCGATGCTCCCGCGAACCCTGACCTGCGCGCTCGCCTCTCTGGCTGCCTGTCGCGCCCCGCAGGAGGGGGACCGCGAGCCGCGCAGGCTCGCCGAGATGGAGGCGGAGAACGTGGAGCTGCGCCAGCGCGTGGCTACGCTCACCGAACAGCTGGAGGGCATCTATCGCAGCCTCGACATCTTCTCCGGGCCTTCGGTCTGCGATCTGCCCCCGGCGATCGATGCCGAGGTTCTCAGCGTCGATGCCGCGCTGCGGTTGCTCGTCCTGAACAAGGGCAAGTCCGACGGAGTGAAGCCCGGCTACGTCTTCGATCTCTATCGCGGCGTGCAGTACAAGGGCCAGGTCAAGGTCGTCGACGTCCAGGACTCGATGTGCTCCGCATCCATCCTCAACGAGAAGAAGCCCATCGAGGTCGGCGACTCGGCCACGACTTCACTCTGAAGGTGCTCCGTTCCATCGCCCCGCGAATCTCCCTCCGCTGAGCACGCCTGCGGGCAGCGCGCTCCTCCGCGCTACTTCTTCAGCGCCGCCACGCAGTCGATCTCGACCAGCGCGTTCTTGGGCAGCTTGGCGACCTCGACCGTGGCGCGCGCGGGGAAGTCCTTGCTGAAGAAGGTGCCGTAGACCGCGTTCATCTTCGCGAAGTCGTCCATCTTCTGCAGGTAGACGGTGGTCTTGAGCACGCGCTCGAGCGACGAGCCGGCGGCGGTGAGCACGTTGCCCAGGTTCTTCAGCACCTGCTTCGTCTGCTCCTCGATCCCGCCGGCGACGAGTTCCTTCGTGGCCGGGTCGAGCGCGACCTGGCCCGAGCAGTACACCAGGCCCGCGTGGACGACGGCCTGGCTGTAGGGCCCGATGGCGCCGGGGGCGTCGGGGGTCGAGACGATGCGGCGGTCTTGCATGGCGGTGGGCGCGGCGGGATTGGGGAAGCTCATGGTGCCCAATCATGCGGCCGTGAGCGGGTCGCGCCAAGCGCACGGCTCCCGCCCGCGGCGGATCGCGACTATCCTCGGAGGCGTGCGTCCCTCCGCTCTCTCCGCCGGCACCTACTTCGGCCGGCCCGAAGACGCGCGAGCGAGCGGCGCGCTGGGCCTGTGCCGCACGCGCTACGCGCCGCTCCAGCGCCTGCCCGAGCACGCCCACGACGAGCCCTACCTGTGCCTGGCGTTGACGGGCTCGTTCGCCGAGCGCTCGCAGGGGCGCGAATTCGAGGTCGTGCCCGGCACGGTGGTGCTGCACCGCGCGGGCGAGACGCACGCGGATCGCTTCGGGCCCGCGCCGGCGAGCTGCCTGAACGTGAGCTTCCCGCGCGCCTGGCGCGAGCGCCTCGGCGCCTGGATCGACGCGGGGCCCGCGCTGTACGCGCCGCGCGCGGCGTTGGGCGAGATCGGTGCGCGCCTGGCGCGCGAGTTCGAGGCGCCGGACGAGGCCAGCGAGCTCGCGCTCGAGGGCCTGACGCTGGAACTGCTGGCGTTCTTCACGCGCCGCGAGCACGGCCGCGAGCGGCGCGCTCCGCCGTGGATGCCGGCGCTGTGCGAGCGCCTGCGCCAGGGCGAGCGGCCCTCCTTGCTCACGCTCGCCAGCGAGGCCGGCGTGCACCCGGCCACGCTGGTGCGCGCCTTCCGGCGCCAGCACGGTTGCAGCCCGGGCGAGTACGCGCGCCGCGCGCGCCTCGCCCGCGCCATGACGCTGCTGCGCGCCAGCGACGCCCCGCTGTCAGAGGTCGCGCTGCGCACCGGCTTCGCCGACCAGAGCCACCTGACGCGCGCGCTGCGCGCGGCCGTCGGCCTCGCCCCCGCTGCCTACCGGCGCGCGACGCGCGGGAGCGCGGCGGGCGCCTGAGCGCGCCGCGCGGCTTCCACGCTGCGCCGCGCATTCAAGACGGGCCCGCGCTCGCGGCTCAAGCTGGCCGCCCATGCACCGCCCCCGCCGCCTCCTCGCGCTCGTCGTCCTCGTCCTGCTCGCGCCCGCCCTCGCCGCGCAGGACGACGGCCGCGGCTGGCGCTGGAAGGAGCTGGAGCTCGAGCTGTGGATCGAGCCCGAGCTCGAGAGCGCGCACCTCGAGGGCCACGGACGCCTCGTGCTCGAGGCCGAATCCTCCAGCGGTCCGCGCCTCGAGCTCGCGGCCGCGCTGTTCGCCTTCGTCGCGGTGGACGCGCCGGGCGCGAGGGTCACGCTCGGAAAGCGCGAGGACGGCGCGCTGCGCATCGCCACCGCGCGGCTCGCCTGCGCCCAGGCGCTGGCGCGCGGCGCCGAACTCGAGGTCCACTTCGAGTGCGACAACGTGGGCCGCTCGGACCAGTTCGCGATCGGCGCCCGCGCCGCGCTGGCCTCGTGGGTCGAGGCCTGGTACCCCGCACCCTACGGCGGCCCCGAGGCGGACCTGTCGCTGCTGCTGGCCGCGCCGGGCGTGACGCGCTTCCACCTGCCGGAGGGCTGGCAGAGCGTGTCGAACGGCGCGCCGCTCGCCGCGAGCGAACCCGGCGTCGAGGCGTGGCGCGTCGAGCTCCCCGTCGCGCGCTCCTTCGCCTGCGCGCCCTTCACCTCGTTCGAGCGCGAGGTCGGCGGACGGCGAGTCGCGATCCATCGCCTGACCAGCGCGCAGGCCGGGGCCGAGCGCGAGCTCGGCGCGGTGGCCGCGATCCTGCGCACGCTCGAGGCGCACTTCGGGCCCTATCCGTATCCCAGCTATCGCGTGGTCGAGCTGCCCGTCGGCGTGGGCGATTTCCTGGGTTCCTCTGAGCAGGGCTTCATCCTCGTGCGCCCGCTCGCGTTCGCGGCGCCCGACGGAAACCTGGCGCTGTTCGCGCACGAACTGGCCCACGGCTGGTGGGGCAACCTGGTCGGCGCGCAGGGGCCCGGTGGGATCCTGCTGGAGGAAGGTCTGGCGCAGTACAGCGCCGTGCTGGCGCTCGAGGAGCTCGAAGGCGAGGCCGCGGCGACCGACTTCCTGCGCTTCTCGCGCCCGGGCTACGTGGACGAGCAGTGCGCGCGCGGCTACTTCGACAGCCTGCGCGCGGGCCGCGACCAGGCCCTGTCCACCCTCGAGGGCGGCGACCTCGGTCACTACCTGGCCGACGCGAAGTTCCACTGGGTGCTGCACATGCTGCGCGCGCGCGTGGGCGACGAGCGCTTCTTCGCCACGCTGCGCGCGCTGCTGCGCGAGTACGCGGAACTCCCGCTGACGCTGGTCGAGTTCCGTCGGCGCTTCGTGGAGTGCGCGCCCGAGGTGGACGTGCCGCGCTTCTTTGCCGACTGGCTGGATCGGCCCGGTGCGCCGATCGTGGAGTGCGCCTGGAGCGCGCAGCCCTCGGGCGCGCGCGTGACGCTGCGCCAGGTGCAGCGCGGCGAGCCCTACCGGCTGGAGCTCGAGCTCGCGCTCGACTCCGCCGCCGGGCGCAGCTCCCACACGCTCACGATCGCTGGGCGCGAGACGATCGTCGAGCTCCCGAGCGGTACGGCCCCGACCGGCATCGAGATCGATCCGCGCCACCGGCTGCTGCTGTGGACGCCCGAGTACGGGCCCAAGCCTGGACCGTAGGAGATCGCGGCGCGGCCCTTGTCCCGCGCGGAGTCCGAAGCCACAGTGCGCGGAGCATGCTCTCCACCGTGAAGCTCGCGCCGCTCGGCCTCCTGTTCCTCACCCTGGGCGCCTGCAGGTCCGCGGGTCCCTCCGGCCGTCCGCGCTACTTCCTCGAGATCGAGGCGCGCAACCGGCACCTGGAGAGCGCGTTCCGCGCCGGCAACCTGCTGGGAGTGGCCGACGTGTACGCCGACGACGCCGTGCTGATCGACGCCCACGGCACGCGCACCAGCGGACGCGCCGAGATCGACGAGTACTGGTCGGCGCTCGAGGACCCGCTCGACTGGGAGCTCGAGCTGCGCACCATCCGCGGCTCCGAGGCCGTGGCCTACGAGACCGGCGTGTCGCGCCTGACCACGCGCCAGGACGGCGTGCCGCGCACGCTCGAGAGCGAGTTCGTGCTGCTGTGGCGCCGCGATCCGGACGGCGAGTGGCGCATCACGCTGGACGCGTACTGGCCGAAGGAACGCTGAGCTACTGGGTTCGAGAGTCCGCGCGCCGCGCGCGGACTCTCGCGAGTAGTAGCTTCGGCACCGCCGGCGCCGCGCCGCTCATCAAGCGGCGAGGAGGGAGAGGCCGTGTGTCGCGCCTGGCCTGGAGGAGGAGTCGCGGGGGAGGGTCTGCCTCCCCCGCCAACAAGAACTCAGCGCGGGCGCATGAGGTCTCATTGGGGTGCGGGCTGCAGCCCGCGCTGCGATGCCAGGCGGGCGCGACGCCGATGCCTTGCGGGGTCGCGGCCGAGCGGCGAGGATCGTGCCCCATGTTCCTCGCCCTCCTCCTGCTCGCCCAGCAGACGCCCGCGAGCGAGCTCCTGGCGCCCTTCCTGGTGCAGGACGGCGAGCACGCGCTCGACGTCGAGGACGGCAATTCGGCGCCGTTCCTGCACGACCTCGACGGCGACGGTCTGCGCGAGCTCGTGGTGGGCCAGTTCGGCGCGGGCCGCGTGCGCGTCTACACGAACCGCGGCACGCGCGGCGCGCCGCGCTTCGCGGGCTTCGAGTACCTGCGCGCGGGCGAGGCCTTCGCCAGCGTGCCCTACGGGTGATGCACGAGCTTCGGTCCACAGTTCGTGGACCTGGATCGCGACGGACGCGTGGACCTGCTCTCGGGCAGCTACTCGCCCGGTGACCTGTATCTCTTCGCCGGCACCGCGCCGGGTTTCGCCGCGCCGCGCGTGCTGCAGGACGCGCACGGCGGCGCGCTGCGCGTCGGGCGCGCCGCCTGGCCCTTCGCCTGCGACTGGGACCGCGACGGCGACCTCGATCTCGTGCTCGGCAACATGTACGGCAAGGTG
>SIAI01000018.1 GCA_009691855.1 Planctomycetota bacterium | reverse complement strand
GCATGAGCCGCAAGGGCAACTGCTACGACAACGCCGTCCAGGAGAGCTTCTTCCACACGCTCAAGACCGAGCTCTGCGATCACGAGCACTACCGGACGCGCGCCGAGGCGCGCGCCAGCGTCTTCGAGTTCATCGAGGTCTTCTACAACCGCCAACGCCTGCACTCGACGCTTGGCTATCGCTCGCCGACGGAGTTCGAGGCTCTGCCGCTCGCCGTCTGACCTCGCGATCGTCGACGGGACCCCGGCCTCCGGCGCACGAACATGGCATCGCGAGGGATCAGCGGGGCCGCGCACGCGCACGAGATGGCACTCGCCATGACGCGGAGTGAGCTCGTGGCCGCTCTCCAGAAGTTGTGAGTCTCCTCCCTTGTGGATCCCCACCTCCCGGGGGCTTGCGCCCCCGGAACGCCGCGCTGCGCTCGAGCTCCGCAGGGCTCCGCTCCGCGCGGCTCCCCCGACTGGGGAAGGGAGGACCCTTCCCCAGAACCCCATCCCCCTTGACGGCTCCGCGAAACTCGACGTCTACTGCGGCTGTCGCGTAACCACGTGTCCACCGAACCCGGTGAGGGTCACCGGCGTAGCTCCGTTCGGGGCGAGCTTGCAAGCGCGCGCGAGGGATCGCACGCTCGCGCGCATGATCACCCTGCGCCCGAACTCGCCGCCCGTTCGCATCCTGCTCGGCCCCGGTCCGTCGGAGTGTGCGCCGGAGGTGCTCCAGGCCATGACGCGCCCGACGATGGGCCACCTGGATCCCTTGTTCGTGGCGCTGATGGACGAGGTGCGCACGGGCCTGCGCGCGCTGTACCGCACGCAGAACGAGCTCGCCTTCCCCATCTCGGGCACGGGCACCTCGGGCATGGAGGCGGTGCTGGTCAACCTGCTCGAGCCGGGCGATGCCCTGCTGGTCGGCGTGGCCGGCTACTTCGGCGCGCGGCTGGCCGAGATCGGCCGGCGCGTCGGCGCGCGCGTGACCGAGGTGGCCGGCGAGTGGGGCCGCGCGCTCGGCCCCGAGGATTACCGCCGCGCGGCGGCGGGCAAGCGCTTCAAGGCCCTGGCGCTAGTGCACGGCGAGACCTCGACCGGCGTGGTCGCCGATCTCGCGGCCATGCGCGGCGTCGCCGACGAGTTCGGCGCGCTGTTGATCGCCGACTGCGTGACCACGCTCGGCGGCATGCCGGTGGAGATCGATCGCTGGGGCGTCGATGGGGCGTACTCGGGCACGCAGAAGTGTCTGGCCGCGCCCTGTGGTCTGTCGCCGGTGACGCTCTCGCCGCGTGCGCTGGAGTCGTTGGCGGCGCGCAAGACGCAGGTGTCGAGCTGGTACTTCGACCTCGCGCTGGTGCGCAGCTACTGGGGTCAGGACCGTGCCTACCACCACACGGCGCCGATCCAGAACGTCTATTCGCTGCACGAGGCGCTGCGCCTCCTGCTCGAGGAGGGTCTCGAGGCGCGCTGGCAACGCCACGAGCACAACGCACGCGCGCTGTGGGCCGGCCTGACGGCCATGGGGCTCGAGCTGCTGGTGCCCGAGCGCGAACGCCTGTTGCCGCTCACGGCCGTGCGCGTTCCGGCGGGCATCGACGAGGCGCGTGTGCGGCGCTTCTTGCTGGAGCACTATTCGCTCGAGATCGGCGGCGGGCTGGGCTCGCTCAAAGGCAAGATCTGGCGCATCGGCCTGATGGGCGCGGGCTCGAAGCGCGCCAACGTCGAGCTGGTGTGCGGCGCCCTGCGCGCGGCGCTGGTCGAGCAGAGCTGGAAGGCGAAGGACTACCCGCTGCCCGCGGTGCACGCGTTCTACGCGACCGTCTAGCTTCTAGCAGGCCGTTGAAAAAGTCCCGTCGCGATGCACAGCGCACTTCGTCAGGGCTGGGAACGCGACGGAGCGATGGCGGAAGCGGCCTTAGCGCATGTCGAGCGTGACGACGCCATGGCGACAGGCGCGAAGGCGCAGCAGGGACTTTTCTCAACGGACTGCTAGTGGCTAGAGCTGTCATTCACGCAGAGGGGCCTTTATCCCGAGGTTGCCTGCGTTCGCCGCAAGGCGCGCCGCCGCCGCGACTTCGGTGCAAGTCTCGGAGAAGGCGCAACGCCGCGGCGGGCGCAGGCGGCCCGGGATAAAGGCCTCTGTGCGTGAATCACAGCACTAGTGTCCCTTCCCCGAAGTAGCGCCAACAATCCGCCGCACTGAATCGCCGCTGGCGGCGTTGCGCCTCCTCCCTAGTATTGCAGCGAATACGCGTCGACGGCGCGCCTTGCCAGCGACGATCCAGCACGGCGCCGTGTTGGCGCTACTGCGGGGAAGGAAGACTAGCCCGGTCGGTCTAGAACGCGCCGAGTCGTGGCTAGAAGTAGCCGGCGGTGACGTCGAGCGCGTTGCACAGCTCGAGGCCCCCGCCGCCGATCACGGCCTGCACGTAGGTCGTGACGCCCGCGAGCGCGGCGTCGCAGGGCACGTTCGAACGGAACACGTCGCTGGCGCCGCTGCTGGCGCGCGCCAGGCGGAATAGGCGCGCGCTCGTGGTGTCGACCAGGATCTCGTTCGCGCCCGCGAACACGCCGCCGGTCGGCGCGGCGTAGCCCACCAGGAGCGCCAGCGTCGCACCGGGGTGCACGCTCGCATCGATGCGCGCTTCCCACACGTTGCCCAGGATCGGCCGGCTGGCGCTCAGCAGGCACGGCCGATTGCCGCCCGCGCCGTTGCGCATCGTCACAGTGGCGGCCGGCGCGCCGGCTGGCACCATGCGATAGACCTCGCCCGAGCCGTTGCCGCTCTCGTCGATGATCAGGAGCTCGCCGAAGCCGTCCTCGCCGAACGAGGCCAGGTTGCGGATCGCGGGGCCGCCGGGCGGGTCGAACTCGAGCGTGCGCTCGACGAGGTTCGCGATCGTGCCCGTGGCGCGGTCGTAGGTCAGCGAGCGGATGCGGTGGTCGGCGTAGTCCGAGAAGAAGTAGGCGCCGTATTCGCCGGGGCAGGCGCAGCCGCGGTAGACGTAGCCGCCGGTGATAGCGAAGGAGCCGCCCGCGTGCAGGAGCTCCAGCACCGGCGCGGTATACGAGGGGGCGCCGCAGGGGGCGATCAGCGGGTCGCAGCTGGCGGTGGAGTTGCACAGCGTGCCCTCCAGCACCTTCCAGCCGAAGTTCAGGCCCGCGCTGCCGGCCGGAGCGACGTCGAGCTCCTCGCGCAGGTCCTGACCCACGTCGCCGATGAAGAGGTCGCCAGTCAGGCGATCGAAGCTGTTGCGCCAAGGATTGCGCAGGCCGTAGTGCCAGATCTCGCCACGCGCGCCGGCCACGCCCACGAACGGGTTGTCGGGTGGGACCGCGTAGGGCGTGGCCGAGTCCACGTCGAGACGCAGGATCTTGCCCAGCCAGTTGCCGAGCTTCTGCGCGCGACAGGCGGGGTCGTTGGCCGAGCCGCCGTCGCCGAAGAACACGTACAGCATCCCGTCCGGCCCGAAGTGCAGGTCGCCGCCGTTGTGGTTGAAGGCCGGCTGGCCCTGGCGCAGCACGATCGACTCGCTGAGCGGGTCGATCAGGTTCGGATCGGCGCTGGCCGTGTAGCGCGCGACCACCGTGTCGCCGTTGAGGTCGGTGTAGTCCACGTAGCAGAAGCCGTTGGTGGCGTAGGCCGGGTGGAAGGCCAGGCCCAGCAGCCCCTGCTCGCCCAGCACGGTCACGCGGCTGGTGAGATCGAGGAACGGCGCGCTGCGCAGCGCGCCGTTCTCCAGCACGCGGATCAGGCCAGCCTTCTCGGCGATGAAGAGGCGCGCATCGCCGGCCGGCGCTCCGGCCCAGAGCGGATTCGTCAGGCCTGCCGCGATCCTCTCGGCCGTGACCTGCGCCGCCCCCGGCGAAGCCTGGGCACCGCCCAACAGCGCGGCGAGGGCGAGCAAGGCTTGGCCGGAGCGGTGCACTCCCTGTGCGCCTAGAAGTAGCCGGTGCTGACGTCGAGCGCGTTGCACAGCTCGAGGCTGCCGCCCGTGATCACGGCCTGCACGTAGGTCGTGAGTCCGGCCAGGGCCACGTCGCAGGGCACGCCGAAGCGGAAGGCGTCGGTGCCGCCCGTGCTGCTGGCGAGCACGCGGAACAAGCGCGCGCTGCTCGTGTCGACCAGGATCTCGTTCGCGCCCAGGAACACGCCGCTGTTCGGTCCGGCGTAACCCACCAGCATGGTCAGCGCGGCGCCGGGGTGTCCGGCCGCATCCACGCGCGCTTCCCAGACGTTGCCCAGGATCGGCAGGCTGAAGCTGGACAGGCAGGCGCGGTTGCCGCCGGCGCCGTTGCGCACCGCGGCGCTGGCCGGGGCCGCGCCGACGGGCACCATCTTGAACACCTCGCCCATGGCGGAGCTGCTCTCGTCGATGATCAGGAGCTCGCCGAAGCCGTCCTCGCCGAAGGAGGCGATGTTGCGGATCGCGAGTCCGCCACCGGGGGCGAGCTCGGCGGTGCGGTCGCTCAGGTTCGAGACCGTACCCGAGGGCACGTCGTACTGCAGCGAGCGGATCTTGTTGTCGATGAAGTCGGCGTAGAAGTACTTGCCGTACTCGCTGGGGCAGGCGCAACCGCGGTACACGTAGCCGCCGGTGATCGCGAAGGAGCCGTCGGAGTGCAAGAGCTCGGTGATCGGCAGCACGAGCGTCGGATCGTTGCACGGCGGTGTGCCCGCGAGGCAGGACACGGTGGAGTTGCAGCGCGTGCCCTCCATGACCTTCCAACCGAAGTTCAGGCCCGCGCTACCGGCCGGAGCGACGTCGATCTCCTCGCGCAGGTCCTGGCCCACGTCGCCGATGTACAGGTCGCCCGTCAGGCGATCGAAGCCGTTGCGCCACGGGTTGCGCAGACCGTAGTGGAAGACCTCCTCGCGCACGCCGACCTGGCCGACGAACGGATTGCTGGGCGGAATGGCGTAGGGCGTGGCCGAGTCCACGTCGATGCGTAGGCACTTGCCCAGCGAGCTGTTGAGCTTCTGCGCGCGGCAAGCCGGATCGTTCGCGTCGCCGCCGTCACCGAGGAAGATGTACAGGTAGCCATCCAGCGGCCCGAAGTGCAGGTCGCCGCCGTTGTGATTGGCAAAGGGCTGCGTGGCGGTGAGCACGACCAGCTCGCTCGCCAGGTCGGCCAGGTTCGGATCGGTCGTGACGGTGAAGCGCGAGATCACCGTGTTGCCGGCGAGGTCGGTGTAGTTGACGAAGACGAACCCGTTGCTGGCGTAGTTCGGGTGGAAGGCAACGCCCAGCAGACCCTGCTCGCCGCCGAGCGAGATCTTGCCGCTCAGGTTGAGGTAGGGCGTGACGAGGAGCTGCCCGTTCTGCACGATGCGAATGCCGCCGCCCTTGGTGGCGACGAACACGCGCTCGTCCCCGGCGGGAGCTCCCGCCCAGAGCGGACGTGAGAGGCCCGAGGCGATCAACTTGGTGGTCACCTGTGCGCTGGCGGGCGCCAGCAGCAGGAACGCAGCGCACAGGGCTACGCGGAGGGGGGGAATCGCGTGGCGGAAAGTCATGTTGGACAAGCTCCGGGGGAGAGGAGGCAGACCAAGGATCCAGCGCGGGGCGATTCCCGTCAACGAAGAAGGCCGATCGGAACAGAGTATCGCGCCGGAAACGCGCGGGCCGGGCCCGCGGAGCACCGCCGCTGCGGCCAACTTCCCTAACGAGATCCACCGACGCGCGGGCGTCGCGTGCTCGTGCGGGGCGGATCCTCCGGCGCGGGCTGCTAGAGTTCGCCGAGCGTGAAAGGGATTCCGGGTCGCGTTTCGCCCCCCGCCGTCGGGGTGCTACTGGGGCTGCTCGCGCTCGGCCTGGCGCTGCGTCTGGCCAATGCCGCCACGGGCAGCTTGAAGCTCGACGACTTCCACAGTCTGTTCCACGCGCGCGCCACGGACCTGGCGGAGTTTTTCCGCGTGCTACGCCTCGACAACCATCCGCCGCTCTCGTTCCTGCTGGTGCACGCCGCGCGCGCGCTGTTCGGCGAGAGCCCCTGGGCCCTGCGCTTGCCGTCGCTCCTGTCGGGAATGGGCACGCTGCTCGTCGCCTGGCGCCTCGGCGCGCGCTTGTCGAGCCGCACGGCCCAGGCGCTGCTCGTCTGGCTGTTGGCCGTGTCCACGCTGCACGTCGAGCTCTCGACCGACGTGCGCATGTACGCGCTGCTCGCGCTGGCCAGCGTAGGTCTGCTCGAGGGCTTGGTGGCCCTGCTCGAGGACGGGCGCGGAGCGCTGCGCGTCGCGCTGTGGACTTGGGTCGGGCTGCACGCGCACTACCACTTCCTCTACAGCCTGGCTTGCCTGGCCGGAACGGCCGCGTGGCTGGTGGCGAGCCACCCGAGCTACCGCGTGCGCTGGCGCCCGCTGCTCGCGGCCTTCGCCTGCGCGGGAGCTCTGGCCCTACCCTGGTACGCGCTGGGCTTCCCCGCACAGCTGCGCCACGGCCTGCCGCCCGGTGGCGCGAACGCCGAGCTGTTGCGCCTCGGCGAGGGCTTCAAGAACTTCCTGTTCCTGAACGTCTCCGTGGCCGGAAGCGGGAGCGGCCTGCGCGCGCTCGGGCTCGCCGGCAGTGGCCTGGCCCTGCTTCTCGCGCTGAGCGGAGCGCTGGCGCTGCTGTTGCGCGACCGCGCCCGCGGACGCCTCGCGCTCGGCGCCCTGTGCCTCGCCTCGGCCTTCGGCGTGCCCCTGCTCGCCTGGCTCGCGGCGCGCTGCAGCCCGCGCGCCGGCTACGAATGGCGCTACCTGGTCGGCGCGCTGCCAGCCTTCGCGCTGCTGGTGGCCGTCGAGGGGAATGCGACCGGCCGCTTGGCCGTGCTCCGCCGCGCGGCGGCGCTGCTCGTCGCACTCTCGGCCCTGGTCCTTTCCGTGGCCAACGCGCGCGATCCCGGCGAGGAGGACTACCAGGGCGGCGTGGCCTGGATCCTCGAGCAGGCCACGCCGCAGGATGTCGTGGTGGCCGCCGACTGGCAGCCGGGGCTCTTCCCGCACGCGCTGGCCTGGAACTACTACGCCGAACGACTGCAGCAGGGGCGCGAGCTGCCGCGCGTGATCGCGCACACGAGCGACTACTCGTTGCAGGATCCCTGGCGCGTGAACGACGCCGAGCGCGTCTTCTGCTGCCTGCGCAGCCTGCCCAACGGCTGCGGTCTGCTGCGCCGCCTGCGCGCGGACTTCGCGCACGAGGACGTGCGCGCCTTCGGGCGCTCGGTGTACGTGCACACCTTCACGCGCGAGTGATCGCGCGCAGGGCCCGGCGCCCGGCCGGGCTCAGATGCCGGCCGTCAGGTCCACCGCGTTCGAGAACGCGAGCGCACTCCCGCCCAGCAGCAAGGCCTGCGTGTAGGCGGTCAGGCCGCACACCGCGGCGTCGCTCGGCACGGGCACCACGGCGTTGCCCAGCGGCAGCGGCAGCGAGAGCGAAAAGAAGCGCGTCGAGGACGAGCTCGTGAGCAGCACGAAGCCGCTCGGCAGCGTCACGTTGCCGGGCGCCGCGCGGCCCACGATGAGCGCGCTCGCGTGCGTCGCATCCGCCACGGTGAGCGTGGTGGTCGCGCCCATGACCGGGGGCGTGGCCGTGTACACGTTCAGGTTCAGGCCACCGTTGCGCGTGACAACCGCCGCGGCCACACCGCACAGCGCCGGCTCGGGCAGGTCCACGCGCCAGTTCGACAGCGTGCAGCGCATGCGGTTCACCTGCTCGGGTGTGAACTCGCTCATGCAGTCGTCGTCCGAGTAGTCCATGTAGTTGTGGAACGGATCGTTCGCCGTGCAGGAGGCGTGCGTAGCCGGGCAGCCGAACACGGGATTCGACTCGCGGGCGGTGTCGCAGATGCGGTCGCCGCTCGTGTAGCACGCGGAAGTGCCGCAGCCGAAGTCGAAGGTGTGGTAGAGCCCGAGGTAGTGCCCGACCTCGTGCGTGGCGCTGCGTCCCAGATCGTAGGGCGCGCCGATGGGCGCATTGCGGCCGAAGGCCGAGTGCAGCACGACCACGCGATCCGAGCTCGAACCCACGATTCCACCCTGCGGCAGGTCGGGCACGTAGCCCAACGCGCCCGAGGCCAGGTTGGTGTAGATGTTCAGGTAGCGCGTCGTGTCCCAGGCCAGCGTGGTCCAGTAGCTGCCGTTGTCGTTGTAGTAGTTCGTGTTGTTGGTGCGCGTGATGCCCGTGGTCGGGTTGCCGCTGGGATCCTCGCTGGCCAGGAAGAACTCGATGCGCGCGTCGTTGCCGTTCTCGCCCAGCGTTCCCGCCAGGGCCTGGAAGTCCTCGTTGAGCACGTCGATCTGGCTCCGCACGCGCGCGTCCGACATGCTGCCGGCGCTGCCGCTCGTCAGGATGTGCACGACCACGGGGATGCGATAGAGCGTGTGGCCCGCGGCCACGTACTCGGGCTGGATCGTGGTCGAGCTGGCCGAGCAATCGGAGGTCGGCATGCGATCCAGCACGGACCCGGGAGCCTTCGTGCCACAGCGCAGGTTGAGCTGCTGGAAGAGCGGCGAGCTCGTGTACTGCTGCCAGGTGTAGAAGTCCTGGCCGGCGACCGAGATCACGGGCACGGCTTGCTCCTGCTGGGCTGAGGAGAACACGGGGGTCAGGGGCAGGAGGAGGGCGGGGATCCAGCGCATGGGCAGTCGAGGAGGAGCCTGGGGTCTCGGAACGTCCGCAGCAGACGAATTGCCGCTCCTCATTCCAGAGGACGGACGAAGGCCTGGAAAGCCCTGCCGTGGCATTCTTTTTCGCGGCTCGCGCCGCGCCGTTCACGAAGCCTGGTCCGAGCCACCCTCGGGCAGGCTCCCGGAGGTGAACAGCTCGGGCCACGGATAGTCGGGCGCGATGGGCTGCTGGCGCAGGGGCTGGAAGCGCGCCAGGAGCTCCTGGTGCAGGCGCAGCGCGAGCTCCTTGCGCTCCAGTCCGCCCAGGGCCTGCGGAGCGGCGCGCACGGTCGAGCGGATGTGTTCGAGCCCCACTAGCCGCCAGACGTGGCGCCAGAAGCTCATCCCGCCCCACCAGCACACCGTCGCCGCCGGAGCCCAGGGGTCGCCCGGGGTCTCGTAGCCGAGGCTCACCGCCAGACACGGGCTCCCGGCGTGCACGGTGCACCCGAGCAACGAGCTGTGCAGGCGATCGACGCTGATCCCGCGCGTGGAGTGGCCCTCGGGGAAGAGCAGCACGGGCACGCCGGCTTGCAGCGTCGCCACCATCTCGGCCTCGACGCGCTTCATGTCGCGCGTGCGCCGCTGCACGACGAAGATCGTGCCCACGGCTGTGGCCAGCTGGCCGAGGATCGGCCAGCCGGCGATCTCGCTCTTGGCCACGAAGCGGCCCGGGAACAGCGAGGCCAGGACGGGGATGTCGAGGTAGGAGAGGTGGTTGGCGACCACCACGAAGGTGCCGTGCGGGGCCGCGCCCTCGAGCACCACCTCGATGCTCAACACGCGCAGGATCGCGCGCGCCCAGCGCCCCTGCGTCGCCGCGCCGAGGCGCAGAGCGGCGCGCCGCTGGCCGAAGAGCGCGAGCAGGCGCGAGGCCAGCGCCAGCGGCAGGAACCACGCGCTCAGCCCGAACAGGCCGGCGAAGCGCAGCGAGCGACGCAGCATGCCCTACAGCATCGTCAAAGCGCACGCTTCAGGGAAAGGGCCGCGGCGAGTCGCCGCGCGCTCGGCCGCCCTGTCCCAGGCCGAGACTCACGCTCAGGGCCGCTGGGCGCCCGAGGTCGGCTGCGCGGCACCGGCGCTGACGAGCTCGGCCACGATGCTCTCGAGGTCGCGGATCGTGCGCGCACCGATCAGCCCCGTGAGGCGCGTCAGCTCCGGTGCGCGGCGGCGGAAGTCCTCCATCGCCATGCCGTAGGCCTCGCGGTAGGGCATGTGCACGATCGGGGCGCGGCTGGCCGCGGCGGCGCGCACGCACTCGGCCAGGGCCTGGATCGAGAGCTCGCGCGCGCTGCCCACGTTCACCACTTGCCCGCGCGCGCGCGGTTCGTCCCACAGGGAAAGCACCGCCGCGACCGCGTCCGCGACGTGCAAGAAACAGCGCGTCTGCGCGCCGTCGCCGTAGACCTCCAACGGTTCACCGGCCAGGGCCGCGCGCACGAAGCGCGGCACGACCATGCCGTAGCTGCCGCGCTGGCGCGGACCGACCACGTTGAAGAAGCGCACCACCACGACGGGCAGGCCCTGCTCGCGCGCGTGGGCGAAGGCCAGGCCCTCGCCCAGCGCTTTCGAGCTGGCGTAGCTCCAGCGCGGCTCGTTCGTCGCGCCCAGCAGCAACGGATCGTCCTCGGCGAAGGGCGGGTGCTCGTTCCTGCCGTACACCTCGGAGCTGGAGGCGAACAGCACGCGCGCGCCGGCGCGCGCGGCCGCGGCCAGGACGTGGCGCGTGCCGAGCACGTTGGTCTCGAGCGTGGCGCTGGGCTGCTCCAACACCAGCCGCACGCCGACGCGCGCCGCCAGATGGAACACGCCCTCTACGCGCTTCACGCAGCGCGCCACCAGGGCCTCGTCCAGCACCGAGCCGCGCACGAACTCGAAGCCGGTTTGCGCGCGGCAGAGCTCGAGGTTCGCCTCGCGCCCGGTCGAGAGATCGTCCAGGCACAGGACCTCGTCGCCCCGCGCCAGCAGCGCCTCGGAGAGGTGCGAACCGATGAAGCCCGCGCCGCCGGTGACCAGGACCCTCATGCGCCTTCCTGGACGCCCGTGGGGTGCGCTTCTTCCCCGCCTTCGGCCGCACCGGAGCTCACACCGCGTCCCGGCGGCGCACGAAGCGCACCGTGCGCCCCTCACGCGTGCGCCAGCGGTAGCCGAACAGGTGCAGGATCTCGACCGTGAACCAGCGCGCGACACGCCGGTCCACGGACAGCTCGCCGTGCTTGAGCGGATCGCGGTGGACGCCCGGCATCAGCAACAGGAGCCAGCCGAGACGCGCGCGGCGCAGCCAGCCGGAGAGCTCGAGCCACAGCGGGCGCACCTCGCGCCCGACGAAGAAGCCATCGTCGCCCAGGGCCTGGTAGCGCGGCATCAGCACGCGCCCGGAGAGCGGGCTCTGCACCTCGCGCTCGCCGCTGCCCGGATCGATGCGCGCCAGGGCCTCGCCGCGGCGCACCGGCTGAAAATTCTGGAAGCCCGGGCGCATCTCGAACAGCGCGCCCTCGGGGATGGCGAAGCGGTAGCGCAGCTCGACCACCGCCGGCAGGTTGCGCGCGCTGTTCTCCAGCCGCGCGCGTTGCGCCGCGAGCCCGGGAACGTCGGCGGCGCGCAGCAGCCCGGCCGAGACCAGCGTCAGCCACAGCGCGGCCACGTGGTGATCGACGGTCGAGGGCAGCTCGTTCTGGCCGCCCTCCAGGCACACCGCCACGTGGCCCTGATCGGCGAACCACGAGAGCAAGGTGCCCTCGATGCGCTCCTCGAGCCCCAGCAGCACGGGCACCGGCAGGGCGAAGGCCACGGGCCGGTTCTGGAGCGTGTCCGAGATGATCGTGAAGGGCGCGCCCCCGGCCGAGGTCGAGTGCAGGTCGAGCAGCACCACGCGCGCCCATGGGCCCGCGGCGATGTGCTCCTCGAAGGCTGCCAGTAGCGCGCACTGCTCGCGCGTCTCGGGCTCGCGCGCGCTGACTTCGTCGCTACGCAATGCTTCTAGGCGTGCGTCGGTCCACAGGCGGTTCAGGTCCGTGCCCAGGAAGCGCTTGCCCTGCGCCAGGGCGGTGGCGTTGCCCACCAGCCCGACCACGCGGCCCTCGACCACCAGGCCATAGGCCTCGATCTCCGCCAACACCTTGCGAATCGCGCGCACGCCGGCCGGCTCGTTGCCGTGCACGCCGCCCACGACGAACAGCAGCGTCCCGCGCGCCGCACCGCGCGCGGGCTGGACGCCCAGCACCCGCGGCAGCGCCTGCAGGTCGGCCGGTCCGCCCTGGACCGCGTTGGAGCTCAGTCTTGCCGCAACCATTCGTCGAGCAGACGCGCCGAGACGTCGATGAAGTCGGACTCGGTCACCAGGCCCACCAGCTTGCCGTCCTGCACCACCGGCAGGCAGCCGAGCTTCGAAGCACGCATCAGGTCGAGCGCGTCCAGCGTGGTGGTCTCGGGCGAGATCACCACCGGATCGGCTTTCATGATCTCGCGCACCGCCACCGGGTGCCCGCTCTTGCCCTGGCTGATCTGACGCAGCAGTTGGCGATGCGTGACCAGGCCCACCAGGTGCCCCTCGTGGTCCTCGACCGGTACGTGGCGCAGATGTTCCCAGTCCATCACGCTCGCGGCCAGGTCTACCAGGTCCTCGGGGTGCACGGTGAAGAGGTCGGTGGACATGAACTGGCCCACGGTGCGGTAGCTGTCGCGCGCGTCGGCCGAGCTCTCGACCCGCGCCAGCTGCCACTCGTGCACCGGCTTCCCTGCCCATTGCTGCTCCAGGATCCCGGCCGTCAGCGCGCGGTAGCGCTCGTCGGGCCGGCCCTGGCCCTCCATCTTCTCGAGCGAGTCGAGCATCCACTGCGAACCGGTGCGCCCGCTCTTCACGCGCGTCTCGATCACGCCCAGGTAGCGGTCCACGTCGGCGCCGTCGATGCCGCGCGTGGCCAGGCCGCGGCGCGCCAGCGGCAAGAGCTCTTGCACGATCAGCTCCTCCGCGCCCACGGTGCGCCCGAACCAGTGCAGCTGCGCATTCAGGCCGTAGCGCGCGGCCGCCATGAAGTTCGTCTTGGCTTCGTCGAAGGGCATCTTGTCCTTGGGATCCCCGTACTCGTCGGACAGCGCGCACATCAAGCCGAAGAAGAATGCCGCGTTGGCCACTTCGTCCAGCACGCTGGGCCCCGCCGGCAGCGCGCGGGCCTCGATGCGCAGGTGCGCCAGGCCGTTCACCACCCCGTAGCAGGGCCGGTTCCAGCGGTAGATCGTGCCGTTGTGCAGGCGCAGGGCCTTCAGCTCGGGCGCCTCGCCGCGGGCCAGCTTGGCCAGCGGCGATTCCTCCAGCTCGGTGGCGATCAGCACGCGGTAGCGCGCCACGTCCTCGCGGAAGATCTCCAGGATCGAGTTCTCGATCCAGTGGTCGCCAAAGTTGACGCGCACGCGGCCACCGCGCTGGGTGTGCGTCTCGCTGCGCGTATCGACCGACTGCTGGAACAGCGCCACGCGCGTCTCGTGCCACAATCTGTGACGCAGCAACACGGGCGAGTTCACGGCCGCGGCCAGCACCGGCGCGGTCGCCAGCTGAGCCACGTTGTAGAGCATCGCGAACTCGCCGGGCCCAACCTGGAAGTGCAGCTGGAAGCTCGTGTTGCAGGCTTCCAGCATCACGTTGTCGTGCTTGGTCTGGAACTCGTCCAGGCCCTTGATGTAGGTGCGGAACTCGCCTCCGCGCAGGTTGCGCATGATCTGGTTGAGCTGGTAGTAGCGCGGGATCGGGGTCATCGAGTCGAGCCCGAGGTCGCGCTTCTCCAGCGTCGGCAGGATGCCGGTCAAGAGGATGCGCACGCCATGGCGCGCGGCCACCTCGCGCACCTGGCCCAGGCGCTGGTCGAGCTCGTTGTGCAGCTGCGCCAGACAGTCTTTCTGGAACACCAGCGGCGTCAGGTTGAGTTCCAGGTTGAACTGCCCGAGCTCGGTGGTGAAGAAATTGCGCGGCAGCTCCTCGAGCAGCGTCAGCGCGCGATTCGCCGGACGCAGTCCGCGATCGACCAGGAACATCTCCTGCTCGGCGCCGATGCGGCGCACGCCGGTCTCGAACCACTCGCCCTCCAGCATCTTCTCCAGCGCGTGCACGTCCTCCAGCAGCGCCTTCATGAAGGTGCGCATGCTCTCGGGATCGGATCGGTCGCGGATCTCCTGCTTGGCCATGAATGTGTGCTTGCGCCGTGGGGCGTGTCGTCCTGATTGGAAAAGGGTAGGCGGGACGGCCCCCGAATGCCATCCGTCGAACGTCGGAGCGTCCGCTACACTCACGTTGACGATGGGCGCCGCCGCTCCGCAGGATCCGGGAGAGCCGTGCACCGGCGAGCGCCTGAGCGGGCAGGAGCGGCGCCTGCGCCTGCTGTGCGCGCACCTCGCCGGGCGCGCGGTGCGCGCGCGGGTCGAGCTCGACGACCTGCTGCAGGAGGTCTTCCTGCGCGCGCTGGCGCCGCCCGCGGCGCTGCCGCCGTGGGAGCCAGGGGAGGGCGCGCTCGGACGCTACCTGGCACAGCTCGCGCGCCATGCGGTGATCGATGTGGCGCGCGCGCTGCGCGCCAAGAAGCGCGCGGGGCGCGAGGAGCCGTTGCAGCGCTCCGCCTGGAGCCAGGCCCCGACCGCCCGGGGTCCTGGGCCGCACACCGCAGCCGTGGCCGGCGAGACCAGCCGCGGCCTGGCCGCAGCGTTCTTGGCGCTCGCCCCGGAACACCGGCGCGTGCTCGGGCTGCGGCAGTTCGAGGGGCTCTCGGCCGAGGACGCCGGCCGACGCATGGGGCGCTCGGCCAGCGCGGTGCACTCGCTCTATCGCCGCGCGCTCGCGGCCTGGCAGGAGGCGCTGGCCGAGAATCCGTCCGCGCGCGACGAATCGCGCGGCGCTTCGCGCCCTGGAGCTCCATGAGCGCGCCCCTGCCGCCGAAGTCCGAGCTCGATCCCGACCCCGCGCCGCACGAGCTCGAGGACCACCTCGACGAGCTGGTGGCCCAGTTCTCCGACCTGCTCGCGGCCGGCAAGGCACCGCGCAAGCAGGCCTTCCTCGAACGCGTGCCGGCCGCCGCGCGCCCCGGGCTCGAGCGCTGTCTGAAGATGATCGAGGCCGGCCTGGCGAGCGCGCCCACCGCGACGCACCTGCTCGCGCCCGGGGTCACGCTCGGGCGCTACAAGCTGGTGCGCGAGATCGGGCGCGGCGGGATGGCGCTGGTGTGGCTGGCGCAGGACACCGAACTGCGCCGCGTGGTGGCGCTCAAGGTGCTGCGTCCGGGACTGGCGCTGGAGAGCACGCACGTCGATCGCTTCAAGCGCGAGGCGCTGGCCATCGCCAAGCTGAAGCACGCCGGCATCGTGCAGATCCACGACGTGGGCAGCGACCGCGGCTTCCACTACCTGGCGATGGAGTACATCGAGGGCCCGTCGTTGGCGCGCGTGCTGGAGGCGCTCGGGCCAGCCGCCGCGCGGCGCTTCAGCGCCGAGGAGCTCGCCCACGCCGCCGGCATCGCGGCCCTCGCCGCGCGCGAACGCACGCTCGAGCAGGCCCTCGCGGCGCTGCTGCAGCCCGTGGCCGAGGCGCTCGCCAGCGCCCACGAGCAGGGCGTGGTGCACCGCGACGTCAAGCCCTCGAACATCCTGCTGCGCAAGGACGGCACGGCGGTGGTCGTGGACTTCGGCCTGGCGAAGTCGGACGGCGATCCGGCGCTCTCCATCACCGGCGACACCCTGGGCACGCCCTACTACATGTCGCCCGAGCAGGCCTGGCTGGCCGGCGTCGCGGTCGACCACCGCACCGACATCTACAGCCTGGGCGTGTGCTTCTACGAGGCCCTCACCGGCGTGCGTCCCTTCGAGGGCGGGAACGTGCTCGAGGTGTTCGAGAAGATCCGCAGCGCGCTGCCGCCCTCCGCGAGCGCGCTCGAGCCGCGCCTCTCGCGTGACGGCGCGGCGCTGCTGCGCAAGGCCATGGCACGGGAGAGCGAGCGCCGCTACGCCGACGCGCGCGCGCTGGCCCAGGACTTCGCCGCGCTGGTCGCCGCGCTCCCCACCGCCGCGCGCGTGGCCGAGGGCGGCGCGCTGCGCCGTGGCTGGTCCAGCTTCCGCGCCTACAGCTCGGGCCTGCCCTACGAGTACCGCTCGCACCGGACCTTCCTCGGCTGGCCGCTGGTGCACGTGATCAACGGCCCGCGCGCGCGCGGCATCTCGAAGCGCGTCGCGCGCGGCTGGTTCGCGTGCTCGCCCGATGTGGCCATCGGTGGCCTGGCCATGGGCACGCGCGCCTACGGCCTGGTCACCTGCGGCGGCCTGTCCTGTGGTCTCGTGTTCTCCTGGGGCGGCGTCGCGCTCGGCCTCCTGAGCGCGTTCGGCGGCCTGGCCGCGGCGCTGTTCTCCTTCGGCGGCCTGGCCATGGGCTACCTGTGCACCGGCGGCTGCGCACTGGGCTACGGCGCCATGGGCGGCGTGGCAGTCGGCAAGTACGCCATGGGCGGCAAGGCGTACGGCACCTACGTGATCAGCGAGACGCGCAAGGACCTGACCCAGGCGCAGTTCTTCGAGGCCGTGCTCGGCACCGACGTGCCCTGGCTGCGCGTGCTCGATCGGCCTGACGATCGCCAGCCATAGCGGCTCACCCGTCGGCAGCGGAGCGTGGCCGCACCCTCTCCTCATCCGCGGCGTGCGCCTCAGTGCAGCTCGAGCCGCACGTCGGGGACGGGCGCGACCGGCTCTGCGCGCACGAACGCGCTCGCGAGCGGCGTGCGCTGCCCGCTCGCCGGCGGAGCCTCGCGCTCCTGCTCGGCGCTCGTGGTCGGCGCGCTCTCTCCCGTCCGCGCGGCTTCGACGGGAGTGCGTTCCGAGCCACCGCCGCTCAAGGCGAACCAGCCCACGCCGACGAGCGCCGCGGTGAGCAGCAGCCCGAGCATCGTCGCGCTCGCGCCGGCCGCCAGCTTCGTCCCGGCCGCGTGCGCCGCGCCCAGGACATGGGCGCGCACCGCGCCGAGGCCGCCGCGCTCTTGGCCGCGGAACAGCGCCGGCGCGAGGCTGCGCGGCAGGCGCTCCTCGAGCTGCTCACGCGCGCGCCAGCTGCATGCGCACCGTGCCCGGCGCGCGGCCGAGGGCGTGGGCGATCTCGGTCGGCGTCAGGCCATAGGCCGTGCGCAGCACGAGCACCTCGCGGTACGGCTCCGCCAGCGCGTCGATCGCGCTCGTGACCCGCTCGACGAGCTCGTGGTCGGCCGCAGCGCGGGTCGGATCGTCGTCCGCGGCCATTCCGGCGGCCTCTTCGAGCGGCCGGGTCGCGCGTAAGCCCGCACGGCGGCGTAGATCGCTGGCGCGGTGCGCCAGGATCGCCGCCAGCCACGCGAGGAGCGGCCGGCTCCCGTCGTAGCGCGCGGCGGCGCGCAGCGCGCCCAGAGACGTCGCCTGCACCTGGTCCTCGGCGGCCGAGGCGTCGCGCGTGAGCTGCGCGGCGATCAGCAGCAGCTTGGGGCGGTGGCGTCGAACACGCGCGCCAGGGCGGCGGGGTCGTGCTGCGCGCGGAAGCGCAGAAAGTCGCGCTGGAGGTCGTCGGGGCTCATGCCTGCGCCTGCGCACGAGGATAGGCGCGCGTCACGGCGGCGGATCAGCACGCGCTGACATAGAATGGGGTACGCCCCCCTGCCAGGAGCCCCATGCTGCCCGTCCTCGTCCTCGTCTGTCTCCAGAGTCCAGCCGCACATGCACTCGCGGGGTCCCAGCCGCTAGGCGCTGTGGACCTGCCGCTGACGCGCCTGCCCGGCGTGGATCCGTTCAACTCCGCGGGCGTGTCGTTCCTCGACTACGACGGTGACGGCTGGAGCGATCTGTACGTGAACGCCAGCGCCGGTCTGTGGCGCAACCTCGGCGGGACGACCTTCGTGCGCGTGGCCGACCTGGACGTGTTCCTGCCGCCGATCGTGAATCGCTACGGGGCGTCCTGCGGCGACTACGACAACGACGGTTTGCCGGACATCGCCTGCTCGCCGCGCGGCGACTGCTTCTTCTTGCTGCACAACCTCGGCGTGGGCGTGTTCCAGGAGGTGGCCGGCGATCCGGCGATCGTGGAGGGCACGCTGAGCTGCCAGATGTACGGCGAGAGCTTCGCCTGGGCCGACGTGGATGCGGACGGCGACATCGACCTGTGGCTGACCGCCTATCCCGACGACGTCAGCCCCGGCAGCGGCGGCAACCAGTTCCTCGAGAACCTCGGGCCCACGGGCCCGGGCGGCGCCTATCGCTTCGCCGTGCGCACCCAGGAGAGCGGCCTGTTCGTGCCCGACAACGTGAATCGGCCCGAGGGCGCGCAGTTCGTGGACGTGGACCGCGACGGCGACACCGACGGCTTCGCCAACAACACCGTGTACCAGAACGTGTGCGCCGGCAGCGCGCCGCGCTTCCTGCAGCTGGTGCGCAACGTCACCGGCATCACCCTGGCGAACGTGCTCGACGAGGGCACGGTGTTCCTCGACCACGACCTCGACGGCGATCCCGATCTCGTGTGCCTGTACCGCGGGCGCAACGTGCTGTGGGAGAACCGCGGCGATGGCACCTTCTTCGACGCCAGCGAGCGCCTCGAGACGCCCGCCAGCGGCGCGACCGAGGGCTGCTCGGCCGAGGACTGGGACCTGGACGGCGATCTCGACCTCTCCACTGCCGCCATCTTCCGCCGCAACCTGCTGGTCGAGACCGGCACGCCGTTCCTGCGCCTGGCGACCACCTCGATCAACGAGAGCTTCCTGAACTTCTGCCAGCCGGCCTGGAGCGACTGGGACAAGGACGGGGACATGGACTGCGCGCTGGGGAACTTCAGCGGGCGCAGCGCCTTCTTCCGCAACACGACCTACACGAGCGACACGCCCGCGCTGCAGAAGGTCGCGCTGCGCGTGCGTGCGGTGCGCGCGTCCGCCACGCTGGCGCGCGGGCTCGAGACCGAGTTCGGCGCGACCGTCGAGCTGCGCGTACACGGCGACACGAGCGGGTTCGTGCGCCGGCGCTTCGTGGCCGCCTCGCACGGTTACTCGCAGCAGAGCGAGTACGCGCTGACGCTGGCGCTGCCCAGCGGGCCGGATGCGGACGCGCCGGCGCGCGGGGTCGTGTTCGATCTGCTGGTCGACTTCCCGGAGCTCGCCGGGAACGGGATCCTGCGCATCGACCGCGACGTGAACCCGGTGCTCGGCGAGCTCGAGCTCGAGACGCTGAGCGAGCGCGAGATCACCGTGTTCCGCGACGGCGCGGTGCTCGTCGATGGCGCGCTCGTGCCGCCGCGCGCGGCCTTCGCGGCGCACCTCTCCTCGACCGGCGCGCTCGTCCTGCCCGCCCCCGGCGTGGTGCTCGACGATCTGCAGCCCGCGCCCGCGAGCCCGTGGTTCGTCGGGCTCGAGCTCGACACGCGCCCCGTGGACGCGGCCACGCGCGTGGCCGAGCTGGTGCTCGACGGCCAGCTCACGCCGAGCGGCGCGGGACGCTGCGACGCGAACGTGCAGCTGTGGGACGTGACTCCGGGCGAGCCGCCGCGCCTCGTGCGCGCCGAGTCGCGCGCGAGCGCGCCGCGCAACCGACGCAGCTTCCTGGCGCTCGACTGGCTGCTCAAGCCGCAGCGCATCTACCGCGTGCTGTGCCGCGTGAGCGCGCTGCGCGCCTCGCCGGCGACGAGCGGCTTCGGGCCGTTGGCGGTGAACGGCGCACTGTCCTTCGAGCTCGCCAACCCGTGCGACGGAGCGGCCTTCGCCGCCGCGCCGCTGCTCACCGACGCACGCTGCCTCGAGCTGCGCTACCGCGCCGGCGCGCCGCTCGCCTCGGCCAAGGGCACGCGCCGCTAGGACTCTCGCAGGCTCACACGCGCAGCACTTCGTGCGCCTCGAGCAGGTTGCAGGCTGCCTGCACGCTCGCGCGGCTGCCGGCCAAGGCGAGAACGTCCAGCGCGCGCAGGGTCTCGCGCCCGGTGGGCGCGATGACCTCGCCCTGGGCGCGCGTCACGGCGATCACGCTGGCGCCGGTCTTCGCGCGCAGGTCGAGCTCGGCCAGCGTCTTGCCGACCGCGACACTCTTCGGCCCGAGACGCACGGGCGTGACCTCGCCCAGGCCGGGCAAGAGCGGCTGCACGTCTTCCAGCGTCAGCCCCTCGCTGTCGCCCTGGCGGCGCAGGACCTCGACCACCACCTGCGCGCCGGCCTGCACGTGGGCCTCGAGGTCGTTCGCGCGGCGCCAGAAGGAGAACGCCAGCGCGGCCAGCGCGCTGAGCACGACGCCGGCCTGGTACAGGATCGGCACGAAGGGCTGGGTCAGCGCCAGGAGCGGCCCGCCGACCACGATCACGATCGCCAGCTGCAGCGCGACCACGAAGGCGCGCCGCGGCGCCGCGGCGAGGTCGGGCATGCCGTCGGGCCGGGGCGGCAGCGCGGCCGTGGCGAGCTCGGCCCCCAGCGCGCGCGACAGGCGCACGATGCCGATCAGGAACGGCAGCGAGGCCAGCGCCGAGGCGCACAGCACCAGCGTGCGCGCGAAGTCGTGGGACACGGAAAGGAGCTCGTCGAAGGCCGACACCAGGCGCTCGAGGTACAGCGAGGTGCCGATGACCACGCCCGCGAAGCACAGTACGTCCAGCGCCAGCCAGGCCGCGTGGCCCACGAGCTGGTAGCGCAGCGGCTTCTCGCGCTTGCCGCGGCGCAGCTCCTCGAGCCACGAGGCGTACAGCGAGGCGAAGGTGCGCAGGGGCTTGGGCAGACGGTGCTCGATCGAGAGCGCCAATGGGCCAGAAACGCGTACCAGCCAGGGCGTCAGGAACGTCGTCACCACCGAGACGCTCACCGCCACCGCGCCCAGGGCCGGCGAGATCGCGTGCGCGCTGACGCCCACGCCGGCGAGGATGAAGGAGAACTCGCCGATCTGCGGCATGCTCATGCCGGCCTGCAGCGCGGTCGAGGGGTCGTAGCCGCTGAGGAAGGCGCCCAGCGAAACGCTGAGCACCTTGCCCACCACGACCACCGCGCAGAACACGACGATCGCGCCCCAGTGCTCGAGCACCGCCGTCGGATCGACCAGCGAACCGACCGAGACGAAGAACATGGCCGCGAACAGGTCGCGCAGCGGCGCGATCAAAGCCGCGAGCTGGCGCGCGCGCCCGGATTCGGCGACCAGCGAGCCGGCCAAGAACGCGCCCAGCGCCACCGAATAGCCCGCGCGCTGGGCCAGCAGCGCGAAGGCGAAGCACAGCCCGACGCCGGCGACCAGCAGTGTCTCCGGGCTGCCCAGGCGCGCCACGGCGCGGATCACGCGCGGCACGAACAGGTACCCGCCCGCGGTGAGCGCCACCAGGAACAGCGTCAGCCGCCCGGCCGTATTGGCCAGGAAGCCCTCGGTCTGGGCCTCGCCACCGGCCAGGGCGGTCAGCACGGCCAGCATCAGGATCGCGGCCACGTCCTCGATCACCAGCACGCCCAGGACGAGGTCGCTCAGCTTCTTCGAGACCCCGCGCTCGGCGAACAGGCGCGCGATGATCATGGTGCTCGAGATCGACACGATCGCGCCGGCGAACTGGCACTCGAGCGCGCTCCAGCCCAGCAGGCGTGCGGCGCTGTAGCCCAACCAGAACATGGCCCCGATCTCGATCAGCCCCACCAGCCCGGCGCGCGGGAAGACGCGCATCAACTTGCGCAGCGAGAACTCCAGGCCGATCGAGAACATGACCAAGATCACGCCCAGCTCGGCGGTCGTCTCCAGGCTCTCGCGCCCGGCGATGGGCGTGATCGGCGTGTACGGTCCGACGATCAGCCCGGCCAAGAGGTACCCGAGCACCACCGGCTGGCGCAGCCGGCGGAACACGACGCTGGTGACCGCCGCCACGCACAGGACGAGCGCCAGGTCCTCGAGGAAGGGGCTGAAGTGCAATGGAGAGCCTCGCGGCGATGTTCGGCGATCGCCGCGCGCGGCTCAAGCGTCCGCACCGGCATCTGTGCGCCTTCGTGCCCCTCGCTTGCCGGCTTAGCCGGGACGAGCCGCCTTCACACCGGCGGCGGATTGCGCTCGGCGAAGCCGCGCTGGTGCCAGTAGGGGTAGGCGAGCGGCGTGGCGCTGGCGGCGTCGAGGCGTGCGACCTGTTCGGGCGTGAGGTTCCAGCCAAGGGCGCCGAGGTTGTCGCGCAGTTGTGCTTCGTTGCGCGCGCCGAGGATCACGGTGGCGACGGTCGGGCGCTGCAGGAGCCAGTTCAGCGCGATCTGCGGCACGCTCTTGCCCGTCTCTTTCGCCAGAGAGTCGAGCGCGTCAACGACGCGATAGAGGTACTCGTCCGCGACCGGCGGGCCCATGTCGATCACGCCCTGGCTCTGCAGGCGGCTCTTGGGCGGCAGCGGTTGCCCGCGGCGGATCTTGCCCGTCAGGCGGCCCCAGCCGAGCGGGCTCCACACCACGCAGCCGACGCCCTGGTCGAGCGCGAGCGGCATCAGCTCCCACTCGTACTCACGGCCGATCAGCGAGTAGTAGGCCTGGTGCGCGACGTAGCCCGCGAGGCCGTGCTCTGCAGAGTGCGCGAGCGACTTCATCAGGTGCCAGCCCGAAAAATTCGAGCAGCCGACGTAGCGGATCTTGCCCGCGCGCACGAGCTCGTCCAGCGTGCCGAGCACCTCGGGGATCGGCGTCTGCGCGTCGAAGCCGTGCAGCTGGTAGAGGTCGATGTAGTCGGTGCCCAGGCGCTTGAGGCTGGCCTCGACCGCGCGCGTGAGATGGAAGCGCGAGGAGCCGACCTCGTTCGCGCCCTCGCCCATGCGGAAGGTCCCCTTGGTCGAGATCAGCACCTGATCACGGCGACCGCGCAGCGCCTGGCCGAGGATCTCTTCCGACTGGCCGCGCGAGTAGATGTCGGCGGTGTCGAACATCGTCACCCCGGACTCGAGGCACAGGTCGACGATGCGCTGCGCCTCCTTGACGTCGCTGCCGCCCCAGGCCTTGAAGAACTCGCCCGCGCCGCCGAAGGTCGCGGCGCCGAAGGAGAGCACGGGGACCTTGAGGCCGGAGCCGCCGAGTTGTCGGTATTCCATGGGAGTCAGGCGCGCACGACGCCGACGGTGGCCTTGGTTTCGCCGACTTCGCCTTCGGCGCTGAACATGCCGGCCTCAGGGGGGCCGAGCTCGAGCTTGGCCAGGGTCTGGGTGCAGATGTAGTCCTTGTGCGCGTTCACCGCCTCGCCGAGCGCCGCATCGCCGGAGACGCGCAGGCGGATACGGTCGGAGACGTTGAGCTTGGCGTCCTTCCGCGCTTGCTGGATCACGCGCACGAGGTCGCGGGCGAGGCCCTCGCGCTCGAGCTCAGGGGTGACGAGGGTGTTCAGGGCGACCAAGGCCTTGCGGTCGGCGAGCGGTGCGAGCGCCTGACCGCGCGCCTCGACCTCCGGTCGTTGTTGCAGCGCGGACTCCCACTCGCCCTCGAGCAAGCGGATCGCACCCTCGGCCGTCTGCACGACGAGCTCGGCGCCGCTCAACGTGACTTCGGGCGCGGGCCCCTTGAGCGAGCCGAGCACGGCCTTGAGCTTCGCGCCGAGACGCGGGCCCGCCTTCTTCGAGTTGACGGAGTAGCGCAGCGTCGCGAACGCATCGGGACGCGGAGAGAACATCACGTTCTTGATGTTCACCTCGCTGGCGATCAGCTCGGCGTAGGGTTCCAGGCTGCGCGCCCATTCCGCGGCGACCACGAGCTCGCCCAGCGGCAAGCGCACGCGCAGGCGCTTCTCCTCGCGCAGCCCCAGCGCCACCGAGCACACCTCGCGGACTCGATCCATGTCGAGCACGAGCTCCGCGTCCGCTGGCAGCTTCGCCGCCTCCGGCCAGTCCGCCAGGTGCACGCTCTTCTCCCCCGTCAGCCCGCGATACACCTCCTCCGTCACGAACGGCAGGAACGGCGCCGCGAGCCTGCACAGCGTCGTCAGCACGGTGTACAGCGTGTCGTACGCGTCCTTCTTGTCCTGGTCGAGCTCGCCGCGCCAGAAGCGCGCTCGGCTGCGGCGGATGTACCAGTTGTTGAGCGCGTCGAGGAACGCGCGGATCTCCGCGCACGCCCCGGCGAGGTCGTAGGCGTCCATCGCCGCGGTGACGCGCTCGACCGTCGTGCGCAGCTTGGCGAGGATGTAGCGGTCGAGCACGCCGCTCGCGTCGCTGCGCACGCTCGCCTGGATCTTGTCCGCGTTCGCGTACAGCGCGAAGAAGCTGTACGCGTTCCAGATCGGGTGGATGACCAGGCGCACGATCTCGCCGATCGCCTTGCCGTCCTTGTCGATGACGAGGTCGCCGCCGCGCAGGATCGGCGAGCTGCACAGGTACCAGCGCAGCGCGTCCGAGCCCTGCGTGGCGAAGACCTCCTCCGGGCTGCGGAAGTTCTTCAGGCGCTTCGAGAGCTTCAGTCCGTTCTCGTCCAACACCACGCCGTGGCAGATGCAGTTCTTGAAGGGCTCGCGGCCGAACAGCGCGGTCGAGAGCACCATCAGCGTGTAGAACCAGCCGCGCGTCTGGGCCACGTACTCGACGATGAAGTCGGCCGGCGCGTGGGTCTCGAACCACTCCTTGTTCTCGAACGGGTAGTGCACCTGCGCGAAGGGCATCGAGCCCGACTCGAACCAGCAGTCCAGGACCTCCTCGACGCGCCGGTACTCCTCGCCGCCCTCGCGGATGACGAGCTGGTCGACGAACGGGCGGTGCAGGTCGGTGATCTTCTGGCCACTGGCCTGCTCGAGCTCGGCGATGCTGCCGAAGACCTTGAGTTTTCCCGACGGGCTGCGCCACACCGGGATCGGCGAGCCCCAGAAGCGGTTGCGCGAGATCGACCAGTCGCGCGCGCCCTCGAGCCACTTGCCGAACTGGCCGTCGCGCACGTGCTCGGGGACCCAGTGGATCTTCTGGTTGAGCGCCACCATCTGCTCGCGGATCGCGGTGACCTTCACGTACCACGACGACAGCGCGCGGTAGATCAGCGGCTGGTCCGTGCGCCAGCAGTGCGGGTAGTTGTGCACGAGCGTGTCGTGGCGCACGAGCACGTTGCGCTGCTTCAAGGCGGCGATGATCGGCTTGTTCGCCTCGAACACGTTCACGCCCTGCCACTCGGGCACCTCGGCGGTGAAGCGGCCCTTCTCGTCCACCGGGCAGACGATGGCGATCTGGTTCTCGGCGCACACGCGCTGGTCGTCCTCGCCGAAGCCGGGCGCCATGTGCACGACGCCCGTGCCCTCGCTCGTGTCCACGAAGTCGCCGGCCAGGACGCGAAAGGCGTTCTTCGTGCCCGCGAAGTACGGGAAGAGCGGCGTGTAGCGCCGGCCGACGAGCTCGCGGCCCTTCAGCGTCGTGACGCGCACGGCGCCGGCGAGCTCCTTCTCGTACTTGGCCAGCACGCTGGCGCCGAGCACGACGCGTTTCTCGTCCTTCTCGAACACCGCGTACTCGAGCTCGGGTCCGACCGCGAGCGCCAGGTTCGAAGGCAGGGTCCAGGGCGTCGTCGTCCAGGCCCACAGCTCCGTCGGCGCCGTGTCGCCGCTCACGCGCTCCAGCGCGAAGCGCACCGTCAACGCCGGGTCCTGGCGCTCGCGGTACGAGTTGTCCATGCGCGTCTCGAAGTTCGAGACCGGCGTCTCGGCCGCCCACGAGTAGGGCATGACGCGGTAGCTCTCGTAGACGAGGCCCTTCTTGAAGAGCTCGGCGAAGGCCCACATGACGCTCTCCATGTAGGCGAGGTCCATGGTCTTGTAGTCGTGGGCGAAGTCCACCCAGCGCGCCGCGCGCGTGACCGTGCCCTCCCACTCCTTGGTGTACTTCATCACCGACGAGCGGCAATGCGCGTTGAAGCGCTCGATGCCGTACTCGGTGATCCTGGCGCGCCCGGAGATGCCGAGCTCCTTCTCCGACTCCATCTCCGCCGGCAGGCCGTGGCAGTCCCAGCCGAAGCGTCGCTCGACGCGCTTGCCACGCATGGTCTGGTAGCGCGGCACGATGTCCTTGACGTAGCTGGTGAGCAGGTGCCCGTAGTGCGGCAGTCCGTTGGCAAACGGCGGCCCGTCGTAGAACACGAACTCGTTGGCGCCGTTCTTTCCGGCCGGACGGTTCGCGACCGAGGCGCGGAAGAGGTCCTGCTCCTTCCAGTAGGCGAGCACGCGCTCCTCGAGCTCGGCGAGGCGGGGCTGGGAGGGGACTTCGGGGTAGGGGCGCGCCATGGGATTGCCGAGTCTAGGTGAGCAGGGCATGCAGCTCCACGCCGCCGAGCCTCCGCTGCGCTTGCCCGAACGGGCGCTACGCGCGTCCACCGCGTATCCTCTGCGGCACCGGAGGTTCCGAACCGTGCTCGATTCCCTGTTGTATCTGCTGCTCCTCGCCGCGCCGAATCCCGTGCCCCAGGAGCCCAAGCCGCCCGCCGCGCCGCCGAAGGCCGCGCAGCCGCTGCCGAGCAAGCCCTATCACCTCGACGGGCGCACCGAGGAGCTCGTGCTGCCCGACCTCGACGGCAAGGAGCACAAGCTCTTCGCCGAGAACGAGGGCAAGGCGCTGCTGGTCGTCTTCTGGTCCTATCGCGACCCGGTCTCGCGCTTCTACGCGCCCGCGCTGGCCGAACTGCAGGACAAGTACGAGGGCAGGCTGGCCATCTACCTGGTCGACTCGAACCAGGACGAGCTGGTCGGCGCCAGCGATCCACTGCTCAAGATGCGCGAGGTGCTGAGCAAGGAACAGGTGACGCTGCCGCTCCTGATCGACCGCGAGAACCGCCTCGCCGACGACTTCCAGGCCAAGACCAACGCGCAGGTGTTCCTGCTGGATGCGAACCGCTACGTGCGCTACCACGGCGGCATCGACGACGATCCGAAGGGCGAGAAGCGCAAGGCGAGCCAGGCGGTGACGCCCAAGCTCGTGCCGGCGCTCGAGCTCGTGCTGGCCGGCAAGAAGGTCGAGTACAACTGGACCATCCCCGCCGGCCGTCCGCTGAAGCGCGCGCCGAAGGACGGCGGGCCGAAGTGAGCCTGCGCAAGGCGCTGCTGGCCTGCGTCCTCGCGCTGCCTGCGTTGGTGCTCGCTCCGCTCGGTGCCTGCGCGCCGGCGCCGGCCTGGCAGTGGAAGACACCGCCCGTGCTGGACGAGAGCGCGCTGCTCGGCGAGCTGCGCGCGCGCGGCAGCGAGAAGGGCGTGCTGGTGAACTTCTGGGCCACCTGGTGAGGGCCGTGCCTGGCGGAGATGCCGGAGCTCGTGCAGCTCCACAAGGAACTCGCGGCGCGCGGCGTGCGCGTGGTGGCGGTCTCGCTCGACCTGCCCGATCCCGCGCAGGTGAAGACGGCCGAGCAACTCGGCGCCTTCGTCGAGCGCCACGGCTACGAGCTGCCGGTGGTCGCCTTCAGCGGTGACCTCGAGGCGCTGAACGCGCGCCTGCGTCTGCCGGGCGGGCCGCCGGTGACGCTGCTCTTCGACCGCGACGGCAATGAGCTCGGCCGCATCGAGGGCGCGGGCGAGCGCGTCGAGTTCGAGGCGCTGCTGGCGAAGCTGCGCTGACGCCGGAGCCCAGCTGGGCTCAGAGCAGGCCCGGATTCGCGCCGCCGTCGTAGGCCAGCGCCACGCCGCTCAGGTACGAGCAGCGCTCCGAGCACAGGAAGGCGACCAGCGCGCCGAACTCCTCGGGCTTGCCCAGGCGCCCGAGCGGGATGCGCTTCACGTACTCGATGCGCTCCTCGTCCACGCTACGCCCGCTCTTCTTGGCCAGGTTCACGAACAGCTCCTCGATGCGCTCGGTAGCGAAGGCGCCGGTGCACACGCTGTTCACCAGCACGCCGTCCTTGGCGACCTCGCCGGCCAGCGACTTCAGGTACGCGGTCAGACCGGCGCGCATCGTGTTCGAGTACACCAGGGTCGCGATCGGCACGCGCACGGTGCTGGAGGTCAGCGCCACGATGCGGCCCCAGCGCGCCGCGCGCATCCCCGGCAGCACGGCCTGCACGGCGTGGATCGCCGAGCGCAGGGTGAGCTCGAAGGCGCGCTGCAGCGCCGCGTCGTCCACCTCCAGCGCCGTGGCCGCCGGCGGACCGCCGGCGTTGGTCACCAGGATATGCACCGGCCGCCCGAAGTGCTGTGCGGCGGCGGCGAGGTGCTCCTCGAGCGCCGCGCGGTCGGCCACGTCGAGCGCCCCGGCGAACAGATTCGCGCCCGCGCCGAGCGCCTGGCGCGTGCGCTCGAGGCGCGCGGGATCGCGGCCGCTCAGCGCCACCAGCGCGCCCTCGGCCACCAATGCGCGCGCCGAGGCCTGGCCCAGGCCGCTGCTCGAGGCCAGCACCGCCGCCAACTTGCCCTTCAGTCCCAGATCCATGGGTCGTCCTCGCTTGGTCCGTGCTCGGGGGCCGCGCTTCATTGGCGGCTGACGTGACGGTACACTCCGTCCCTTCCCCTCCCAAACCCGCAGCCCTTCGATTCCCATGAGCGCAGAAGTCACGCCCCTCCAGGTCGGCGCCGACGTGCCCGAGTTCGAGATGACCACCTTCGAACCCACCACCGGCGGGTTCGGCAAGTACAGCCTCAGGGACAACAAGCAGGCCGGAAAGTGGTCGGTGCTGGTGTTCTACCCGGCCGACTTCACCTTCGTGTGCGCGACCGAGTTCGCAGCCCTGGCCGAGCGTCAGGCGCAGTTCGAAAAACTCGGCGCCAAGCTGCTCACGGTGAGCTGCGACACGCAGTTCACGCACCTCGCCTGGCAGCGCGAGGAGAAGGAACTCGCCGGGGTGAAGTACTCGATGGGCGCCGACACGACCGGCAAGGTCGCCAAGCTGTTCAACGTGTACATGAACGACGCCGGCCTGGCGTTGCGCGGCAGCTTCATCATCAGCCCCGAGGGCAAGCTGATGAGCTCCGAGATCAACGTGCTCAACATCGGCCGCAACATGGACGACCTGCTGCGCCGCCTGAAGGCCAACGTGTACCTCAAGGACGTCCCCGGCGAGGTGTGCCCCGCCGAGTGGAAGGACAAGGGCGACAAGACGCTCAAGCCCGGTCCCGAGATGGTCGGCAAGGTGCACAAGGCCATGCACGGCTAGTGTCCCTGCCCCGAAGTAGCGCCAACAATCCGCCGCACTGAAGCGCCGCTGGCGGCGTTGCGCCTCCTCCCTAGTATTGCAGCGCATACGCGTCGTCGGCGCGCCTGGCCAGCGCCGATCCATCACGGCGCCTTGTTGGTGCTACTGCGGGGCAGGAACACTAGCCCCAGAACAAGCGCTTGGCTCCCCAGAGCGCTGCGCTTCGCCCGGACTCACCGCATCCGCGGCCTTTCTCGAACCTTCGAAATGCTCGCGTGGAGGAACCACGTTCCGCTTTCGAAGGCCCGAGAAAGCCCACGGCTACGGCGATTCCAGGCGATCTGGAGAAGCCAAGCGCTTGTTCTGGGACTAGCGCGAGTTCGCTCCACTGGGGAGCCCGGTGTCGCCGGCGCGGCAGCGGGCTCCTTGCGTTTCGTGCGCGCTGCGCTTCAGCCGAACAGGAGGGTGCGGTCCACGTCGGCGATGCGTGCACGACCGCTGAGCGCGAGCGCCATCTCTAACTCGTGGCGCAGGATCGACAGCATCTGCGTCACGCCCTCGGCCCCGCCGGCGGAGAGCCCGTGGAACACCGGGCGCCCCACCAGCACCGCGCGCGCGCCCAGGGCCAGCGCCTTGAGCACGTCCGTCCCACGGCGGACGCCACCGTCCACCAGCACGGTGAGCTCCGAGCCGACCGCGTCCACGACGCGCGGCAACGCGTCGATCGTCGCCGGCACGGTGTCGAGGTTCCGCCCGCCGTGGTTCGAGACCAGGATCCCGGCCACGCCCTGCTTCGCAGCCAGACGCGCGTCGTCGGGATGCAGGATGCCCTTGAGCAGCACCGGCAGGCGCGTGAGCGACTGCAGCCACTCGATCTCCTTCCACGTCAAGAGCGGCGGCAGGATGTTCGCGAAGACGCCGTGTTCGGTATCGAGCTTCTGTCCGCTCGCGCTCTTCAAGCCGCGCAGGTTGGCCATCTCGACCCCGGGCGGCAGATGGAACTTGGCGCGCTGCTGGCGATTGCGCGCGCCGTCCACGGGCGTGTCCACGGTGACGACGAGCGCCTCGTAGCCGGCGGCCTCGGCGCGCTGCACCAGCTCGGCGGTGTAGCCCTTGTCCTTCTGCACGTAGAGCTGGAACCACAGCGGGCCCGCGCTGGCCTTGGCCACGTCCTCGAGCGTCTCGCTGGACATCGTGCTCAAGGTCATCAGCGCCTGCGCCGCGTTCGCGCCGCGCACCGTGGCGAGTTCGCCCTCGGGATGCGCCAGCCGATGCAGCGCGCTCGGCGCCAGCAGGATCGGGTGCGCGAGCTGGCGCCCCAGCAGCTCGATGCGCGTGTCCACGTGGCTGACGTCGCGCAGAACCCGCGCGTCCAGGCGCAGGCGCTCGTAGGCCTCGCGGTTCCAGCGCAGCGTGAGCTCGTCCGCCGCGCCGCCCGAGACGTACTCCCAGGCCATCGGCGCCATGCGCTGGTGCGCGAGTGCCTCGAGGTCCGCGAGGCTCACCGCGTCGGCCAGGGCCGGATCCGCGCCCGTCGCACCCGCGCGCTGCGCCGCGCGCAGCCGCGGGTCCGTGACGCAAGCGAGGCCAAGACCCCCGAGCAGCGAGCCGGCGCTCTGCAAGGCTCGGCGTCGGTTGAGGTGCATGGCGGCGATGGCCTCGCTGGAGCAGGCCGCGCGCGAGTCTAGCTCCGCCTCCGTCCAGCGCCCAGCGAGCGCCTCGGCTTGCTTTTCCACCCGCAAGCGCGATCCTCGCTCGGACACTTCCGCCCGGCCGGCCACAACCTAGTGATGAAACCCCTCTCGATCGTGCTGAAGTACTTCCTGCGCGGGCTGCTGGTGCTGGCGCCGTTCGGGCTGACGCTGTGGTTCCTGTGGTGGATCTTCGAGCGCATCGATCAGCTGCTGCCGCTGCCCGAGTATGTCGCGCCCGGGGTGGGCTTCGTGGCCGTGGTCACGATCGTGGTCGCGGTCGGCGCGCTGACCTCGAACTTCATCCTGTCCCAGGCCATCGACGTCTCCGACCGGCTGCTGGGGCGCGTGCCCTTCGTGAAACTCGTCTACAACTCGCTCAAGGACCTGACCCAGGCCTTCGTGGGGCAGAAGAAGCGCTTCGACCAGCCGGTGGTGGTCGAGATCGCCGCGGGCATCCGCATGCTGGGCTTCGTCACGCGCCCCGACCTCTCCGACTACGGCATGCCGGACGAGGTGGCCGTGTACCTGCCGCAGTCCTACAACTTCGCCGCCAACCTCCTGATCGTGCCGCGCTCACGGGTGCAGCCGCTCGACAAGCCCGCCAGCGAGGTCCTGGCCTTCGTGGTTTCGGGCGGCCTGGCCTCGGGCCCGGGCGAGTAGCTCGAACCGCCCTCGAACGCCCGGCCCCTGTTCGCCACGGCGGCCTTCGAGTATCCCTCTTGGGCCCCTTGTCTCCTTCTGCACCCATGCGTACCCCCGCCGTCGCGCTCGCCCTGCTGCTCTCCGCCTGCGCCTCGGCGCCGGCCGTCGACACTCGCGCGCACGCGCAGGAGCTCGCGCAGCGCTACCTGATCCTCGACGGACACATCGACGTCCCCTACCGCCTGCACGCGCAGCGCGGTGGCGTGGTGGACGACGTGGGCGCGGCCACGGAGGGCGGCGACTTCGACTATCCGCGCGCCAAGGCCGGCGGCCTCGACGCGCCCTTCATGTCGATCTACACCCCGGCCGAGGACGAGGCCAAGGGCACGTCGAAGCAGGTGGCGGAGGAGCTGATCGACCTGGTCGAGGGCATCGCGCGCGCGCACCCGGATCGCTTCGCGATCGCACGCACCGCGGCCGAGGTCCGTGCCACCGCGGCGCAGGGCAAGATCGCGCTCTTGCTGGGCATGGAGAACGGCAGCCCGATCGAGGGCAAGCTCGAGAACCTCGAGCACTTCTACCTGCGCGGCGTGCGCTACATCACCCTGTGCCACGGTCAGGACAACCACATCTGTGACTCGTCCTACGACAAGCGTCACACGCACAGCGGCCTGACGCCCTTCGGACGCGAGGTCGTGCGGCGCATGAACGAGCTCGGCGTGATGATCGACATCTCGCACCTCGGCGACGATTCGCTGTGGCAGGTGCTGGAGCTGAGCAAGGCCCCGGTCATCGCCTCGCACTCCTCGCTGCGCTTCTTCACGCCCGGCTTCGAGCGCAACATGAGCGACGCGATGGTGCGCGCCATGAAGCAGAACGGTGGCGTCGTGCAGATCAACTTCGGCTCGAGCTTCCTGACCGCCGCCGCCAACCAGATCGGCTTCCAGCGCGTGCAGGAGCTCGAGAGCTACCGCGCGAGCCACAACCTGAGCGAGGACAGCCAGGAGCTGAAGGACTACGCCGCGCGCTGGGACGCGAGCCACCCGTTCCCCTTCGCCGACGTGAAGGACGTGGCCGATCACATCGACCGCGTGGTCCAGCTGGCCGGCATCGACCACGTGGGCCTGGGCTCCGACTTCGACGGCGTGGGCGATTCGCTGCCCACGGGCCTCAAGGACGTGTCGATGTATCCGAACCTGATCGCCGAGCTGCTGCGGCGCGGCTACAAGGGCGCCGCCATCGAGAAGATCTGCGGCCTGAACGTGCTACGCGTGATGGAGCGCTGCGAGGCCATCGCGCGCGAGCTACAGGGCGCGTCGGCGCGCTGAGTCCGGCGCGCTGCCGTAGCGCCCGGTAGGATGTCGTGCGCCCTCGGCTGCGTCCGCCGAGAGGGAGGGTGAGGGGAGCGATGGGAATGGAAGGCGAAGCACCGCGCCACCGTGCTAGCTGCGAGGCCTGCGGCGCGAAGTATCGAGTGCCGGCGCGCGGGCGCCCGTACGCTTGCGCCAAGTGCGGAGGCAGCGTGCGTGCGGCCCCCGAGGACAGCGCTGCCGCCACGACCGAATCCACGCCGGAGCGCCATGCGGCAGCCAAGGAGCTCGCGGCGGCCAGCGAGGCGATCGAGCTCGTCGGCAACGTCTTCTGGATGCTCGCCGCCGTGTTCCTCGGCGTCAGCGTCTACGCTCTGCTCGGGATCGTGGACCCCGCGCTCCCGCTGGAGGCGGCCGTGCTCCGGTTCGCCACCGCGAGCGCGTTGCTCGTGCTGTCCTTGGTCGGGGTGGCCTTCGTCGCCCTGCAGCCGTTCGCGTGCGCCCTCGGCCTGACGGCCGTGGGGACGGTCTACACGGTGGTCGTAGTGCTGTCCGGAGGATCGATGGGGTGGCTGGGCAAGGCAATCCTGATCGGTCTGTGGCTGTCGGTTCTGCCCACCGCGCGGGTGTCTCGCCTGATTCGCGAGCACCCCTCGCTGTGTATGTCTCGACGCCTCATGGGCATCGCCGAGCGTGGGCTCACGGGCGAGGAGTTGCGCATGCGCGCGGTCCGTCGCGCCACGCGGCGCGCAGCGCTGCTCACCGCGCTCCCGCTGCTCGCCGCCCTCCTCGGAGGCGTGTCCGCCTACCGCGCGCGTCCGCTGCCGCTGGAGCCCGAGGTGCTCCGCTTCAGCGCGGCCTGGAATCGCGCGGACGTCGCCGGGGTGAGCGACTGCTTCGTCGGCGAGCGCCGCGCGCTCGAGCGAACGCGCCTCGAGAAGCGCAGCGCGAGCCGTGGCTGGAGCGCATCCTTCCCCCGCCTCTCCGGCGGACTCGACGAGTACTTCATGAATGGGAAGGCCGAGGACGTCGAGTTCGACCTGGCGGACGGAACCAAGCTCGCCACGCGTTGGGAGAGCGACGGGCACGCCTGGTTCCTGGCGACCCTGGACTACCCGCCCCCGCCCGTGGACGGAGCCGTGTCGGCGTTCACCGCCGCCTGGGCGGCGTCCGACGCCGCGCGTCTGGCGGCGCTGGTGCCGGGGGCTGTCGACCGTGCGCGCTTGCTCGAGGCGCTGCGCCCCTTCGGCCCGGCCTTCCCGCCGCTGGCGGGTCACGAGGTAGAGCCTCAGGGTCCTTCGGAGGTGGTGTTGAGCTTCGCGCTGCCCGAGGGGCGCCTCCGAACACAGTGGCGCGCCGACGAGGCCGACGACACATGGGCCTTGGTCCGGCTCGAGCCGAGCCGCTGAGCGGCGGGCCTGGCCTTCAGCTGCGCGCCGCCGCCGGCGCGCCGAGGAGTCCCGCCTTCTTCAGCGCGGCCTCCATCGTCTCACCGAGCCGCGCCGGGCTCGGAGTCACGTGCACGCCGGCGCGCTCGAGCGCGGCGATCTTCTCCTTGGCCGTGCCCTTGCCGCCCGAGATGATCGCGCCCGCGTGACCCATGCGGCGGCCGGGAGGCGCGGTGACGCCGGCGATGAAGCCGACCACGGGCTTCTTCACGTGCGACTGGATGTACTCGGCGGCCTGCTCCTCGGCCGAGCCACCGATCTCGCCGATCATGACGATGCCGTCGGTCGCCTTGTCGGCGTTGAAGGCCTTCAGGCAGTCGATGAAGTTCGTGCCGTTGACCGGATCGCCGCCGATGCCCACGCACGTGGACTGACCGATGCCGCGCGAGGTGAGCTGCCACACGGCCTCGTAGGTAAGCGTGCCCGAGCGCGAGACGACGCCCACGCGCCCCGCCTTGTGGATGTAACCGGGCATGATGCCGATCTTGCAGCCCACGCCCGCGCTCGCGCCCGGCGTGATGATGCCCGGGCAGTTCGGCCCGATCAGGCGCGTCTTGGAGCCGCGCAGGCGCTCCATCACCTTGACCATGTCGAGCACGGGGATGCCCTCGGTGATGCACACGACGAGCTCGAGCCCCGCGTCGGCCGCCTCGAGGATCGCCGCGGCCGCGAACTTCGGCGGCACGTAGATCACGCTGGCCGTGGCGCCGGTCGCCTGCTTGGCGTCCTTGACCGTGTCGAACACGGGGCGAGCGAGGTGCGTCGTGCCGGCCTTGCCGGGCGTCACGCCGCCGACGAGCTGCGTGCCGTAGGCGATGGCCTGCTCGGAGTGGAAGGTGCCGTGCTTCCCGGTGAAGCCCTGGCAGAGGACCTTGGTATTGGCGTCGACCCAGATGGCCATGGCTACTTCTTTCCCTTCACGGCTGCGCAGATCTTCTTGGCGGCGTCGTCGAGGTCCGTGGCGGTGATGATCGGCAGGCCGGACTTCTCCAGCAGCGCGCGGCCCTTCTCGACGTTGGTGCCCTCGAGGCGCACCACCAGCGGCACGCCGAGCTTGACCTGCTGCACGGCCGCGATCACGCCCTCGGCGAGCACGTCGCACTTCATGATCCCGCCGAAGATGTTCACCAGCACGCCCTTCACCTTGCTGTCGCTGAGCAGGATCTTGAAGGCCTCGGTGACCTTCTCCTTGGTCGCGCCGCCGCCGACGTCGAGGAAGTTCGCGGGCGAGGCGCCGGCGAGCTGGATCACGTCCATCGTCGCCATGGCCAGGCCGGCGCCGTTCACCATGCAGCCGATCGAACCGTCTAGAGCGATGTAGGAGAGGTCGTACTTCGAGGCCTCGACCTCCTTGGGGTCCTCCTCGTCGAGGTCGCGCAGGGCCACGACGTCCTCGTGGCGGAAGAGCGCGTTCGAGTCGAAGTTGATCTTGGCGTCCAGCGCCAGCACGTCGCCGGCCTTGGTCGTGACCAGCGGGTTGATCTCGGCCAGAGAGCAGTCGAGCTCGACGTAGGCCTTGGCAAGTGCCTTCAGGAAGGCCGCGCCCTTGTCGATCGTCGCGCCCTTCAGGCCGATGCCCGCGGCCAGCTTCTTCGCCTCCGCGTCGCCCAGGCCCTTGGCCGGCGAGAAGGCCTGCTTGAGGATCTTCTCGGGGTGGTCGTGGGCCACGGTCTCGATCTCGACCCCGCCCTCGGAGGAGACCATCATCACCGGCAGCTGCAGCTCGCGGTCGAGCGCGATGCCGACGTACAGCTCGCTGGCGATCTCGCAGCCCTGCTCGACCCACAGTCTGCGCACGAGCTGGCCCGCGGGGCCCGTCTGGTAGGTCTTCAGCACCTTGCCGAGCATGCCCGCGGCGGCGGCCTTGGCCTCGGCGGCGCTCTTCACGACCTTCACGCCGCCGGCCTTGCCGCGCCCGCCGGCGTGGATCTGCGCCTTGACCACGCACACCGGGCTCTTGAGCGCGGTGTACGCGGCCGCGGCCTCGTCGGCGGTCTTGCACTCGCGGCCGGTGGGCACCGCCGCGCCGAACTTGCGCAGCAGCTCCTTGGCCTGGAACTCGTGGATCTTCATGGCTCGTGGGGAGGGGGCTCTCGAGAAGGGCGCAGAGTCTAGCGGTGCCCCTCGACGGCAACTAGATTCGGCAGCGGATGCGCATCCCTTCGCCGTGCATGCTCATCGCGGCGACGCTGGCGAGCGCCGCTGGGGAGACCGTGCCCCGCATCTCCCTGGTTCCGGCTGCTGGCGAGCGTGGCCCGCTGCGCGGCGTCGCGGAACCTCGGATCCCTGTCGGGCGAACCGCGCGACGCGCTGCGCATGCTCGGGTACGGTGGGAAGGGTGATTCGGCCCTCTCCGCTCCACGCCCTGCGCCTGCTCGTCGTCACCCTCGTGCCGCTGGCCTGCTCCGAGGCGCACCCCGCGCCGCGCGTGATCCTGATCTCGATCGACACCTTGCGCGCCGATCACCTCGGGTTGTACGGCTACGCGCGCGAGACCAGCCCGTTCCTGGACGCCTGGGCCAAGCGCGCGCTCGTCTTCGAGCACGGCTTCACTCCGGCCGCCTGGACGCTGATCGCGCACATGACCATGCTCACCGGTCTCTATCCCGAGCAGCACGGCGTCCTGGAGGGCGATCAGGCCCTGGCCGCGGACGCGCCGCTCTTGGCCGAGCGCTTCCAGCGCGCGGGCTTCGCGACGCTGGGGCTCTACCACCCGAGCTGGGTACACACCCGCCACGGCTTCGCGCGCGGCTTCGACGTCTTCCGCGCGCACGCCGATGTGAAAGAGGCCGGGCAACACCTGTTCGAGGAGCTCGCCCGCGTGCCGCGCGAGCGTCCCCTGTTCCTCTTCGTGCACCTGTACGACGTGCACGGCGAGCGCGAGGACGTGCGCCCGAAGAGCGTCTACTCCGCGCCGCCGCCGTTCCAGGAGCTGTTCGTGCCCGGCGCGGCGCAGCGCTTCGCGGGCGAGACCTACCAGGACCTGCAGCACCGCACGGTGACGGACCCGGCCGAGCGCGAGGCGCTCGCCGCGCTGTACGACGAGGGCATCCGCCACGTGGACGCCGCGCTCGGAGAATGGTTCGAGCGCCTCGAGCGCGAGCACTGGCTCGACGACGCGCTGGTGATCGTCACCTCCGACCACGGCGAATCGCTGGCCCAGCGCGGCAAGGTCGGGCACGGCGGCCCGTGGCAGGAAGGCCTGCGCGTGCCGCTGCTCGTGCACCTGCCGGGCGACGCGCGCGCCGGCGAGCGCGTCGAGGCGGTCACGCACCTGATCGACGTGGTGCCTACCGCGCTCGCCTTCGCCGGCCTGCCCGCCGATCCGGCGCTGCCCGGGCGCTCGCTGCTCGGGCCCCTGGCGCGCGAGCGCGTGCTGGGCGGCGCGAACCCGCCCATCGACTTCGTGGTGCGCTGGCCGGAGAAGGCCGTGCGCGTCGGCGAGCGCGCGGGCAGCTTCGACCTCGCCGCCGATCCGGGCGAGCTGCACGCGCAGCCGCTGAGCGAGGCGGAGTTCCAGGCGCTGCGCGCGCAGCTCGCGCTTGATCCGCGGACCTTCCATCGCCCGCTCTCGATCGAGCTCACGCCCGAGGACGCGGCCGAGCTGCGCGCGCTCGGCTACGGCGGCGAGATGGACGGCAAGTGAGGCGCGCCACGGGCCTGCTCGCGCTGCTCTCGCTGGTCGCGTGCGCGCGCGAGCCCGCGCGTCCGTCGGTGATCCTCGTCTCGCTCGACACGCTGCGCGCCGACCACCTCGGACTCTACGGCTATGCGCGCGACACGAGTCCGTTCCTCGATCGCCTGGGGAAGGAGAGCCTGGTGTGCGAGCACGCCTACTCGCCCTGTCCCTGGACGCTGGTCGCGCACATGACCATGCTCACCGGCTTGTATCCGTCGCAGCACGGCGTGACCGAGGAGGACCGCGCGCTCTCGGACGAGATCCCGCTCCTCGCCGAGCGCCTGCACGCCGCGGGCTACCAGACGATCGGGCTCTACCATCCGGTGTGGGTGAACGCGCGCCACGGCTTCGCGCGCGGCTTCGACGTGTTTCGCTCCCATGGCGAGGCAGCCGAGGCCGAGCAGCACCTGCAGGAGGAGCTCGACAAGCTGGACCCGTCGCGGCCGTACTTCCTCTTCATCCACCTGTTCGACGTGCACCAGGGGCCGATCCGCGACGGGCAACACTCGGTCTACCCCTCGCCCGCACCGTACCAGGAGTTCTTCGAGCCCGGCGCGACCGCCAAGGTCGCGCTCGTCTCGTGGCAGCTCGACCCGCACGACGCCGTGCAGCGCGAGGCCGTGAACGCGCTGTACGACGGCGGCATCCGCTACGTGGACGCCAAGCTGGAGCAGTGGTTCGCGGACCTCGAGCGCCGAGGGCTCCTCGCGCGCACGCTGACGGTGATCACCGCCGACCACGGCGAGAACCTGCTCGAGCGCGGGCGCAACGGCGGCCACGGCCACTTCTGGGACGAGGGCATCCACGTGCCGCTGATCGTGAAGCACCCCGACGGCCTGCGCGCCGGCGAGCGCGTGGCGCAGAACGCGCACCTCGGCGACATCGTGCCGACCGTGCTGGAGGTCGTCGGCCTGCGCGCCGATCCGCGCCTGCCGGGGCTGTCGCTCTTGCACCCGCTGCCCGCCGAGCGCGTGGTGATCGGCACGCGCGAGCCGCGCGCCTACGCGATCCTCGGCGCGCGCAAGATCGCGCGCGGCATGTACGGCGGCTACCTCGGCAGCGATCTCGCGCTCGACCCGAAGGAGAAGCACGGCGTGGTCCTGTCCGACGGCAAGCTCTTCGACGAGTGGTACGCGCAGGGCCTGGACGCGAGCCGCGTCTTCCCGCCGCCCAAGAAGGTCGGCGCGCTCAGCGACGAGGAGGCCGAGCACCTGCGCGCGCTCGGCTACACCGGCGAGCTCGACCCGCCCGACGAGGAACCCGAGGCCTCCGCGGCACCGAAGTGAGCTCCTCGTCCGCCCCCGCCGGCATCCTGGTCGACCGCGAGCTCGCCGCGCTGCTCGGCTCCGTCCTCCGTCTCGCGCCCGGGGCCGCGCCCTTCGCGCGTGAGCAGCTGCAACCCACGAGCCTCGACCTGCGCCTCGGCCCGGTCGCGCACCGCATCCGCGCCGGCTTCCTGCCCGAGCACGTGCCGATCGAGGAGCGTCTGGGCGAGCTCTCGACCTCGGCCGTGTCGCTGGAGGGCGCGGGCGGCGTGCTGGAGCGCGGCGCGATCTACCTCGTGCCGCTGGAGGAGGAATTGGCGCTGCCGCCCGACCTCGTGGCGCGCTTCAACCCGCGCAGCTCGACCGGGCGCACGGACCTCTTCACGCGCGTGCTCGTGCCCGGCTTCCCACGCTTCGACGAGGCGCCGAACGGCTTCGCAGGAAAACTCTGGCTCGAGGTCGCGCCGCTCTCGTTCCCCGTGCGCCTCGCGCGCGGAGACCGGCTGTGCCAGGTGCGCCTCGCGCGCGGCGAGAGCGCGCTCACGCGCACCGAGCTCGCCGTGCGCTACCACCGCGAGGCCCTGTGCTTCGAGGGCTCACGACCGCTCGCCGAGCACGAGCTGCGCTTCGACGCCGAGGGCGGGATCCTGCTGCGCATCGGGCTCGAGGGCCGCGAGCCCTGCGGCTGGCGCGCGGCGCTGTCCACGCCGGTCGTCGACTTCGCGAGGCAGGGCGCGCACGCGGCCGAGGACTTCTGGGAGCCGCTGCGCGCCAAGGGCGGGCACTGCGTGCTCGAGCCGGGGCGCTTCTATCTCTTCGCCAGCCGGGAGCGCATCCGCATCCCGCCCGATCTCGCGGCCGAGATGCTGCCGGTCGACGTGGGCATCGGCGAGCTGCGCAACAACTACGCTGGCTTCTTCGACGCGGGCTTCGGCTGGGACGAGGCCCACGCGGGCGGCACGCCGGCCGTGCTCGAGGTGCGCGCGCACGACCTGCCGTTCCTGATCGAGGACGGCCAGGTGTTCTTCCGCCTGAAGTTCTTCCGCACCACCGGCGTGCCCGACCGTCCCTACGGTCGAGGCCGCAGCGGACCGTCGTATGCGCGCCAAGACCTGACCCTGGCGCGTGCCTTTCGCGCCCCCCGCTCGGGCGGCTGAGCGCGCGCCGCGCAGCGTCCATAGCGCCTGCTCGCGCACTCGATTTCGCCGCGCCCACGGCGGCCCGCGAAATCCCCGCTCGGGCGTGGCGTCACTTCCGGACGCGTGCGAGACTCCCGCCGATGAAGGTCGCCAAGAACGCGGTCGTTTCCATCCACTACACCCTGACCGCGCCGGACGGCCAGGTGCTCGACAGCTCGTCCGCCGGCGAGCCGCTGGCCTACGTGCACGGCCTGGGGAACCTGATCCCGGGCCTCGAGGCGCGTCTCGAAGGGCACGGCAAGAGTGAGCCCTTCGACGTCACGCTGGCGGCCGTCGACGGCTACGGCGAGCGCGACGAGCGCTTGGTGCAGAAGATCGAGCGCAACCAGCTCCCGCCCAGCATCGAGCTCGAGCTCGGGCTCGAGCTGCAGGCGCGCGGCCCACAGGGCGACATGGTCGTGAGCGTGGTCGCGATCGAAGGCCAGACGGTCACGCTGGACGGCAACCACCCGCTGGCCGGGATGGAGCTGCACTTCGTGGGCGAGATCGTGGACGTGCGCTCCGCCAGCGGCGAAGAGCTCGCCCACGGCCACGTGCACGGCGCGGGCGGGCATCACCACTGAGCGTGTGAGCGAGCCTGCGGGGCGCGAGTCTTCTCGCGCCCAGAACCCCACCCTGCCCGGGGCGGACGACCTCCCTGGCCGCGCTCTCCCCCGCCGTCCGGTGGCGTTCGCGACGGCTCCCCGTATACTTCTTGCCCTCGAAAGGCGCCGCGGTTCCGTCCCGCCGGCTGCACTACCGTCATGCAGATGAACGCTCTGGATCTCCGCAAAGGCCACCTCGTCCAGCACGATGGGCGCGTGTGCACGGTCAACGACTGGAGCATCATGCGCAACGACCGGCGGCAGTACGTGTATATCACGCTCAAGGACCTGCTCACCGGCCGCCTGCAGGAGCTCAAGCTCCAGGGCGACTCGAAGTTCGAGCTCATGGAGAGCGAGAAGATCACGCTCTCGCACTCCTACTCCGACGGCCCCGAGGAGGTCTTCTACGACGAGGAGGGCGGCGAGTTCCGCTGCTCGACCGCGGCCGCCAAGGACGCGCTCATCTGGGGCAGCGACAGCTACATCGGCTTCATGGTCAACGACCAGCTGATCTCGATCTCGCCCCCGCCCTCGGTGATCGTCGAGGTCCAGGAGACCGCGCCGCCGATCCGTGGCGGCGGCAACTCGGGCCTCAAGGACGCGATGCTGGTCAACGGCATCAAGGTGCGCGTGGCGAATCTCGTGGCGACGGGCGAGAAGGTGCGCATCGATCCGATCACGCTGGAGTTCAGAGAGCGCATCGCGGACTAGCGCCGCAGGCGCTGTCCGCAATCCGCTCTCTGCTCGCGCCTGGCGGAAGGATGCAGGTCAGGTCTCGCCCATGGCGCGCGGCGCACTCGGCCAGCGCTCCACGACGAAGCCCTCGGGGGCGAGGATCTTCGGCTGCAGCTTGCGGATGAATTCGCGGTCGATGTCTTGCTTGTCCACGATGAGCTCGTCCCACGGTATCAAGCTGGTGGAGACGCGCTTGGCGACCGCGTCGAGCTCGTCGGTCCGCCACCCGCGTTCCCAGCGCTCGACCAGCCAGCGCTCGTGCTCGGCGCGCGCGAAGCACTCGATCTCGATCTCGCTGAACTCCACGGGTGGGCTGCGCCCATGGCCCACGTAGCGCAGCGAGCAGCCGAGCATGGCCAGCTTGCGTTCGATGTCGCGCGCGAACTGACGGCTCGACTCTTGGAACTCCTCGGGCGTCATGTCCTTGTTGTCCCAGTCCGCTCTGGCCTCGCCATCGGTCATGGGATCCTTCCGGTCCCGATCGCGGTAGGCGCGGTGCGCGCGCCGAGCCAAGCGCTCGACGGCCTCGGTCCTCACCTCATCCGTGGCCCCGAGGGGGCCGAGGAGGCGTTCGCTGGTCAGGACCCGCTTCCAGCAATCGTACATGTAGAGCGCACGCCCCTCGACGCCTCCTGAGCTCGCGCCCGCCTGTCGTGCGAGCGTCCAGGGCTGGATCTCCAGCGCATCCAACGAACGCGCGCGCCCGTCGTCGCCCTCCAGCACGGCGAGCACCACCGGATGGCGCCGCAACGGCTTCTCGAACAGGCGCCGCACGATCGGCTCCGCGGCGGCCAGGGTGCGTTCGTTCGTGCCGAAGTGCAGGACCACGAGGTCGAAGCGCGCGCTGGGCTCGTCGGCTTCGAGCAGCAACTCCCTTTCGCCCAGCACGGCTTCCAACGGCTTCTCGCATGCCCGCGGGGTCAAGGCCAGGATCAACTCGGGCGGCAAGCGCGTGGCGAGTTCCCTCGCCAGACTGCCGGCCACAGCCTGGGCGCGCGGGTGAACGAGCGTGACGGCGACCACCTGACGCTCCGCGACTCCCGCGTACACGACCGAAGCGTCCCACACGAGCACGCTCGCCAACCGCTCGGTGAACAGGCCTTCGCCGACGATCAGGATGCTGCGAACTCTCGGCGCGCGCGCGCGCAGCTCCTTCTGAGTGGCGCACTCGAAGACGTGTCGGAACACGCCCGACTCGGCCAGGACGTAGGCGGCCAGTCGATCCAGGACGTTCAGCTGGATCACGGGCATCCGCTTCTCCGTCAGCCAGCGCTGCGTCAGCAGCATGGGCCGGGGCTCGAGCAAGGTGTCGCGTGGTTGCGCGAGCAGGCAGCACAGCGATGAGTTGTGCTTCGCCCCACAGCGATGGGCCGCCGCGGGGATGCGCACGTCTCCGCCCATGGCCACGACCCAGCTGGCGCCATCGACGTGCACGGCCTCGAGCTCCTCCGGATCCAGCGGATCCCCCAGGTGCACGAGCACTCCGAGCGTGCGCGCGCGGGTCACCAACGGACTCATCCCCGGCGTGATCGCCACCACCGCAAATCCGCTCTCGACCAGGGAAGCGCCGAGGCTCAGCGTGGCCTCGTCGAGCCCGCACAGGACGACGTGCCCCCGGTAAGACCAACGGATCAGCAGACGCTGTAGCAGGAGGTCGAAGAAGCGCCGCACGAGTTCGGCCGCCCCGAACAGGCCCGTGAACACGGCCCCGACGCGCGCCCACACGATCCAGTAGTTGTCGCCCTTCTCCGGCCAGTTGAAGACCAGCACCTGGACCGCCTCGTACAGCGCGCGCGCCGGAGTGAGGTTCTCTTCGAAGCCGAGCTCGTGCTCGCACTTCCCACGCGTCCCGTAGGCGCCGATGAAGCCCAGCACCAGCGTTGCGACCGTCAGCCCGACCAGGACGGGGATCGCCCTACGCTCGAGCCACAGCACCGCCTGGTGCAGGCCACGCGCGAAGCGCACGTTCGGATGCAGAGCGACGCACGGCCTCTCGGAGGACATGTCGCTCACCGTCCCCTCACCGGCACGATTCCCCTTAGGCCCCTCCACATCGCAGACGCGATCCTAGCCGCCCTCAGCCGCAGGTGTCGAGCTCGACGTCGTCGCTGGTGGCCGCCGCGCGCGGCGCCGCGCGCCGACCGTGCTGCTGGCGCTTCAGCGCGCTCCTGAACGCCGGCACCAGATCCAGACGCCCGGCCTTCTCCAGCGCCTCCAGCACCAGCTTCTCGTTGGCCGGGTCCTTCCAGCGCACCAGCGCCTTCTGCAGCCGGCGCTCGCGGCCGCCGCGCGGGACGTGCAGCTCTTCCAGCGTCAGCGGGTCCTTGCCGGTCACGTACTGCACGCAGGCGCGCGTCATCGGCAGCGGGATGAACTCCTGCACCTGCTCGGGCGAGTAGTTGCGCTCCAGCAGCTTTTCGAACAAGAGCACGGCGTCCTGCATCGTCGTGCCCGGGTGGCCGACGATGAAGTAGTTCACCAGGTGCTGGTCCTTGCCGGCCGTGGCGCACTCTTCCTTGTAGTCCTTCTCGTAGGCCTCGTAGACGTCGAAGGAGGGCTTGTTCATCGCGCGCAGCGTGTCCGGCGCGGCGTGTTCGGGCGCGAGCTTCATTCGCCCGCTGACGTGGTGCGCGACGAGGTCGTGGTGGATCGGCAAGAGCTCGCCGGTCTTCGAGCGCAAGAGGTCGTGGCGGATGCCCGAGCTCACGAAGGCGTGCTTCACGCCCTGCTGCGCACGCACCAGCCCCAGCAGGCGCCGGTAGCCCTCGGAGGTCTTGTCGATGCGCAGCGCCGGGCACACGTTGGGGGTCAGGCAATCGCGCCCCAGGCACGGGTCGCCCTTCTCCAGCAGCTTGCAGCCCAGGCCCCACATGTTCGCGGTCGGCCCGCCCACATCGGTGATCGTGCCGCGGAAGTCGTGGTGCGCGGTCAGCGTGGCGGCCTCGCGCAGGATCGACTCCTCGCTGCGGCCCTGGATCGAGCGCCCCTGGTGGAAGGTGATCGAGCAGAACGAGCAGTCGGCCATGCAGCCGCGGTGCGTGTTGATGCTCCAGCGCACGGGCTCGAGCGCGGGGATGCCACCGGCGGCCTCGTGATCGGGGTGGTACTCGCGGCGGAAGGGCAGGTCGTAGTAGGAGTCGACCTCCTCCTGCGAGGAGGGCGGCAGCGGCGGATACTGCACCACGAAGCGCTTCCCGTGGGCCTGGGCGAGCACGCGCGCGCCGGGGTGGTTCTCCTCGCGCACCGCATTGAACAGCTCGATCTCCAGGTTGCGATCGGCGAGCAACTCCTCGTAGGAGGGCACGCGGCGCGCGTCGGGCGGCAGCTCGCTCTCCTTGAGCATCTCGCAGGTGCTGCCGAGGCCGCTCAGCGACTCGCCCGCCTCGAGGCGTCGCGCGATCTCGAGCACCTGGCGCTCGGCCATGCCCCACACGAGGAGATCGGCCTTGCTGTCGACCAGCATCGAACGCCGCAGCGCGTCCTGCCAGTAGTCGTAGTGCGCCAGGCGCCGCGGCCCGGCCTCGAGTCCGCCGATGACCACCGGCACGCCGGGAAAATGGTGCCGTGCGAGCGCGGTGTAGGCGATCGTGGCGCGATTCGGGCGACCGGTCTTGCCGCCCGGGCGATACACGTCCGTGCGCCGCGGTTTCTTGGCCGCGGTGTAGTTCGTGACCATCGAGTCGATGGTGCCGGCGCTCACGCCCACGTAGAGCCTCGGCGTCGGCAGGCGCGTCCAGCCCGAGCCGTCGGGTTCGAGCTCGGGCACGTCGAGGATGCCCACGCGGTAGCCGCGCGCCTCCAGCAGGCGCCCGATGGCCGCAACCCCGAACGAGGGGTGATCCACGTAGCCGTCGCCCGTCACCAGGAGGACATCGAGCTCGTCCCAGCCCCGTGCGCGCATCTCGGCGCGCGTGCGCGGCAGGAACGGAGCCAGGCCGGAGGGGGCCTGACGGGCGCGCGCGTTCCTCGGGGTCATGGTCGCAGGGCCGCTCGGGGCCCGGGGCGGCGGCTCAGAACGACCCGTGACGGGCGCGCTGGCGGCGGTTGACCTTGCGCCCTCCGGCCGTGCGCTGGCGCGTACGGTAGCCGGTCTTCTTGGCGTGCTTCGCGGTGCTGTTGCGGGTGTTGGTCTTCATCGGGGCGCAAGAGCATAGCGGATCGGAAGCGCCTTGGGATCCCCCATCGAGCTCGCCCGATGCGTAGCCCGGGCCGGCCGGTGAGGTAGAACGCCTCCGAGCACGGCCCGCTCGGCCTTGCCCGCCTCCCGCGCGACCCTACAATCTGCCGCCTTCCGTCCCCGGAAATACGGGCGCGACGCGCGCCTTCCCCCTGCTTCACGAGAGCCCCATGCGGACCCCGTCCCTGTTGATCGCCACCCTCCTGCTCGGTACGAGCGCCTGGGCCCAAGGCGAGGAAGAGAACGACTCGTACTGGCCCGACTACTTCCAGCTGAGCCTCGGTGGTGTGTTCACCGAAGATGCCAGCGGCGTCCCCGGAGGCACGATCGGTTTCGATCCGGGCTTCTCGACCGGCATGGCCTTGGGTTGGGACCTCGGCGGCAGCGAGACCCTCGACTACGACTTCGAGGTCGAGGCTTTCTTCCAGTCGTTCACGGTCGACGAGACAGACCTGCTGGCGATCCCCTCGGCCGTCAACGACGACGCGAAGACCTTCGCGCTGATGTTTAACGGCCTCGCGCACTTGCACTTCACGCCGCAGTACGCGCTGTACGGTGGCGCGGGCGTCGGCTACGCCAAGGAAAACCATTACGAAGCCTGGGACAGCGGCAGCCTGCAGACCAACGACAGCGATGGCCTCGCGTTCCAGGCGCGCCTGGGCTTCGAGTACAACTTCGGCGGCTCCTACGACGTGCAGCTCGGCTACCGCTTCTTCAAGACCGAGCCGGTCGAGGTCGAGGACACGCTGGCCGGCACGATCGACGAGATCGACGTCGCGCAGCACTCGATCGAAGCCGCGTTCCGCTGGGGCCTGTAGGCCGCCGCGTAGCGCAGAAAAGAACACCCCCGCGGGCGCGTGGCGTTCGCGGGGGTGCTTTCTTTGAGCCGCGGAGCGAAGGCGGAGCGCGCGCAGAGCGCAGCTGTGCTCAGCGCAGGCTCGCCACCACGCTAGCCACGAAGTTCTTCGGCGGCACGAAGTCGAAGTGCCCCCAGCGCGCGTCGAAGTCCTTGGTCACCCCGGCAGCCATCAGCGCGTCGACGCTCTGGCCCTTCTCGACACCCGCGCGTACACGCTCGGTGATCGTCTCGAGCATGGTCACGTACTCGACCAGCTCCTTCTTGCCCGTGACCACGCCGTGGCCTAGGATCCGGGCGTCGGAGTTCGTGTCCCCCTTCGCCGCGGTTCACCCCCTTGGGCCGTGCGCGAGAAGCGGTTCTCCCCTGATGAGTCTCGACGCGCCCTTTTCCGCCCCTCTCCGGGCCGCAACGCCCGCGCCCGAGAACAATAGCGAACTCGCGACCCTGCCAGCTCCGCGCTGCCTGCACGAGTTCCTGGCGCGCTCGCAGCACGATCACTTCGGCTTCTTCGAGACGCCCGGCGATTCGCTGCGCGAGGCCCAGGACCGCCTGATCCTGCGCGGCGCGCGCCTGCTGCAGCGCAACTCGCTGGTGGTGGACGTAGGCTGCGGCCTGGGCGGAGCGGTGCACCTGCTCGCGGCCCAGGGCCACCGCGTGATCGGCCTCGATCCCTGCGCGGCCTCGATCGCCTACGCGCGCGCGCGCGCCAGCTCGCCGCGCGCCCAGTTCGTGGCCAGCGACCTGACCGAGTTCGCGCGCCGGGCGCGCGGCGCGCGCTTCGACGCGCTGCTCTTGACCGAGGTCCTGACGCACTTTTCCGACATCGGCGCGCTGCTGAACGAGTGCCGCACGCTGCTGCGTTCGGGCGGACAGTTGCTCGTGCACGAGGTCGTGCAGCATCCCTCGCTCGTCTCGCGCCCGGGCGGGTTCCACACGCGCGGCGCGCTGTCGATGGCCGCGGACGCGGCCGGCTTCGACGTGCTCGAGGCGCGCGATCTGACCACGCGCACCTCGCCCACCGTCGCGCGCCTCGGCCGCGCGCTGGGTGAGAAGCGCCCGGAACTCCTGAGTGCCTTCGGCCCCGAGCGTCCCGCGATCGCGCGTGAGCTGGACGAGTGGCTGGCGCGCCTGCGCGCGCTCGAGCTCGGCTTCGCGCGCGCGGAGCTCTCCTACCAGGCGACGCTGCTGCGCTGCAGCGCGCGTCTGGGGACGGACTCGGTCGTGCTACGCCGCGCACCGCGCCCGGAACCGGCGCCGCTGCGGCAACCGCAACCGCCGAGCTGATCGCGGGCGCGCGCGCAGGCTTGCCGCGCGCGCTGTGCACAGGTCATGATGCGGACTGTGGCGCGACGCCTCGCTTTCCTCGCGAACGGTGGCGAACCGCGTTTGGCGGCGTGCCTGCTCGCCTGGCTGCTGTGGCGGGTCGTGGCCAGCACCCTGTCCCTGGCGTCCGCGGCCACCGCCCTCGATCCCGCCCGCATCGTCGCCGCCGTGCGCCTGCCGCCGGAGGAGCGCGTCGAGCGCGCCCTGGCGCCGGTGGGCATCGCGGTGCGCGACATGCTCGAGCGCCACACTCCCCAGCGGGCCACCGTGTACGTCGCGGCGTACGACGGACGCGCAGCGGTGCACCGGCTGTGGGCCCGGCTCTTCTCGCTGTGCTTTCCGCGCGTCGTGCTGCCGCTCGCGCCGGAGGATGCGGCCGCAGTTCCCGCCCAGACCTACGTCCTCACGCCGGAAGGCGAGCCGAGCGCCCCGTGGATGCAGCGCGCGCGCCTCCTCGAGGCCCGCGTGCGCATCGAGCTGTGGCTCGTCGAGCGATGACGCTGTCGCTGCTCGAGCTCCTGTCGCTGCTGCTCGTCCCGCTGCTCCTCGGCTGGACGATTCTGCGGCTGTGTGGCTGGCCCGGCGGCGAGCGGCTTGCCGCGTTGGCCCTGGCCTACCTCACGGGACACCTGGCCGTCGCGCTGGTGCTCGCCGCCTGGCTCATGGCGGGCCTGCCACTCGAGAGCCGCTTCCTCGTACCCACCCTGCTGCTGCTCGCCCTGGTGTGCCGTCTCTACGCCGGCTCGCCGCCGGCGCGGACCGCGCCGCGTGCCGCGCGAGACGAGCGCGTGCTGCAGGTCGTGCTCGCCCTGCTGCTGTGCATGCAACTGGCCGACGACATGCTCGCCGCCGAGCAACCGGTGGCCTTCGGTGCCGGCGACGAATCCTTCAACTGGGCCCTCAAGGCGAAGCTGCTCTTCGACCAGGGTTCGCTCGGCGCCGACTATGCGCAGCGCTTGAGCGCCTTCAAGGGCATCGACGCCGACGATGCGGAGGACTCGACCGTCTTCAAGGGCGTCAACACCGACTATCCGCTCTTGAACCCGCTGCTCCAGGTCTGGGCCTTCAGCCACGCAGGGCAGATCCTGCAAGTGGAGAATCGCTTCCCCATCCAGCTCGCCATGCCGGCGCTCCTGTGCTTGCTGGCTGCGACGCTGCGCCGTCGCGTCCGCCCCACCGTGGCGGCCGCCCTGCTGCTCGCCGTCGGCCGTGCGAGCGAGGGGCTGCGCCTGGCCCCGGCGGCCGGATCCGACGTGCTTGTCGCGCTGGGCCTGCTGGCCAGCGTCGAATGCCTGCTGCGCTGGCGCGAGGAGGGCTTGCCGGTCTGGTTGCGCCTGGCGGCGCTCTCTTTGGCCTTCACCGTGTGGAGCAAGAACGAGGGCTGGCTGTACGCCATGGTGCTGCTGCCCGTGCTCGGGTTCGGCGCGCGCCTCGCGAACCGCACGCTCCTGTGGTTCCTGCTGCCGTTCGGCCTGGTCGCGGCGACCCACGCCTTCAACGCGCACTTCGGCTTCGACAACGTCGAGCTCGACCTGCGCCTCGATCAGCTCGGCGGGCGACTCAGCGGCGCGCGCATCGCGGAGGCGGCCCGCTACCTCGGGCGCATCGTCTTCCTGGAGTGGGACTGGCACGCCGGCTTGTTCGCCGTGCTGGCCTGCACCTGCGTCCTGGCGCCGCGCGCGGCGTGGAGCGCAAGTGCGGGCCGACTCGCGCTGCTGGCCTGGCTGCTCGTCGGAGGCGTGCTCGGGGTCTACCTGCTCGCGCCCCACGACCTCAACTGGAACTTATGCTTCTCCTCGCGGCGCGTGCTCTGGCAGCAACTGGGCGTCGTGGCCCTGTGGCTGGCGTGCGTGCTGGCGCGCACGCCCGCGCTGAGGGCTCCGGCGCAAGCGGGCCGCGAGCCGCAGTAGCCGCTCACAGTGTGAACAACAATCCAAACACGGCGAGCCTCGGGGTTCTAGACTAGCGCGGGCTGCCGCCCGCAAACCCCAAACCCACCGCGGAGACGCGGAGGGCGCGGAGCCTCGCGGAGGAAGAAGAACTGGCCTCCGGATGGTCGACTCTCGGAGAGCCGCAGCCCCGGAGGCCCCATCTTCCCTGACCCTTTCTTTCTCCGCGTCTAGGCTTCTTCTCCGCGTCTCCGCGGTGTGCCTTCCTCTGCTCCGAGAATACCCGCGCCGTGCGCAGACTTCTGGAAGAAGTCGCTCAGCCCCCGCCGCCGCGCGGACCGCTCTCGCTGGGCCCGAGCATCTCGCGCGGGTCCACCAGACGCTCGAAGTCGGCCGGCGTGAGCAAGCCCAGCGCGACCACCGCCTCCTTCAGCGTCAGGTTCTCGGCGTGGGCCTTCTTGGCGGCCTTGGCGGCGTTGTCGTAGCCGATGTGCGGGTTGAGCGCGGTCACCAGCATCAGCGACTGGCGCATCAGCGTCTCGACCCGCGCGCGATCGAGCTCCAGGCCCTCGATGCACTTCTCGCGCAGCGAATCGCAGGCGTCGGCCAGCAGGCACGCGCTCTCCAGCAGGTTGTGGATCAGCACCGGCTTGAAGACGTTGAGCTCGAAGTTGCCCTGCGAGCCGGCCAGGGAAACGGTCACGTCGTTGCCCATGACCTGCACGCAGACCATGGTCATGGCCTCGCACTGCGTGGGGTTGATCTTGCCGGGCATGATCGAGCTGCCGGGCTCGTTGGCCGGCAGCTTGAGCTCGCCCAGGCCGCAGCGCGGGCCCGAACCCAGCCAGCGCACGTCGTTGGCGATCTTCATCAGCGCCACCGCGGCCATCTTGTAGGCACCGTGCAGGAACACGAGCGCGTCGTGGCCGGCGAGGCCGGAGAACTTGTTGGGCGCGCTGACGAAGGGCAGCTTCGTCTCGGCCGCGATGTGCTGCGCGGCCAGCGCCGCGTAGCGCGGATGCGTGTTGAGGCCCGTGCCCACGGCGGTGCCGCCGAGGGCGAGTTCGTACACGCCCTCCAGCGTGCGCCCCAGGGCGCGGCGCGCGTCGCAGAGCTGCTGCACGTAGCCCGAGAACTCCTGGCCGACAGTCAGCGGCGTGGCGTCCTGCAGGTGCGTGCGCCCGATCTTGACCACGTCCTTCCAGGCGCGGGCCTTGTCGTCGAAGGCGCGCTCGAGCGCTTCCAGGGCGGGCAGCAGGCGTCGCACGGTGGTCTCGCCCGCGGCCACATGCATCGCCGCGGGGAAGACGTCGTTGGAGGACTGCGAGCGGTTGACGTGATCGTTGGGGTGGATCGGCTTCTTCGAGCCGAGCACGCCGCCCAGCAGCTGGATGGCGCGATTCGAGAGCACCTCGTTCGCGTTCATGTTGGTCTGCGTGCCCGAGCCGGTCTGCCACACGACCAGCGGGAAGTGCTCGTCGTGCTGGCCGGCTATGACCTCGTCGCAGGCTTGCAGCAAGGCCGCGCGCTCCTTGGCGTTCAGGGTCTCGAGCTCCTTCAGCTCGAAATTGGTCTGCGCCGCGGCCTTCTTGACCACCCCCAGGGCGCGGATCAGCTCGCGCGAGAAGCGCTGCCCGCCGATCTTGAAGTTCTGCTTCGAGCGCTGCGTCTGCGCGCCCCACAGCGCCTCGCCGGGGACCTCGACCGGGCCCATGGTGTCGGATTCGGTGCGTGTCGCCATCGTCGGTCTCCGTTGCTCGTCGTCTGTGCGCAGCCCGCGAACCAGGGCGCTCCGGCGGACTACATCAAGCCCAGCTGCCGCAGCGCCTCGACGTCCTTCTGGATCGCGCCCACGGTCTTCTGCAGCGCGATGCGCGCCTCGGTGTCGAGCGGGATCTCGTGGATCTTCTCGACGCCGTTGCGCCCGAGTACGGCCGGGACGCCCACGTAGACGCCCTCGATGCCGAACTCGCCGTTCAGCAAGCAGGTGCACGGCAAGAGGCGCTTCTCGTCGCGCAGGATGCTCTTGGCCATCGCCACCGAGGCGCTCGCCGGGGCGAAGAAGGCGCTGCCGGTCTTCAAGAGGTTCACGATCTCGGCCCCGCCGTTCTTGGTGCGCTCGCCGATGGCCGTGATCGTGGCCTTGTCCAGGAGCTCGGTCACCGACACGCCGTTCACGCCCGAGGCGCGCGGCAGCGGCACCATCGAGTCGCCGTGCGCACCCAGCACCATCGCGTCCACGTCGACCACGGAAACGCCCAGCTTCTCGGCCAGGAACCAGGAGAAGCGCGAGGCGTCGAGCACGCCCGCCATGCCGATCACCCGGCGCGCGGGGAAGGCCAGCTTGGCGCGCATCAGCGCGGTCATCGGGTCGAGCGGGTTCGTGACCACGATCACGATCGCGTCGGGCGAGCGCTCGCGCACGTAACGCGCGACCGCCTCCACGATCTTGCCGTTCACGGCCAAGAGGTCCGAGCGGCTCATGCCCGGCGCGCGCGGTTTTCCGGCGGTGACGATGACCACGTCCGAGTCGGCCGTGGCCGCCGGGTCGTTCGTGCCGACGACGCGCGTGCCGTAGCCCTCCACGGCCGCGGCCTGGTTCAGGTCGAGGGCGATGCCCTGCGGGCGGCCCTCGAGCACGTCGATCAGCACGACCTCGCGCGCGAGCTCTTTCTCGGCGCACTTCTGGGCCGTGATCATGCCCACGTGCCCGGCGCCGACGACGGTGATCTTGGAGGCGGAATTCATGCGGCCCGAGAAGGTAGCGCGCGCGCGCCCGCGCTACTACCCGCCGGCCTTGCCCGCGGCCGGGGCAGGCGGCGGCTCGAGCTCGGGCTGCGCGGGCGTGACGTCCGCGTACAGCCAGGCGTCGAAGAAGGGCTGCAACTCTCGCCCGGCGGTCTTTGCGGCGTGGGTCACGAAGGCCTCGGTGCTGCCGTTGCCGTTCTTGTGCGTCTCGACCCAGGTCTTCAGGATGCGGAAGAAGCTCTCGTCACCGACTTCCTGGCGCAGGCCGTAGAGCACGAAGGCGCCGCGCTGGTAGACGCGCCCGCTGAAGACGCGGGCCACGCCGGGGTCGAAGGGCGCGCCGGTCTTGCGCTTGCGCAGCTCGGCGTAGCTGCGCTTGGCAAGCTGCTCGTAGGCGGCCTTGCCCTCGGTGTGCTCCGTCCACAGCCACTCCGAGTAGCTGGCGAAGCCCTCGTTCAGCCACATGTCGCGCCACAGATCCGGGCTGACGCAGTCGCCGAACCACTGGTGCGTGAGCTCGTGCACGATCACCTCCAGGTTGGAGCCGCGCCCGTAGACCGGCAGGGTCTGGCACTCCAGGGCGCCACCAATTTTCTCGTATGAGAGCACGCCGCCCGCGGCCTCGAACGGGTAGGGCCCGAAGACGGTCTCGAGGAACTCGAGCACCTCCGGCTGGCGCTTGAAGTCGGCCAGCTCGGCCTGGGTGGCGTCCACGGGGTGATAGATGACCACCGGAATGCCGCGCGGGCCCTTGGCCTCGAGCTCGCTGAATTCGGCGATGTTCAGCGTCGCCAGGTAGCTCGCCATCGGATCGCGCGCCTCGAACACGAAGGTCCGCGCCTCGCCGGCCTCGACGACCTCGGTGCGGATGCCGTTCGCGGCGACCGTGTAGGGCTTGGCGACCGTGATGCGGAAGGAGTACGTGGCCTTGTCGCGCGGGTGGTCGTTGCACGGAAACCAGGAGCCGGCACCGATGCACTCCGAGACCACGTACACGCCCGACTCCATGCGGAACCAGCCGACTCCGCCGGGCAGGAAGGGCACAGCCGGGTCGGGTCGGCCGTGGGGCCGGCCGCCGTAGCGCACCTCGGCCTGAAAGCTCGCCCCGGCGGCGATGGGCGCGCTGGGCGTGATCACGAGCTCCGAGGGCGGCTGCGGCTTGCCGTCGGCGCCAGCTGGCACGGGCGGGCGCTCGAAGCGCGCGTCCTGGCCGTCGATGCGCACGCCGGCGACCTCGAGGCCATAGAGATCGAGCGAGAAACTAGCGAGGTCGTGCAGCGCCGTGGCGCGGATTCCTGCGCTGGCCGTGAGCTCGTCGCCCTCGAAGTCGTAGTCGAGGCTCAGGGTGTAGTGCTCGACGTCGTAGCCGCCGTTGCCGAGGCCCGGGAAGTACGGGTCGCCGATCTCCAGCGCGCCGGCCTGCGGCGCGCGCGGGCGGGCCTGAGCGGCGGCGGGTTGCTGCGCCCCGGACGGCGCGCACAGGACGAACAGGGACAGGACGGAGCCGAGCATGCGGACCTTCATGGCGGGCGAGGATAGCGGGTGCCGGGCGCGATCCGTGCGGGAGAGCGGTACGAAGCGGGTTCGGCGGGCTCGCGCTGGATCCGCCGCGCGCTGGGAGCCAACATGCGCGCTGCCAACGCCCCCACCGATTCGACCGCTGCCTCGGCGTGCGCGCCGAGCCCACCGCCGTGAGCCCGCAACCCGACTTCCTGCGTCCCGCCGATCCCTTCGTCCAGCGTCACCTCGGCTCGACCGACTCGGAAGTACAGGAGATGCTGCGCACCGTCGGCGTCGCGAGCCTCGACGAGCTGGTGGCGCGCACGGTGCCGGCGGCGATCCGCTCGGCGCGCCCGCTGGCGCTCGGCCCGGGTCTCGAGGAGCACGAGTACCTGGAGGCGGTCCACGCGCTGGCGGCCAAGAACCAGGTGCGGAAATCCTTCCTGGGCCTGGGCTACCACGGCACGGTCACGCCCAGCGTGATCCTGCGCAACGTGCTCGAGAACCCGGGCTGGTACACCCAATACACGCCCTATCAAGCCGAGATCTCCCAGGGGCGCCTGGAGGCGTTGCTCAACTTCCAGACGATGGTCACGGACCTCGTCGCGCTGCCGCTGTCCACCGCCTCGCTGCTGGACGAGGCCACGGCCGCGGCCGAGGCCGTCACGCTGTGCCACCGCCAGCTGGGCGGCAAGCGCGACCACTTCTTCGTCTCGCGCCACTGCCATCCGCAGACGATCGCGGTGGTCGAGACGCGCGCCGAGGCGCTGGGGATCGAGATCGTGGTCGGCGATCACGAGCGCTTCGACTTCGCCGCCAGCAGCGTGGCCGGCGTGCTGCTGCAGTACCCCGCCAGCGACGGGCGCGTGTTCGACTACGCGGCGTTCGCGGAGCGCGCGCACGCGGCCGGCGCGCTGGTGGTGGTGGCGACCGATCTGCTCGCGCTCACGCTGCTGCGCCCGCCGGGCGAGTTCGGCGCCGACGTGGCCGTCGGTTCGGCGCAGCGTTTCGGCGTGCCCATGGGCTACGGCGGTCCGCACGCCGCGTTCATGGCCGCGCGCGAGGAGTTCAAGCGCCACGTGCCCGGACGCCTGATCGGCGTGTCGAAGGACGCGGCCGGCGCGCGCGCGCTGCGCATGGCGCTGGGCACGCGCGAGCAGCACATCCGCCGCGAGAAGGCCACCAGCAACATCTGCACGGCGCAGGCGCTGCTCGCGATCACGGCCTCGTTCTACGCGCTCCACCACGGACCGACGGGCCTGCGCGCGATCGCCGAGCGCGTGCACGGGCTCACCTGCACGCTGCAGCGCGGCCTGGCGCAGCTCGGCTGCGCCTTCGGGCGGGAGCCGTTCTTCGACACCCTCACGGCCACGCTGCCGCGCCCCGCGGCGCGCGCGTTCGCCGGTCTGGCGCGGGATCGCGGGCTGCTCGTGCGCGCCAGCGACGAGCGCACGCTGCACGTGGCGCTGGACGAGACCGCCACGCGCGCCGACGTCGAGACGCTGCTGGCGGTCGCCGGCGAGCTGCTGGCCAAGGCCCCGGCGGCCTTCGACGCGCTCGTGCAGGGCTTGACGACGGTTCTGCCCGCGCCGCACGCGCGCACGAGCGCGTACCTGACGCACCCGGTGTTCTCGCGCCACAAGGTCGAGCACGAGCTCCTGCGCTACATCAAGCGCCTGGAGGCGCGCGACCTGTCGCTGACGACCTCGATGATCCCGCTCGGCTCGTGCACGATGAAGCTGAACGCGGCGGCCGAGATGCGCCCGATCACCTGGCCCGAGTTCGCCAACATCCATCCCTTCGCGCCGCTGGAGGACGCGGCTGGCTACCACGAGCTCTTCCGCCGCCTGGAAGCGTCGCTGGCCGAGATCACTGGCTTCGCCGCGGTCTCGCTGCAGCCCAACGCCGGCTCGCAGGGCGAGTACGCGGGCCTGCTGGTGATCCGCGCCTACCATCGCGACCGCGGCGACACGCAGCGCGACGTGTGCCTGATCCCGGTCTCGGCCCACGGCACGAACCCGGCCAGCGCGGCCATGGCCGGCATGAAGATCGTGGCCGTCGCCTGCGACGAGCGCGGCAACGTGGACCTCGCCGATCTCGAGGCCAAGGCGCGCGAGCACGCCGCGCAGCTCGCCGCGCTGATGGTCACCTATCCCTCCACGCACGGGGTGTTCGAGGAGAAGATCCGCGACATCTGCGCCATCGTCCACCGCCACGGCGGTCAGGTGTACATGGACGGCGCCAACATGAACGCGCAGGTCGGCCTGTGCCGGCCGGGCGAGTTCGGCGCCGACGTGTGCCACCTCAACCTGCACAAGACCTTCTGCATCCCGCACGGCGGCGGTGGCCCGGGCATGGGCCCGATCTGCGTCGGGGCGCACCTCGCGCCGTACCTGCCCGGGCACCCGCTGGTGAAGTGCGGCGGCGCCAAGGCCATCGGCCCGGTCTCGGCCGCGCCCTACGGTTCGCCGATGGTGCTGCCCATCTCCTACGGCTACATCGAGCTGATGGGCGGCGTCGGGCTCACGCGCGCCACGCAGTTCGCGATCCTGAACGCGAACTACATGGCCAAGCGTCTGGGGCAGCACTTCGAGCTCCTCTACACCGGCGTGCACGGCATGGTCGCGCACGAGTTCATCCTCGACCTGCGCCCGCTCGAGCACTCCTCCGGCGTCACCGCCGAGGACGTGGCCAAGCGCCTGATGGACTACGGCTTCCACGCGCCGACGCTGTCCTTCCCCGTGGCCGGGACCCTGATGATCGAGCCCACCGAGAGCGAGTCGAAGGCCGAACTCGACCGCCTGTGCGACGCGCTCATCGCCATCCGCGCCGAGGTGCGCCAGATCGAGCAGGGCCGCCTCGACCGGGCCGACAATCCGCTCAAGAACGCGCCCCACACCCTGGTCGAGCTCACCGCCACGACCTGGACCCACGGCTACACGCGCGAGCAGGCCGCCTTCCCCGCGCCCTGGACGCGCCAGCACAAGTTCTGGCCCAGCGTGAAGCGCATCGACAACGGCTACGGCGACCGCAACCTGGTGTGCACTTGCCCGCCGATGGAAGCCTACGTCGAAGCGGCGAGCGCTAGCCCGAAGCCCGAGCCGGCGTTGCCGCGCGCGCGCGGATAGACCAAGCCGCTCGCGCTCGTTCGGGTGTGCTGTCGCTGCGCCCCGCACGGCTCGCCCTGGCCTGCACACTCACCGTCCGGGGCATCTCAGCCGCAATCGTGGGCGCGCGCACTCCCGCCCAAATCCGCGCGGCGCGCAGCGCGCTGGCCCCGCACGAAGTGTCGGCCCGGCGCGGTGCCGCTTCAGCGGGGCCAGCGCGCGATCTCCGACTTGCGCAAGCTGACGAGGGGTCCAAACATGCGGCCGGGCGCCGGAGCCCAGCGCGTGAGATCGCGCGAGAGCAGAAAGGTGTCCGCGACAGTGCCTGCCTTCGTCTGCACGGGCGTGCCCTCGGCGTTCAGGACCAGGATGCGCACGCCGTCGTCGTAGACCAGCACGCGGCCATCGGCTGCCACACCATTGTCCTCGGGGTCGTGCAGGAGAACCGGAGCCGACCACGAAGTGCCGTGATCCGTGCTCCTCGAGACGCATAGCTTCCGTCCGTTGGTGGACTCCCATCCCACGGCAAGGAAGCGATTGTCGCTCCACGCGGCGCTCACCTGCTCACCACGCGCGCAAACGGCGAAATTGCCGGCGTTGTCGAGATCGATCGTGACCGTGGCCGGCGCCGACCACTCGGACGTGCCTGCGGTGAGGCGCGCCACTCTCCGGGCGACTCCGCCGGAGGGGGGCCGGCTGCTCTCGGCCGTGTGCTCCGACCAGAACAGCAGCAGCTCCGGCCCGACCTCGAGCAGCATCGGAGAGAAGGCCTTGGGCCAACCGACGGAGCGCCTGCGTGTCTCGACCAGTTCGCCGGCTCGGACTTCGAATGCGTACTCGCGCAGGCCTTCGGGTACGGCGCAGACGACGACGATCTCGTGGTCGCGTTGCGCGCTGTCGAAGGCGAGCACCTGCGCGAACTCGGGCAGCAGGAAGTCGCGCTCGATCCAATTGACGTGCGCGGGATCAGCCGTCGAACTCCAGCCGAGGGAGGTCCGCCCCGGGTGGGTGGATCCGATCGGCGCCTTGTCGCCCGTCCGCTCATCGAGGTTCGCCAGCGCGCCGATTGCGAAGGTCGCTCCGTCGATCGTGATGTAACGGAGATTCACCGGGCCCTGCATTTCGCCTGCATACCACGTGCGCAAGGGCTTCCAGTCCTGCGGGACATGGTTGGGAAAGTAGGTCCCGGAATCGTGGAGCTGCTCCCGAGTCAGCCCATGCTCGAAGGTGTTCACCTCGTCCTCGAGTTCGTCGGGACAGTTGCCGCGCGTGACGCCTTCGAAGCGCGTCAGAAGCTCGACCTGGTGCGCCGGGAGGATCGTCGGCTTGGCCTGCGCGAAATCGAAGCTCAGCGCGGTCGCCGGGTTTTCGCGCAGCGCGGTATCGAGCGTCGGCCGGGCCATGGGGGCTGGCCGGCCGCAGGCGGCCAGCTGAAGCAGTGCAACGGCCAGCCAGGCCACGCGCGGGAGCATCGGGGCACCTAGCACCCTGGCCCATGCCCCAGCGCAGCACGGCTGCCTTGGCGGAAGCGAGCGCAGTCGACGACGAGCCCAGGCCACTCCCGTGGACAAGGCGGCCGAGCAAGTCTTCGAGACCCTGGCAGGCCTCTGTCAGCGGCGCGATCCCACGGGCGACTTGCCCAGCGCGGCGATGATCGCCTGGCCGAATTCCTTGGTGCCCACCGCGCTCGGGTCGTTGCGGTCGGGCTTGAGGTCGTAGGTCACCGACTTGCCCTCGGCGATCACCTTCGAGACGGCGCGCTCCAGACGGCGCGCGGCGTCGGCCTCGCCGAGGTGCTCGAGCATGAGCATGCCGGAGAGGATCATGGCCGTCGGGTTGACCTTGTTCTGGCCCTTGTACTTGGGCGCCGAGCCGTGCGTGGCCTCGAACACGGCGATGCCGCCGTCGCCCAGGTTGGCGCCCGGCGCGACGCCCAGGCCACCGACCAGACCGGCGCACAGGTCGCTGAGGATGTCGCCGTAGAGGTTGGGCAGCACGAGCACGTCGTAGTCCTGCGGGTTCTGCACCAGCTGCATGCACATGTTGTCCACGATGCGGTCGTCGAACTGGATCGACGGGTAGCGCTTCGCGACCTCGCGCGCGGTGGCCAGGAACAGGCCATCCGAGAACTTCATGATGTTCGACTTGTGGACCGCGGTGACCTTCTTGCGCCCGTGCTTGACGGCGTACTCGAAGGCCGCCTTGACGATGCGCGCGCTGCCGAAGACGGAGATCGGCTTGATCGAGATGCCGGAGTCGCCGCGGATCTTGACCTTGGAGAGCTCCTCGATCAGCGCCGCGAGCTTGTGCGCGCCCAGCGAGCCCTTCTCGAACTCGATGCCCGCGTACAGGTCCTCGGTGTTCTCGCGGAAGATGACCAGGTCGACGCCGGTGTAGCGCGAACGCACGCCGGCGTAGGTCTTGCACGGGCGCACGCAGGCGTACAGGTCGAAGGTCTTGCGCAGCGCGACGTTGACCGAGCGAAAGCCCACCCCGACGGGGGTCGTGATGGGCGCCTTCAGGCAGGTCTTGGTGCGGCGGATGGACTCGAGGGTCGCGTCCGGCAGCGGGGTCCCGTGGGTCGCCATGACATCGACGCCGGCCTCGGCCTCGTGCCATTCGAAGGCGACGCCGGTCGCGTCCAGGACTTCGCGCGTGACGGCGGCCAGCTCGGGGCCGGTGCCGTCGCCAAGGATCAGCGTGACGAGATGCGCCATGGGGCTTTCTGCTGTGCTCCTGCGGGGAACGGCGCGCCGAGCCACCTTTGGCCGGCCGCGCACGAGACGCCCATGCTAGCGCAAGCGCCGCCGGGCGGTGTTCGATTCATGCACGGGCGCAAGCGGAAAACCCTTCCGCACGTTGCCATCCACCCCCGACGGTTCGTGCCGGTGAGCTCGGCTCAGCGCGGGCGAAGCCCGCAACCCAATGAGACCTCATGCGCCCGCGCTGAGTTCTTGTTGGCGGGGGAGGCAGACCCTCCCCCGCGACTCCTCCTCCAGGCCAGGCGCGACACACGGCCCGCCCCTCTTCGCCGCTTGATGAGCGCCGCGGCGCCGGAGCTACTACTCCCGAGAATCCGCGCGCGGCGCGCGGACTCTCGTACCGAGTAGCTCAGCCCTTGGCCTTGCCCTTGGCCGGCTCCTTCGAAGCCTGCTCCCACCAATCGCGCCAGGCGCGCACGCGCTTCGAGCGCTCGCCGTCCTTCGCCAGCGGATCGAACTGGATCGACTGGCCCGAGATGGCGCGCAGCGCGACCAGCGCCGCTTCGCGCACCGAAGCCTCCTCGTCCTCCAGCGTGTCGATCAGGGCCGGGATGGCCTCGATCGACTTCAGGCTGCCGAGGTGTCGGCACACGGCCATGCGCACGAAGATGTCCGCGTCCGTCAGCATGGGCACGAGGTGCGGGACCACGGCCGGATCGCCGGTCATGCCCAGCGACTGCACGGCTTGCCAGCGCGTGCCCGAGTTCGCGCTGGCGAGGTCGGTGACCCAGCCCTGCCACTGTGCACCACCGGAGGCAAGCGGCTCGGCGGGCGCGCGCGCGGGCGCGGCGCTCTCGCTGGCGCGCGGCGCAGCCTCCTTCACCGTCTCTCGAGCGCGCGTCGCGGCGGCCTGCAGCTCGGACGCCACGGTGTTGGCCAGCTGATCTAGCGCGCCGGCCTGATGCTCCACGCGCGCCGAGAGGTCGTCCGAGGCGGCCAGGCGCTCGTCCAGGCGCCCGACCCGGCGCTCCAGGTCCGCGCGGCCCGCGCTGACGTGCTCGAGCTCCAGCACTCGCGCCGCCATGCCCGCCAGCTCCGCGCGCACGGCGACGAGCTCGCCCTCGCGCTGCTCCGTCTCTTCCGCCAACGCGGCTGACACCGTGCGCGCCTGCTCCGGCGCGACTCGCGCGACCTCGGAGATGGTCTGTGACAACCGCGCGCTCTCGTGCTCGAGGCGCCAGAAGAGGTACGCGCCGGCACCCACACCGACCACCAGCGCCACCGAAGAGAAAGCCAGCGACACGGCAAGCACGGACGAGCCACCGCTGGGCGCGGGCGCCGGCTTGGGGAGCGCGACCGTGCCCATGCCGATCGCCGCCGGCGGGGAGTGCAGCGGAACGGGGCTCATGGCCGCCTCGCAAGCGGAGCAGATCAAGCGTTCACCGCGCCGCACGGCCCGCGCCTGGTCCAGGTCGGCCTGGGGGATCGACTCGTTGCACAGATCACAGAAGTGCAGGTTCATGACCTTGTCGCTCATCTTGCGTTGCCGGGACGGGTGCCAGTGTCCGGTCTCAGTCGTCGCCTGAACAGCTCGAAGCTCCGCCGTCCCGCAAGCGGAGTTCCGCGTCCGTCCATAGGCCGCCGGGCGCCGGGCCACCATGCACAGCCGAGCGCTTCCGCATCGCCCGTGCGCTCTTTGTCCTTCGTGCGCCCCACTCCGGGATCGGCCACAGGGTCTCCGCTGCGAGGCGGGGCGAGCGATCCCGCTCTGCGCGCGTGCGCTTTCTCCGCCCTGCCCCTTCCCTTTTGCCGCCCCGGCGCGCGACCATGGAGGCATGAGCACCGGCGTCCTGACCCTGCCTCCGGACGTGCAGGAGCGGCTGGAGCAGCTCGGTCTGGCGTTCCAGGCCGAGTTCCTGGGTCGCTCCCACGCACGCCATCCCGAGAACTTAGAGGTCCTGTCCGAGCTGGCCACGGTGCTGACGCGCCTGGGCCGCTTCGAGGAGGGCTTGGCCGCTGACCAGCGCCTGGCCGTGCTCGCGCCCGAGGATCCGACGGTGCACTACAACCTGGCCTGCTCGTTGGCCCTGCTGGGTCGCCTGGAGCGCGCGCTGGACGCGCTCGAGCGCGCCCTGGCTCTTGGGTACCGCGATCTCGCGCACCTGCTGGACGATCCGGACCTCGCCAGCCTGAAGGAAGCGCCGCGCTTCCGCGCGCTCACGCAGCGGCTGCGCGAGAAGTAGAACCCGTCACGCGACGGCGGGCGCGCACGTTCACTTCGCGGGCAGGATGCCCTCGCCCGAGCGCTCGAGCCACCACTTCTCCCACTCGGTCACGGCCTTCTCGCGCGAGCCAGCCGCGGCGCGCGGGTCGAAGCCATGGTCTTCGTGGGTTGCCTCCTTGAGCGCGTCCATGCACAGCGAACGCGTGAACAGGCGCTCGTCCTTCAGTCCGGCGATCAGCACCGGGATCTCGCTCCAGTCGCCGAGCCGCACCAGCGTGCGCGCGCGCTCGAGGCCCAGGTCGCCGTGCACGCGTTCCTCGCCCCAGGAGAGCTCGCGGATCGGCTGCACCAGGCGCGAGTCGAGCGTCGCCCCCAGCGACGCCAGCGCCGAGGCGGCCACGTCGTCGCGCGGATCGACGGCCAGCTTGAGCAGGTGCGGGTAAGCGGGCTCGCCCACCGAGGCGAACCAGCGGATCTGTTCCAGGCGATCGAAGCCGTGGCTGTAGGGCAGGCGCGCAGCTTCGTCCTGGATCTGCTGCGCCAGGAGCGGCGTGGGCTGAATCCATGGCGACTGCGGACCCTCGGCGCGCACGTTGCGCGCGCTGCTCGAGCAGGCCGCCATGAACAGGAGCGGGAACAGGGAAAGGAGCAGGGAGTGCTTGCGGCTCATGGTCCGGATCTCGGGGACTTGTGGGGCGCGCATTTCTTTCGCGCCGTGGCCGTCTATCGACCGGAGTCCCCGACTCCTTGACCGCGTCCGGCGCCGAGCCCTGGAAGGAGCGCTCGGGTTGGCCAGGTCGTGCGGAGTCGCCGCAGCCGTGGGCTAGAGCGGAGCGTGGTTCCTTCACGTGAGCATTTCGAAGGTCCGAGAACGACCGCGGATGCGGTGACTCCGGACGAAGCGCAGCGCCATGGCGGAGCCGAGCGCTTATTTTTGGGCCAGCCCGGCGGCCAGCAGCAGCAGCAGCGCGAGCGCCAGCACCCAGGGCCCGGCCGGGTGCGAGCGCGCGAGCCGCCCCTGGGCCGGTGGCGGTGCCGTCGAGGCCTGCAGCCAGGCGGAGGGCACGGGCCGCTCGCGGCCGGAGAATTCGTCGGGCAGCGTCTCTTCGAGCGCCAGGCACTCCTCGCCCGTCGCGGTGTCGAAGCACAACGCGGCAGCGGGCCCCGGCCGGCGCGCGAGCGTGCCCACGCGCGTGTGCCGAGCGTCGGCCCCGAGCTCAGACGGCGGGAAGAGCTGCAGCGCGAGCGGCGCGCCCCCGTCGACGGTCTCGAGCACGCGCGCGCTCAGCTCGGGCTCCCCATCCGCGAGAGCGCTCACCGAAACCCGCAGGCCCTCGAGCCGCGCGCGCGGCGGCGGCGCGTCCGGGCCGCGCGCGAGCCAGCGCAGCAGTCCGCCGATGGCGAGCTCGGCGCCGTCCGTCGCCGTCCAGTCGCTGGCCGGCGGGGCGGCGAACCACGCGCTGCGCCCGAGGCCCGCCCGGGTCACGGCCAGCACCGGTTCGGCCCGCGGGCCGAGCACCAGCGCCTCGGCCTGCGGACGCAGGCCGGCCTTCACATAGCGACGCAGCGGCGCCAGCGCAGTGCCGTCTGCGCCCTGGATCTCGCGCGTCAGCGAGCCCGCCGGCGCGGCGCCGCGCGTGAGCTCCAGCTCACCCTCGCTCACGCGCGCGCCGGCCAGCTCGCGCTGCAGCAGCGTGGCCAACTCGGCCGGCGTGGCCGCCGAGCGCACGTTCTCCGCGCCGCCCGCGAGGGCCGCCAGCAGCGCGAAGTTGCCCTCGCCCACGGCGATCACCGCGAGCTGCGTGCGCCGTGCCTCGAGCTCGCGCCGCACCGCGCGGGCTTCGGTCTGCTCGTCGGCATAGGCCTCACGCTCGCGCCCGTCGCTGAGCACGAGCACCAGATTCTCGACGCCCGCGGGTGCGGCGGGCAGCGCGCGCAACGAGCGCAGGAGGTGCGTCGTGCCGTTGGGCACGCGCAGCGCGAGGAGCTCGCGCGCCGCGCGCCGCACGGCCTCGGCGTCCTGCGCGGCCACAGAGCGTTCTTTCAACACGTGCTCGGGTTCCAGGCCGCTCGTGAAGAAGCGCAGCGCCAGACGCTCGCCCGGCAGCACCGCGCCGACCAGCGCCAAGGCCGCCGCGCGCACGCCCTCGAATGGCGCGCCCTCCATGCTGCCCGAGCCATCCACCAGCAGTAGCACGTCGCGCGGCGCGAGTTTCTGGCTCGGCGGCTCACAGGGCAGCAGCGCGGCGAGCGCTGCGGCGTCAGCGGTGCTCGTCCAGCGCGCGAGGAAGCGCCAGCCGCCGGTCGCGAGCCAGCCGCCGCCGCGGAGCACGAAGGCCTCGACCAGCGCGGCGGGCAAGTCCTCCGGCGCGAGGTCCACGCTCACCAGCGCGGAGAGCTCGGCCAGGTGCGCGCCGAGTTCGTCGGGCGCGAGGTACACGAACTCGAGCCCGGCGTGCTCCTGCCGACCGAGCCAAGCCTCGACGCTTTGGCGTAGCTCCGTGCGCGCGAGCACGCCGAGCGCGCGCGCGGCACCGCCCAGCGTCGAGGCCGCGGCGCGATCGTTCTCGCGCAGCAGGTCCGGGCCGCTGGCGAGCGCGACTTCCGCGCGCAGCACGCTGCGGCCTCCATCCGCGCGGCCGAAGGCGAGCGGCAGCTCGAACTCGCCGCCCTGCGCGGGCAGCGCCAGCGCGCGCGCCGCGCGTTGTAGCGCTCCGCCCTGCTCCAGAGTGAGCGTAACCGTCGCACGCTCGTCGCGCGGCGCGCCGGGGCTCCACAGGAAGCGCGCGCGGGCCACCAGCGGCGCACCGGGCTCGACGCGCGCGGGCAGCTCGAGCGCGAGTAGCCCGAGGTCGGCCTGCGGCGCGCGCGGCGGCGGCCGGACCTCGAGCGCGACGCCGCGCGCGCCAAGGCGCGAGAGCACCCCCGCCGGGCTGGCCTCGGTGTAGCTGGGCCGCGCCAGCAGGAGCACGCGCGCCGCGCGGCGTTGTGGGTCGAGGACGAGCGGCTCGGCCGCGAGCAGCGCAGCCCTCAGGCGCGTCGCGCCGCGTGCCAGGCCCGCGGCCGGGTCGAAGGGCGCGCCGCCGCGGCCGTCGAGCGCCGCCAGGAAGGACTGCGGCGCGCCGGGCGCGAATGCCAGGGCCACGCCGTCCGCGTAGGAGAGCACCGCCAGCTCGGCACTCTGGGCCTCGGCCTCCTGCGCCACGCGCCGCAGCTCGGCGCGCGCCCACGGAAGCCAGGCCTCGTTGCGCACCACGTCGGCCGAGGCGTCCACGAGCGCCAGCACGAGCGTGGGGCCCTGCGCAGCGCTGGCGCCGACGCGCGGCCACAGCAGCGCGGCCGCGAGCAGGAACGCGCCGCCCGCCGCGGCGAACAGGAGGCTCGACGCGCGCCGCACGCGTTACACCCGCTCGGTGCGCGCGATCCAGCCGCCGCCCAGCAGGCGCTCGCCGTGATACAGCGCCGCGCCTTGCCCGGGCGCCACGGCGGCCTCGGGCTCGTCGAAGACCACCTGCGCCTCGCCGTCGGCGAGGGTGATCGTCGCCGGCACGGCCTGGTGGCGGTAGCGCACCTGCACCTCGGCGCGGAAGGGGCCGGCCGGCGGATCGAAGCCGATCCAGTTCAGCTCGCCCGCGACCAGCGCGCGGCTGCCGCATTCCTCGACCGTGCCCAGCACGACCGTGCCCGTCGACGGCGCGATCTCGAGCACGTACAGCGGCACGCCGGCGGCGACACCGAGGCCGCGGCGCTGGCCGATGGTGAAGTGCTCGGTGCCCCCGTGGCGCCCGAGCTCCTTGCCCGCGCTGTCCACCAGGCGCCCGGGATGGCGCTCGACCTCGTGCTGGTCGAGCAGCGCGCGGTAGTCGTTGCCGGGCACGAAGCAGATCTCCTGGCTGTCGGGCTTCTCGGCGGTGCGGATCCCGGCCTCGCCGGCCAGCGCGCGCACGCGGCTCTTCTGCAGGCCGCCCAGCGGCAGCAGCGTGCGGCGCAGATTCTCCTCGCGCACGCAGAACAGCTGGTAGGACTGATCCTTGTCGCGGTCCACGCCGCGCAGGACGTGCGGGCGGCCACTCTCGTGTTCGATGCGCGCGTAGTGGCCGGTGGCCACGAACTCGGCGCCGAGCTCGTCGGCGAAGCCGAACAGCTTCCCGAACTTGAGGTCGCGGTTGCACACCGCGCAGGGATTCGGCGTGCGGCCCGCGGAGTACTCGGCCAGGAAGTAGCGGATGAGCGCGCCGAACTCGTCCTTCAGGTCCACGGCCTGGAACGGAATCCCGAGGCTGGCTGCAACCATGCGCGCGTCACGCGCGTCTCCGACCGAGCAGCACGACTTCTTGCGTAGCTCCTCCTCGCTCCCATGGACCCCGTTCCGCATGAACAGGCCGACGAGCTCGTAGCCCTCCCGGGCGAGCATCCAGGCCGCGACCGAGCTGTCGACCCCGCCGCTCATGGCGACGACGGCGCGGGCGGGACGTTTCTGGGGAGGTTGCAGGGCGCTCATGGGGCGAAAGCGGGCGGCGGCGGGCCAATCGACCAGCGTAGGGCACCCGAGGGCGGGCGGCCAGCCCGGCCGAACGGAGCTTCAGGGGGTCCCCCCGATCGAGTACCCTCTTCGCCCCTCGCAACGAACCATGACCCCCATCCACCTCGCCCTTCTGTTCCAAGACGCCCCCCCGAGCGGCGAAACGACCGCGCCCACCACCAGCTGGCTGACCGGACCGCTGGTGCCGATGCTGGGCATCGGCGCGCTGTTCTTCTTCCTGCTGATCCTGCCCGAGCGCAAGAAGCAGAAGCAGCGCACGCAGATGCTCGAAGCCCTGAAGAAGGGCGATCGGGTGATGACCACCGGCGGGATGTACGGCACCGTGGTGACGACCACCAGCGAAGTGGTGGTGTTGCAGGTGGCGGACAACGTGCGCATGCGCTTCTCGCGCGCGGCGGTGCAGACCATCGTCGAGGCGGAGAAGGATCCGGCGCTCGAGGAGCGGGCCGAGCCGAGCAAGGCCTGAGGGCCAGCGGGCGCGAGGACTTCGCGCTCACATCGGCCTCTGGAGCCCCCGCGGGGCCGCTCCTCTTCGCTCTCGAGCGTGAGTCGCGGCTGGCGCGCCTGGCGCGCTGGCTGCCGGGCCCACTGCTCGCGCGTTTCGCTCCACGCCTCGCGCTGCGCCTCCTCGACCCGCGCGTCCCGGCCTTCGCCCTGGCAGGCGAGCGCCTGGTCGAGCTCAGCCTGCGCGCGCGCGGCTGGCGCTTCCTGGCGCGACGCCTGGCAACGCGCTGGGCCGAGCTCGACCTCCTGTTCGTGGTTGGGGAGGTGCTGGTCGTGGTCGAGGTGAAGACCGGCCGCGTCGGGCCGCGCCACCGCCCTGGCCAGCGCCTCGGGGCCGACTCCCTGACACGCCTGCGTGCCGCGGCGCGAGGTCTCGCCCGCGGGGCGGAGTGGCGCGTGGATCTGGCCGAGGTGCAGCTCGACCGCGCCCGCCGCGCCGTGCTCCTCCACCATCCCGACCTGTGGAGGCCGCTGTGAGGCTCGCCCGAGAGCCGACAGCGAGCTCGGGGTCGAAGATACTTCTCATCTTTGCCCTTCCGCGGAGGGTCTTCCCCTCGGACCCCGAGCCCCTCTGTCCAATGAGGTACATTCCCTCCGGAGCCGCAAGGCAGTGCCACCGGGCCGGCTCCGAGCAACACCACCGGCAGACCGCTGCGCCCAATCCCCCGGGCGAAGCGCTCGCATGCTGAACGTCCTGCGCCACTACCTTCCCTTCCGGAAGGCGCTGCTGATCGGCAGCGAAATGCTCCTGATCACGCTGGTCGTGATGGCAGTCATGTCGTCGCACCTGTGGAGCCCGGGCGAGACCACGACCAAGCTCCTGGCCTTCGACAGCCTGGACCCGGCGACGGCGCGCTGGAAGGTCGCGACGTCCTCGCTGCTGGTGGCGCTGCTGGCGCAGCTGACGCTGGCCTTCAACGAGCTCTACGATTTCCGCGTCTCCAGCTCGCGCTTCGAGCGCATGGCGCGCTTCCTGACCTCCAGCGGCAGTGGGGTGTTGCTGGTCATCATCAGCCTGGCGTTCGCCACCAAGCTGGGCGTGCACGCGCTCGAGTTCCCGGCCGTGCCCTTCGCCCAGGCGGTCGTGCTGCTGACCTCGGCGCTGTTCGCCGCCTTCCTGCTGGTGTTCCTGTGGCGGCATCTGTTCCACCTCATCCTGCGCCGCTCGAGCTTCCGCGAACGGCTGCTGGTGCTCGGCACCGGCCGCGCCGCGCGCCGGCTGATGGACGAGATCCACTCGCGCGAGAACACCGGCGTCGAGCTGGTGGCGCTGCTGGCGCGCTCCGACGAGCCGCGCGACCGACGCCGCACCGAGCGCCGCGGCGGCCCGGACAACGCGCCCACGGGCAATCCCTGGTTCGAGGCCAGCCAACCGGCGGAGGATGCCCAGGCCGCGCGCGAGAGTCTGAGCGAGACCAAGCTGCTGCTCTCCCCCGCGCCCGGCACGAGCCTGGAAGAGGCCGCGGCCTCGGCGCGCCCGATCGAGCCGCTGCCCGAGCTCGCGCGGCGTCTGGCCATCGACCTCATCGTGGTGGCGTTCGAGGAGCGCCGCGGCAGCCTGCCGACGGACGAGCTGCTGCAATGCCGCCTGGACGGCGTGCTGGTGGAGGAGGCCGAGTCCTTCTTCGAGCGCATGACCGGCAAGATCCCGGCCGAGGCCATGCGGCCCTCGTACCTGATCTTCAACCGCGGCTTCGACATGCATCCGCTGGCCGCGGCGGCGAAGCGCCTGTGCGACTTCTCTTTGGCGCTGCTCGGGCTGCTGCTGGCCTGGCCGGTCATGCTGGCGGTGGCGCTGGCGGTGCGGCTGGATTCGGCGGGCCCGATGCTCTTCCGCCAGGAGCGCACGGGCCAGCGCGGCCGGCCGTTCACGCTCTACAAGTTTCGCAGCATGCGCACCGACGCCGAGAAACTCAGCGGGCCGGTGTGGGCCAGCGAAGACGATCCGCGCATCACCCGGGTCGGGCGCTTCATCCGCAAGACGCGCCTGGACGAGCTGCCGCAGCTGTTCAACATCCTGCTCGGCTCGATGTCCTTGGTCGGCCCGCGCCCCGAGCGCCCGCACTTCGTGGCCGAGCTCGCGCAGAAGATCCCCTACTACAACCAGCGCCACATCCTGAAGCCCGGGCTGACGGGCTGGGCGCAGATCAACTACCCCTACGGGAACACGGTCGAGGACGCGCTGCAGAAGCTCCAGTACGACCTGTTCTACATCAAGTACCAGTCGCTCCTGTTCGACGTCTCGATCCTGTTCAACACGGTGAAGACCGTGCTGCTGCGCAAGGGCACGTGAGCGCGGGCCGCGGCCGGCGCGCGCAAGATCCCCGTCACGCCGCACCTCGCCGTTGCCCTCCAGCGGATGCCGCGCCTATCCTCGCGGCTCGCATGGCCTCTCCGCTCTGGCTGCTCGCTCCGCTCGTGCTCCAGGCTCCGGCTGCGCCCGACGCGCGCACGGTAGTCTTGGCCGAGCTGCAGCTGACGCTCACCCTGCCGCCGCTCGAGGGCCTGCGCGGCGCGGGCACGAATCGCTGGCGCGGGATGCTGGGCACCAGCCAGGTCGAGATCGCGCTGCGCACCTTGCCCGGGGAGAAGTTCGCGCTGGAGGAACCCGCCGACGTGCTCGACATGGGCCCGTCGTTCTGGAGCGATCCGAACCAGGCGCGCAACGATCCGGTGGCGCGCCGCGCGCTCGCCGGGCCCTTCGGCTTCGCGGCCTACGCCAGCTTCGAGCGCAGCGAGCTGCGCTCGCGCGACGGGGCCACGGTGCTCGGGCTGCGCTACCTCCTGGGCGGCCTGCTGCCCACGCAAGGCTACTGGATCACGCTCGAGGCCACGCCCGCACCGGACGCGGCCGGCGAACCCGCGCTGCTCGAGTTCCTGCAGCACGGCATCGCCTACTCCGGCGCGGTGCGCGAGCACCGTTGGAGCGATGCCGAAGCGCTCGCGCGCTGGCAACACGACGCGCCGAGCGCGACGCACGAGAAGTTCAAGGGCGCGCTACGCACGGCGCACTACCTCATCCTCAGCAACTCCGACGGCGGCAAGCTGTTCGCGAAGAAGATGGAGGAGTGCTACGTCACGATCCAGAAGACCTATCCCTTCGACGAGGTCGGGGGCCGCCGCCTCTTGCCGGTGTTCCTGTTCCAGACCGCGGATCAATACTTCGAGTTCTACAGCCGCATCGCCGGGATCGAGCTCGAAGCAGCCAAGCGCTCGAAGGGCCACGCCTGGCGCGACTACTACGCCACCTGGTACGAGGCGCCCAATGACCCGGTGCACATCCACGAGGCCACGCACCAGATCTTCGCCAACCGCCTGGGCCTCGGTGGCGGCGGCTCGTGGTTCCAGGAGGGCGTGGCCGAATACATGTCCTCGCGCCCGGGCGACCGCTCGGCCGTGGCCGGGCAGGTGAAGAAGCAGAAGCACATGCCGCTGGCGCGCTTCATCGCTGTCCCGAGCCTGCTGATGTCGAGCGACAAGGACGCCGCCGGCGGCGACCAGGCCGGCGACCTCTACAAGCAGGCCGCGCTGCTGATCGAGTTCCTGCGCGAGGGCAAGGAGACCCAGTCGCGCTTCCCCACCTTCCTGCTGCGCATCGGACGCCTGCAGCGCGACGAGCCGGAGGTGCTCCAGAGCGCGCTGGAAGAGGTCTACGGCGTGACCCTGGCCGAGCTCGAGCAGCGCTGGGTCGAGTACTGCAAGAAGCGCTGAAGCGCTCTTCGCGGGCGGCTTCCAAAGACCAAGTCGTTCAGCGCGTGCGCCGCCCGCAACCCAAACGCAGCGCGGAGACGCGCAGAGCGCGGAGCGCCACGGAGGAAGAACGGGGAGCGGGGCGGAAGACCTCCGGAGCGTCGGATTCCAGCAGGCTGAACGCCGGAGGCCCATGCTCTTTCCTTCTACGCGAGTCTCCGCGCTCTGCGCGTCTCCGCGCTGCGCTTTCCGCCACTCCAGGAGTCTTGCTCGCCGTGCAGGCGGCCGACGAATAGAAGCTCAGCGGACCTGGGCAGCCTGTTCTTTCCTGACCAGGCCTGCCTGCGGCGGGCAAGCGGCTCAGCGGCTGTCGGAAAATCCAAGACCCCTGCGGGTCCGGCTTTCGAAGGAGTGTTTTCGCCCCTTGGGAGCGGGCTTTTGCCGACGAAGCGCTGCGCTGCAGGTCGGCGGATTTTTCGACGCGCTCTCAGCGCGGGCTGCAGTGACCTTCCCTCCGGAAAGTGGACACCCCAGATGGCGCGCCATGCGCCAGGATGTGTCCGATGCCGAACAGGAAGCGCCGTAGTTATTCTCCCGAGCAGAAGGCCGATGCTGTCAAGCTCGTGCGCGAAGTGGGTAGCGTGAGTCAGG
>SIAI01000063.1 GCA_009691855.1 Planctomycetota bacterium | reverse complement strand
GGGCATCGCCGGCACCGCAACCGCTTCGCTGAGTCAAGGGCGGCCCCCGAGTCGCCTTGGGATCCACCGAGCTCCAAGCATGCGCCTCAAAGGCGGAGTCGGAGGGAACCACACTCCGCTCGCGATCCGTGGCGCAGACTCCTAGCCCGAGACGAATGCCACGCCGGAAAGGCGCGGCATCGTCTCAGACGCTCAGGTGTCCCCCATCACGCGCGACAGCTTGGCCAGCGTCTCGCGCTCGATCTGGCGCACACGTTCGCGTGTCAGGCCGACGACCTTGCCGATCTCCTTGAGCGTCATCGGTTCTGTACCTTCGCCGAGGCCGTAGCGCAGACGCAGGATCGTGGCCTCACGCTCGTCGATGTTCTCGAGCAGCTCGCGCATGCGTCCGAGCAGATCCGCTTGCTGGATCTCTTCTTCGGGCGAGTGTGCGCGCTCGTCCTCGACCGCCTCCTGGGTGCCGGTCATCGCTTCGAGCGAGACCTGCGAACCTGCGGCGGTCGAGTGGATCGTTTGCTTCAACAGGCGCCAGCTCTCGGCCGGGATGCCGAGCTCGCGCGCGACCTCTTCGACGCTCGGCGGACGACCGAGGCGGAAGGCGAGTTCGCGACCGACCACGCGCCAACGCGAGATGAGTTCGGCCATGTAGCCGGGCACGCGCACGGATTGCAGCGTGTTCGTGAGTGCGCGCCGGATCGCCTGCTTGATCCACCACGAACCGTAGGTGGAGAAGCGGCAGCCCGCGTTTGGGTCGAACTTCTCGGCGGCCTTGAGCAAGCCGATGTTGCCCTCGGCGATCAGGTCCTGGAGCGCGAGGCCGCGATCGACGTACATCTTCGCGATCGACACGACCAAGCGCAGGTTGGCGCGCACGAGGTGTTCGCGTGCGGCGAGGTCCCCGTCCTGGATGCGGCGCCCGAGGCTCTGCTCCTGCTCGGCATTGAGCAGCGGCACTTCGTTGATCTCCTGGAGGTAGGTCTCCAGGCAACGTTCTGCGGAAATGGCGGGCTCCTTGGTGGGGACTCTGGGTGCTCGACTAGAAGCGTGCGCGGAGGCCGCGCCGGTGGTCAGCGAAGATCGGTCCGCGCCGGAGGCGGTCTTGAGGCTGAGCACGGGCTGCGCCCGAAAGATCAGGCGGCGAAGCGCAGGGCTCGGTCCGTTCCATGTGCTAGCTTGGGCAGGCCGTAGGCGGGAGCCGCCCGGGGCGCATGACCGAGACGTATTTCGAGAAGCTCATCCTCGAGCGGCAGTTCGTGGGCCTGCTGCAGGCGCACGCGGAGGTCTTCTTCCGTCTGTCGAATTCCCTTCTCACCCCGGGCCTCGACTCCTGGAACAAGAAGCACTACTTCCAGCTGATCAACGAGGCCGACGCTCTGGAGTCGTTCCTCGACGATTACGGCGCACGCTACAACCGAACCTATGCGTTCTTGACCGAGCTGGTGGCCTCGCTGCGCTGGTTCGCGCATGCAGGCTACAGCATCTCTCACATGGTCGGGCGCCTGGACTCCTATGGCGCGCCCAACTGGGTCACGAGCGAGGAGTGGGGCGAGGCCACGCGCGCGCTCACCGAGGGCCTCGAGTTCTTGCGCGGGAACGCCGTGTGCCTGATCACGGCCGTGCGCGCGGAGGCACGGCACCTGTCGATCGAGCTCACGCCCGATGCGTTTCCGGAGACGAACTTCATGCCGGTCGTCGCCCGCCGGCGACTGCCGCGCAGCGTGGGCCAAGCCGAGCTCGAGAACGAGGAGCAGAAGATCGGCGAGGTCGCCACGAGGTACCTGAAGGCGTGCGACCTGTTCGCCGACCTGCGCGTGCGCCGCATCCAGGACCCCAAAGAGCGGCACTCGTTCTTCTCGCGCGTGTGCACCGAGGCCCTGGCGCGGACCTACGAGGCTACGGTCCACAACCTGCAATCGACCTACGACACGCATGTGCAGAACACGGTATTCGAGGCGCGCGACGAGCGTCTGGGGAAGCTGCGCGGACACGCGTCCGCCGCGCTCCACCTGTTGCAGGCCGTGACGCACCTCGCGCACTTCATCGAGCGTCACGAGACCGACATTCGCAGCGAGGAAGCCAAGCGCAAGATCAGCGAACTCATCGACCGACCGGAGGTCGAGGGCGTGGCGCTGAATGTGTTCTTGTTTTGGGCGGACCGATTCATGCGCAGCGGTGCGGCCCTGGCGGAGGCGCTCCTGAGCGAGTACACGAAGAATCTGGAACTCGAGTTCGAGCTGCCCGACCACCTGGCGCTGCACGCGCGGCCCGCGGCCCTGATCGTCGGCATCGTCAACCACTACTCGACGCCGGTGGAGATGGAAGTCGGTGGCAAGCGCTGCAACGCGGGCTCGATTCTCGAGCTGCTAGTGACGGTCGGTTCGCAGCCGCACCAGCGGCGCTTCCTGTTCCGCGGTGACGAGCGGCCCGTGCGCGACATCGCCCGGTTGTTCACGGCCGAGCTGGGCGAGCACGGGCTCGATCTCTTGCCGGCCGAACTGGCCTACCTGCGCACGCAGTAGTGCGCCGCTAGACCCCGAGCCGCAGCCGTTCGCCGAGGACTTGCGGCAAGCCGGCGCGATTGATGCGCGCGATTTCGGCCTCGATGTCGTACGGGATGCGCAGGATCGAGGCGCGGCGCAGCTCGGCGTCGAACAGCGCGTAGGCCGTGTCCGGGATTTCGTCGCGCGGCTGGCCGACACTGCCCACGTTGATCAGCGCCTTCACGGTCTCGGCGAGGTCGATCTCGGAGTCCAGCGTGTAGGCCGTGCGGGAGGGCTCGTCGCTGAAGCGCATGACCGTGAGCGGGATGTGACTGTGGCCGACGAAGCATACGGGGCGAGTCATCTCGTCGAGCGAAGGATCCGCGTCCGAGAGGCTCAGGATGTAGTCGAAGAGCTCAGGCCGGTGCAGCGTTCCATGCGCGACCTGGCAGTGTTCAAGCGTGGCCACGAGCGGCAAGGACTTCAGCCAGCGACGATCCTCCGAGCCCAGGACCGTGCGCGTCCAGGCGACGGCGGCGCGCGCATAGGGATTGAAGTTGCGCTCATCGAGTTCGTTCACGCAGGCGGCGTCGTGGTTGCCCTTGACGACGATTGCACCACGTTCGCGCAAGAGCTCGATGCACTCGCGCGGTGCGGCACCGTAGCCCACGACGTCGCCGACACTGACGAGCGTGTCCACTGCGGCCTCGTCCATGCGCTCGAGCACGGCGCGCAGCGCCGAGAGGTTCGAGTGGATGTCACCCAGTACCCCGTACTTCATGCTGGACCGTGGCGCGGCGAGGGAGTGCGCAGCAGGAGGCCGGCCAGGCCGAGCGCGAGCGCGAGCAGCAGGGCGGGAAGGAGCTGCGCCAACTCGGGAGCACGCAGGGCACGGGCCGCGTCGAGAAGCGCGAGGATGCGCCCGGGGGACGCAAGGGGAGCCGTGAACGCTGGCACGATCCAGACGCCGACGACCAGAAGGGTGAGGCGCGTTGCCGTGGACAAGGCTGGCAGCAGGAGCAGTTGGGCGATTCCGGCGAGGTGCAGATCGCAGGTGAGGATAGCGGCCAGGGAAGGTCCCAGATCGGACGGGGAGGCACCACACAGGAGTGTTCCCGCGAAAATAGGAAGTTGCATATAGGCGGCCGAGAGCCCCATCCCCCCCAGCTCGCCGCACCAGCGGACACCCGGGGCGATGCGCGACAGGAAGGGCTGGCCGTTAGACATGGTCGCAAGCCCTACCGAGGCTCCAAGAACGCCTGCCGGAAGGAACCACGGGGCAGCAAGCGCGCGAAGGTCCTCGTCTGTGGGCAGTAGGCGCAGGCTCCAGAGGAGGGGGCAGCCCACGAGCAGGAGGACCCACAGCGAACCGACGATGGGGTTCCGGATCAGACGCCGGAGGGCCCAACTCCAAACCGTTGCCGCCTGCACGAATCCCTTGTATCGTGAGACCGCTGAGGGGCCAAACGAGTCTGGGTCATTCGACTTCATCCTTGTCGAGCTGTGCGTATATGTTGGCGTTGATGATTGAACACCATCGACAGGTTGTGGTTGATTCACTACCTTCTTCTTGGATGTTCCACGTGGAACATTCACCGCAACCCCGGCACTCCCATGGAACGTCGATTAGGCCGCGGCCTCGGATCACTCCTGTCCTCTGAACCCGCGCAGCAGGAGCCCCGAGCAGAGATCCAGATCGCAAAGATCCGCCCCAACCCATTCCAGCCCAGGAGGACCTTCGCGACCGAAGCCCTCGCTGAGCTTCAGAGCAGCATCCGGGTACATGGAGTTCTGCAGCCGGTCGTCCTTCGGACCGCCCCTGGAGGGTATGAGCTCATCGCGGGAGAGCGACGGTGGCGTGCGGCTCAGGCCGTGGGCCTAAAATCTCTCCCCGCCGTCGTTCGCGACAATGTGTCCGACCAAGCGATGCTCGAGCTCGCGTTGATTGAGAACCTCCAGCGCTCGGACCTAGACCCAATCGAAAAGGCGATGGGGTTTCGCCAGCTCATCGACCAAGGCCTGACTCAGGATCAGGTTGCGGAGCAGGTCGGGATGCAGCGCTCCACTGTGGCCAACTTCCTGAGGCTGCTGGAGCTTTCGGCCAATGTACAGAAGACGATCACGGAGGGCCTCCTGACGATGGGCCACGCGCGTGCCCTCCTCGGACTCTCAGAGAAGTCCAGGCAGGACGAGCTCTGTGCCCTGGCCATTCGAAAGGGCCTCTCTGTTCGTGATGTGGAAGGTCGCGTCCGAGAGCTGCAGGGGCGCTCGACCGAGAAGGTCAAGCCCATCTCCCCTCCCCCACCGCCTTGGGTGCGCGAAATGGAGTCGAAGATGCGCTCCCACCTGGGTACCAAGGTCCAGGTGAAGAACGGGGAGGGCTACCAGGGCAGCATCGTGGTCGAATACCACGGGCGGGACGATCTCGACCGCCTGTACTCCCTGCTTGCCCCGCGCAAGGCCCTCTGAGGCACCCTTAGAGGGGCTTTCCAACGAACAAGCCGTTCAGGGAACCTGGGCGGCCGTTCTTTCCTGACCAGGTCCGCCCCCGGCGGGCAAGCGGCTTAGAGCTCGCACGAGCGGCCGGATGGTTGCTCAGATGCCCCCTCTCGGCCAATCACTGGATCTCGACAGACTCGATCACCGCGGGGTCCTGGGGCTGGCCATCGACCACGGCACCAGACTCGATCGTCTCGACCACAGACTCTCCTTCGAGCACCCGGCCGAAGACGACGCTCTGGCCGTCCATCTGGTTCTGATCGGCCGTCGTCAGGAAGAACTGACTGCCGTGGGAGACGGATTGGCCCGGCGCTCTGTAGGCGACCAGGGCGCCCTTGAAGTGGCGGAGCTGGGGATCGTCCTCGCCATCGATCGTAGTCTCGGGTCCACCCAGGCCCCAGGACTCGGGAGGCCCGGCGACCGTGTTCGGATCACCGCCCTGGATGAGGCTGCCGCGGAGGACCTTGTGGAACTTCGTCCCGTTGTAGAGCCCTTCTCGGCAAAGCCTCAGGAAGTTCTCGACGTGCTTTGGCGCGCGATCGAGATACAGCCCGACGACGATCACGCCCTTACTCGTGGTCAAGCGGACCTTTGGAGCGTCCGCGGGAAGTGCGGGGTTGGCGAACAGAAATGCGTGTTCCTTTTCCCAGGCTTGCAGTGAGCTCTTTCCAGCTCCAATGGCTTCATGGAGGCTGCGCGTGGCCCCATCAGAACCAGGATAGAGCTTGGCCTTGCTCAGGAAGTGATCCGGCCACCGCGAGGACAGCTGCTCTGCGGCCTTGCCAGCTTCGTCCAGCTTCTCTGCCTGCACCTGGGCACCCACCTCGAGCGCCTTTGCCCATCCGCCGACCGCGTTGCCCTGGTTCCGGTCGGCGAACACCGCGAGAGTCTCGGCGGAGCCGCCGCGAATCTGGGCAAAGATGTCGTTCCCCAGGTCAGCCTGTGAGCGCAGGTCGTCCCAGGTCGTCTGGTGCGTCTCGCGTGCCTGCTTGCGAAGATAGGTCGGAATCAGGATCGCGACGGCCGCAACGACGGCGAGGCCGACTCCGAGCTTCCAGTAGCGGTCCACGAACTGGTGGAAGAACGTCTCCCCCTGGATCGAGGCGATGGTGACCTGAGTCGGAGCCTTGTGCTTGGCCATGATTTGCCTGTCTTCGTGATGCGAGAGATGGTCGAAGTTCGCCCCTTCTTCACCGCTGGAGCTGGCGTGCGGGCGGCCGCAATGAAAGCGAGTTCGTAGAGAGAGGGCTTCCCGGGATCCCGGGGGGCCAATGTGCCCGCCTCGCAAGCGAGGGAATTCAGCGCACATGGTTACTATGCCCGGGCTTTCGGCGTCAAGGCGGGCACCGGGCAACCCCTCGGAATTCCGTGGGGAACGCCTCCAGGTTGTGGTCCGTACCAGGTGAGTACCGCGACGCCCTCGCTTCCCATGATCCACTCCATCCTTCTCTCTCTGGCCCTGGCCACCCAGGGGACGCCCGTCCACGCCGACCTCCACCCGGCCGAGGCGGACATCTACGTGGAGCTCGGCGACGTCTCGTCGCTGCTCACCCTCCTCGACGGCGCTCCGATGCTGCACCTGCTGCGCGACGCGCGGCTGAAGCCGCTCTTCGATGAGGTCGGGCAGTCGCCCGAGCGGCCTCTTGGGGAGCTCGTCCAGCTCGGCCTCTCCATGGTCGCTCCCCAGCCCAAGTCCGAGGCCTGGCTTGGCGGCCTTAAGACCGTCTCCTTCTCCTTGGTCGCTCTCGGCCCGGGTTCGGAAACCCAGCCGCCGGTCGGGTTCGAGCTCGTCGCCGACTTCACCACCGCGGAGCAGGCCGCCGCCCTCCAGTCCTTCCTGCTCGCCGAAGCGCCCAAGCACGAGGCCTTGAGCGCCTCCCTCCCGGGCGTGGAGCTCCTGCACTTCGGGGCGTCGACGAGAGAGGACGCCTGGAGTGTTGCCGTCGGCCCGCGCGTGATCGCGGGCAGCAGCGCGACGAAGGTCGACGACTACGTCGCTCGCGCCGCGAAGAAGGGCGGAGGCCTTGCGGGTCACGAGACCTTCCAGAAGCAGCTCGCCATGCTGGAGAAGCCGACCGGCGCGCCGCTCCTATGGTTCGCGCTCTCGCGCCCTGCCGTCGAGATCTTCAAGACGTTGCAGAAGCCCGGCGAAGGCCAGGAGCAGCTCGCCTTTCTGGATCAGATCCCGAGCGACCTGAACCCGCTCGCCAGCCCGCGCATGGCGCGCATGCAGATGGTGGGGGAGCGCTTCGTGACCGAGCTCTGTGGAGCCGACGACGGCTCGCTGAGTGCGCAGAAGCCGGTCGACCCGGCCTGGCTCGAGCCGGTGCCCAAGGACTCGATGCTGGTCTATGCCTCGGCCTTCGACGGCGCCTCGGCCGGCAAGCGCATGCGCGCTCTGCTCGCCAAGGACGAGCAGAGCGCCGCCACACTCGCCGCTCTGGAGACGAAGCTCGGCTTCGGCCCGGAGCGCGTCCTCGCCCGTCTCGGTCCAGGCCTGACCACCTACGTCGGTCCGCTCCAGGGTCTCGGTCTGCCCAAAACCTTCGCCTGGCTCGACTGCGAGGACCCGCCGGCCTTCACCGCCGACTTCGAGGCTCTCATCAAAGCGCTCGGCGAGACGCTGCCCGGTTTCGCGATCAAGACCAAGCCCTACAAGGTCAAGAAGGCGGGCACCGAGGAGAAGGTCGAGATCCCGCTGACGACCGTGACCCTGCCGCCGGGCATGAACCAGATCCCGATGATCCAGATCTCGCCGTCGTTTGCGGCCGTCGGGAAGCGCCTGGTCTTCGCGCTCAACTCGATGGACGTGAAAGAGGAGCTGCGCCGCACCATCGGTGGCGAGGGCGAGGCGATCGTGCCCGGCACGAACATGCTGAGCTCGCTCGGCTTCAGCCTGCCGGCAGAAGCGCGCTCGGTCATCGTGATGGACTGGGCGAAGCTCCTCGGCGGCATCGTGAGCACGGTCAAGGCCTTCGCCGGAATGGCCGGGCCCGAGGCGATGCCGTTCGACCTAGCGAAGCTCCCGCCGCCCGAACTCTTCACGCAGTACCTCAAGCCGACCTTCCACTTCGCCAAGCCCGCGTCCGGCGGCACGTACCGCCGCAACGAAGCGTCCTTCGGCCCAGAGACCTGGCTCGGGCTGATCGGCGGTGGAGCGCTGGCCAGAATGCGCCAGCGACAAGAGTTCGCCTCCGGCTCGTCGAGCGGGGAAATCCCGCCGCCCGAGAAGGCCGACGGCGGCCAGTAAGCGCGCGCTTAGCCCGACCTAATTAATGAGGCCTCGAGCGAAGCGTCGCGCATGCCTGCAGATGCGCCGATTTGCGAGCGAGAGCAGCGGAGACGACCTTCGGCAGGTCGTTGAGACCTCGCAGGGAGCGAAGCGCTGCAGATGCAGCCAGTCGCGACCTTGCAGCCGAGGTCTCATGAATAGGTCGGGCTAGATGGGCAGCGCGGAACGGCGGCGTCGCTGGCGGCGCACGCGGCGCAAGCTCGGCGCCTATCTCTTGCCGCGCTTCGCGCCGCCGATCCTGCGCGCGCTGTCGAAGAGCTGGCAGGTCGAAACGCTCGGCACCGAGCACTGGGACGAGGTCTACGCCAAGCCCGGCATGCTCGCCACGCTGTGGCACGGGCGCATGATCGTCCCGATCACGGCGCAAGCGAACAAGGGCATCTGCGTGCTCGTCTCGCCCTCGGCTGACGGCCAGCTCGTGCCGCCGATCCTCGAGCAGTTCGGCTACAAGTGGGTGCTCGGTTCCTCGAACAAGAACCCCGCGCGCGCCGTGCGCGAGATGCTCGAGCGCCTGCAGGCCGGCGGCCGCATCGTGATCACGCCCGACGGCCCGCGCGGCCCGCGTCACTCGGTGAACCCCGGCCCTGCGTGGATGGCGCGCGAGACGGGCTTCCCGATCCTGCCCTGCGGCGCCGCCACCGATCGCGCCTGGCGCCTGAACTCGTGGGACCACTTCACGATCCCGAAGTGGGGCGCACGCGTCGTTGTCGTCTACGGAGAGCCGCTGTACGTCGAGCGCGAAGCCGGCGACGCCGTGATCGAGCGCGCCACGCAGGAGATGAAGCGACGGATGATCGCGGCAGAGGAGCGCGGATTCGCGCACCTCGGAGTCACGCAGGATTGGTAGCACCCATGATCCGCGTCGGACCCGCCGGGTGGTCCTATCCCGACTGGGAGGGGATCGTCTATCCGCGCAAGAAGCCGAAGGGCTTCCATCCGCTGCGGCACCTGGCGCGCTACTTCGATTGCCTGGAGATCAACTCGTCGTTCTACGGCACGCCGAGCGCGAAGAACGCCGCGCACTGGGCCGAGCTCGTTGCCGATCGCCCGCGCTTCCGCTTCACGGCGAAGCTGCAGCAGGCGTTCACGCACGACGAGCTGCCGGCGAGCGAGCGCGAGCTTCACGGGCTCGTGCGCGCCTTCCACGACGGTTTGCAGCCTCTCGCGGACGCGAAGAAGCTCGCCGCGCTCCTCGTGCAGTTCCCGCACTCGTTCCGGCGCACTGACGAAGGCGAGCGCCGCCTCGAGTGGATCGCGCAAGCCTTCGGCGGCATCCCGCTCGTGCTCGAGCTGCGCGAGCGCTCCTGGTTCGCGCCCGAGCCGCTGGCCCGTATCCGCGCGCTCGGCTACACGCTGTGCGGCATCGATCTGCCGCTCGAAGCCGATCGCCCGAGCGAGGACGCGCTGGTCGGAGTGGGGGAGCGCAGCGCGCCGCGTCCGCTCGCCTACCTGCGCCTGCACGGCCGCAACGCGCGCGCGTGGTTCGATCCGCGTGCCGGCCGCGACCAGAAATACGACTATCTGTACAACCCCGACGAGGTGCGCGAGATCGTGCAGGCGACGAAACGCCTCGCGCAGGGCGCCGACGAGACCTTCGTGATCACGAACAACCACTTCTCCGGCAAGGCCGTCGCGAACGCGCTCGAGATCCTCGCGGGCCTGAGCGACACCGCCGTGCTCGGGCCCGTCGAGCTGCTCGACCATTATCCCGCCCTGCGCGCGCACGTGCGCTCCGACGGACAGGAGAGCTTGTTCCCCTGATGAAGCACGCCGGCCTCCGCGAGCGCGAGTTCCGCCTCGACGACGCGCGCGATCCCCTGCGCACGATCCGCGGCGTCGTCGCCGCGCCGCTCGGCGCGAACGCGCTGCCCGCCGTGCTCGTGCTGCACGGCTTCAAGGGCTTCATGGACTGGGGCTTCTACCCCGAGCTCACGCGGCGCTTGAGCGCGCGCGGCTTCGCCGTGGTGCGCTTCAACTTCTCGGGCAGCGGCGTGGGCGAGGACCGCGAGCGCTTCACCGACGAGCCCGCCTTCTTCGCCAACACGCCCTCGCGCGAAGTGGACGATGTCGAGCGTGTGCGCGCCTGGCTCGACTCCGGCGCCGCGCCCGAGGTCGACGCGCGGCGGCTCGCGCTGCTCGGCCACAGCCTTGGCGGAGCCGTCGCGCTCCTGCACGCCGCGCAGCGTCGCGACTACCGCGCACTCGTCGGCTGGGCGAGCGTCGCGACCTTCCGTCGCTTCCCGAGCGAGGTCGAGGGGCTGTGGCGCCGTCAGGGCTTCGTCGAGATCCCGAACATGCGCACGAAGGAAATCCTGCGCCTCGGCCTCGGCTGGTTGGAGGATCTCGAGCGCCACGCGCACGCGCTCGACGTGCTCGACGCCTGCCGGCGCCTCACGACGCCGACGCTGCTCTTGCACGGGACCGAGGACGAGGCCGTACCGCTGGCGGAAGGCCGAGCCTTGGCCGAGGCCCTCGCGCCAGAGCGCGGTCGGCTCGAACTCGTCGAGGGCGCGAACCACACGTTCTGGGCCGCTCATCCGCTGTCCGGCGTACCCGCGACGCTCGAGCGCGTGCTCATGCGCACGATCGGGTTCCTGAGCGGGCACCTCGACCCCCGCGAGCCCGGCCCGGGGCCCTGAGTTCGCCTCGCTCCGCTCCCGTTGCTAATCTGCCCGGTTCTCCAGGGTTCTGGAGACTCCCGTGAGCCCCGCCCAACTCGTCACGATCCTCTATCTCGCCAACCTGGCCGTGCTCGGCTTTTTCGGCCTGCACCGGGTCTGGCTCGTGCTCCGTTTCCGGTGGGGGAGTCGCGCCGAACTCGGTCGGCCGTTCGCCGAGGACGAGCTGCCGTTCGTGACCGTGCAGCTCCCGCTCTACAACGAGCGCACGGTCGCCGCGCGCGTCATCCGCGCCGTCGCTGCCCTCGACTACCCGCGGGCGAAGCTCGAGGTCCAGGTGCTGGACGACTCCAGCGACGAGACGCGCGCGATCGTCGACGCCGAGGTGGCCGAGCTCGTGCGCCGTGGTCTCCACGCCGTCGTCGTGCGCCGGCCTAACCGCGCGGGCTTCAAGGCCGGAGCGCTGGCCCACGGTCTGACGCGTGCGCGCGGCGAGCTCGTGGCCGTGTTCGACGCCGACTTCGTGCCGCGTCCCGACTTTCTGCGCCGCCTCGTGCCCGCCTTCCGCGACGAGCGCGTCGGCCTGGTGCAGGCGCGCTGGGAGCACATGAATCGCGACGAAAGCGCGCTCACCCGCGCGCAATCGGCGCTGCTCGACGGCCACTTCGTGATCGAGCACACCGTGCGCTTCGACGAGGGCCTGTTCTTCAACTTCAACGGCACGGCCGGGATCTGGCGCCGCGCAGCGATCGAGGACGCGGGCGGCTGGGAGCACGACACGCTCACCGAGGACCTCGACCTCTCCTATCGCGCGCAGCTCGCCGGTTGGCGCTTCGTCTACGCGCCGCACGTCACCGCGCCGGCCGAGGTGCCGGCCGAGCTGTCGGCGTTCCAGAGTCAGCAACACCGCTGGGCCAAGGGCTCGGTGCAGGTCGCGAAGAAGCTGGCCGGTCGCATCGCGCGCGCGGAGCTGCCGCTGCGCATCAAGCTGGAGGCCTTCGCGCACCTGACGGGCAACGTCGGGTATCCGTTCGTGATCGCGCTGTCGCTGCTGCTACCGCTGGTCGCGACGATCGGCGTGCGCATGGACGCGCTGTGGCACCTGACGGCCTTCGCCGTGTGCACGTTCTCGGTGCTGACCTTCTACGAAAAGAGCCAGCGCGCCGTCGGGCGTCCGCTGCGCGCGCGCCTGTTCGACGTGCCGGCCGCGATGGCCCTGGGCATCGGCATGAGCGTGGCGCAAACGCGCGCCGTCTTCTCGGGGCTGTTCCAGCGCACGGGCGAGTTCGTGCGCACGCCGAAGCGCGGCGACGCGCCCGCGGCCACGCGCTATCGCTCGCTGCGCGCCGGACCGCCCGTGACCGAGCTCCTGTTCGCACTGTGGTTCGCCTGGGCGCTCGTCGTTGCCGTGCAGAACGGCGCATGGGGCTCGTTGCCGTTCCTCGCGCTGTTCTTCGCCGGCTATGGGTGGGTCGGCGGCCTCAACCTGTCGGCGTGGATGGCGCGCCGTCGCGCGTGGGGCGTGCTGCACCCGGTCGCGGCCGCGCGCGCGGGAGCCGCGCGGGTCGAGCACGCGCCGGAGGAAGCCGAAGCGCTGGTCGGCTAGTTCCGCGCAGGGCGCGCGTCAGCCGTCGAGCAATGCGAAGGCGCGCACCGGGAACGAGCCCATGCCGCGCACCTTCACGGGTACGGCGAAGAAGCGGAAGCCCTGCGGAGGCAGGCTGGCGAGGTTCGTCAGGTGCTCGACGATGCGCACGTCGCGCTCGAGCAAGAGGCTGTGCACCGGACGCTCCCCACTCGCGGTGTCGTCGATGTTGAGCGAGTCGATGCCGACCAGCGTCGCGCCGCCCGCGACGAGATGCTCGGCCGCGGCGCGCGTCAGGAACGGGTGACCACTGCCGTAGGCCGGCGTGCCGAAGTGCCGCGACCAGCCCGTGTCGATCAGCACGGCCCTACCGGCGAGCTCGAGGGCTTGGAAAAGCTCCGGCCCGAGCGCGCGCACGCCACGCGGCGCGCGCACGACCACGCCGGTGAGGTCGGCGAGACTTGCGAGCTCGAGCGCGGCGAGGTCCTTGCCGCTCGCGTAGCGATGGAACGGAGCGTCGAGATAGGTGCCGGTGTTGGCCACGAGCTCCATGCGTCCGATGGAAAACTCGGTGCCAGGAGCGTAGTGAGCGCGCGAGCTCGCGCGGTCGAGATGCTCGGCGATCGTGGGTGCGGGCAGGCCGGGGTAGGTGACGAGGCCGTGGTGGATCGTGTGCGAGAGGTCGAGGAACCGCGTAGTGGGGGAGGAGTTCGGAGAAGAGCTCCGCGGCAGAGCCGCGGAAGCAAGAGCCTGACTCCGCGGCAGAGCCGCGGAGATCGCCCACGCGTCGTTGCGCCGCCGCGTCCTCGCGCGCGCCTCGTCCGGCGAAAGCCAGCTCACCGTCGGCGTGCCCACGAACTCCGCGCGGAAGTAGTGCCCGTGGACCTCGAAGCGCTCACCCGAACGGTTTTGTACGAACTCGAGCGCCTCCGCGAACGGCTCGCCGACCTGCACTCCGCAGGCGCACTCCTCGAACACCTCGCGGACCAGCGCTTCGATGGACGTCTCGCCCGCCTCGATCCCGCCGCCCGGCAGATACCAGTCGCCCTCCTCGTGCACGAGCGCCACGCGCCCCTGCGCGTCGAAGACCACGGCGTAGGCGCCAGGGCGCGGCCGATAGCTCGAGCCGGGGAGCTTGGTGCCGAAGACGGGGAGTGGGCGCTCCATGGTCACTCCGCCTCGATCACGAGCCCGCCCGCGGCGCGCAGTTCGAGTCGATAGCTCTTCCCCACGCGCCCCTCGATGAACGGAGCCTCGCCCTGCAGCGCGCGCACGCCGAGCTCCTTGGCCAGCGCTGGATCGTTGGCGTAGTCCCAGAAGCGTTCCCACAACGCGTGGTGCAGCGGATCGGGAGTCGTGTCGCCGCCGTAGACCAGCGGTTGCTGGCCGGCCGGATCGAGCGGGACGCCTTCGCTCGGCGGCTGGTTCTCGCCGAACAGGCGGCGGAAGAGGCACAGCGAGGTGCCGCGCAGCGCGTCGCCCTGCTCGACGTAGCGGTCGTCGAACTGGATCACGAGGCTCTCGACGTAGATCGACTTGCCGGCGACGGTGAACTCCTTGCCCGCGGCCAGCGGCGCGCCGTCGGCGCCGAGCTCGGTGAAGCGCACGGTGGTGAACGAACGCCCGTCCTTCTCGCCCTGGGCCAGGACCTCGAGGCGCGCCACGCGGTGCGAGACCTTCAGCAGGCGGTTGGCGAGCGTGAGCGCCTCGATCTCTTTCTCCTTCTCGGCCACGACCGCCCGGAGGCGCTGGATCTCCTTGTCGCGCAGCTGGAGCTCGTCGCCGAGGCGCTGGATCTCCTGCTGGCGCTTCTCGACATCGGCACGCGCGCTCTCGAGCTCGGCCGAGCGCTGGGCGAGCAGGTGCTCGCTCGCGTCGAGCTTGCTGCGCAGCATCAGCGTCCACCAGCCGGCGAGCAGCACCAGCGCCAGCAGCACGACCGTGCGGAAGAAGACGTTGACGTTCTGGAAGGTGGCCGCCACCGCGCGGGTTCTAGCAAACGCCGCCGTTCGAGGCACTGTCCCGGGGCCTTCCGAGCGCACCTCTGCGAGCGCGCCGCCCGTCCCGGCCGAAGGTTTGACGGTTCGGGGCCCGCTCGGCGCTATCCTGTGCCCGCCATGGTTATGGAAGGGAAGACGATCCGAGCGCTGACGTTCGACTGCTACGGCACGTTGATCGACTGGGACGCGGGCATTCGCGCCGCGGTGCGGCAGATCCCGGGCCTGAGGGGCTGCGACTTCGAGCGCCTGCTGGTGGAGCGCGAGAAGGCCGAGCAGGAGCTCATCGCCGGCACCTATCGCATCTACAGCGGCATCCTCGGCGACAGCCTGAAGGCCGCGGCCACCGCCCAGGGGCGGACGTTGCCCTACGGCGAGGTGCTGGCCTTCGTCAACTCGATGCCGCACTGGCCGTCCTTCGCCGACAGCGGCGCCGCGCTGCGACGCCTGGCCGTGAACTACACGCTGGCCCTGCTCTCCAACGTCGAGACCAAGGTCCTGCAGGTGTCCGCGAAGCGCATCGGGGCGCCCTTCGTCGCGCTGATCACGGCCGAGGACCTGCACAGCTACAAGCCCGCGCCGAAGCACTTCGAAGCCGCGCTCAAGCGTCTGCACCAGCCGGCCGCGAGCATCCTGCACGTCGCCGGCAGCCTGTATCACGACATCCGCCCGGCGCGCGCGCTCGGCTACCAGGTCGCCTGGATCAACCGGCGCAAGGAACCCGTGCCCGAGGACGTCGATCCGGCCTGCGTGTTCGCGGATCTGACGAGCCTGGGCAACGCGCTGCAGCCCGCGCCTGCGGAGTGAGCTCGGGACAGGTGCCGCCGCGCCGCCGTGCATGCGGCGCGGCTTGAGTTCGGCTCAGACCGTCGGCTGCTCCGCCTTCTTGTTCTTGAAGCGCTTGACGAAGAAGGCGCCGATCGCCGCGCAGCCGACGAGCACGAGCTTCTTGCCTGCGAGCAGGAGCGCCAGCAGGCCCTTGAACAGCCCAGCCTTTGAGCGCGAGCTGGCCGGCGATCAAACCGACGAGGCCGTACGCCGCGACCGTGTCGATGCTCGAATCGAAGTCCTCGTAGCGGTTGCCATCCGCGAACCGCAGCGCGCCGGAGAGCGCGGTCATGCCCTGCTCGACCACGGGTAGCTCCGGCCGGAGCGACGCGCGGAGCTGTTGCCGCGCCGGGACGAGGCGACGCGCGCGTTCTTCGCGGGCCAGCTCGACCAGGCGGCGCGCGCCATGAACGCGGCACGCGGCGAGCTGCTGGGCGGCGAGTTGCCGTGGACGGAGGCGCTGGTGTTGGTGGCCGAGGCGCGCCCTGCTCGATGCCGAAGCGAACGCGGCCGCTGGTGCTCGCGCTGCACGGAGCCGGCGGCTCGGAGAGCTTGTTCTTCGAGAGCCACGCCGGCGGCGCGATCGTGCCGCTGTGCGCGACGCGCAGCTGGATCCTCGTCGCGCCGCGGCTCGACCTCGCCGAACCGATCAACGTGCCCGCCCTGGCCGAGGCGCACGCACACACCTTGCCGGTCGAGCGCACGCGCGTGTTCCTCGGCGGGCATTCGCTCGGAGCGCTGCAGGCTTGCGGCGCGGTGAACGCGGAGCCGAGCGCCTTCCGCACGCCGGCGTTGAGCGCCGGAGGGGGAGGGATCCGCGAGGCCGCGGCCTGGCGCGAGCTGCCCGTGTTCTCCGCGCGGCGCTCCCCGGCGCATTCGCGTTCTTCGACGGAGTGCGTTGACGCCTACGACGCGGCGCCGCTCGCGAGAGTGCTCCAGGCGTCCATGCCGCCGGTGAGGTCGGTCACGCGCTGGCAGCCGCCGGCGCGCAGCAGGCTGGCGGCGATCGACGAGCGGTAACCCGACTTGCACACGACTACCAGCTCGCGCTCCGCCGGCACGCGCGCGAGTTCGTGCGCGAGATCGTCGAGCACCACGTGCAGCGCGCCCTCGATGTGGCCAGCGTTCCACTCCGCGTTCGTGCGCACGTCCACGACCAGCGGCGGGTTCGCCTCGGCCAGGCGCGCGGCCAGGGTTTCGCGCGAGATGCGCTCACCGCGCACCACGAGTTCCGTGCGCGCTGCGGCGCTGGCCATGCCGCCGCGCAGGAAGCCCAGGATGCGATCGAAGCCGATGCGCCCGAGGCGCGTGGCGGATTCCTCTTCCTTGCCCGGAGCGGTGACGAGCACGAGCGCACGCGCTGGATCGAGCAAGGTCCCGACCCAGCTGGCATAGCGCCCCGAGAGGCCGAAATTCAGCGCGCCCCTCAGGTGCTCGACCGCGAAGGAGTCGGCGTCACGCGTGTCGAGCAAGAGCGCTCCGTCGCGCAGCGCGCGCAGCAGCTCGTCCAGCGCGAGCGGCTTCAGCGCCGAGACCAGCACGGACTCGAGCGTCGGCCGCTCGGCGCGGTTCAACCCGGCGTCGTAGGCGAAGTAGGCCGGCGCCGGCGGCTGCTCGGCGGCCACCATGCGCACGAACTCCGCCTTGGACATCGGCTGCAGCGCGTAGTTGAGCTGCTTCTGCTTACCGATCGTCGAGCTCGTGTCGCTCGACAGGTTCTTGCCGCAGGCCGAGCCGGCGCCGTGCCCGGGATAGACGAGCGTCTCGTCGGGCAGCTTCAGCAGCTTGTGGTGCAACGAATCGTAGAGCATCCCCGCCAGCTCCTCGGCTTTCATCCCCGCGGACACCAGCAGGTCCGGCCGGCCGACGTCGCCGATGAACAGCGTGTCGCCGGTGAGCACGGCCACGGGCTTGTGCGCGTCCTTGGCGCGCTCGAGGACGACGATCGAGACCGACTCGGGCGTGTGACCGGGGGTCTCCAGGAACTCCAGGCGCACGTCGCCGAACTCGAGCGCGCCGCCGTCGCGCATCGGCAGCGTCGGGTACTGCGCCTGGCCGCGCGCGCCGAGATGGATCGTCGCGCCGGTGCGCTCGCGCAGCTCGAGGTGTCCGGCCAGGAAGTCGGCGTGGAAGTGCGTCAGCAGCACGTGCCGGATCGTGGCGCCGAGCTGACGCGCCTTCTCCAGATAGATGCCGACGTCGCGTCGCGGATCGACCACCGCGGCGGTCTTCGTGCGCTCGTCGACGATCAGGTAGGAGGCCTGCGACAAACAGGTGAGGTAGATCTGCTCGAGGTGCATGCGCGCGCTCCGTTGGAGAAGTACTTATTCTAGATAGGGCGCGGGTGACGAGCCCGTCGCCCACGGCGGACGCGCGAGGAGGTACCATGGACGGCCCGTCCCACGGACATGTCTTTCTCCCTAACAGGGCGCCTTTTTTTCCTGCTCGCACCGACCGTTCTGGCCGCTTCGGCGGCGGCGCAGGACGTGATCGGCTCGTTCCCGGACGTGCAGGTTCCGGTCGAGAACCCGCTGACGCCCGAGAAGGTGCGCCTGGGCCAGGCGCTGTTCTTCGAGGAGCAACTCTCCTCCGACGACACGATGGCTTGCGCGACGTGCCACCAGCCCGAGGCGGGCGGCGGGGACCCGCGCGCCGGGCGGCGTTCGCCGGGGGTGGACGGGCGGATGCTCACGCCCGACGACGAGTTTGGTTCGCCGGGCATGCGTCTGCAGGACGCGCAGCAGGACTTCACCGCGCACCCGGCCTTCGGCTTCGGCGTGCAGGCGACCGCGCGCAACTCGCCGACCGTGCTCGCCGCAGCCTTCTTCAACACGCAGTTCTGGGACACGCGCGCCCTGCCGACCTTCCGCGATCTCGCCGGCAACGTGGTGATCCTCGAGTACGGCTCGCTCGAGACCCAGGCGGTCGAGCCGGTGCTCTCCGCGGCCGAGATGGGCCACGTCGGGCGCACCTGGGATGAGGTCGTGGCCAAGCTGGAGCGCGTGCGGCCGCTGGATCTCGCGCTGCGCGTGCCGCCGGCGCTGGAGCAGTTCCTCGACGGCACCACGAGCTACGCGCCGCTGTTCCGCAAGGCCTTCGGTACGGGCGCGATCACGCGCGAGCGCGTCGCGATGGCCATCGCGAGCTACGAGCGCACGCTGATCCCCGACCAGGCGCCCTTCGACCTCGGCACGATGACGCCGCGTCAGGCGTTCGGCTTCCAGGTTTTCCGTGTGCGCGGCACGTGCGTGATCTGTCACTCCCCGAACGACAAGCTCTTCACCGACGGTGCGCGGCGCACGATCTCCTTGCCCGAGCACGGACGCGCGGTGAAGACGCCCACGCTGCGCAACGTCGGCCTGCGCAAGCGCTACATGAGCAGCGGCCAGTTCACCAGCCTCGACGAGGTGCTCGCGCACTACGAGGGGATCGGCTTCATCGGTTTCCGGAACGCGTTCGAGCGCGTGGCGCTGATCGACTTCCTGCAGAACGCGCTGACCGATCCGCGCGCCGCCGCGCGCAGCGGACCCTTCGAGCGACCCACGCTGCGCAGCGAAGTCTCCGGCACGGACGCGCGGCTGTTCGGCGCCGGTACGCTCGGCTCGCTCGCGCACGTACCGGCGATGCTGGCCGATTCGCCGCCCGTGCTCGGCTCGCGCAGCTTCCGCATCGGCCTGGGTGAGGCGCTCGGAGGCACCTCCGCGTTCCTGTCCATCGGGCCGAACGCGACGCCTAGCGGCACGAGCTTCCAGGGCATCCCGATCTACGTCGAAGCCGCGCCCAGTCAGGCCCTGGCCTTCGTGACCTCCGGTGCCGGCGCGGGCGCGGGCAGCGTGACCTACCATGCCGATCTGCCGAACGATCCCGCGCTGGCCGGGCTCGAGATCTTCGCGCAGTGGTTCGTGCTGGACCCGGGCGCGGCCGGCGGCGTGTCCTCGTCGCGCGGCGCGGAGTTCGAGCTCTTCTCGCGCAGCTTCCGGCCGAAGGCGCGACGCTGAGAGCCTGCGTCGCGGATCCACGTGCGGGCTGGCGCTCGCCCGTTGTTCCATGACGGTCCCACAGACAATGCGTAGCCGATCTGCGCTCGACTAATTCGCGGGCGCGGACTCGCCCAGGTAGCGGCGCCGCACGCGCTTCGTCACCGTAGCCAGGGCGTACGCGACCAGCGCCGCGACGATCAGCGGCAGCCAGAAGGAGAGCAGGCCGAGGGCGCCCTCCGGCAGGCCCATGCGGCCCAAGCCGGTGTAGTGGTTGAGGCTGGCCTCGAAGCGCGAGCTGGCGAAGCGCTCCGTGACCCACCAGGCCGCGGCCATGGCCGCGAGCGCGGGCAAGCGTAGGTAGATCTTCTTGGTCAGCTCGTCCTTCAGGAACGCGCCGAAGGTGCGGAGCTCGCCCAATGCACCGCGCAGCCAGGCGGGGAGGGTCTCGCCGCCGTACGGTGCGAGCAGCGCCGCGCGCCCGGCCACGGCCTTGTCCAGCGCGGTGCGCGTCTCCAGCCAGCGCGACCGATCCTCGGCGGGCAGCCGGGCGAGCGCTTCGGCATCGGCGACGACCCGCACGCCGAGCTCGGACTGGCGCCCGGGCAGGCGGCGCTTCGCGATCGAGGTCTCGTCGCGCAGCACCAGACGATCGAGGATTCCGCGCACGACTATCAGCCAGCGGCCGATCTGCGAGCCCGTCGCGCGGTAGTCGCTGCGGTCGGCCTCCAGCGAGGAAGCGAGGCGCTCGGCCAGGGCGCGGCTGTGCTCCTCCAGCGCGGCCACGCTCGCCAGGGCCTTGGCCACCGGCTCCGAAGGCGCCGGGCCGGGCTCCAGCGAGGCCGTGCGGAACTTCCTGCCGGCCTGGGCCAGGGCCGCCGTCTCCTCGCGCCGGAGCCGCGCGATGCGCAGATCGAGCTCCCAGCTCGCGTACACGGCTTTCCAACGGCCCATGGGGTCTTCTTGGGAAAAGGCACCGCCTCCATGCAGCCGCGGAGGCGCCCTCTTGGCTTCCCAAGACCAAGTCGTTCAGCGCGTGCGCCGCCCGCAACCCAAACGCAGCGCGGAGACGCGCAGAGCGCCACGGAGGAAGAACGGGGAGCGGGGCGGAAGACCTGCGGAGCGTCGGATTCCAGCAGGCTGCACCGCGGAGGCCCATGCTCAATACTTCTCCGCGCGTCTCCGCGCTCTCTGCGTCTCCGCGCTGCGCTTTCCGCCACTCCAGGAGTCTTGCTCGCCGTGCAGGCGGCCGACGAATAGAAGCTCAGCGGACCTGGGCAGCCTGTTCTTTCCTGACCAGGCCCGCCTGCGGCGGGCAA
>SIAI01000001.1 GCA_009691855.1 Planctomycetota bacterium | reverse complement strand
GACTTCTACGAGGTCTTCAAGGGCTCCGATCCGTTCGACCCGCTCGACGAGATCGCGCCTGGCACGCGTCCGCTGGCCGCCGGCCTGTCCATCGCGGGCATCGACTTCGAGGGCCGCACGCTGACGGGCAGCTATCGCTATGTCGACGCCGAACTCGATCCCGAGGGCCTGACCACCTTCCGCTGGCTGCGCGACGGCGTGGCGCTCCCGGGCGAAGTCGGCCGCGAGCACGTGGTCGCGGCCGCGGACCTGGGTACGACGCTGTCGTTCGAGGTCACGCCCGTCGCGCGCTTCGCGTTCCCGCCCGAGACGGCGCTCGGCCTGCCGCAGCGCCTCGCGCACGCGGTGCCGGTGCCGGCCTTCCCGCGCGGCGCGGGCGGGCCGGGCGGTGTGGGCGTGGCCGAGGGCCTCGGTGACGTGCGCGTCTGGCTGCGCGCGGACGAGCGCGTCGAGACCCTGGGCAACGAGGTCACGGCCTGGCGCGACCTCACCGGCCACCGTAGCGACGCGCGCGCGATCGAGCCCACGCGCCGTCCCGACCTGGTCCCGGGCGCCGGGCTGCTGGGCGGTCCGGCCGTGCGCTTCGACGGCGCCACGCACCTCACCCTGCCGCGCCCGGTCGAGGACAACTTCACGCTCGTGGTCGCCTTCGCCACGACCTCGACCGTCTCCAATGGCGCCTGGTACCTGTCGCCCGCGATCCTCGGCGGCGAGACGCCGGCGCCTTGCGGCGCGGACTATCACCTGGGCATCAACGGCGGCAAGCCGCTGTTCGTGGTGCAGGACTTCACCACCTCGACCGGCAGCACCTTCGCCAACGGTCTGCCGCACACGATCGTCGCCTCGCGCGTGTTCTCCTCGGGGCGCCTGCGCCTGTTCGTGGATGGCGCGCAGCGCAGCACGGTCGTGGCCGGCACGGCCTCGCTCATCTGCCCCACCAACCTGTATGTGGGCAGCTCGACGGGCGTGGACGGCTACTGGACCGGCGACCTGTTCGAGGTCGCGGCCTTCGACCATGTGCTCAACACGCTCGAGCGCACGCTGATCGAGGAGTACCTCGCCGCGCGCCACGGCAGTGACCCGAACACCGAGCTGTACGCCTTCCGCGCCAGCCATGGCGGCGACGTGGCGGGCATCGGACTCGACGCGGACGGCAACCGCCTCGACGCCGCCGAGGGTGCGGGGATCCTGCGCATCTCGCAGCCGAGCGCGCTGTCGGCCGGCGACTTCCTGCTGTGGGGCACGGACGCGCCGCGCGACTTCGCGCTGATCGAGGACGTGCCGCCGCCCTTCCCGCGCCGCCTGGAGCGCACCTGGGCCTACTCCATCACCGACGGCGGCGCGCTCGACGGCGTGGGCACGGTGGACCTGCGCTTCCGCGTGGGCGGCCTCTTCCTGAGCGAACAGGCCGCCGACTTCGCGCTGCTGTTCGACGACGACGGCGCCTTCTTCGACGCCCGCGTGCTCGGCGGCGGCGTCTACGACCCGGACCTCGACACGATCGAGTTCCGCGGCGTGCCGCTCGGCCCGGAGCGCTTCTTCACGCTGGCAGTGAAGCCGCTCTAGCCGCTCACGACGCGAAACCCGCGCCCCGCCAGCACGGCCTCGACCTCCGCGCCCTGCCCCGGGTGGCGCGTCTCGATCAGCACCTCGACGTCGACGAAGCCCACCGGCACCTGCCAGCCGGCGCGGTAGTGCTGCACGTCGAGGATGTTGCAGCGCGTCTCGGCCAGGATGCCGAGCACCGCGTAGAGCTGGCCCGGCACGTCGGGCACGCGCACCGCGACGAGGTGCGTCGCGCCCTGGGCCGCCAGGCCGCTCTCGATCAGGCGCGCGAGCTGGTTCAGGTCGATGTTGCCGCCCGAGACGATCGCGCACACGACCTCGTCGGGGCGCACGGCGAACTTCTTGGCCGCCAGCGCGGCCATGCCGACCACGCCGGCGGTCTCGGCCACGACCTTGCTCTTCTCCAGCGTCGCCACCACGGCGTCGGTGATCTCCTCGTCGCTGACGGTCACGACCTCGTCCAGCAGCGCGCGCACGAGCTCGAAGGTGCGCTTGCCCGGCGCGCCGACGCGGATGCCCTCGGCCAGGGTCGTGGGCCGCGCGTGCACGACGCGCTCCTTCCGCGCGAAGGACTCGGCCATGGCCGCGGCGCCCTCGGCCTGCACGCCGATCAGACGCACCGCGGGGCGCGTGGCCTTGAGCGCCAGCGCGACGCCGGCCGCGAGCCCGCCGCCACCGATCGGCACGACGACGGTCTCGACCTCCGGCAGATCGGCCAGCAGCTCGAGCCCGACCGTGCCCTGGCCCTCGATCACCAGCTCGTCGTCGAAGGGATGGATCAGCGTCGCGCCGCGCGCGCGCTGCAGCTCCTCGGCCTTGGCCTGCGAGGCGTCCCAGTTCGCGCCGTGCAGCAGGACCTCGGCGCCATAGCCCTCGGTGCGGCGGATCTTGTTGAGCGCGGTCGCCTCGGGCATCACGATCGTCGCCGTGCAGCCCAAGAGGCGCGCGGCGAGCGCCACGCCCTGCGCGTGGTTGCCGGCCGAAGCCGCCACCAGACCGCGCGCGCGCTCCGCCGGCGAGAGCGCCAGGATGCGCCACAGCGCGCCGCGCAGCTTGAAGGAACCCGTGCGCTGCAGGTTCTCGAGCTTGAGGTGCACCGCGCAGCCGGCGCTCTCGGAGAAGGTGTAGGAGTAGACCGTCGGCGTGTGCCGCAGATAGGGCCGGATCTCGCGCGCGGCGAGGGCGATGCGGGCGAGCGAGGCGGCTAGATCGAGCGTCATGCGTGCGCGATCATGGCCGCACGATGCGCTTGGGATCCAGGGTGCGCCGCGAACCTGCGCCCTACACCAGCGCCCGGCACGGCGTCGGCACGCCCTCGAGCAGGCGGGCGAGGCGGCCGAGCGCGGTCTCGACCTCGGCCCGCGAGCTGGGCGTGCCCAGGCACAGGCGCGCGGCGTGGGGCGTGTGCGCGCGCGAGACGACGAAGGTCTCGGCGGCGCTGACCAGCACGCCCGCGCGCTCGGCCGCGGCCACGAACTCCTCGCCGCGCCAGGGCTCGGGCAGCGTCACCCACACGCACGGCGCGTCGGGGTGCGAGGGCGTGGCCAGGTGGCCGAGGATCTTCTGGAACAGCGCACGGCGCTTGCGCACCTCGGCGCGCTTCTTCTCCACCACGCGCGCGAGCTCGCCGGACTGGATCACCCGACTGGCGATGCCGGCGGTGAGCGCGGGCGTCATCCAGATCAGGGCGGCGTGGGTCTGGGCCAACTTCTCGAGCTCCTTGGCGGGCGCGGCCAGGTAGCCGACGCGCAGGCCGGGCGAGAAACTCTTCGACAGGCTGGTCACGAACAGGCCGCGCTCCGGGCAGTGCGCGGCGATCGGCGGCGGCGGGGCCTCGAGCAGGAAGCCGCTGGCGTCGTCCTCGAGCACGAGCAGGTCGTAGCGCTCGGCCAGCTCGGCCACGCGCTTCCGGCGCTCGGCCGCGAGCACCACTCCGGTGGGATTGTGCAGGTTCGGCATGCAGTACAGGAGCTTCGGGTTGCTGCGGCGACAGGCCTCCTCCAGCGACTCGGGCACGAGCCCGTGCTCGTCGATCGCCACCGGGTGCAGGCGCAGGCGGAACAACGCCGCCAACGACTTCACGCCGGCGTAGGTCAGCTCCTCGACCGCCACCGTGTCGCCGGCCTTGGCGAAGGTCGCGAACACCGCCGCCAGCGCCTGCTGGCCGCCGGTGGTAACGATCACGCGCTCGGCATCGACCTTCAGACCGGCGCGCGCCATCCACTGCGCGCCCGCGGCGCGGTGCTCGCTCTGCCCACCCGGCTGGTACCCGGCCTGCAGCGCGTCGCCCAGACGCGCGGCGACCGACTTCGCCAGCGCGGCCCCGTCGAAGCTGGCGGGGTCGAGCGCGAGCTGGTTCTGCGACAGGTCGATCGCGCCCGTGCCTTCGCCGCGGCGGGCACGCACGCGCGGCTTCTCGGCCAGCGAGCGCACGAAGGTCCCGCGTCCGACATGGCCCTCGACCAGGCCGCGGCGCGCGGCCTCGGCGTAGGCGCGCGTGATCGTGACCACATTCACGCCCAGCACGCGCGCGAGGGCGCGGTGCGTGGGCAGGCGCTCGCCGGGCTGGATGCGCTCGGCTTCGAGATCGCTCGCCAGCGAATCGGCGATCGCCAGGTAGACCGGACCGCGCGGCGAGAGCTTGTGCGGCTTCCACATTGTCTGACTCACAATGGACCTCCTTGACGGCATTGTCATACCTCAGCTATCAATCATCCGTCAACCCCCGACCCGATGCCTCATTTCGAGGCAGATTGGACGCATACATGTCGCCGATCGATCCGGACAATCCGCCGTCGCCTCCGCCGCCCGGCGAGGGCGCCTTCGCCCTGCCGGCGGGCGAGCTGCGCGCGCTCCTCCATCGTGCGGCCGACGACTTCTGCGACCAGCTCGCGCGCCTCGACGCCGAGCCCGTCTGGCAGCCCGCGCCGCCGGACGTGCGTGCGCGCCTGCGCGCCCCGCTGGCGCGCGTCGGCGCGGGGCTCGAGGCCACCTACGAGGCCTTCAAGCGCGACGTGCTGCCCTACCGCTACGGCAACGTCCACCCGCGCTTCTTCGGCTGGGTCAACGGCTCGGGCCTGCCCACGGGCGTGCTGGCCGACTTCCTGGCGGCGACGATGAACTCGAACGTCGGCGCCTTTGATCAGTCGGCCGTGTACGTCGAGGAACAGGTGCTCGGCTGGCTGCGCGAGCTGTTCTGCTTCCCGGCCGATGGCGACGGCCTGCTGACGAGCGGTGGCTCGATGGCGAACCTGCTGGCCCTCGCCGCCGCGCGCCATGCGCACGCGCCTGCGCTGCGCGAGCGCGGACTGCACGGCGGACCGCGGCTCACCCTGTACGGCTCGGTCGAGACGCACAGCTCGGTGCACAAGGCCGTCGAGCTGCTGGGGCTGGGCCTGACGAGCTTCCGGCGCCTGCCGGTCGACGAACACTACCGTCTACGCCTCGACGCGCTGGACGAGGCGCTGCGCGCGGATCGCGCCGCCGGCTGCACGCCCTTCGCACTGGTGGCCAACGCGGGCACGGTCAACACCGGCGCGATCGATCCGCTGCCCGCGCTCGTCACGCGCGCGCGGGAGCAGGGTTTGTGGCTGCACGTCGATGGAGCCTTCGGCGCGCTGGCCTGGCTGGCGCCAGAGCGCCGCGGCCAGCTCGCCGGTCTCGAGCAAGCCGACTCCTTGGCCTTCGACCTGCACAAGTGGCTCTATCTGCCGAGCGACATCGGCTGCGTGCTGGTGCGCGGCAAGCAGGGCCTCGAGCGCGCCTTCGCCACGCCCGCGCCGTACCTGGCGCACCTCGCGGGCGGCCTGTCGGCGCTGAGCGACGGCGCCTTCAAGGACCGCGGCATCGAGCTCACGCGCCGCTTCCGCGCGCTCAAGGCCTGGTTCGCGCTGCAAGTGCACGGCCTGGAACCCTTCGAGCGCGCGATCCGTGCCAACCTGGAGCAGGCGCGCGAGCTGGTGGCACTCGTCGAGCGCGAGCCGCGCCTCGAGCTGCTCGCGCCCGCGCCGCTCAACGTGGTGTGCTTCCGCTACCGCGGCACCGGCGCGCACGAACTCGACGCGCTCAACCGCGAGCTGCTCGTGCGCCTGCAGCTCGGCGGCGTGGCCGTGCCCTCGCAGACCGTGCTGCACGGTCGCTTCGCGCTGCGCTGCGCGCTCACCAACCATCGCACGCGCTCGACCGATCTCGTGCGCCTCATCGAGGAAGTCCTGCGCCTCGGCGCCGAGCTCGAGCGCGAAGCCAGTCCGCTCTCCGTTGTCCCGCCTGCCCCACTGACATGACTCCCGACCTGCTCACGCCCTTGGCTCGTCCTTGCTCTTCCGCCGACGACGTGTTCGCGCTCAAGGTGGGCCTGGCGCGCCTGCTGTGCGGCGGCGTGATCCTCGACGTGACCACGCGCGACGAGGCGCGCCTGGCCGAGGACGCCGGCGCCGTCGCGGTCATGGCGCTCGAGCGCGTGCCCGCCGACATCCGCAAGGAGGGCGGCGTGGCGCGCATGGCCGCGGTCGAGAGGATCCTCGAGATCCAGGAGGTCGTGACGATCCCGGTCATGGCCAAGTGCCGCATCGGGCACCTGGCCGAGGCGCGCATCCTGGCCGAACTCGAGGTCGACTTCGTGGACGAGAGCGAGGTCTTGACGCCCGCCGACCCCGAACACCACGTGCTCAAGCACGACTTCCGCGTGCCCTTCGTATGCGGGGCGCGCTCGCTCTCCGAGGCCCTGCGGCGCATCGCCGAGGGCGCGGCGCTGATCCGCACCAAGGGCGAGGCCGGCACCGGCGACGTGTCCGAGGCCGTGCGCCACCTGCGCCAGCTCGCACGCCAGATCGGCCGCGTGCGCCTGGCACCGCGCGAAGAGCTGCCCACGCTGGCGAAGCTCTTGCGCGCGCCCTATCCGCTGGTGTGCGCGGTTCACGAGCTCGGACGCCTGCCGGTGCCGAACTTCGCTGCCGGCGGCATCGCCACGCCGGCCGACGCCGCGCTGTGCATGCAGCTCGGCGCCGAAGCCGTGTTCGTGGGCTCGGGCGTGTTCAAGTCCGACGCGCCCGCCAAGACCGCGGCCGCGATCGTCAAGGCCACCGCGCGCTTTCGTGAAGACGGGATCGTCAGCGCCGCCCAGCGCGAGAGCGGCGCCGCGATGAGCGGCATCGCGCGCAGCGAGCTCGGCGCGCACCAGCTCCTGCAGACGCGCGGCGAATGAGCCGAGTCGCCGCTGTCCGCGTGGGTGTGCTCGCGCTGCAAGGTGCGAGCGCGGCGCACGTGAACGCCTGCGCGCGTCTGGGCGTCGAGGCGCGCGAGGTGCGCGCGCCGCGCGAGCTCGACGGGCTCACGCACCTCGTGCTGCCAGGCGGCGAGTCGACCACGCTGCACCACCTGCTCACCTTGTTCGAGTTGTGGGAGCCCTTGCGCGAACGCCACCGCGCGGGCGAGCTCGCGCTCTTCGGCACCTGCGCCGGAGCGATCCTGCTCTCGCGCGGCTGCGGCGGCAAGCCGCCCACGCTCGGCCTGCTCGAGGCCGAGGTCGAGCGCAACGCCTACGGGCGCCAGGTGGACTCGTTCACGCGCGTGCTGGAGCTCGCCGACGAGCCGGGCCCGAGCGCCGGCCTCACGGGCGTCTTCATCCGCGCGCCGCGCTTCGTGCGCGTGGACCCCGCGCTGCACGTACTGGCGCGCCTCGACGGCGAGCCGGTGGCGCTCGAGACCCCCGGCCTGCTGGCCACCACCTTCCACCCCGAGCTGACGGCCGAGACGCACTTTCACCGCCGCTTCCTGGCCCTGCGCGCCGCGGCCGTCTGAGCGTGGCGGTTCTGCCGGATTGCTGCCACGCCGATCGACGACAGCGTCGCGGCCAGCTGGCGCGGCGCGTGAACCCCGAGTCGGTCCTGCGCTTCGGGAGATGAAGAGCGTGCGCTGGACCAACATGAAGTGCCTCGTATTCGAGCCCCGGGCGAGGCACGCGGCCACCAACCTGGGCCACGAGCCGCTCCGGTGGCTGCTGCTCGACCGCGAGCGCCGGGCCCTGGACGCGGAGGTCGCGCCCTGACGTTCACGGCAAGTGCGAGGCGCTCAGGAGTCCCTTGACTCCGGGTCGAAACGCGCTGGTATGGCGGCCCGCGCCGCGCGTGCGCGAGCGACCATGTCCCCCACTCCGTGCTCGTCCCTGCCGCGGCAGCTCGACAGTATGGAGGCCCTGTACGGCGCACCCGAGGCTCCGCCGCCGCGCGGCGCGCTGGAGTGGATCCTGTGGGAGAACGCGGCCTACCTCGTGCCGCTCGCGCAACGCACGGCGTGCTTTCGCGCGTTGAAGAAGCGCGCCGGGCGCACGGGCGCCGGGCTCCTGCGCGCGCGGCGCGAGGAGCTGGGCGAGCTCGCGGCCGCCGGCGGCATGCATCCCGAGGCGCGCGTCGAGAAGTGGCTCGAGATCGCCACGACGGTCGCGGAGGCATTCGACGGCGAGCTCGAGGCCGTGCTCGCGCGCCCGCTGCCGAAGGCCCGCGCGGCGCTGAAGCGGTTTCCCGGCATCGGCGAGCCGGGCGCGGAGAAGATCCTGCTCTTCACGGGCACGCAGGCGCTGTTCGCGCTCGAGTCGAACGGGCTGCGCGCGCTGCTGCGCCTGGGCTACGCTGCCGAGCAGAAGAGCTACTCCGCAAGCTATCGCGCGCTACGCACGGCCCTGGCGCCGCTGCAGACGCGCGGAACTGCGTGGTTGCAGCGCGCGCATCTCCTGCTGCAGCGCCACGGCCAGGAGCTGTGCAAGTCGAGCGCGCCGCGCTGCGACGACTGCGTGTTGCAGACGCAGTGCCCGGGCGCGAAATGAGGGTGCTCAGCGTGCAGCCGCGTGCTTCAGCGCGTCAGGTCTGGCATTCCGCGCGCGGCGCGAGCCTGCTCGATCAGGAGCTCTGCCAGGAGCTCGGCCTTGCGCCGGTTCCCTGGCGGAGAGAGGTGCACCAGAGCGATGAAGCCGCCGCGCACCGCGGCGTCCGCGGTGCGGGCGAAGTCGTAGAGCGCGCAGCCCTCGTCGCGCGCGAGGGCGCGCGCGCTCTCGGTGTGCTCCTGCATGCCCGCCAGCGCGCGTGTTCGAGCGCGTCGTCGCGCACCGGCTCGCGCCAGGGCATGCTCATCAACACCGGCGTCGCCCCGCTCCAGCGCACGTTGCGCGGCAGGCCCTTCTGGTTGCGCTGGAAGGCCACGCTGGTCTCGGGCGCGAGCTCGACCGGGAGCTGGGTGCTGGGCACCGAGAGGTGCTCGGCGAGATCGAAGTCGCGGCCGCCCAGCTGGGCCGCGGCGAACAGGTCGCTCCAGCGCGTCAGGAATGCGCGCCAGGCCGGAAAGGGCGTCGCCCTCCAGGGATGGGTGTAGCGCGTGTAGTCGCTGCGGAAGCCGGAGGCGAGGCGCGGGTAGACGTCGTTGATCGCGTGGTGGATCAGCACCAGGCCCGGGTGGTAGTCCTGGACGTTCAGCCTCCAGCTCACCAGCGACTCGGCCGTGGTCCAGCCGGCCACGCCGAAGTTCAGCACCTCGACCGGCTCGCCCAGGCGCTCGCCTGGCACCGCGGCCAGGTTGCCGGCGTACGAGTTGGCGTAGCCCTCGTACAGGTTGCCGGCCGTGGTCCAGCCGCCGAGACGAGCGCTGCGCCGCACGCCGGGCGTCCGCGCGCGCGCGACCTCCGGGCCCATGAAGCCGCTCGCGTTCGTCTCGGGGTGCTGGGGATCGAAGACCCAGCCGTAGTAGGCGGTTTCGGCGGCAGCGGCTGCGTCCGTCGCAGACCCAGGCGCGCTAGGGACCACAGCTGCGAAACTCGACACGCCGAAGCGCGCGCGGTTCAGACGGAACCCGAGCTCCGCCCGGAGCAGCGCAACCAGCGTCGCGGCGCAGGCGACGCCGAAGCGCGCGCTGGGCCGCCGTCCTCAAGGCCGCGCCACGAAGGGCAGGTCGAGGCCGCGCTCGCGCGCACAGCGCAACGCGTCCTCGTAGCCCGCGTCCGCGTGGCGCATGACGCCGGTTCCCGGATCGTTGGTGAGCACGCGCTCGAGCGCCTGCGCCGCCTGCGGCGTGCCGTCGGCGACGACGACCTGCCCAGCGTGCAGGCTGTAGCCCATGCCCACGCCGCCGCCGTGGTGGAACGAGACCCACGAGGCGCCGCTGGCCACGTTGAGCATGCAGTTAAGGAGCGGCCAGTCGGCGACCGCGTCCGTGCCGTCGAGCATGCCCTCGGTCTCGCGATTCGGCGAGGCGACCGAGCCGCAGTCGAGGTGGTCGCGCCCGATCGCGATCGGCGCGCAGAGGCGGCCGTCCGCGACGGCCTGGTTGAAGGCGAGGCCGGCCTTCGCGCGCTCGCCGTAGCCGAGCCAGCAGATGCGCGCGGGCAAGCCCTGGAAGGCGATGCGCTCGGCTGCGAGCTTCAGCCAGCGCAAGAGCGCCGCGTCCTTCGGGAACAGCTCGGCCACGATGCGATCCGTGACCGCGATGTCCTGCGCCTCGCCCGAGAGCGCGACCCAGCGGAACGGCCCCTTGCCCTCGCAGAAGAGCGGGCGCACGTACTTGGGCACGAAGCCCTCGAAGCCGAAGGCTTCTTCGCGCGCGAGCCCGGCCTGGTGCGCGTGACCGCGCAGGTTGTTGCCGTAGTCGAAGGTGTCCGCGCCGCGGCGTTGCAGCTCGAGCATCGCGCGCACGTGGTCCTTCATGGTGCGCAAGGACTCCTGCTCGTACTTCTTCGCGTCGCGCGTGCGCAGCGCGAGCGCGTCGGCGTAGCGCATGCCGTCCGGCACGTAGCCGCCCAGCGGATCGTGCGCGCTGGTCTGGTCGGTGAGGATGTCGGGCGTGACCTGGCGCGCGATCAGGCGCTTCAGCAGGTCCACCGCGTTCGCGACCACGCCGATCGACCTCGCCGTGCCGCTCCGCTTCCAGGCGAGCGCCTGGTCGATGGCCTGGTCGAGGTCCTCGATGAGCACGTCGCAATAGCGCGTCTTCAGGCGCTTCTCGATGCGCGCGCGATCGACGTCGGCGCCCAGGAACGTGCCCTCGTTCATCGTGGCCGCGAGCGGCTGCGCGCCGCCCATGCCGCCCAGGCCGCCGCTGACGACCAGCCTCTTCTTCAGCGAGCCGCCGAAGTGCTTCTGCGCCGCCGCCGCGAAGGTCTCGTAGGTGCCCTGCAGGATCCCCTGCGTGCCGATGTAGATCCACGAGCCGGCCGTCATCTGGCCGAACATCATCTTGCCCTCGGCCTCGAGGTGCCGGAAGTGCTCCCAGTTCGCCCAGCGCCCGACCAGGTTCGAATTGGCGATCAACACGCGCGGCGCCTGCTCGGTGGTGCGGAACACGCCGACCGGCTTGCCGCTCTGCACCAGCAGCGTCTGGTCCTTGTCGAGCCTGCGCAGCGTGCTCACGATCGCGCGGAACGAATCCCAGTCGCGCGCCGCCTTGCCGCTGCCGCCGTAGACGATCAGGTTCGCCGGATCCTCGGCCACCTCGGGGTCGAGGTTGTTCATCAACAGGCGCAGCGCGGCCTCGGCCGCCCACGTCTTGCAGCTCATCGTCCGCCCGCGCGCGGCGCGCTGCGGGCCCGTGGGGATCGCGTCGAGGGAGTCGGTCTTGGGGGGCGTGCGGGTGGGCATGGCGAGAGCGCGGCCGCGCTCGCTCCAGTGGACCCGCGCGCCGCGCTCAGCGCAACTCGAAGGCGAGCGGCGCGTCTTGCGGCACGAGCGCCGGCACGTCGAAGCTCGTGCGCAGCGCCAGGCCCGTGTCGGTCGTGGCCTCGAGCGTGAACGTGCCCACGGCGAGCCGGACCAGGAGGCTCGGCCCGTCGCCGGCCCCCGGCCAATAGGCGCGCCGGATCCTGCGCGCGAGCACCAGCGCGCCGCGCGAGTCGCGCAGCTCGACGCGCAGCGTATCCCACTCGCGCTCGCCGAGGCGCAGGGCGAGCGAACGATCCACGCCCGGCACGAGGTCGAGCTGCAGCTCGGTGCGCTCGCCGGGGCGGACCGAGAAAGGTGCGCAGACCCGGCCGACCCCGCTGGCTTCCAGGTCCAGGAACCAGTCGCCGGGAGGGAGCACGGGGACTCCCAGGCGTCCAGCGACGAGCTCCAGCTCGGCCACCACGCCAAACCCTGCGTCCAACACGCTCCCTTCCACCGCGGCGCTCGGATTCGGCTTCAGCGTGAGCGCGAGCGAGCCGAGCGGCGCACTCGCGATCCGGCCGAGGTCCACCAGCGCCCCCGGGGCGAGCTCGACGCTGGAGGCGAACAGCACGCGCTGCTCGTGTTCGATCGTGAAGCGATAGCGCCCCGCGCGCAGCTGCTCGAAGGCGAAGCGCCCGTTCGCGTCCCAGCTGGGATCGTGCGTGACGAACTCTCGACACTCGACGTGGATCTCTGGGTCCACACCGGCGGGCAAGAGTCCGGCCTCGTCCACGAACTCGCCCTGGATCGAACCGAGCGCGCCGGGGACGAGCAAGAGCTCTGCGCCCGGACCGACGTCGTCGCGCCGCAACAGGGGACGATCCTCGGCCGCGTACAGCTCGAGGCGGTAGGGCGGCAGCGCACAATCGCGGACCTCGAAGCTGCCGTCCGCTCCGACCTGGGCGCGCCGGATGCGGCCGCTGCCCTGCTGCTCCCAGGCCTGCACGTACCAGTCGTCGAATGCCGTCCCTGCCGGCATCACCACGCGTCCGCGCAGCGCGTCATCGGCGGCGAGCACCAGGTCGCGCTGCGTCTCGCCTGGCGCGAGCTCGAGCGCCACGACCGTCGGACCGCCCCCGCCGCCGCGCGGCGGGTCGAGGCGCAACACGCACTTCCGTGGCAGGAGCTCCAGGCGGAAGCGGCCTGCACCATCGCTGGTCGTCTGCGGCTGCGCGAACGGGACCTCGTCTCCGTCGGCCCCGTCACACACGATCGTTCTCAGACTCACTCCGGGTAGCAGAGCGCCGGCCGCGGTGCGTACGACGCCGCTGAGCGTGGCCGGCGCCTCCAGCTGGAGCTCCACGAACGACACCGCTCCGTCCGCGGCGCCCACGTTGGCGGTAGCAAGCGGATAGCCGTCGGCCTGGACGGCGACCGCCAGCCCGTAGCCGCGCAGGACGCCGGGCGCGAAGAAGCGTCCGCCCACATCCGTGCGCTCGATGCGCAGAGCGCGCGCCTCCAGCCAGCCTCCGGAGCGCTCCGGGTCCTCCTCCACGTACCCGTCGGGATCCCCGACCGCGACCAGCGCGCCGGCGACGGGTGCTCCTAGCGGATCGCGCACGAGCCCGCGAAGGCCAACGCCCTCCACGGCCAGCACGAAGTCGATGCGCACGAGCCCCACGCGACCCTGCAGGCGTCGCAGCAAGGCCGGCGCGAAGCTCTGCGCGCGCGCCGTCAGCGAGAACTCCGGACTCACACCGCGCACGCGATAGCTGCCGTTCGCCGCCGTGCGCGCCACGACGCGCGGCGCGAGCCAGTCGTGCTCGTCGGCCACCAGCAACACCTCCGCGGCGGAGATCGGCGCCCCACTCGCGTCCGCAACCGTCCCCAGGAGCTCGAGACCCGCGCCGAGCGCGAACAGCGCCTCCGTCTCGCCCTCGGAAGCAACCTGCACGAACAGGGGCGGACCGCCTCGATCGGCCTCGATCACGATCCGGCCCGGATGGATCGGCGCCACGCGCACGATTCCGTCGCCGTCGCTCGCGACGACTTGGACGGCGCGCGCGCCGCGCGGATCGTCCTCCGGTCGCAGGATCAGCCCCACCCCCGGCGCAGGGGCGTCGTCCTCGGCCCAGCGCACGCGGACCAGCAGCGAGGTGGGCGCCGCCGCCCTGGACGGAAGGTGGGTCAGCGCGAGCGCCGAGCGCTCGGACTCGGCGGGCTCCGCGACGGACGGTCGCGCCACGTCCGCGACGGACAGCTGAGCCGCCACGGAAGCGGCTTGCGGCTCCATATGAACCGCCGAGGAACCGACGAACCGCCACGTCAGCGCGAGCACGACGAGCGCAGCGAGCGCGAGCGCAACCTTCTTCATGATTCCCATTCCCAGGGGCAGGGCCCAACCCGCGCGTCCTCGACCGACGAGCAGCAGCACGCCGCTCATCCACTGCGTTCGATCCCCGCCCGCCTGTCGGTCGAGCTCCGTGCGCAGCAGCGCCAGGCCACGCGTGAGGCGCGACTCGACGCTCTTCTTGCTCGTCGCCTGCCGCGCGGCGATGACGGCTGGCGCCAGCCCTTCGTGGAAGCGCAGCCACAGCGTCGTGCGATAGGGCTCGCTCAGCGCCTTCAGCGCGGCGACGAGGCGCTCCTGGAGCTCCAGACTCGCCAGCGCCTCGTCGTGCGGTGCCACGGCCTCGGGCCGCGCGACGCATTGCTCGCGCTGCGCGCTGCGCCGCTCCCCGCGCCCGCGGTCGAGCGCCAGACGCCGCGCCACGCGCGCCAGCCAGGCGCCGAGGGTCGCGCCCGAAGTCGGCGGACGCTCGAGCGCGCGCACGAAGGTCTCCTGCACCAGGTCCTCCGCCGCCGCTTCGCCGCGCACCAGACCACGGGCCAGGCGCTGCAGGAACGCGCGGTGGCGTTCGAGCTCGGCGGGCTGGAAGTCGATCGCGTCGGACATGTGGGCCTTGTCTCCTCGATCCTAGAGACGCCGCGCCGCCGCGCGACCCTGCGTCGAAATCGCCCTCTCCGCTACGCTGCCTCTACCGGGCGCGACGCATCGGTCGAGCGCGACGCTCCTTCCGCGCGGATGGGAGTCGTCTCCCCCTGGAACGTCGCTTGCCTGGGCGCGCCGCTCGCGCCCGGCTATCTTCCGCCATCCGAAATGAAGCTCCCCCTCACGCACGCGGTCGTTCTGGCTCTCTGTTCGTCGTTCAGCGCTTGCCTCGAGCCCGAACGCAACGCCAGCTCGGATGAGCCCAAGACCGTCCAGGGCGCGGCCCTCGTCTCGAGCGCCGCGCCCGCGCGCCTGGGCCCGGACGTGATGGAGAGCGCCTTCTGCGCCAAGTGCCACCCGGATATCTACGCCGAGCACGAGCAGTCCACGCACGGCCGCGCCTTCAGCGACGAGGAGGTGCGCCTGGCCACGGCGCGCTTCGCGCACCAGGACTGCATCATCTGCCACACCCCGCGCCCGATCTTCGAGACCGGCATCGGTCAGAACCCGAAGCGCCGCCACTACGACCTCGAGGAGGGCAACACGTGCATGAGTTGCCACTGGCGGCCGGGCTACGACTACACCCGCTTCGAGGGCGGCGCCCAGTGTGCGGACGCCTTCCACCCCGATGTCGGCAAGGTCGAGGCCTGCGGCTCGTGTCACCGCAACCACGGCACGCCCTACCAGTGGGCGAAGTCCCCGACCGGCCAGGCCAGCGGGCGCACCTGCATGGATTGCCACATGCAGGAGATCGAGCGCCCGATCGCGGTCGGCGGCCCGCTGCGCACGACGCACAGCCACGTCTTCCCCGGCTGCCGCAACGAGGAGCACGTGCGCCGCGCCTACGATTACGAGGCCAAGCTCGACGGCAACGCGGTCGTGGTCACGCTCAAGAACAAGGGCGCGGGTCACAACTTCCCCACCGAGCTCAAGCAGCGCTCGGTCGAGTCTCTGGTGGTGGTGCGGGACCTCGAGGGCAAGGAAGTCGCGCGCTCGCGCATGGTCTTCCGCGATCCGTACAAGCGGCCCTACGGCCTGGAGCTGCCGGTGAACACGCAGATCCCCGGCGGCGAGGAGCGCACGCACCGCGTGCCGATCGGCGCCGAGGCGGGCACGGTCGAGACCACGCTGTTCTTCAAGCTCTACTACCCGATCGACGACTTCCACCCGGACATGTCGCGCGTGCTCGAGGCGCGCAGCCTGCCGTTCACCGGGCTCATGCCCTCGAGCGAGCCCGTCGTGAGCGAGCCCGAGGTCGTGGCCAAGACGCCCGAGGGCATCTCGCCCGAGACGGCCAGCGTGGCCAACCTGGTCGACTACAACCGCCCGCAAATCGGCGCGGTGGCGGTCGACGTGCCCGGCGGCAACTCGCCCGAGGACATCCAGAAGCTGATCGACCTGTTCCAGTTCCCCGTGCCGCAGGCGAACGTCGAGGCGGGTGCGAAGCTGGTGCAGATCGGCCTGCCCGCCGTGCCGGCGCTGATCGACGCGCTCGCCTCCTGGGACAACAAGACCTACAACCAGTCGCTGGGCGCGCTGGAGAAGATCGGCGCGCCCGCGCGGCCGGCGATCGTGGCCGCGCTCGACGATCCGCGCCTCTACGTGCGCCTGAACGCGCGCGAGTTCCTGGTGAAGACGCTGTGGAAGTCGCCGGAGATCGAGGCCGCGCTCGCCCGTGGCCTGGCCTCGAAGGTCACGCTCGACCGCGCCAGCGCGGCCCAGGCCGCGGGCGCGATCCACGCCGCGTCGCTGGAGCCGGCGCTCGAGCAGCAGCTCGGCGACGCCGACCCGGACGTGGTGCGCAACTCTGGGCTGGCGCTGGCGCACCTCGGCGTGCACTCGGCCGTGCCCGCGATCGAGGCCGCGCTCGCGCGCGCACACTACGCCGAGACGCAGCGCGACCTCGCCTACGCGCTCGCGCGCCTGGGTTCGACGGCGGGCATGCTCACGCTGCTGGGCGGGCTCGACCATCGCGACGATCTCGTCAGGGAGGCTTTCTTCGAGCAGTTCTTCGCCGTGACCGGACAGCACCTCGGCTACGAGCCGCTCGCGCCGCGCGCCGAGCGCCAGGAGGCCATCGCGCGTCTGCAGGGCTGGTGGGCGAAGGACGGCTCGGCCGATCAGCTCAAGCCCTTCCCCAAGGACGGCGACCCGATCGCGGAGGCTTACGCCTGGAAGCTGGTGGGCGACATCGGCGGCAACGACATGGTCGCCTCCACGCCGGAGCAGGATGCCGCGCTCGAGGAAGAGCTCGTCGGCATGGGCACGTACGCCGTGCCGGGGCTCGTGCGCGGCCTCAAGTACCCGCCGGGCTTCGCGGACAAGCGCGCCGCGCTCTGTCGCATGCTGGGCCGCATCGGCGATCGCCGCGCGGCGCCCGCGCTGGCCGCGACGCTGCGAGATCCCGTGGTCAGGGTCGCGGCCTGGGCCGCGTGGGCGCTCGAGGGCCTGGCCGATCCGGCGACGCTGCCCGCGCTCGTGCGCTACGAGCAACGCCTGCGCACGCTCGTCGCGACGAACACGGTCCCGCCGGATGCCGGTCCGGGCGAGCGTCTGCTGGCCCAGGCCGCGCGCACGCGGCTCGTGGCCGGCGACGAGTCCGCGCGCCACACCCTCGCCGCGCTGTTGCTCTCGCCCGACGACTACACGCGCCAGCTCGCCTTCGAGGCGCTGCAGCACAAGTTCGGCGAGGACCGCGGCTACGACCCGAGCGCCGATGCGGCCGCGCGCCGCGCGGCAGCGGCGCGCTGGATGGAGTGAGCGCTCAGCAATGCCGGCCGCGTCCGTTCCATCGCGGCGAGCTCGAGCGGTGTCACGCCGTCGCGATCGGTGCTCACGCGGTAGCGCCCGGACGGGACGCCCTCGAAGCGCGCGTGGCCGAGCACGTCCGTCTCGAGCTCGAGCGCGTGCAGCTCGGCCAGCGCGTCGTCCTCGGGCCACAGTGTGAGCCCGACCCCGCTGGCGTCGGCTCCGTCGCGCTCGTGAACGACGTGCACCGCCAGCGTCGCCGCGGCCTGGACGGCTTCGCGCGTGCCCGCGGACGAGCCCTGTGCTTCGACGCGCCCTTCGGCACCGTCCGCCACGTCTGCCAGCGCGCCCGGTTCTTCCGCAGCGCCGAGTTCGAGTGTCGCCTGTTCGGTGCGGACGGCCGCGCGTGGCTCGGACTCCGCGCTCCACGCGCGCAACCCGAGCCAGACGAGCACGAGAGCCGCGGCCCACGCACGGCGCTCGCCGCCGTGCTCCGCGTCCAACCGCTCGCGCGGCGCCTGCAGCGCTCCTGCACCACGTCCTCGGCCAGGGCCTCGTCGCCGAGCAGCCCGCGCGCCAGGCGCCGCAGGAAGGCGCGCTGGCTCAGCAGCTCATCGGTCTCGATCGCGGGGTCCATCGGGGAGGTACGAGGATAGACACCGGCCACCGACGAGCGGATTCATCCCGCTGGCGCCGATCCATCCGCGCGCCCTGCGGATAGGCTGCGCTTGCCGCGCCATGGTTTCGGCTCCCGCGTGGAGGCCGGCCGCTTGACCAGGCTCGCTCGCGCCCCGAGACCTCCCTGCTCCTCCGCTCGCACGTGAAGCCCCGCCGCCTCCTCCTCGCGTTGACCTGCGGCGGGCTGGTGGCCTGTGCTGCGCTCGAGGTCGGACTGCGCGTCCTCGTGCTGCCGCACAGCTGGCGGCCCGTGCCGCCCTTCGGCGCCATCACCCATCCGGACCAGGCCGCCTGGCTCGCACAGCAGCGCGAGGAACTCGCCGGACGCGCCGCCCCGCAGGGCGTCGGCGCCTTCGACGCCGAGCTCGGCTGGGTCAACCGGCCCGGCGCGCACAGCCCCGACGGGCTCTACACGATCCACGCCGGCGGCTGGCGCGGAACCCGCGACTACGCGCGAGTGCCGCCCGCGGGGGTCACGCGCCTGGTGGCCTTCGGCGAGTCGTTCACCTTCGGCCACGAACTGGCCGACGCGGAGAGCTGGGAGGCACAGCTCGAGGCACTCGATGCGCGCCTCGAGCTCGTGAACTTCGGCGTCGGCGGCTACGGCACCGATCAGGCGCTGCTGCTGGCCGAGCGCGAGCTCCCGCGCCTGCACGCCGAGGTCGTGCTGATCGGACTCCTGCTCGAGAACATCGGGCGCAACGTCACGCGCTATCGCCCGCTGTGGGCGCCCAACTCGAACAGCCCGCTGGCGAAGCCGCGCTTCGTGCTACGCGACGGCGAGCTCGCGCTGGTGCCGCTGCCGTTCCGAACGCGCACCGAGTTCCTGGCGGCGGTCGAGAGCGGCGCGGTGCTGTCGCTGCTCGGTGAGCACGAATACTGGCGCGGCGACGAGCTCCCCGTCTGGCTCTCCTGGTCGGCGGGCGCGCGCCTCTGGCTCGGGCGGCAAGCCTACGACCGGCGCCGCATCGATCGTCTGTGGAGCGAGCCCGGCGAGCCCTTCGACGTCACGCTGGCGCTCCTCGAGCGCTTCCGGACGCTGGCCCGCGCGCAGGGCGCGCGCGACGCGCTCGTGCTGATTTTTCCCGCCAAGCCCGACCTGGAGCGGCTCGCCTGGGATGGGCAGAAGTACTGGACACGCCTGCTGGACGAGCTCGAGCGCCGCGGGATCCCGCACCTCGATCTCACCGACGTGCTGGCCGCCGAGGCAAGCGTGCGCGGCATTCCGTCCATCTACCGCGTGAGCCACCTGTCGAGCGCCGCCAACGCGGTCGTTGCGCGTGAGCTGAGCGCCTACGTCCGGGCGTGGTCGCGGATACCGGAGCCTCCGCGGGGAGAGCGCTCCAACCAGCAGAGATGAGCCCCACAGTCCGCCCGGGCTTCCTGCGCGCCGACTGCGGCTCGCCTGGCCCCCTCGAAGGTGGCCAGCTCAGGCTTCGAGCGCCCCGACCGCGCCCTCGACCGCGCGCAGCAACTCGCCCGAGACGATCAGCTCGTGCGCCGCGACGAGGTCGGTGTGCAGGTAGCGGTCCTGCTCCATCGGCGGCACGCACTTGCGCACCGCCACCTGCACGGCCTGCGCGCCGGTGCCGGCCTGGAACTCGGGGTGGAAGTCGCGCGCCTGCGCGGCGCACAGGAGCTCGATGGCGAGCACGTGCTCGACGTTGGTCACGATCGCGCGGGCTTTTCGCGCCGCCGTGACGCCCATCGAGACGTGGTCCTCCTGGTTGGCGCTGGTCGGGATCGAATCGACCGAGGCGGGATGCGCGAGCGACTTGTTCTCGCTCGCCATGGCCGCGGCGGCGACCTGCGCGATCATCAGACCCGAGTGCAGACCGGGCTTCGCGGCCAGGAAGCCGGGCAGGTGCGAGAGGTCGGGGTTGACGAGCTGCTCGGTGCGGCGCTCGGAGATGTTGGCGAGCGTGCACAGGGCCAAGGCGAGATAGTCCATGACCATCGACAGCGGCTGGCCGTGGAACTGGCCCGCGCTCACGACCTCGTCGGTGTCGGGGAACAGCACCGGGTTGTCGGTGACGCTGTTCATCTCGGCGGCGAGGACCATGCCCACGTGCTCGAGCGCCTGCTTGAAAGCCCCGTGCACCTGCGGCACGCAGCGCAGCGAGTACGGATCCTGCACGCGGTCGCAGTCCACGTGGCTGGCGAGCACCTTCGAATCGGCCAGGCACTTGCGCACGTTCGCGCTCGTGCGCGCGTGGCCGCTGAGACCTTTGAGCTCGGCCAGGCGCGCGTCGAACGGCTTCGACGAGCCGAAGAGCGCTTCGATTGTGAGCGCGGCGATCGCGTCGGCGCACTTCGACAAGTTCTGCGCGCGCAGGTAGACGCCCGCGCCGATCGCGCCGATGACCTCGGTGCCGTTGATCAGCGCCAGGCCCTCCTTGGCGGCGAGCTCGAGCGGCTCCTCGTGGATCACCTTCAGCGCCGCGGCCGCGCTCATGCGCTTGCCGCCGACGAGCGCCTCGCCGTGGCCCATGAACGCCGCGGCGATGTGCGCCAGCGGCGCCAGGTCTCCGCTCGCGCCCACCGAGCCCTGCTGCGGCACGACCGGCACGAAGCCCTTGTTCACGAAGCGCGCCAGGGCCTCGACGAGCTCGATGCGCACGCCCGAGTGCCCGCGCAGCAACTTGTTGAGCCGCAGGATCTGCACCGCGCGCACCTCCTCGCTCGGCATGGGCTCGCCCATCCCGCAGCAGTGCGACAGCACCAGGTTCAGCTGCAACTTGCCGAGGTCCGCGCGCTCGATGAAGACGTTCTTGAGCTTGCCGAAGCCGGTGGTGAGCCCGTAGATCGGCTTGCCGCTGTCGAGCGCGCGCTCGACCAGGCCGCGTGCGGCCTGCACGCGCTCGAGCGCCTCGGGCGCTAGCTTCAGCTTGGGCGTGGTCCCGCGGAACACGGGCGCGAGGTCGGACAGCGTCAGCGAACGCCCGTCGAGGGTGAGGGTCGGCATGCGGAGCGGTGAGTCTAGCGCGGTGCTCCGCGCATCCCGCTAGGGAAGCGCGGCCGGAACAGCCACGGATGCATCGTCCTCGCGGCGCAGATCCTCCGCGCGCTCGATGCGCCGCAGCTCCGGGAACCACCAGGCCCACAGCACGGTGACCAGCAGCGTCCCGACCCCGCCCACCACCACGGCCGGAACGGTGCCCAACCATGCGGCGGTCACGCCCGACTCCAGCTCGCCGATCTCGTTCGAGGCCCCGATGAACACCAGGTTCACCGCCGCGACCCGCCCGCGCATCTCGGGCGGGGTGGCGATCTGTACCACCGTCTGGCGGATGACCACGCTGACCATGTCGGCGGCGCCGAGCAGGACCAGCATGAGCAGCGAGAGCAGGAAGTGCGTCGAGAGTCCGAACACGATCGTGCAGACGCCGAACAGCGCCACGCACGCGAACATGCGCCGCCCGGCCGCACGGCGGATCGGGTGGAAGGCGAGGAAGAGGCCCACCACGCCCGCGCCGAAGGCCGGCGCGGCGCGCAGAAAACCGAGGCCCGTCGCGCCGACGTGCAGGATCTCCTGCGCGAAGATCGGCATGAGCGTGACCGCGCCGCCCAGCAGCACCGCGAAGAGATCGAGCGAGATCGCGCCCAGGATCACCTTCTGCCGGCCCACGTAGCTCACGCCCGCCAAGAGGCGCCGCCAGCCGCCGCCGCGCGCCGCGCGCGCCTCCACGCGATAGCGCAGGCGCGCGATGAGCAGCAGCGAGCCGAGCAGCATCCCCGCCGCGCTCAGGTACACCGTCGTCACGCCGCCGAGACCGATCAACACGCCGCCGAGCGCCGGCCCGCCGATCGAGGCGACCTGGAAGTTCGCCGAGCTCCACGCCACCGCGCGCGGGAACTCGTGCGCCGCCACCAAGGAGGGCAACAGCGCCTGCCCCGTCGGCATCCAGAACGCGCGCGCCGCGCCGAGCAGGGAAAGCACCGCGTAGATCGGCGCCACGCCGAGCTCCGGATCGCGCGCGATCCACGCCAGCGCCAGCATCCCGAAGAGGTACACGAGATGGCACCCCGCGAGCACCGCCCGGCGGTCGAAGCGATCGGCGACGTCGCCCGAGATGGGCGCCAGCAGCGCCAGCGTCGCGAACTGCGCCAGGCCCGTGAAGCCGAGCGCCATGGGGTCGTGCGTGCGCTCGTACACCTGCCAGGCGATGGCCACCGAGACCATCTGCGTGGCGCTCACCGCGGCGAAGCGCGACAGCAAGAACAGGCCGAACGAGGTGCCGCGGAAGAGGCCGAAGGCGCTGACCTCCGTGTCGCGTGAGGTGCCCTCGCCCGGCGCGCTCGACCCGCTCTGCGCGTCCGGAGGGGAAACCATGGAGCCGCTCATCGTGGAGAACGGCTGCGCGCGGAACAAGGCGCGCTCGCCCTCAGCGCAGCGGATTCGCGCAGCGCACCAGCACCGCATCCGGGCGCGTGAAGAGCCACAGCTCGGTGCCGTCTGGTGACAAGTAGAGCTCACGCACCTCGCCGACGGCGTCGGGCAAGCGCGCGTGGGCGCTGTCACCGCCCTCAGCAAGGAACCATAGCTCGCGCCTTCCGAGCAGGATCACGGCGCTTCCGTCGAAAGCCAGCGCAAGCGGATGGCACTCCGCCGGGACGGCGAGTGCTCCCAGCGCAGCGCCGTCGGGCGCGAGCCGCTGCACGTAGGCGTTCAGATCGCCGTCGAAGAGGAGCCCGGCGTCGTCCACGACCGCCAGCGCGCCATCACTCGCCATCGCCGCTAGGGTGAGATCCCGGAGCCAGCGCCCGTTCGCGGCGCGCTCGACGCGCGTGCGCAGCGGGCCGAGCGGTCCGACGAGCTCGATGCCGGACCGGTCCAGCGCCCAGTGCGCGTCGCCCTCCGGCAGGAACAGCCAGATCCCGGTGAACGCTCGGTCGCACGGCGTGCAGGCGACGAAGCGACCCTTGCTGTCGAACTCGACGAGCTTGCCCTGGGACTGGCCGAAGAGCTGCCCGTCCACCCGCACGCCGATCCACCCGTAGGGCTGAGACGGCCTGTCCGCACCCGCGCTCGGCGTGCAGACCAGCCCCAGTTTGCCCTGCGCGTCGTAGCTGCGCACGACACCCGTGCCGAGCTCGCTGATCCAGATCCGCCCGCGCGCATCGACGTGGCGAAGGTGCGGTCGCTTCACGGAGTCGCTGGCGTCGAAGCCCTCGAAGCGCACGCTGCCCAGTAGCTCGAGCGCGAGTTCGCGGGTCGGGCCGACCGGCGGCGGCGCGTCACCGAGCAGCGTTCGCGGCACATGCTCGGGGTCCTCGCTCGGCATCCGCAAGCTGTCGGCCTTCAGCCCCTCGCCGGTCGAGAGCCGAAACGGAAGGAGGTGCCTCGAGTTACGCGCGTACTCCAGCTCGAAGACCACGCGATCCTCGGCCGACGAAAGCCAAACGCCACTGACGAGCGGCTCCGCTGGTGCGTCGACGACGAGACCCTTGCGTTCGATGAGCTCGAGGTGGCGTACGTTCCCGTCAGGCGCGAGGATCGCAAGCTCCAGGTCCTTGCCCCGATCGTTCACGTAGGCGAAGCCCGCCGCAGTGCCGTCGGCCGCGATGCGCGCGTCGACGAAGGTCAAAGCGAGCTCGCGTGCCCACTCGAGCTCGTCGCGATGGAACATCCGATAGCTCGCCGGCCCGCGCCCGTAGCGCTGGGAGGGCTCGATGGTGAGCTGCCACTCGCCGGAAGCCGAGCCGTAGCGCGCGGGCTGGACGATCTGCTGCTGGGCGCACAGCGAAGCGAGCATCCACATGGCGATGCCCGGTGACAGCAACGGAAGAGGAATCACTGCTCGCGCTCCCACGGCATCGATCCTTGCTCTAGAAGCGCGGCGCATCGTCTTCGAGACCAGAAGGGAGCGCGAGTGCCGACGCGGGAGGGCTCTCGCCGGCTCAGTTGCTGTGCGGGTACTCCTTGCCCGCGCGCTTCCACTGCTCCTCCGTCTGGCCCTCGATGCACTCGGGCGGCAGCGCGACCTCGACGTGCTTCACGTCCTCGATCAGGATTTCCTCGCGCGGCTTCACGGGTTGCGCGTGCCAGGTGAGGGTCAGCGCCCAGCGGCCGGCGAGGAGCTTCGAGACTTCCAGCGGCTGGTCGTCGGCCAGGATCTGGGTCGAGACCGGCGCGCCGCCGATCCACAGCTCGAGCGGCAGGCCCTGGTGGCGGCCGGGGAAGTCGAGCACGAGGCTCGATTCGCCGAGCTGGACCTGCTCGAGCTCGAGCGTCACCTCCTCTTCGTCGGGCTGCACGAAGCGGCCGCCCCACGCGCCGCCGCCGGGGCCGCGCGCCTCGAGGTAGCGCACGGGACTGACGTCGGCCCAGGCGCTGAAGGTGAAGCGGCCTTCCTTGTCGGTGGTCGTCTCCTGCAGGCCGGGCGGGAGGTTCGGCATCACCGCCGTTTCGAGGTAGAAGGAGGGCTCGGCGAAGTAGCCCAGCGTGGCGCGCACGCGGTCGGGGGCCTCGAGCTTGACCTGGGCGCCCAGCACGGGCTGGCCGTCCTGGAGGACCTTGCCGGTCAGCGTCGGCGCGGGCTGGAGCTCGACCACCACGTCGCGCAGGTTCGCGGCCAGGTTCACGGGCTTCACCGCCGCGCGCGCGCCGGGGCGGAAGACGTGCACCTTGATCACCTCGGGGCGCAGCTTGCCGATCGTCACCGGGCGGTCGGGCCAGACCTCGATCGGGTTGACGAGGTGCCAGGGGAAGCTCTCGTTGCGGAAGGCGGAGTTGGCGTTGAACTCGGGGTGATCGGATAACAGGTACACCTGCGCGGGCCCCGGGCCGCCGGCGTTGCCGCGCACCGAGAGGCGCAGCTCGCAGGCGGGCTTGAGCGTGAAGGTCATGCGCTCCTTGGGCTGCGTCGTTCCGCCCGCGACCCACACGAGCTCCTCGTACAGCGCGTAGCCGTCCTTCTCCACCTCGCACAGCACCTGGCCAGCGGCGACCGCCTGCACGAAGAAGCCGCCCTCGGCGTCGGTCAAGACGCGCGTGCCGTCGATCACGACCTCGGCGTTGTCGATCCCCTTGCCGCTCGCGTCCTGGACCTTTCCGAAGACCGTGCCCGGGCGGCTGTAGCCGACGTTGAGCAGCGTCTCCTGTCCGCGGCGCAGGCGCAGCTGGCGGCGCGAGCCCAGGATTCCCGGCCCACGCACCTCGACCACCGAAAGCCCGGGATAGAGATCCACCGCGCCCAGGCGTCCGTCGGCGTCGCACTGCAGCACGCGCCCCGCGTTGGCGCCGGCGAGGAAACGCACCGTCGCCAGGACACCCTGGTCGGCCATGCCCGTGATGCACCCGGAGATGCGCGCGGTCGCGCCCGAGCCGACCGTGGGCACGCCCTCTTGCTTGGGCAGGAAACGCGCCTCGAGCAGCTCGAGCTCGGCCTTCACCGCCCAGAGGACGTTGGTGTAGGCGTCGCCGACTTGTTTGCGCACCACGGGCGTGGGCGAGACCAGCACGACCGGCGGCGGCTCGTCGGGGTGCGCTTCCGCTCGCGCGACCGGCACCGCGCGCGCGCGGCTCGGCTCGCGGCCGCCGTCTACCAGCAGCAGGAACGCGCCGATCCCCGCTGGCAGGGCCAGGGCGAGCGCGATCAGGAGGGGGCGTTTCATGGGCCGGGCAAAGCAAGCAGCGCGCCGGGGAGCACGAAGATAGCCGCGCGGCGGCGGTCGGTCACGGTGAGCTCGGTAGCCCCGGCGCACGCGCTCCGCCGAGCGGCCGCGAAGCGCGGGTCGCCGGACGACGCGAGGCCTGGGTTCTTCCCTGAAGTTCCGGCGAACAATGGGCACGCGTGAGGCGCGCCCGCGGACTTCGCGCGGACTCAGAGTGTGAGCAACAATCCAAGCACGGCGAGCTTCGAGGCCTTGGGGGCGCGAGGGACTCGCGCCCAGGGGGTTCGAGCGTGAGCGAAGCCCGCAACCCAACGCGCAGGAGCTGCACCCGCGCTGAGCTTGTTGGCGCGGGAGGCGAACCCTCCCCCGCGACTCCTCCTCCAGGCCAGGCGCGCCACGCAGCCTGCCCCTCCTCGCCGCTTGATGAGCGGCGCGGCGCCGGCGGCGCCGGAGCTACTACTCCCGAGCATCCGCGCGCGGCGCGCGGACTCTCGTACCTAGTGGGTGATTCACGCACAGAGGCCTTTATCCCGGACCGCCTGCGTCCGCCGCGGCGTTGCGCCTTCTCCGAGACTTGCACCGAAGTCGCGTCGGCGGCGCGCCTTGCGGCGAACGCAGGCGACCTCGGGATAAAGGCCCCTCTGCGTGAATCACACCACTAGTAGCTCAGGCCGTCTTCGGCCGTTTGCCCTGGCCGTGCTGCTCGGCTTTCGAGTGCTCGAGCACGACCTCGAACAGCTTCAGCACCAGCGCCGGATCCAGACTCTCGCGCTGAGCCGCGGCGAGGTACAGCGCGCGCAGGTGGTTTTCGCGCTCCGGGTTCTCGACCGCCAAACCCGCGAGCGCCTTCCAGCGTCCGAGCAGGCGCACGTGGGTGAAGCGCTCACCCAGCAGACGGATGATGGCCGCGTCGATCTCGTCGATGCGCGCACGCAGCAGTTCGAGATCCTCGGCCATGCGCTGCTCTCACTCTACCGCGCCGGCACGGCGCAGGACGGCAAAAAATGTGCGGTTGTCGGGCTCGTCGTGGACGTCCTTGAGCAGCGCCGCGAGCCCGTACAACTCGCCCGCATGCGCCGAGGCCAGCACCGCGGTGCGTTCGTCGAGCACGCCCGCGGCCAGGTCGCGCGCGGCCGCGGCCGTGTCGCTCCACTCGCGCAGCGCGCGCCCGGGGAGGAGACGCGCCAGCGCGCTGGCGCACTGGCGGAAGGCCTGCGGATGACTGGCGACCGCCGTGATCGCCTCCAGGCCGAGCTCCGCGCGTCGTGCCCACAACGTGAAGCGCACCGCGACCACCACTTCGTCCACGAGCTCGAGGCGCTGCGCGCCCAACGCCTCCAGCGACGCGCGCACCAGCCCGCCGCTCGTGTTCGCGATCGGCAGCACGGCCAGGGCCGCCGCACCGCTGGCGAGCGTCGCCAAGACTTCTGCCGGCGTGCTCGCGCAGAGCGGGTGTGCCTCGAGCCGCGCGCGGTGGGCGTAGATCTGCGCCGCATGCTCGCTGAAGGAGCCGCGCGCGCCGAGGTGCACGATGCCGAGCGAGGCCATGCGCTCACTCTACTGCCAACGCTGCAACGCAGTGAGCGCCTTCGTTCAGCGCCGCGGACCGCGCACGACCACGTAGCCGGTCTTGATCTCCGTAGCGGAGCCACCCGGACCGCTGACGATCAGCTTGACCGTGAAGATCCCGCCGGCACGGTAGGCGTGGGTCGGGTTGCGCGCGTTCGAGCTCGTGCCGTCGCCGAAGTCCCAGCTCCAGCTCGTCACCACGCCCGTGGATTGGTCCTGGAAGACAACCGGGAGCAGCGAGCGTCCGCGCCGCGGCGTGGCCGTGAACTCCGCCACCGGAGGGGCGTTGCTCACCACGATGTAGGCCGTGCGCGTGCGCGTGTTCGCGCCGCCCGGGCCCGTCTCCGTCAGGCTCACCGTGTAGGTGCCCGCCAGCGTGTAGGTGTGCGTCGGGCTGGCCAGCGTCGAGCTGCCGCCGTCGCCGAAGCTCCAGGCGTGGCTCGTGATCGCGCCCGTCGATTGGTCCGTGAAGCTCACCAGCAGCGGCAGCGCGCCGCTCGTCGGCGTGCCCACGAACTCCGCCACCGGCGCCGGCTCGTTCACCACGATGTACGCCACGCGGGTGAGCGTGTCGGACGTGCCGCTGCCGAACTCGGTCAGACTCACCGTGTAGGTCCCGGGCGTCGTGTAGGTGTGGCTCGGGCTGGCGAGGGTCGAACTCGCGCCGTCGCCAAAGCTCCAGGCGTGGCTGGTGATCGGGCCCGTGGATTGGTTGGTGAAGTTGACCGCGAGCGGCGCGGCGCCGCTGGTCGGGGCACCGACGAAGCTGGCCACGGGCGGTGCGTCGCTCACCACCACGTAGCCGAGCTTGCTCTGCGTCGTCGGTCCGCCGGGGCCGCTGAGGGTCAGCGCGACGGTGTAGGTGCCGTTGGCGGTGTAGACGTGCGTCGGGCTGGCCAGCGTGGAACCCGTGAAGTCGCTGAAGTCCCAGGCCCAGGCGGTGATCGCGCCGCTCGAGAGGTCGCTGAAGGTGACCGACAGCGGCGCGGGGCCGGTGCGCGGGGTGGCCGAGAACTCTGCTGCCGGCGCGGGCAGCACGCCGTCGAGCACGGTGTCGCCGCTGATCGGCACGCTGAGGTGCAGGTCCTCGCCCGTGGTGCCGTGCTTGCCCGGCAAAGCGAAGCCGATGTTGAGCGTGCCCACCGGGACGATGACGCCGTAGGCTCCGCCGGCGCCCGTGTTGTCGCCGCACAGGGCCACGCTGAGGCCGCTCAGCGCGTTGCGCACGTTCACATCGGCGCCGACGTAGCCCGTGCCGGTCGCCGTGCGCACCGTGCCCGTCAGAGCCACGCCGTTCTGCAGCGTGATCAGGCCCACGCTCAGATTCGCGCTGAAGATCAGCCCGGCCACGCTAGAAGCCACCAGGCGGCGCGAGAACGCGGGGCACACGTCCACGTCGTAGGTGCCGGACGGAAGCACGATCGCGAATGCGCCCAGCGCGTCGGTCGTGTCGCGCGGCGTGTACAGCTTCACCCCGCTGAGCGAGTCGCTCACGTCGAGGTCGATGTTGCTCAGCGCGGCGCCGGCGCTATTGCGCACGCTGCCGCTGAGCGTGAAGCCGCTCTGCAGCACGAGGTCGCCCAGATTCGTGTTCGCCGCCGGGGCGAGGTCCAGACGCCGCGGGACCAGCGTGCGTCCGAGCACCGCGATCGGATCGAGGTCCAGGTAGAGCGCGTGCGCGGGCACGGCGAGAGAGAACGTGCCGAAGGCGCCGGTCGTGTTGTTCTTGAGCGGCAGGGTGGCGCCCGAAAGCTGGTCGAAGACGGTCGCCTTGACGCTGGCGATCGGCAGGCTGCCCGCGTCCACCACGCGCCCGGAGAGCGACACGCCATTCGCCAGCGTGATCACGCCCAGGTTCGCGTTCCCGACCACGACCACGTTGTTCACGACGCCCGTCAGGAGCGTCGTGGTCGGCGGCGGCGGCGGGAAGAAGAGCACCTGGTAGACGCCGGAGTCGAGCGTGGCCGTGAAGAAGCCGTTGGCGTCCGTGCCGTCGTTCGTGAGGTGCGGATTGCCGCCGCCGGAGAGCTTCACCACGTCGATGTCCACGCCGGCTACACCCACGCCGCTGGCGTTGACGACGCGACCGATCATGGTGTCGGCGGCGGCGCAGGGGACGAGGAGGAGCAGGGCGAGGACGGAGCGAAAGAGGAGCGTGGTGTGGCGGTTCATCGCGTGGCGGCTGTGGGGGGGAGTCGCGCCACGGCAAGACTCGTGCCCCCGCCTCCGCGCACCACCCGAGCGGTTGCGAGCGACGCTGGGTCCAGAGAAACGGATTCCCATCCAGCTCGTGGAAGCCTTCGAGCTGCGCGCGGACTCGCTCCCGGCGGCTCATCGCTGAGTCCGCCGCCTCCACGCCCCGCCGGCGCGCAGGCGCAAGCTCACGCTCGCAGCTTGCGCCCGCGCAGACCGCGCACCTGCTCGGCCACGTCCAGGACCAACGCCTCGCTGCGCTCCCACGCCAGACACGGATCGGTGATCGACAGCCCGCCGCGCTCGATCGTCTCGGGCGTGGCGCGCTCCACGGCCTGGCAGCCGCCGACGAGGAAGCTCTCCAGCAGGAAGCCCTTCACCAGCGCGCGCAACTCGGGCCGCACGCCCAGGTTGCTGAGCACCTCGCGCACCACGTCCTCCTGCGCCTCGGGGTCCTTGCGTCCGTCGATTCGGCAGTTGTCGTGCGAGGCGTCCACCAGGAGCGCCGGGTTCAGGATGCGCTTCTCGAGCAACACGCGCTGCGCTTGGTACAGGTCGTCGAGGTGGTAGTTCGGGCCGTCGGCGCCGCCGCGCAGCACCAAGTGCGCCCAGGGATTGCCGCTGGTCTCGCACTGGTGGCCCTCGAACACGGCCACGTGCGGGCTCTGCGCGGCGAGCACACCGTTCACGCCCACGGCGATGCTGCCCGAGGTCGGGTTCTTCATGCCCACCGGCGCGCCCACGGCCGAGGCCCACACGCGGTGCTCCTGGTCCTCGCTGCTGCGCGCGCCGATCGCGACCCACGACAGGAGCTCGACGAAGCCGCGCGCGTTGTTGGTGAACAGCGCCTCGTCGGCGATGGCCAGGCCCATCTCGACCGCCGCCACCATCATGCGCCGGCAGTACATCATCCCGGCCTCGACGTCGGCCGGCGCGAAGGGATCGGGCTGGTTCACGGGCCCGGTCCAGCCGCGCGCGGTGCGCGGTTTCTGGATGTAGACGCGCAGCACGAGCTTGAGCGCGTCGCGCACGCGCTCGTCCAGTGCCCGCAGACGCGCGGCGTACTCCAGCACGGCCGTGTCCGGCCAGGCCGAGCACGGGCCGACGACGAACAGCATGCGCTCGTCGGTCCCGCCGAGGATCGCGCGCACCTCCTCGCGGTCCTGCTCGACGCGCGCGTGGCCGGCGGCCGAGAGCGGGATGCGCTCGATCAGCTCGTCCGCGGTCGGAAGCCGCTTCACGCTGCGCAAGAAGTTCATGCTGCGGCCCTCTCCTGGACGCTCGGGCCCGCGCGCGGGTTCCCCCGAACCGCACGAGACTGGCCCCTGATCCAGGAGTCTACCCGCTCGGGAAGGGGCGGGCGGGTTCGTCGAGCGCGTCGAGGTCGTCGCGCCAGCGGAGGTCCTCGTGGGCGGGGCGGAAGTCGACGCGCAGGCGGCGCCACTCGTTGGCCAGCAGCACGTAGTGCCACTCGTCGACGGCCTTCTTGTGCTTGAGGATGCGCCCGGGCACGGTGCGGCTGAGCGTGAAGGCGGTGTGTTCGAGCACGCGGCGCGAGGCGAGGTTGCCCACGAATACCCAGGCGTAGAGCGACTGCGCGCCGAGGTGGCGGAAGGCGAGGTGCGCGCCGAGCGCCAGCGCCTCGCGCCCGAAGCCGCGACCCTGGAACGCTCGCCCGATCCAGTAACCGATGTCGCCCTGCCCCGGGTGGCCGCCGAAGCGCATGGTGAGCGAGCCCACCAGCGCGCCGCTCGCGCGCTCCTCGATCGCCAGGCGCAGGTCGCTCACCGCCCCGTCGTCGTAGCGCCAGGTGCGGTAGTGATCGGCCAGCTCCGCGGCCGAAGCCGGACCGTCCCACACCAGCCAGCGTAGGATCTCCTGCTCGCCGGCCAGCAGCGTGAAGGCCGGCTCCGCGTCCGCGGGCACGTGCGGGCGCAGGCGCACGAGCGCGCCGGCGAGGTCGAGCGTGTCGAGACGGCGGGTCATGCAGGCGGGTCGGCGGCGCGCTATCCTATTGGTTTGGCCTCTGGCCCTTCGAACCGTTTCGAGCCCTTCCCCCGCGTGTCCATGAAGCAGTACTCCATCGTCGAGTTCCTCGGCGACGGCATCTCCCCCGAGCTCTCCGAGAGCGTCCACAGCCTGGCTCCGGCGCTGCCCTTCAAGGTCGACTTCCGCATCATCGACCTCTCGCTCGAGAACCGCACGCGCCACAAGCACGAGATCTACGAGCAGGCCAAGCTGGCCATGACCGAGCTCGCGGTGGCCATCAAGTACCCCACCGCGACCGAGGAGGAGAGCCCCAACAAGGTCCTGCGCGAGTTCTTCAACTTCTCCGTCATCCACCGCCCGGTGATGACCTTCGCGGGGGTCGAAAACAACTTCAAGCGCACGCTGGACATCGACGTGGTGCGCATCGCCACCGGCGGCACGTACTCCGACCGCGGCATGCGCATCGGCACCGAGTCGGCCGTGGCCGTGCGCGTGATCGAGCGCGGACCCTCGCGCCACGCGGCCCAGTTCGCCTTCCGCCTGGCGTCCGAGCGCGGCACCTCGGTCGTCTCGACCAGCAAGTGGACGATCCAGCGCGCGGCCGACGGCCTGTTCGAGGACCAGTGCGACGACATCGCGCGCAACTACCCGGGCATCCCCTACCGGCGCGAGCTGTTCGACTCCTTGCTGGCCGGCGTGATCCTGCACCCCGAGCGCTATCACGTGATCGTGTGCCCCAACGAGTACGGCGACTTCCTCTCGGACATGGCCTGCGGCCTGATCGGCTCGATCGGCCTGGGCGACAGCGCCTCCTACTCCTTCGACGCCAACGGGCGCATCCGCCTGGCGCTGTTCGACCCCGCCGGCGGCACGGCGCCCGACATCGCCGGCAAGAACGTCGCCAACCCGAGCGCGGCGCTGCTCGCCTTCGCCTCGCTGCTGCGTCACGTGGGCGAGCGCGACACCGGGCGCGCGCTGCGCAGCGCCATCCGCGACGCGATCGCGACCGGCGAGAAGACCGCCGACATCGGCGGCACCCTGGGCACGCACGAGTTCACCGCGGTCGTGCGCGCGCGCCTGGCGAGCGCGCTGGGAACGCGAGCCTGAAGAGCCTCCGAAGCGTGGGCGTGCGGCGCTGTGTTCGGTCGCCGAACCGACCGCGGAGGCGCGCAGGAAGAAGAGGGGAAGAGGGGGTGAAGACCTGCGGGGCTTCGAGTCCCCGGGACCTCAGGAGCCTGGAGGCTCCGTGGACTCGAAGTCCCGGAGGTCTTCACCCCTGCTCCTCCCTCTGCCCCCCTTCTTCCTCCGCGTCCTGCGCGCCTCCGCGGTCCTCTTCCGCCTTTTCCGGCGCGGTTCCAGCCCCGGCAAACCCCGGAGCCGAATGAACGAGTTCCAAGTCCCCAAGCGCATCTGGAGCGCAACCCTCCTCTCCGCGCTGGCACGCCAGTGGGGCGCGCTGTGCACGTTCCTGTCGCTGGCGGTGCTGGCGCGCGCGCTGGCGCCCGAGGACTTCGGGCGCTTCACCTTCTATCTCGCGGTGTTCGGCTTCCTCGACGTGTTCGTGGACTGCGGCACGTCCAGCGTGGCCGTACAGGTCGGCGCGCGCGACGCGCGCGCCTTCGCCGCGGCGCTCGCGGCCGGGCGGCGCGTGCGCTTCGTGGCCGCGCTGGCCGGCGGGCTCGCGCTGGCGCTGGCGGCCGGCATCGGGCGCGAGCGCGACCTCGGCTGGGTGTGCCTGGCCGCACTCGGGCCGCTGGCGCGCGTGCCGGAGATGTCGGCGGTCGTGTTCCAGCGCAACATCGAGTGGGGCACGCCGCTCTTCCTGCGCGCGCTGGGTGCGGGCACGCGCCTGTGCGCGCTCGTGGCCCTCTCGCGCTACCCCGAGCTCGGCTTCGGCCCGTTCCTGGTCGCGCACACCGCCACCCAGGCGCTGGGCAACATCGCGCTGCACTACGTGGCGCGCGCGCGCCTGCCGGCGCCCGCCCCGCCGCTGGCGGGCTTGTTCGCGCGCGCCTGGCCGCTGGCCGCGCTGGGTCTGGTGCAGCAGGCGTACTTCTGGGCCGACAACGGCTTCGTGCGCGCGCTCGCCGGCGAGGCCGAGCTCGGGCGCTACAACGCCGCCGTGCGCGCCTTCCAGTGGCTGGCGTTCTTCGCGGCCTTCGCTACCACGTCCGCGCTGCCGTGGCTCGCGCGGCGCCATCAGGAGCACGCGCTCGGCGAGGCGGTGACGCGCCTGGCCCAGCCGTTGTTCACCGCTGGGTGCGCGCTTTCCGGCCTGCTCTTGCCGTGGAGCGGAGTGCTGCTCGCCTGCGCCTACGGCCCCGGCTTCGACGAGGCCGCGGTCAGTTTGCGCTGGTTGCTGGTCGCGCTGGCGCTCGTGTACCCGGGCGCGGTCTTCCTCACGGCGCTGATCGCGGCCGGAGCGACGCGCGCGGCGCTGGGCGTGGCGCTGGCGGCGCTGGTCGTGAACCTGGCCGGCAACGCGCTCTCCGTGCCGCGCTGCGGGGCCGAGGGCGCGGCGATGATGACGCTCCTGACCGAGGCCACGGTGACCTTCGGCAGCCTCTTCGCGCTGCGTGCGCTCGGCGGCTGGCCCGCGAGCGCGCCGCTGCGCTGGGCCCTCGGGCCGCTCGTCTTCGCGCTCGCCACGCTCCTCTCACGCGCGCTGTTCGCGGCCGCCTTCGGCGCCTAACCTGCGAACATGCGCGTCGGCATCGACTATCGCCCGGCCCTGGTGAACCGCGAGGGCATCGGCCGCTACGTGCGCGAGCTCGTGCGCGCGATGCTGGAGCTCGAGTTCGGCGGCAACCTCGGTCTGTTCGGCTACACGCTGGCCGGCGCCAAGTTCTCGCGCGCCGAGCTGGGTCTGGTGAGCGCGCGCGCCGAGCTCTTGCGCTTGCGCTTTCCGTCCAAGGCGCTGCCGTGGCTTCTTTCCAAGCTCGACAAAGGCGTGGACGACCTCGTCGGCGGCTGCCAGGTCTACCACCACACGCACTACTCGCGGCTCGCCGTGCGCGCGGCGCTCGAGGTGGCCACGATCCACGACTGCCTGTACCTGAAGGACGCAGACTACGTCGACGCGCACTCGGCCGCGCGCATGGGCGCCACCGCGCGCGCGCTGGCTGGCCGCGCACGGCGCATCCTGGTGCCGAGCGAGTTCGTGGGCGCCGAGGTCGTGCTGCACTTCGGCGCCTGGCCGAGCCAGATCACCGTCACGCCGCTGGGCTGCGACCACCTGGCGCGCGCGCTGCCGCCCGGCGGCTATCCACGGGCGAAGGAGCCCTACGTGCTCACCGTCTCGCGCGTGGACAACCGCAAGAACCACGTGCGCATGCTGGCCGCCTTCGAGCGCCTGGTGGCCGACGGCCTGCCGCAGCGCTGGGTCGTCGCCGGTCCGCCGGGCCACGGCGTCGAGCACTTCGAGCGCGCGCTGGCGCGCTCACCCGCCGCAAAACGCGTCGAGTGGCGCCGTAACGTGTCCGAGGCCGAGCTGCCCAAGCTCTACGCGCAGGCCGATCTGTTCCTGTTCGCCAGCCTGGGCGAGGGCTTCGGCCTGCCACCGCTCGAGGCCATGGTCGCCGGCACGCCGGTCGTGACGAGCTCGATCACCTCGCTGCCCGAGGTGTGCGGGGATGCCGCCTGGTACGTCGACCCCAGCGATCCCGAGCGCATCTTCGAGGCCGCGCGACGCCTGCTGCGCGAGCCCGAGCTCGCCGCCGAACTCGTGCAGAAAGGCCACGCCCAGGCGCGCAAGTTCACCTGGCGCGAGACCGCGCGCCAGACGCTGATCGCCTACCAGAAGGCGACCGAACCGCCGGAGGCGGACGACCATCACAAGCTGCGGCGCTCGCTGTAGGCCCACACGCGCTAGCCTACGAGGCGTCTCGACCCGTGCACCTCGCCCTCGCCCTCTACCGCTACATGCCCTTCGGCGGGCTCGAGCGCAACGCTCTCGCCGTGGCCGAGGCGGCGGCGCGGCGCGGGGCGCGCGTGACGGTGTTCACGCGCTCGTGGTCGGGCGCGAGGCTGGCAGGGATCGAGGTCGTCGAGCTCGCCGTGCGCGCGCGCACGAACGTCGGTCGTGATCGGGAGTTCGCGCGCGCGCTGGCGAGCGCGCTTCGCGAGCGGCGCTTCGACGCCCTGGTGGCTTTCAATCGCCTGCCCGCGGCCGACGTGTTCTACGCCGCCGATCCGTGCTTCGCCGCGACGCGCGGGCGCGGGGCACGGGCGCTCGTGCCGCAGCGCAGGCAGCGCCTGGCGTGGGAGCGCGCGCTGGCGGCGCCGGAGAACGCGAGCGAGATCCTGGTGCTCACCGCCGACCAGGCGCAGCGCTATCGCCAGCACTACGGCACGCCCGCGGCGCGCTTGCACGTGTTGCCGCCGGGCGTGCGCGACGAGTTTCTGGCCGCGGGCCCGACCAGCGCGCCGGAACTGCGCGCGGAGCTCGGCATCCCCGCCGCGGCGCTGGTCGTGCTCGCGCTGGGCTCGGACTTCGCGCGCAAGGGGCTCGATCGGACCGTGGCCGCGCTGGGCGAGCTCCCGCGCGCGCTGCGCGAGCGTGTGTGGCTCGTGGCCGTCGGCGCCGCGCGTGCGGGACGCTTCCAGCGCGCGGCGCGCGCGCTGGCGCCGCGCGTGCGCTTCGTGGGCGGGCGCGAGGACGTGCTCTCCTTCTACCGCGCGGCGGACGTCTTCGTGCATCCGGCGCGCGAGGAGAACACGGGCACGGTGCTGCTCGAGGCGCTGAGTCAGGGCGTGCCGGTGATCGCCGCGGGCGCCTGCGGTTTCGCCGAGCACGTGCGCGCGGCCGACGCCGGGGTGGTGCTGGGCGAGCCGTTCGCGCAGCGCGAGCTCGACGGCGCGCTGGCCGCGCTGCTCGACGACGACGCGCGGCGGGCGCAGCTCGGCGCGCGCGGGCGCAGCGCGGCGCAGCGCTGGCGGATGCACGCGCGCACGGCGGCGGCTCTGGACGTGATCGAGCGCGCGGCGAAACGCAAGCGCGCCTCCGTCTGCGGAACGGCGGCGGAGGCGCGGTGATCTGGATCCGCCCCGATCTCCGCGGGCTGTTCGGCGGCCTGGACTTCGACGGCTTCCTGGCCCTGGGCCAGCGCACGGTCAAGCGCAGCGCCGACGGCTCGCGTCACACCGCGGCCTTCGTGCGCCGGGGAGGGCACTTCTACGTCAAGGCCCACCACGGCCTGGGCTGGTTGGAGATCGCGCGCAGCGCGCTGCAGGGCAAGCGCCCGATCCTGGACGCGCGCGTCGAGGTGCGCGCGCTCACGCACTGCGCGGCGCTCGGCATCCCCGTGCCCGAGCTCGCCGCCTGGGGCGCGCGCGGCGCGAATCCGGCCACGCGCCAGTCCTTCGTCGTGACCGCGGAGCTCAGCGGCGCCGAGCGCGCCAGCTCGCTGCTACCCGAAGCCGCGCGCGACTTCACCTTCCGCAGCGCCTTCACGCGCCGGCTCGCGACCGTCGTCGCACGCCTGCACGGCGCCGCGCTGGCGCACCAGGACCTGTACCTCGAGCACGTTTTCGTGCGCCGCGACGCGCTCGGGCACTTCGAGCTCTTCCTGCTGGACCTGCACCGCATGCTGCCCGCCGCTCCCGCCCGCTCGCGCTGGCGCATCAAGGACCTCGCCGCGCTGCACGGCTCCGCACGCGCGCTGGGCGCCACGCGCAGCGATGCCGCGCGCTTCCTGCGCGCCTATTCCGGTGCGCAGCGCCTGGCGGCGTCCGAACGCGAGCTGTGGCGACGTTGTGCGCGGCGCGCACGCTGAGCGCGCCCGCGGCTCAGATGGCGCGCGGTGCGCGTCCGCTGCGCGCGAGCGGGCGCGCCGGCGGCAGCAGGCCCGCGCAGCCCGTCTTCATCCAGGTCTCGATGCGCACGCCGATCGCGTCGCGCGTCGAACGGAAGGCGCGCAGCACCTCGAGCTCGCTGCCGCGCATCTCGGTCGGATCCTCGAACGGCCAGGAGAGCACGGCCGTGCGCCGCGGCAGGCTCGCGCAGCTCGTGGCCACCGCACGGCACAAGGCGATGACGAGCTCGGGCGGATCGACGAGGTGCGCCGTGAAGGCGCTCGCGCTGTGGCGCGAGATGTCGATGTTGATCTCGGCCATCACGCGCACTGCCTGCGGATCCAGGCGCGTCGGCTGCGTGCCCGCGGAGAGCGCCACCAGCTTTCCCTTGGCCAGGTGGCGCAGCCAGCCCTCGGCCATCTGGCTACGGCAGGAGTTCGCGGTGCACAGGAACAGCACCCTAGGTTTGGAACTCACGCGAGTGATTGTGCGCTATGCGCTCCCCCAAGTCCAGCGCACCCTGGCGTGGACGGAGATGCGAACCCAGCGCGCGCGCACTACTCTGCCCGGATATGCGCGTCGGATTCGATGTTTCTGCGCTCTCGCGCCCGCATTCGCGGGGCCTCGTGCGGGTGGTCGAGAATCTGCTCGGCGCGCTGGAGCGGCGCGGCGAACTGGAGCTCGTGCGCCTGGCGCCCGAGCGCGGCGTGGACCTCTTGCGCTGGCGCCAGCGCGAGCTGCCGCGCCTGGCCAGCGCCGCGGGATGCCTGGGCGTGCACTCCTCCACCTCGGCCTTTCCGCTCGGCGCCGCGCGCCGCGTGCAGACCGTGCACGAACTGCCCTGGCGCCACGGGGTGCGCGAGAACGCCGACCTCAGGCACCGGCTGTGGGCCTCGCTCGGCAGCGCGCGCGCGCAGCGCGTGGTCGTGCCGAGCGCGTTCGTGGCCGCCGACCTCGCGCGCAGTCCGTTCGTGGCCAGCGCCAAGATCCGCGTCGTGCCCTGGGGCGTCGAGGCGCGCTTCCAGCCCGAGCCTCCGCCCATGACGGTCGACGAGGCGCTGTTCACGCGCTATCGCCTGCCCGAGGGGCCGTACCTCTTCTGCCCGGGCGCGGTGCGCGCGAAGAAGAACCTGAGCGCGTTGCTGTACGGCCTGGCCGAACGCCAGCAGCGCAAGTCGGAGCCGCTGCGCGTGCTGCTCACCGGCGGCGACACGCCGCAGCTGCGCAGCGACCTCGGGCTCGCCTCCAAGCTCGGCCTGGGGCGCTGGGTGTCGATGCTGGACGAGATCGCCGACGCCGACTTGCCCTCCGTGTATCGCCTGGCCTACGCCGTGCCCGTGCTGTCGCACTCGGAGGGCTTCGGGCTGCCGGTGCTCGAGGCCATGGCCTGCGGCACGCCCGTGCTCGTGCCGTGCGCCAGCGCGCCCAGCGAGGTCGCGGGCGCGGCGGGGCTCGCGCTCGATCCGCGCTCGCCGGCGGAACTCGCCGACGCGCTCGAGCGCGTGGCCAGCGAGCGCTTCGAGTTACGCCGACGCGGACTCGCGCGCGCGCAAGAGTTCACCTGGGACGCCGCGGCCGAGAAGGTCGCGGCGTTGTGGCGCGAGCTCGCATGAATGCGCCGCGCGTGCTGCTCGCCGGCGCCGTGCTGGCGCAAGGCTTCGGCGGCGTGCGCCGTCACAATCAGGAGCTCTTGCCGCGCGCCGCGCGGCTCCTGGCGCAGGACGGCGGCGGCTTGACGGTGCTCGCGGGCCGCGACGGCGTGTCGTTCGAGCTACCCGCGCCGATCGAGTGCCTGACCAGCACGGTCCCCAGCGGTCCGCCGCTCGCGCGCGCCGCGCTGGAGGGCCGCGCGCTGCGACGCGCGCTGGACGAGGCCCGCACGCGCGGCGCGCCCTTCGACCTCGTGCACACCGCGCACCTGCCCGCACCGCGCGCGCTGCCCACGCCGTACACGCTGACGCTGCACGACCTGCGCGGCTTGCTGCTCGAGCACACGGCCTTCTCGCGGCGCTTCTTCGCCGCCAAGGTGATCGGCGGCGCGGTGCAGAACGCCGCGGCGGTGATCGCGGTCAGCGAGACCGTGCGCGCGACGCTGGCCGCGCACTTCAAGCCGCGCCGGCTGTTCGTGGTGCCGAACGCGGGCGATCACCTGGCCGTGCGTCCGCGCGCGCCGCTGGCCGACGCCGCACTGCTGCACGTCGGCCACCTCGAGCCGCGCAAGAACCTCGAGCTCCTGCTGCGCACGCTCGCGCTCGACCCCACGCTGCCCGCGCTGGAGCTCGCCGGCGCCGCCAAGCACGGCGAGGACGAGCGCCTGCAAGCCCTGGCGCGCGAGCTGGGCGTGGCCGCGCGCGTGCGCTTCCTGGGCGCGGTCGCGGAAGCGGACCTGCCCCAGCTCTACGCGCGCTGCGCCGCGGTCGTGATCCCCTCGCGCCTCGAGGGCTTCGGCATCGGCGTGCTCGAGGCCCAGCGCGCGCGCGCGCCGCTCGCCATCGCCGCCGCCGGCGCGCTGCCCGAGGTCGCGGGCGACGGCGTGCCGCACTTCGGCGTGGACGACGCCGCAGGCTGTGCGCGCGCGCTGCGCGACGCGCTGGCGCAGCCGTCGAGCGTCCTCGAAGAACACGCGCGACGCGCCGAGCGCTTCTCGTGGGACGCCAGCGCCCGCGCCCTGGTCGCGGCCTGGACCGCGGCCACAGCGCGTTCGCAGGGCTGACCCTCGATCAGCGCTTCACGCTCTGTCCACGGCCCAGCACGTGGACCTGGCTGGCCGCGAACGGCCCCGTGAAGCGCTCCTCGCTCCCGTCGGCCCAGGTCACGCTCACGCCGCCGTCGATGCTCGTGCGCGCGCCCAGGCCGAGGTGCACGCGCGGGTCGCTGGCGGCGCAGTAGCTGTAGGCGCTGCGCACCGTGCGGCGGACGTTCGTGCCGTCGAGGTCGAGCGCGAGCACCGCGCCCAGCGCGTCGCGGCCGTTCGTCTCGCGCACCTGGAAGGCGATCCAGTGTCCGCGCTCCGGCACGCGATTCATCAGGAAGTACGCGGGCGAGTCGCGGTTGACGACCACCACGTCCACGCCGCCGTCGCCGTCGAGGTCGCCGAAGGCGGTGCCGCGGCTGGTGGCGGAGAGCGGCTCGCGCGTGCCGCCGCGCGGGTGGACTTCCTCGAACTTGCCCGCGCGCGTACCGCGGAAGAGCAGGTTCGGCTCGTCAAACGGGCGCGGGCCGGAGTCCTCGGGCAGACGCGTCACGCGGCCGTTGGCCTCGTACAGGTCGAGGAAGCCGTCGTTGTCGAAGTCGGCGAAGCCCGCGCCGAAGCGCGTGAACGGGCGGCTCGCGGCGCCGAGGCCGACCAGCGGCGTGCGGTCGGAGAAGCGCCCGCCGTCGTTGCGGTAGAAGGAGTCGCTCTCGCCGGCCAGGTTGACCACGAGCAGGTCCTCGTCGCCGTCGAAGTCCACATCGGCCGCGTGCGTGCCCATGCCGGCCTTCTTGCGGCCGTCCTGGTCCACCGCGCAGCCGGAGGAAACGCCGAGGTCCTCGAAGGTGCCGTCGTGGCGGTTGTGCCACAGCTGATTGAGCATCCCGTCGTTGGCCACGAAGACGTCGCTCCAGCCGTCGCCGTCGAAGTCCGCGCACACCACGCCCAGGCCGTTGCCGTAGGCCGCGCGCAGGCCGGCGGCGAAGGACACGTCGCTGAAGCGTCCGTCGCCCTCGTTGCGGTAGAGCGTGTCCTGCGCCGGCGCGGCGTAGGAGTTGGGCGAGCAGTAGTCCTCGGGGTGCGGCTTGGTGTAGCAGGTGATCTCGTCGGCCAGCGACCAGCGGATGTAGTTGGCGACGTACAGGTCGAGGTCGCCGTCCTTGTCGTAGTCGACGAAGGCCGCGCTGGTGCTCCACGCGGGATCGCCGACGCCGGCGCGCTCGGTGTCGTCGCGGAAGGTACACGCGCCCTGGTTCAAGAGCAGCGCGTTGGGGCCCACGTTGGTCACGTACAGGTCGGTGCGCCCGTCGTCGTTCGCGTCGCCCGCGGCCACGCCCATGCCGTAGCCGCGGTCTTCGGCGCCGCTGCCGGCGCTCGCGTCGCGGAAGCGGCCGCCGCCGGTGTTCTCGAACAGCTGGTTGGGCGGGCGCTCGGCCGGCGCGGCCACGCTCGAGCCGGCCTGCACCAGGTACACGTCGAGGTCGCCGTCCTGCTCCGCGTCCAGCAGCGCCACGCCGCCGCCCATGATCTCGGGGAAGTAGTGCTTCTGTGCGTGACCCGACTGCCAGCTGAAGTCCAGGCCGCGCGCGTGCGCCTCCTCGGCGAACCAGGGCGCGCCCGTCTCGCTCGCGCTCTTGCAGCAGCCCGCGCAGGCGGCGAGCAGCGTGAGTGTCCCAAGTCGGAGGTGCGTCAACAGACTCCGCTGGCATTCGCCGTCTGGCAAGGCGCGACGACGACCGCGTATCCAGGGCGCTACGCCAAGGAGGAGCAACGCAGCCCGGCGGTGAAGGACGGCGGAAGCTGTTGGCGAACCTCCGACTCGGGACACGGGCAACGCTGCCGGCCTCATCGCGGCTCGTCCTCGGCGCTCTTCTTCTCGCGGCGCTCGCGCGCGGCCGCCAGCGCGCGCTGCACGTCGCCCAGCAGGCGCGGCGAAGCGTTGGGTGTGGCGCGCGCGCGCTCGAAGGCTTGGTCGGCGCCGGCCAGGTCCTTGGTGCGCAGGCGCGCGATGGCGAGCTCGAGCCAGGTGTCGCCGTGCTCGGGGCGCTCGAGGGCCAGGGCCTCGAACAGCGGCCGGGCCTCGGGGTAGCGCTTGAGCACGATCCAGGTCTGCCCCAGCGAGAAGCGCAGCTCGGGATCGTTGACGCCGAGCTCCAGCGCGCGCTGGAAGGCCGGCACCGCGGCCTCGTGCTGGCCGAGCTGCGCGAGCTTGCGCGCCTTGGCCGCGAACGCTCCGCCATGCGTCGGCTGCAGGGTCGTCACGCGCTCCAGCAAGGCCACGGCCGCCTCGAGGTCGCCGCCGTCGTCGAGCAACTGCGCCTTCAGCACCAGCGCCGCGGTGTTGTCGGGTTCGAGCGCGAGCAGCGCCTCGATCTCGCGTAGCGCGTCCGCGTCGCGCTCCAAGCCCTGGTAGGCGCCGGCGAAGCTCAGCGCCGTGTCGGACACGCTCGCACCGCGCGCGCGCTCGCCCTCCAGCAGAAGCAGCGCCTCGGCCGCGTGGCCCTGCTGGAGTAGCTTGCCCACGCGCAGCATGTCCGGCTTCTGGCGGAAGGCGCGGGCTTCGAGCTCCCACGGGTCGTTCCACACCGGCACCTCGTCGGCGCCCAGCACCGGTTCGTCGCCGCGCACGACCTCGCCGCTCTGGCTCCGCGCGAGGGTCGCCAGCTGGCGGAAGGTGCGATCCTCGGGATCCGTCTGCAAGAGACGCGTGGCCAGCGCGAGCGCCTCGGCGGCCTGATCGCGCTGCAGTGCCACGCGCGCGAGTCCGACCCAGCCGCCGGGGTACGACGAATCGAGCACGGTCGCGCGCCGGAACTCGCGCTCGGCCGACTCCAGCTCGCCGAGCTCGAGGTGATAGAGCCCCAGACGCGCGTGGCTGGGCGGATAGCTGTCCTCGAGCTCCAGCGAGCGCTGCATGGCGCTCATGGCCGCGCTCGTCTCGCCGATCTGCGCCAGGGTCACGGCCTGGCGGTAGGGCCACTTGGGCTGCGTCGGTTCGAGGCGCGCGGCCTCGCGATAGCAGTCGAGGGCCAGGTTCTTCAGGCGCTCCGAGGCAAACATCATCCCCAGCTCGGCCCAGGCGCCGCCGTGCCCCGGGTCGGCCTGCACCTTGGCGCGCGCGGCCTGGATGCGCTCGACCACGCGCGCGTCGAAGCTCTCCAGATTCGGCGGCAGCGGCGGCTCGCGCCGCTCGCGCCCGGGACAGGCGACGAGGACGAAGCCCGCGAAGAGCACGATCCAGGACGGGGGGCGGGCCATGGGGGGCGTGGGATTCTACCTACGCTCCGCGCGCGCCCCGTGTTGGATTCACGGTCCGCCGCGCAGCATCTGCAGCGCCAGAAACGCGCCGTAGGCGAGGGCGCCGCACAATGCCAGCAGCACGAGCACGATCAGGCCGCGCAGCCACAGCGGATGCTGCGACAGATCGGCGGCGAAGAAGCCCGTGCGGCGCTCGGCGCGTGGTGGACGGAAGCCCGTCGCCGGCGGCGGTGGCGCGCGCGCCGGACGCGAGGGGCCGGCGTCGGGGCCCTCGATCTCGATCTCGATGCTCTCTTCGATCTCGACCTCGTGCTCGAGCGTGGGCGCGGACGCGCTGGGCTGCTGCACGCGTGGCGGGTGGACCAGCGCGGGAGGCTTGGGCTCGGCAGCCGGGCGAGCGCGCTCGGGCGCCGCGGGCGTCGGATCGAACTCGATCTCCTCTTCCGTCGCGTTCACCAGGCGCAGGCGCAGCGGCAGATCGCCGAGCTTGAACTCGTCGCCGTCCTTCAGCTCGAAGCGCTCGGCGCGCTGGCCGTCCTTCGACACGCCGTTGGTCGAGCCCAGGTCCTGCACGAACCACTGCTCGCCCTGGCGCACGAGCAGCGCGTGCTTGCGGCTGATCGAGCGGTCGCGCAGGACCACCTCGCACTCGTCGGCGCGGCCGAGCGTCGTGCGCTCTCCGAGCGCGAACGAGCGTGCGAGGTCGGGACCCGCGAGCACGAACAGCCGCGCCTGGCGCGTGTCACTCATGCCGCGATTCTCGGCTCCGCGCGGCGCCGCGTGAAGCTCCTTCTGCTCCTCTACTCGCGGAAAGCGCCAGGCGCAGCGGAGAGGCGCGGGGGGAAGAAAGGACAGGGGCCTCCCGGGTTTCCCCCTGTTTGCCTGCTCCGCCTTCCCCCGCGTCCTCCGCGTCTCCGCGCTGCGCTTTTCCTCCGCTCGGGTTGCGGGCACCGCCCGCGCTTCCAAAGAACAAGTCGTTCAGCGCGGGCGACGCCCGCAACCCAAACGCAGCGCGGAGACGCGCAGAGCGCGGAGCGGGGCGGAAAACCTGCGCAGCGTCGGATTCCAGCAGGCTGAACCGCGGAGGCCCAGGCTCTTTCCTTCTGCGCCAGTCTCCGCGCTCTCTGCGTCTCCGCGCTGCGCTTTCCGCCACTCCAGGAGTCTTGCTCGCCGTGCAGGCGGCCGACGAATAGAAGCTCAGCGGACCTGGGCAGCCGGTTCTTTCCTGACCAGGTCCGCCTGCGGCGGGTAAGCGGCTCAGCGGAGTTCCGGCGCGCGCAGCTCGGCCGCGCGGCGCGCGTAGCGCTGCTCGAACTCGGCGCACGTCAGGCGTCCCTTGAAGGCCGGCCGGCCGCCGATCTCCAGCACCGGGATCGAGCGGCCGTGGCGTTCCAGGAGCTCGGCGTCGCCCTCGATGTCCACCTCGCGCAGGCGAAAGGGCGGGCGCACGCGCGCGCGCGCGAGCTCGGCCTTCATCTCGGCGCACAGCGGGCAGTCGCGCTTGGTGTACAGCACCAGCTCGAGCGGCGCGCCGCGTGCGGGCCAGAACCAGCCGGCGAGCCGTCTCAGGAAACCCAGCGTGGCGCGAGTGCTGTGAGTCACGCAGAGGGGCCTTTATCCCGAGGCCGTCTGCGTTCGCCGCAAGGCGCGCCGACGACGCGACTTCGCTGCAAGTCTCGGAGGAGGCGCAACGCCGCGGCGGGCGAAGACGGCCCGGGGCAAAGACCTCTGTGCGTGACTCACACCACTAGCGTGGACCCGGGGGGCGCACTCGGCAATACTCTGCCGGCGATGGGCAGCCCGCACGCGCTCGAGGTCGTCGGCCTGTGTCGCCGCTATCGCACGGGCTGGCGCGGGGCCCAGCGCACGGCTCTGGCCGAGTTGACCCTGACCCTCGAACCGGGCGAGCGCGTGGGACTCCTGGGCCCAAACGGCTCGGGCAAGAGCACGCTGCTGCGCCTGCTGGCCGGCGTCGAGCGTGCTTCGGCCGGCGCGGTGCGCGTGTTCGGTGAGAGCCTCGAGCGCCGCGCGGCGCGCGCGCGCATCGGCTATCTGCCCGACGGCTTCCCCTTCCCGCTCGAGCTCACGCCGCGCGCGGTGCTGGAGTTGCTCGCTTCCTTGCACGGCCTGGAACGCGCGGCGCGCCGGCGCGAGGCCGCGGCGCAGCTCGAGCGCGTCGGGCTCGCGGCCGAGGCGCGCACGCCGCTCTCGGCCTTCAGCCTGGGCATGAAGCGCCGCTTCGCGCTGGCCCAGGCGCTGCTGCACGGCCCAGACCTGTTGCTGTTCGACGAGCCCACGGCCGGACTCGACGCCGAGGGCTACGTGGTGCTGGACGAGCTGCTGCGCGAGGCGCGCGCGCGTGGCGTGACGCTGCTCTTGGCCACGCACGTGCTGGGCGACGTGCAGGCGCACTGTCCGCGCGTGGGCGTCCTGTTCCGCGGGCGCCTCGCCGCCGAGGGCGTGACCGCGCAGCTCCTGGACTCGCCTGAAAGGGTGCTGGCGTTGTACCGCGAGCTCGCCGGAGCGCGATGAAGGGCCTGGCCGCCTTCGCGCTGCGCCACGCGCTGCCGCCGTGGCTCGTGGCCGCGCTGGTGTTCCTGCTGTTCCTGGCGGCGCGTGCGGCGGGCGCGACGCCGCTGCTCGAGCTCGACGCGCACGCCAGCGCGCTGCAGCGCGCCCTGGAGCGCGCCAATGCCTGGAGCCTGCTATTCGCCTTCGCGCCGCTCTTGTGGCTGCGCGTGGCCGAGCTCGGCACCCAAGCGGCGGGTCGCTGGCTGGCCCCCACCGGCGCGCCGCCCGCGCTGCGTTCGCTGGGTCTGTTCGCGGGTGCGGCCCTCGCCGCGGCGCTGGTGGTGACGCTGGCAGGCGTCGTGACCGAGCTCAATACTGCGAGTGCTCCCGCAGCCTGGCGCCGCGCGCGCGTGCTCGACAACCGCGGCGCGGTGCTGCTGGACGAGGCGCCGCGCGTCGCCTGGAGCGCGCCCGAGCTCGCCGACGGCGAACGCCTGCGCGTGTGGACCACGGTCGCGCCCGGCTCCGGTCCGGCGATCAGCGCACGCCTCTGGGCGCGCTCGGCCGCGGGCACGAGCACGGTCGAGGCGCGCGTCGCCGGGCGCACGGCGCTGGAGCTCGATCCGGGCTCCGGGGCGCTCGAACTCGAGCTCGAGCGCGTCGGTCCGGGAGCGCTGCTGGTGCTGTTCGCGGGCGCCGAAGTCCTCGCGCCCGCGCGCAGCGAGCGCCTGGCCTCGCTGGCCCTCGCGGGTCACGCCTGGCTCGTGCTCGCGGCCGGCTGCGCGCTTTCTCTGGGGCTGGCGCGCGCGCTGCGGCCCGCGCTGGCCGCCGGCCTCGTGCTTGCCCTGGCGCTGGTCGTGTGCACGCGCGCGCACGCGTTCGCGCTCCTGCCCGGCGCGAGCCTGAGCGCGACCTGGAGCGACGTGACCGGCGGACTCGTGCCGGCTGCGGCTCCCGCGCTCGAGATCCTCGGCGCGCTGGGCCTGTGCGCGCTGGGCGTGAGCCTGCACGCGCGCGGCACGGCTGGAGTGCGGCGGTGAAGCGCGCGCTGCTGTGGGCTCTGGTGCTCGCGCTCGGCGTGAGCGCGCTGTGCTTCCCCGACGAGCAGCGAGCGACGCGCACACCCTTCCTGCTGCTCGGACCGTTCGCCGAGCTGGCGGCCGAGGTGCAGTGGCTGCGCTTCCACGCCGCCAGCCTGGCGGGCGACGAGACGCGCGCGCTGCAGCTGGCCGAGAGCGCGCTCGAGCTCGCCCCCACCGAGGGCGCGGGCTGGCAGACGCTGGGCGCACACCTCGTCTTCGACCTGGCCTCGAAGGAGCGCGAGCCCGACCTTGCGCGGCGCCGCGCGTACTTCCAGGCGGGCCTGGCGATCCTGCGGCGCGGCGCCGAGCAGAGCGCGCACGCGCAGGAGCTCGAGTTTTTCCGCGCCCTCGTGCTGCTAGGCAAGGCCCAGAGCGACGCCGAGGTGCACCCCGAAGGGGCCGTGGGCCTGCTGCGCGAGGCGCTGACCACCTGCGAACGCGCCGCCGCGCTGGGCCACGCGCAGGCCGCCGAGCTCGTGCCTCAGCTGCGCGGCGCGCTGGCCGCCGCCGAGTAGCTGGGCGCGAAGCGCGCCGCCGCTTGCAGGGCCACGATCAGGTTGCGCGGATCGGCCTTGTTCTGTCCGGCGATGTCGAAGGCCGTGCCGTGCGCGGGCGAGACGCGCAGGTACGGGAAGCGCAACAGCACGGTCAGGCCCTCGCCCGGCGCGTGCAGCTTGAGCGGGATGAAGGCCTGGTCGTGGTACAGCGCGAGAACGCCGTCGAACTCGCCCTGCGCCGCACGCAGGAAGACCGTGTCGGGCGAGAGCGGTCCGACCACGCGCACGCCGGCGCGCTGCGCCAGCGCGAGTGCGGGCTGCAGGAGCTCGTGTTCCTCGTTGCCCAGGATGCCGTTCTCACCGGCGTGTGGGTTGAGACCGGCGAGCGCCAGCCGCGGGCGCGGGAAGCCGAGGCGCTGCAAGCCCTCGTCGAGCATCACCAGGTGCTCGAGCACGCGCTGCGGCGTGACGAGTTCGAGCGCTTGCTTGAGCGGCAGGTGGCGCGAGAGCAGCAGCACGCGCAAGTCGCGCGCCAGGCCGAGCATCTGCACCCCGGGCGCGTTCGCCCAGCGGCCGAGCAGCTCGGTCTGCCCTTCGACGCGCTCGCCCGCCAGCGCCAGCGCTTCCTTCGAGACCGGCGCGCACACCATCCCGTCCACGTAGCGCGCCAGGGCAAGCTCGTGCCCTGCGCGCAGCGCGATCAGGGCCGCGCGGCCCGCGCTCGCCTGCGCCGAGCCGAACTCCCAGTCGCGCTCGCCACCCGTGATCAACCACGCGCGATCGGCGATCGTGACCGTGTCTTTGTTCGGATCGAAGACCGGCACGCGCGGCGGCCGACACACGCCCGGTCCGATGGCGAGGATGCGCACCTTGGAGGGCAAGCGCGTATCGGCGAGCGCGCGCGCGACGATCTCGGGCCCGATGCCGGCCGGATCGCCGGCGGTGAGAGCGATGAGCGGGCGGGTGGGCATGGCGCAGGGAGCGAAGATAGGAAACGAGAAGGAGAGTGCGTTGTCGAGCGCGGAAGCGGGGACGTCCGTGAGAAGGTGTTCCCTGAGTGGGGAGGTTTGCCGGCAAGGCGGGTTTGCCGGACACCGGAGCGCAGGCCCGGGCTTCTAGGGGGAAGGAGTGCGAGGGCGTTGTCGGACGTCTTCCCTGGCTTCTGGCGCTCGAGGGTCGGTCCAGAGGCGAGAAGCGAGCTGGGCCTTCGTGGCCCGGAACCGACGGGTGCGTGGCGGCCGTGGCGACCCCCGCCAGCGCGTGGAGACTGTCGCGTCCGCGTGACCTCCGCCCTCGCCGATCGAAGCGCCGAAACTCAGGGAACCCGCCCAAACCACCTTCGCCCTTCCTTCCCTAGAAGCCCGAGCCTTCGCCCCGACGTCCGGCAAACCCGCCTCGCCGCAATCGCCGCCCAATCAGGGAACACCTCCCCGCGCACGTCCACTTCGAGCACGCCCTTCACGCCGCCCTCGCCGGCGCCTCCCTCGGCTCGATGAGCCCGTGTCTTCTCCACCCGAGCGTCAACAACCAGGTCCGTGGCCTGCCGACGTACGACGGTCTCGATCGAGCGCGGTTGTCCACCTCCTTCGTCCACCCATCGAACACCGGCCCCGACGAATAGACGTCCGGCCTCCGCGCGCTCCACGCCCCGTGCTTGCGTCCGTTCTGCAGCACGTACACGAGCGCGTTCCGACACTCGCGCGGCGTCTTCAGCGCCCGCGAGTGGAACCGATCCGGGAACACCTGCCCGCGGCGCCGCCAGAACTTGTTCAAGCGCTTGGCAACCCTCGCGCCCGGCGCGTTCATGCCGCGCGCGAGCGTGTCCGAGCTCCGCGCCTCGACGACGAGGTGGATGTGATTCGTCTGCACGCTGTACACGATCACCCGGAAGTCGCCGCGCTCCGACACCTCCGCGATCGCGCCGCGCACGATCTCGTGCGTCGCGTCCGTGCGCAGACTCGGCAGTCCCGCGGCGACGCGCATCGTCACGAGCACTGCATGACGCGCCGCAAGCCTCGGCCGACGTCGATGCGACACCCCCGCGTGCTCGCCCTTCGGCTTGCGTCCTGCCCCGCGGCGCTTGCCGCCCCAGTTCACGAACCCGAACTCGCGCTGCTCGAGTCTCTTCTTCCTCATGAACACGAGGGCTGTCGAGCGCGCGAACGGTTCGCGAGAAACCCAAATTTCCTCGCCGCATTCTGATAGCGCGAGGTTTCGCGGGCGACGCTGCTCGTCGCCGCGTGCCGCGAGCGGCCGCGGTCGCCTTCGATGAACTGAATGAGCGAGGTTCCCCAGGACGAGCTTGGCGGCGTGTTCTCCCCAGACTCACCGACACCGACGCGGCGCCCGTTCGTCATCGTGTTCGTCCGCGCCCCCACACGACCTCGACCCGAGTCTCGTCGCGCCGATCCTCGCACCTCCCACTCGGCGCTCAGAATGCGCGCCGCTCCATGCCCCCCACGCCGTCGCCCCCGATCCCCCCCGAAGCGCCTGATCCCAGGGAACCCGCACGCCCCCCGCCTTCGCTCTCCCCCTTCCCCTGGAAGCCCGGGCCTTCGGCCCGAGTCCGGCAAACCCGCCTCGCCGGCACCCCCTCTCAACCAGGGAACACGCCCTCACGCACGTCCCCGTTCTCCCTCGCCCCCTCTACCCGAACCGCACCGTCCGCATCGACAACGAACACCTCCGCCCCCTTCCGCGCCGCGCCCAGCGCATACACCACCGGCAGATAATGCTCCGGCGTCGGATGCGACGCGCGTCCATCGGCACTGTCGAGCGCGCGCGTCACGAACTCGAGGTCGTGCTGCGCGCACGCCTTGGCCAGGTCCCGAGCGAAGGCCGCAGCCCACTGCGGGACGCTCGTGTCGCCGGTGCCCATGCGACCGAAGGCGTCGCGCAGGTTGTGCACGAGGTTGCCCGAGCCGAGCACGAGCACGCCCTCGGCGGAGAGCGGCGCGAGACGCTGCGCGAGCAGCAAGTGCTCGGCCGGCGAGAGCTGCGCGTCGAGACTGAGCTGCACCACAGGCACGTCCGCGGCCGGAAACAGAGGCTGCAACACGCTCCACGTCCCGTGATCGAGCCCCCAGTCGTCGCTCGCGCGCAGCACCTCCCCGCCACTGAGCTCCGCCACGCGTCGCGCCAGCTCGGGCGCACCGGGCGCCGGATACTGCAGGTCGAACAGCGCCTGCGGGAAGCCGCCGAAGTCGTGGATCGTCTCCGGCCGCTCCTGCGCGGTGACGAAGCTGCCGCGCACGAACCAATGCGCCGAGATCGACAGGATCGCCTTCGGTCGCGCGAGCTCGCGCCCGAGCGCGCGGAAGGCGCGACTCCAGGGGTTGTCCTCGATCGCGTTCATGGGCGAGCCGTGGCCGACGAACAGCACCGCTTGCGGCGCGGAAGAGGCGGAAGTCGAACTCGGCATCGCAGTCTCCGGTTCGGAGCGACGCTCGTTCGCGCAGGCCGCGCCGGCCAGAGCCAGCGTGGCCGTCACGAATCGGCGCCGATCAGTCGCGGGAGGCATCCTCCGTCGAGCGTAGGCCGCGAGCGGCCCCCGGGGAAGTCGCCGCGCTTGGCGGCGGCCGCAGCTCACGCATTCAGCCGGTACAGGAACGCCAGCAGCTCGGCCACCGTGCGGTACAGCTCCTCGGGGATCTCCTCGCCGAGTTCGCAGGCCGCGAGGAGCTGCAACAGGTCGGCGTCGCGCTCCACCGGCACGCCGTGCTTCTCGGCCAGCTCGGTGATGCGCCGCGCGACCTCGCCCGTGCCCTTGGCCGTGACGCGCGGCGCGCCCGTGCCACGCTCGTGGCGCAGCGCGACGGCCAGCGGCCGCGTGAGGTCTTTGCGCTGTGCGCTCATCCGGCCACGTTCATGATGTGGTGGTCGCGCAGAAAGGCAATGTCGAACGCCTCAAGGCCTTGCGTAGCCTCGCGCCCGGTTCCGAGACGCACCGCGAGCTCGACGGCGCGCCGGCCGTCGCCCAGGCGCTTCCGCAGGTTGGCGAGCTCGGGCTCGATGCGCCGCACGAGCTCGGGACTCGTCACCAGGATGCGCACCGAGAGCATTCCCGGCGCGAGGGCCAGGTCGGCGCGCACCGGCCCGAGCTGCGAGAGCTCGAGGCCCAGCGTGAGGCGGAAGGGCTCCTCGCGCTCGTCGGCGCCGCCGGAGTTTCGCTCGCGCCGTGACGGAACAGCCAGGCGCGCGGTGGCCCAGCGCTCGCCGTCGGGAAACGGGAAGGAGAGGATCAGCGGTTCGCCGGCCTTCTCGCGCGCCGCGTTGAGCAGCTGCTCCGCTTCCAGACCCGACAGAGCGCGCGTCACGGCTTCGTGCAGCTCGGGCGGACCGCCGGCTGCCTCCAGCGCGCCCTGCGCGCGCAAGAGCAGCGCCTTGAGATCGTTGCGCAGCCGCGCGAAGCCCTCGTGGCTGGGACGCACACCGACGAGCAACGCCAGCGCGGCTTCGTGGCCGAGTCCGAGCGAGCCCAGCAGCGTGCGCAAGGCGCTCGGATCGCCCTGCGGCGTGGCCGCCTGGCCCTCGAGCGCACGCAGCAGCGGCGCGAGCTCGGGCAGAGCCTCGCCGGGGCCGCGCAGGCGCGCGAGTAGCTCGCCCAGCAACTCGCCCAGCGGCCGCTCATCGCCCACCACCCCGCGCAGCGCGCGCAAGAGGATCGCGTCCTCGCCCTCCGGCGGCGCCAGGATGCGCAGCACGATCCCATCCGCGTTCTGCTCGACGAGCACCTGGAAGCGCGCGCCCGGATCGAGGTCGAGCTCGCTCTCGGCCGGCACCGAATGCCGCCCGATGGCCAGGATCATCGTGCCCTCGGTCGAACCCGTCAGGACCTCGGCGTTGAGCACGCGTCCGTCGCGCAAGAGCGCGCTGAGCTCGCTCGAGGGCGCGCCGCCCGCAGGTCGAAAGACCGCGCCGGCGCCGGAGGAGGCGATGGGTTCCACGCCTGGTGGTATCGGTCCCGGGGCGGACGACATGAGCGCGAGGCGCGGAATGGTTTTCCGTGGCGCAAGATTTCCTGAGGTCCATGCTCGTGCATGTCGGTCGGCGGCTCTCCACGCGCTCCCCGCCCTGCAAGCACGAGAGCTCGCTCAGTGATCGCCGCCGTAGCCCAGCGCGAGGAGCAGCTGGCGCGTGGCCTCGTCCATCTCGCTCGACTCGATCGCGCCCAAAGCCGCGCGCTGTTCGGCCAGCAGGCTGCGGTAGGCCTCGAACTCGCGGCGCAGCTTGCCCAGGCGCTCGGGAGCGCTCGCGGCGAGGTCGTGCAGCTCGTCGGGATCGTGCGCCAGGTCGAACAGGCGCCACTCCTTCGGGCTGGGGAAGTTCACCTTGGCTTGCGGCGAGCCGTGGATCAGCTTCCAGCCGCCGTCGCGCAGCGCCTCGAGCTGCGCGTTGCCGTCGTTCACCTCGGACCAGAGCGGGCGCGGCGCGAGCTTCGCGCCGAGCAGGTCGTGGCCCTGGAAGCGCGCGTCGGACGCGAAGCCGAGCGCGGCCAGCAGCGTGGGCGCGACATCGACCTGCATCGCGGGCGTGACGAGGCGCGTGCTCGCGCGGCCGGGAAGCTTCACGAGGAGCGGGATGCGCAGCACCTCGCGCTGCATGGTCTTGCCGTGTTGCAGGTAGCCGCGCTCGAACAGCTCCTCGCCGTGGTCGGAGGTGACGATCACGACGGTGCGCTCGGCGAGGCCGGCGCGCGCGAGCGTGTCGAGCAGCGCGCCCACCTCGGCGTCCACGTGCTTCAACGCCGCGTCGTACAGGTGCCCCACGTGCGCGCGGTCCGCGGGTGTGCCGGGGAACGGTTGCGGTCGGCGCTTGCGGCTCAGCAGCAGCGAGCTCTCGTCGGTGAGCGTCGAGGTGCAGCCCTTGGCAACACAGTCGAGCGGACCCGGCGGCGGGTCGTAGTCGTGGACCTCGTAGGTGTGCACGAACAGGAAGAACGGCTCGGCGGCGTGGTCCTCGATCCAGCGCTGCACGCGCTCGACGCCGGGCGTTCTGTCGAAGCCGGAGAAGCACTGCGTCGGATAGGTCTCGCGCACCTCGCGGAAGTAGTCCGAGCCCGGATGGCGCAGCGGATCGACGATCGAGAAGCCGTCGAAGCCCGTGTGGAAGCCGAAGTCGGGGATGAGGAAGCCGGCCGAGGCAAAGGCCTGCGTGCGGTAGCCGTGCTGGGCCAGGATCCGCGCGAGCACAGGGGAGCGCTTCGGCGCCAGCAAGCGCTCCTGCGTCTCGACGCCGTGGACGCTCGGGAACTGCCCGCTGAAGAGCGAGGCGTGCGCCGGCAGCGTGTAGGGCGCGTTGGCGGTCATGTCCTCGAAGACGAGCGACTCCAGCGCCAGCGCGTCGAGGTGCGGCGTGGCGCCGCTCGTCGAACCGTAGGCGCCGACGCGATCCGCGCGCAAGGTATCGATCGAGACGAGCACCACGTTCCAGCCCGGCGCTACGGCCCCGCGCGCGTGGACCTGCGGCGCGCCGAACAGGCCCGGCAGCGGGCCCTCGACGCCGAGTTCGAGCGTCACGTGCTGGCCGGCGAATTCCTCGAGCGCACAGCTGACGTCGTCCCAGCCCATGTCGGCGAGCGGCGCACCCAGCTTCAGCGTGCGCGCCAGCAGCTCGCGACCATTCACGCGCAGCCGGAAGACGAGTTCGCCCGCACGCTCGCGGTAGTCCGGGGCCCACGGCGCGAGGCCGGCCTCGAACGCAGGTTGCTCGTGCGGCACGTCGAGTTCGAACTCGAGGCGCTCGCCCGGCAGGCACAGGATCGCGGCGCGCTGTTCGGCTGCGAACATCGCGCCCACGCGCCGGCGCGCGCGCCAGTCGTCGGGCAGGACGTCGCCGCGGTGCGCGTAGGCGACGGCCTCGGCGGCCTGCAGCTCCCACAGCTCGCGCTCGGAGATGCGCGTGAGCTCGACGCGCTCGAAGTCCACCGCGGCGCCGGGCGACTCGTGGAACTTGCCGTCGGCGGCCTTCGGGTTCATGTCGAAGACGCAGCCGAGGAACAGGTTCTGCGTGGCGGCGCCGGCGCGGAAGGAGCTGCGGCGCGTCTGCCAACCGTCCTGCTGGGCCGCGCTGGACAGCGTACGGCGCTTGCCGATCGCGCCGCCAGAGCCGATCTCGCCCAGCCAAAAGGTCGCGCCGAACCAGGGCTCGACGTCGCGCTTCACGTCGCGCGCGCGCAGCGTGCCCTCCAGCAACACGCACTCGCCCGCCGCCAAGGGAACGGTCCGATACAGCGCGCCGCGGCGCCCGCTGAGCGTCAGGAAACGTCGCTCGCCCTCGACGCCCAGGGCCTGCTGCAGCGCACCCGGATCCACGGCGGCGGGATTCAGCGGATCGGTGATCACCGTCCAGCCCTGCGGCTCGGCGTCGAACTCCTCGCGCACGAGGGGCGTGCCGGGGGCGGGAGTCGGCGGGCCGTGCAGGGTTCCGCGACACTCGTCGAGGCGCAGGCGCAGCACGGGTAGAGGCGCGCTCTCCTGCCCGCAGCTCCCCAGGCCGAACACGGCGAGGAAGTACACCGTGGCGCGGATTCGCGGGCGCTGCATCGGGCTCTGGATCGGCGCGCAACGGCGCATCGGCGTAGTCGAACCGATCCGGAGGACCAAAGGAAGTCGCGGCTCGGGCTTGCCGGCTGCGCCCGCGCCGCTAGGCTGCCCCGCGATGCTCGGCCACGCCTCCCTCGGACTGCGCGAGCTCTCGGCGCGCATCGGGCGCGAGGAGTCGCTGACCTCGTTCCACTCGGCCGTACTGCGCGCGGCGCACACCCTGCGCCCGGTGGTCGAGTCGGGCGCGGTGCTGGCGGCCTGCTCGGACGAGTTCAACGGCGAGATCCGCGCCGCCTTCGAGCGCGACGTGGCGCGCATGCTGACCGCGCCCGACGTGCCCGGCACGCGGCGCGTGTTCTCGCTCGCGAACCTGGGCGGGCGCATCGAGCCGGGCGCGATCGCGCTGGCCAACCTGCACTTCACGGCGCGCTCGGCCCAGGCCGGCGAGAAGCTCTTGCTGATCGAGATCGCCAGCCACGTCGGACGGCGCGAGACGACGGCCGGCACGCGCTGGGGCGAGCTGGATCGCTTCGGCACGAGCTCGCCCTGCTGCGGCGCGCTGCGGCTCTTGCTCGACGCGCCGCAGAGCGCCGCGGCGGTGCGCTTCCCGTGGTACGACCAGCTGACGGCCTTCTTCGGCCCCGAGCGCCTCGGCACGCTGCGCGCGGACACGAGTCCCTACGCGATGGTGCGCGCGGCGATCGTGCACGCCGTGCTGCAGTCCGAGTCGGCCATCGTGGACCTCCTGCGCGAGCCACCCACCACGCCCACGCACGTCTTGCTGGTCGCGCTGGCGGTCGTCAACCGCCGCGGGCCAGACAACTGCATCCCCGTCGGCGTACACCACCTGCGCTTCCACGAGGGGTTGGCGGAGATCGAGCATGGGCACTCGCTGCGCTCGACCCCCGAGTCGCTGGCCATCGACGTCTCGAAATCGCTGATCACCGTGCGCTCGCCCTTCGAGGACGAGCCCGCGCCGCCGCCGCGCGCGCCGCGCCACGGCCCGCCGCTGCCAGCCGGCGTGCTCGGCCACGCCCACGAGCAGGACGTGCGCACGCTGGTCGCCCACAGCCGCAAGCAACTCGCGCACCTGCGCGGACGGCAGAATGGCATGCGGCTCTACGCGCGCCCGCTGCTGCGCGGCTTCCTGCAGAGCCTGTCGGTGCGCGCGCCGGAGGTCGGCCTCGCCGCGCTGGCGCTGGAGGGCGAGCACAGCGTGTTCCGCGTCGCCGAGCTGGCCAAGGTCCTCGCGCGCGGGGCCTCGATCGACGAAGCGCGGCGCGTGCTCCATGATCTGGAGCCGACGCTGCAGCAGCTCGGCCATCCCGAGGCGAGCGCGCTGCTCGAGGCCCTGCTGGACGCGCACCATCCGCTGCTCGGCAGCTGAACGCCCGCGGACCATGAGCGCCGCCGTTCCTGCGCCGTTCCTGGTCGCGGGCGCGAGGTCCAGAGGAGGCGAGTCCACTCGCGCCCCCTCGAATCCCGCGCGCCGAATCCCCAGACTGGCGGCCGATGAGCAAGGGCACGATCCGCTGCGCTGGAGCCGTCGACCGCGCGCTACTCTCCGTCTGGGCCGAGACCTGGCCGAACTGGTTCGGCGCCGGCCGCGTGCCGTTGCCGAGCGCGCCGACGCGCAACGAGCTCGCGCTGGTGGCGACGCCGCTCGGCCCCGTGGTCGCGAAGCGCGCGCGCCGCAGCCCCTGGAAACGCACGCTGAGCGCGCTCGGTGCGAGGCCCGCGCGCGCGGTGCTGGCCTTCCACCGGGCCGAGGCCCTGCGCGCCCGCGGTCTGCTCACGCCCGAGCCGCTGGCGGTGCTGGGCGGACGCGCGCAGCCGGTGCTGGTCACGCGCTACGTCGAGGGCCGCGGGCCGTGGGCCTTCGTGGACGCCGGCGGCGCGCTCGCAACGTTGCTCGAGTGCCTGGCGCGCGAGCTCGCGCGCCTGCACGCCGCGGGTTTCCGGCACCGCGACCTGAAGGCCCCGAACCTCTTGCTGGCGGGCGCGCTCGATTCTCCCGAGCTCTTCTGGACCGACCTCGACGGCCTGGCCGCGTGCGGCACGGTCGAGCCGCGCGTGCGCGCGCGCGACCTCGCGCGTCTGTGCGCCAGCTTCGCCTCGGCCGAGGCGCGCGCCGTCGGCGTGCGCGCGGGCCACTGGCCGGCGCTCGTGACGCGCTACCTCGAGCACGCCCTCGGCCGCGCGCCCGAGCGCGTCGAGCTCGAACCGTTGCTCACGCGCACGCGCAGCTGGAGCGAGAAACACATCCGCCGCCATCTGGCGCGCGGGTTGGCGGTGCGCTGATCTTCTATTCGCCGGCCCCTTGCACGGCGAGCAAGACTCCTGGAGCGGAGGAAAGCGCACCGCGGAGAGCGCGGAAACTCGCGGAGGAGGAAGGAACATGGACCTCCGGGGTTCAGTCTGCGGGAATCCGACGCTGCGCAGGTCCTCCGCGCCTCTCCCCGTTTTCCTCCGCGCCGCCCCGCGCTCTCCGCGCTGCGCTTGGGTTGCGGGCGTCGCCCGCGCTGAAGCTCAGCTGCTCCACACCAGGCACGGGCTGCAGCTTCGCGTGGTGCTGCTGCCAGCAAGACTTGCAGTGGAGCGCGACCTGATCGTCGGCGCCCAGCGCCCGTTCGTCGGCGGGCTCCGCGCCGCGCAGCGCAGCGGCACGTTGTCGAGGCGCGCGCAGAGAAGAAGTCGCCCGGCGCGTTCGTGGCGAGGCGCTGTCTCGTGGGCGGCATGGCGTCAGCCCTTGGACCGCGGGCGCGCGAGGAACAAGGCCTTGTCGGAGAAGAGCAGCGACACGGGGCGCAGCTCGACGAGCTCGAGCCCGGCCTCGGCCAGCTCGGCGACGAGCTCGCTCCGTCCGTGCGACGGCCGGTAGCGCGCGGCGAGGCCCACGCGGCTGCGCAGGTAGCGCCCGAGGTGCTTGGCCGTGCCGCGCACGCGCACCTGGCCGATCACCGCCACGCGCGCGACGCGCGCGAGCTCGCGCAGCACCGCCAGGCGGATCGGGCGCTCGAGGTGGAACAGGAAGCGCTGCGAGACGACCGCGTCGAAGGCGTCGTCCTGGAAGGGCAGGCGCGTCGCGTCGGCCTGCACCAGCGCCACGCGCGGCTCGGGGCGTGCCGCACGACCCGCGCGCATCATCTCCAGCGCCACGTCGGCGCCGGTGACGCGATGGCCGGCCGCGGCGAGCGCCGGAAACAGGCGCCCGGTTCCGCAGGGCAGGTCGAGCACGCGCTCGATCGTGCCGGCGCGCCCGAGCAAGGTCAGCACCAGCGCCTCGTCGTGGCGATGCTTCAGGCGCTGCAGCGGAGATCCGAAGCGCCGCGCCTCGTACTCCGCCGCCACCTTCGCGTCGCGCCAGGCGTTGCGTTTGTCGGGGCCGGCCACGCGACCATGCTCGTCTGCCTCACGCGTCCCCGTCAACCGCCGGGAAGCGCGCTATCCTCGTGCACATGGGAACCCAGCCGCTCGCCAAGGTGAACCTCGCCCAGGCCTTCGCGCGCTTCAGCGAGTGCTGGAGCCCGAAGATCGCCGGCGAGGTGAACGATTGTCACGTGAAGCTCGCCAAGCTCGACGGCGAGTTCGTGTGGCACACGCACGAGGTCGAGGACGAGCTCTTCCTGGTCGTGAAGGGGCGCCTGACGATGCAGCTGCGCAGCGGCGACGTCGTGCTCGAGCCGGGCGAGTTCTTGATCGTGCCGCACGGCATGGAGCACTGCCCGAAGGCGGAGACGGAGTGCTGGGTGCTGCTCCTGGAGCCGAAGACGACGCTCAACACGGGCGACCTGGTCAACGAGCGCACGGTGCGCGAGCTGGGGCGGGTGTGAGGCGCGTGCGGGCGTCGCCGGGGCTCGCGCTCGTGGCGAGCGGCGCGCGCCACGTTTGCGGAACATCGCGTCGGCTCAGCGCACCGGCTCCAGCACGACCTCGAGCTCGGGGTCCGCCCCCACCGCCAGCGCGCCGTCGGGCGCGAGCCGGGCGCTCGCGCGCGGGCGCCAGTCGCGGTAGGTGATGCGCAGCGTGCGTGGGGCGCGCGCGAGCGCCACCAGGGCACGACCCGCTGCGTCGGTTTCGGCGAGCGCGGCGCCGTCGCCCTCGATGCGTGCGCCGGCGAGGGGCCGCCCCGCCCCGTCGCACGCGACCAGCACGAAGCCGAAGCCGCGCTCGAGGTGCACCTCGAGCGGACGCGCGAGGTCCTCCACGAGCAGCTCGCCCTCCGCCGGGCAGTGTCCGGCGGCGAAGACCAGCGTGCGACAGCGCGCGCCCCGCGGCACGCCCTCGAAACGCACCTCCGCGCGCGGCTCGCCGGAGTCGCTCCGGCGCGGGCCGTTCGCCGTCTCCACCGTCAGGCGCACGCGGAAGGCGAGCGGGCCCTCGTCGTCGCGCGCACGCAGCTCGAGCGCGCTGAGCGTCACGTCGTCGCGCAGGAGGAAGCGCGCCGGCGGGTCGCCGGCCTCGAGCTCGACGAAGGGTGGCTCGACCGCCAGGAAGCCGGGCACGTCCACCTCGACGCGGTAGCGGCCGGGAGCGGGTACATCGCCCGCGAAGAGACCGACGACGCGCCCATGCTCTTCGCGCCACTCGAGCGGGGCCCCGCGCGCGCCGCTGCCGTCGAGCGGAGTCAGGCGCGGGTAGGCGGAGTCGCGATAGCGGCCGCTCGCGCTCTCCAGCCGACCCGCGAGCCGCGCGCGTGGCACGGCGGGAGCGGGCAAAAGCACGAGATCGATGCGCCGCTCCTCCAGCGCGGCGAGCTCCACGCGCTCGCGCGCCTCGACGTGGCCCGCGGCACGCGCCACGAGTTCCCAGGCGCCGGGTACGAGAGCGGAGGCGACCAACTCGGCGCCGCTGCGCGCGAAGGTCGCGCGCGTCGGGGCGGAAGCGCCTGCGAGCGCCTCCCCGCGCAGGCTCGCCTGCGGGAGCGGCGCGCCGCTCGGATCGCGCACGCGCAGCCGCGCGCGCGCCGCAAACTCGATCGCGACCGGCGTGCTCACCCGCCCCTCGCGCTCGGCGACCTCGGCCTCGCCCGCCCACAGCCCGTCGGCGGTCGTCACACGCAGGGTCCACGCCTCGGCCGCTGGCAGCCTCAGCGCGGCCGGCGAGAAGCGCACCCATGGCACTGCGCCGGCGCGCACGTCCGCCACGAGCTCCTCGCGCGGCGGCGCGTTCCCGCGCACGGCGAGCGTCGCGCGCAGGTCCGCAAGCGCGTAGCCGGGCGGCCGCACGAGCACGAGCCGATACGTCGGTCCCGCGGGCACGCGCAGCTCGAGCGGCTGCGGTGCGCCCTCGCTTCGTTCGAGCGCGCAGTCGCGCGGGCGGATGTCTCCGGCCTCGCTCGCCGGGCCCACGTTCTCGGGCAGGTCGAAGGCCAGGCGCGCGCCGGGTGCGAGGGCGAGGTCGAGCTCTCCCTGCGTGTCGCTGACGAGCTCCGTCTGGGGCGCGCCGGTGCGCGGCGCCACGCGGTAGTCGGGCAGCGGTTCGCCGGTGAGCGCGTCGAGGAGACGCACGCGGCACGAGAGCTCGCTGGCCGGCGACGGGAGTGACTCGCGTCGCGCGGGGGGTCCTGGCGGAGACGCGGGCGCGCTCGGCGCGCTCGCTTCCGTCGCGGGCAATGCCGCCGCCGCGACGCTCAGGCTCTCGTCGCGCTGGGCGCGTGCCCACGTCACGAACGCCAGCGCGCCGACCAGCGCCAGCATGCCGAGCCCGGCGGCCGCGAGCGCGCGCGGCACGACCGCCTCCGCCGCAGCACCGTCGAGCGCGAACAGCACCGCGAGCCAGCGCTCACGGCCGCGCTCGACGTCGAGGCGCACGCGCAGCTCGGCCAGGCCGCGCGCGAGGCGCGAGCGCACGGTGGCCGCGGGGATGCCCTGGCGGCGCGCGACCTCGCGGGGCGCGAGCCCCTCCTGGAAGCAGAGGAGCACCGTCGAGCGAAAAGGTTCGTCGAGCCTCAGGATGTGGGCCACGAGCGCGCGTGCGAGCTCGGCGCGCTGGGCGAGCTCCTGGGCCGAGGGCAGGGCCTCCGCGCGAGCGCTGCGCGCTTCGTGCCCCTGGCGGTGGCGCTGCGTGCGGGCCGCGCGGCGGGCTCCGTTCCGCAGCACCGTGGCAAGCCACGGCCGCAGGCCCGCGTGCGCCCGGGGCCGGAGGCGCAGCACGGCAAGCCAGGCCTCCTGCTCGAGGTCCTCGGCGTCCTCTGGCGCCGCCACCAGGCGCCGGGCGAGCGCGCGCACCCAGGCGATCTCGTCGGGTGCGTCTCCGAAACCAGCGTCGTTTGCGTTCATGCTCCGAGCAACCAGCATGCACCACGGCGCGGATCGCTCCCGCCTTTCACCCGAATCGAGCACGAGCGACGCGCCGAGCCCACCCGAGGGCGGAAGGGCCTTCCGCACGGAGCGCCTTGTGACGCTCCGCTGCTCCCTTATCATGTCTGGGCTCAGGCACCCCCCGCGGAGCTCCGTTGAAGGCCCGGCTCCGGCCGGTATCCTTCGACGGTCGAATCTCTCCCGCACGTCACCTTCGAGCCTCTGCTAGTTCCAGCCCCACCCCCCATGGCCGACAGCGCGATCCAGGAGACCGTCAAGACCGCGGAGAAGTTCTGGGTCATCCCCGAGCTGTGCATCGCCTGCGATGCCTGCTGCCAGGACTTCCCGGAGGTCTTCTACATGGGCGGCGACCAGAAGGCGCACGCCCACGAGCAGCACCAGTGGGACCTGTACAACGCGCGCACGGTCGTGGACGTGTGCCCGACCGCGGCGATCAAGTTCTCGGGCGAGCTGCCGCCGGCCGAGGAAGCCGGCAAGCTCGAGGAAGTCCCGGGCTGGGAGCTCGAGTGGTCGAACTGGCGCGGGGTCGAGGAGGACGTGCTCGAGCGCGACCGGCGCTATGGACGCGACTTCTCGATCGAGGAGCGCGCGGGCCACGTCCTGGTGGCCTACAACTTCCCGACCAGGATCCCGGCGGTGCAGAACCGCTTCAAGTTTGGCCTCGGCGAGACCATGCCGCTGTACCGCAGCCACGTGCAGCTGACCGGCAAGACGCTGCTCGTCGCCGGCTGGCTCACCGAGCCCAAGGTGCGCAGCCTGTGCCACACCTCGAAGTCCTTCCCCGCGCAGTTCATCAACACGCTGGACTTCACCCAGGACATCATCGGCATGGCCACGCGCTACGACGCGCGCGCGCGGCTCGAGGTGGTGCTGTTCACCGATCCGGTGGTGATGGAGACGTGGCAGTGGAAGTCCCACCTGATCACCGACAAGTGCACCGCCTGCACGATCTGCGAGCGCGTGTGCCCCACCAACGCGATCACCAGCGGTGAGATCTTCTACATCGATCCCGAGCTGTGCATCAACTGCTCGGTGTGCGGGGTCTACTGCCCGTTCGACGCGATCGACGACAGCCGTGACGTGACCGTGGCGCGCATCAAGGCCAAGCAGATCCCCAAGGCCGTGGTGCACGAGGAGACCTGCACCGGCTGCGAGTTCTGCGTGGACGTGTGCCCCTTCGAGGCGCTGGAGATGCGCCCGGTGGCGGGCGCCGACACGCGCCAGCTGCACCTGCCGCAGACCTCCAAGATCGCCTACGTGATCGAGAAGAACTGCGTGTCCTGCAAGCTGTGCGAGCAGGTGTGCATCAAGGACGCGATCGAGGTCCCGCGCCAGCACCAGTTCGAGGACATAGGCATGAGCTTCATGCACTACGTCACCGACAACCACTGAGCCGTTCCGGGCGCGCAGAGCGCGCCACGGCGACGAGGGATCGAGCACGAGCCCCGCTGACCGAGAGGTCCGCGGGGCTCTTTTGCTGCAGGCCCGTGCCGGGCCGCTCCGCGCCCGCGCTCTACAGCAACGCCAGCACGCGACACTCGCTCTCCGCCAGCCACCACGGGCCGATCGAGAGCAGCCGGTCAGCGGCGAAGTCCGCGCGCACCCTGGCCGCCAGGAACGCCGCCATGTCGGCCGGAGTCGTGCCCGCGTAGCCGGCCAGCAGCGCACTCTCGTCGGCCGGCACGCCCGCCGCACGACAGCGCTCGCCCACGCGGCGCGCGGACTCCTCCAGCTCGGCGGGCACCAGGGCAGCCAGCGCGTCCTGTTCGGGCGAGCTCCCGGCGCGCGCGAGCGGCGAGCAGCCGAGCGCCAGGAGGGCGCGCAACAGATCGCGGCGTTCGAGTGCGCTCATCGCGCGAGCTCCGCCGTCAGGTGCTCGGCCAGACGCAGGGTGAGCGCGATCACGGTCAAGGTCGGATTGGCGATGCCCGGCGTGGGGAAGATCGAGCTGCCGACCACGAACAGGTTCGCCAGGCCGTGCACGCGCGCGTCGGCGTCGACCACGCCGTGCGCTGGATCCGCGTGCATGCGCGTGGTGCCGATGTGGTGGCGGCTCGGGCTGTACTCCTGGAACGGGCTCGCCGCGGGCCACTCGCAGCGCACGCGCGCCTGCGCCGCGGCGCCCAGCTCGCACGCGAAAGCGCGCACCGCCCCGCGCAGGGCGTCGGCGTCCTCGGGCGTGAAACGCCACTCGAGGCGCACGCGCGGCAGGCCGAGCGCGTCGCGCTCCTCCGACAGCGTCAGGCGGCTCTCGGGGTTCAGGCGCTGCTCGAGCATGAAGTAGGCCGGCACCGGCTCGCGCGTGGCGCACTCCTCGCCGCCGTAGCCGCCGTCCGCGAGACACGCCGCGGCCACGACGTCCTTGTCCTCGGCGCTCGGCGGGCCCTCGCTCGGGCCCATCGTCACCGTGAAGTTCGGGCGCTGCTCGCGCGCCTGGGCCGCCTTCGAGAGCGCCAGCACGCCCCAGATCTTGTCCGGATCGCGGGTGGTGTAGAGGTCGAGCGACTCCGTCGCGCGCGTGAAGGCCAGCGCCACCCCGGGGCCGAAGGTGGCGTGGTTCGAGAAGTGCCTTCCGACCAGGTCGTGCGCGTTGCCCAGGCCTTGCGGAGCTCCGCCGGAACGCGAGACCAGCAGCAGGCGCGCGTTCTCGACCCCGCCCGCGCACAGCACGAACAGGCGCGCGCGCACCGCGAAGCGGTTGCCGCCCAGCGTGCCGACGCGCACGCGCTCGACGCGCGTCGCGGCCGCGTCGGGCACGAGCTCGAGCACGTTCGCGTGCAGCAGCACCTCGACGTTCGCGGCGCCGGTCGCGGCTTGCTTGTACTCCGCCAGGGCCGAGCCCGGCCCGCCGCGCACCGGACTCAGGTGGCGCGTGGCCGTGGTCATGCGGTCGCCCGCGCCCACCGCGAGCGGCGGCCGCTCCAGGTCGAAGGGCGTCGCGGGGTCGTAGTCGAAGGGCGGCACGCGCAGGAGCTCGCAGGCGCGGTCGTAGAAGGGCTGCAGTTCCGCGCGCGCGAAGGGCCAGCCGCTGCCGGGCATCCACGCGCGCGCCTCGAAGTCGGACTCGTCCAGGCGCGCGCACTTCGCACCCCAGATGTTGCCCGAGCCGCCCAGACAGCGCATGCGCGACTCGGCCAGGAACGGGCCCAGGTCCTGCGTGCCGCCCACGCCGTCCGCGAGCACGGCCTGGCCCCGGTACAGCGCCTGGGTGTCCGCCTCGTGGTCCTCGCCGCCGCCCTCCAGCAGCAGCACGCGCGGCGCGCGCAGCGTGCGCGCCAGGGCCAGCCCGGCCAGGCCGCCGCCCACGATGCACACGTCGGCCTCGAGCGTGCTCTCGGCCGGGATCTCGCTCGCATCCGTGATCATGGTCGCTCCTCGCACTCGCGCAGCGCCCAGTCCAGCATGTCGCGCACCTGCGCGTCGTGCTCGCGCTCCCGCGCCACGCGCAGGTCCGGGAGCGAGCTCGCTACGGCGATGTCGCCGAGCGCGTGCGCCACTCGCTCGCGCACGGCTGGCTCGGCGTCCCCGAGGACGGTGAGCAGCGCGGGTACGGCGCGCGCGTCGCGCACGTCGCCCAGCGCATGCGCTGCCTGGGCGCGCACGCCGGCCTCGCGGTCGGTCAGCGCCTCTTCGAGCGCGCCGCGCGCAGAGCGCGCCTCCATCTCCCCCAGGGCCCAGGCCGCGATGCGGCGCACGTTCGCGCTCTCGTCCCGTGCGAGGAGCGTGCAGAGCCCCGGCGCGCTCGAGCGCGCGTTCAGGCAGCCCAGGGCCCAGCTCGCCTTCTCGCGCGCCGCGGCGCGCGCATCATCGAGCGCGGCGAGAAGCGCCGGGATGGACGCGCTCCCGTGCTGGATCCACACGCGCGCCGCCTCCTTGCCCGGAGTCGTCTCCGGCAGGTCGCCCTGCCGCGGTCCACCGACCCGCAGCGGTACCGCGCGCGGCTCCACGCGGCGATCGTCCCCCAGCGCATCCCGGAGCTCGACCCGGGCGCCTTCGTCAAGGGGTACCTCGCGCAGCGCGATCAGCGCGCGCACGCGCGCCAGGGCTTCGAGCTCGTCCGCGCGCGCCTGCAGCGCGCCGAGGGGCACGGCCACAAGGGCCGCCGCCAACGCGAGCCCGACGCGCGCCGAAGCCGGGACCGGCCCCGAACGTCGGGATTCGAGTAGCGCGCGCACGCGTTCGCCGACCTCGGTCGCGGTGGCCATGGCCGGCGCGCCGTAGCGGTGCGTGCGCCGCGGCGCGAGCTCGCTCGTCACCGCCAGGAGGTGCCGCGCATACCGCGAGGCCGGCACGCCCGAATCCAGCACGCATTCGTCGCAGCTGTGCTCGCGGTCGCGCACCAGACGCCGTGCGGCGAACCACACCAGCGGGTCCGGCCAGTGCAGCGCGCGCGCCAGCACGGCAAGCGCGTGCCAGGCCTCGTCGCCGCGGCGCAGGTGCACGAGCTCGTGGCGCAGCACCGAGTCGAGCTGCGCCTCGTCCCAGGCGCGCGCCGCGCGCGGCAGCATGACCACGGGCCGCCACCAGCCGAGCGCGAGAGGGACGCTCACCGTCTCGCTCTCCACGAGCCGCACCGGCCGGCGCAGCCCGACTGCGGCCGTGGCGCGGACGAGTGCCGCGCTCCACGGTGCTCCGGCGAGCGGCGTGGCCCGGCGCACGAGACGCGCGAGCGCCAGCCGGCGCACGAGGTGCAGGCCGAGCAGCGCGAGCGCGCCCGCGAGCCAGACGAAGAGCAGTCCGCGCCCCGCGTCCATCGCCGCAGGACCCTCGACCAGCGGGGGCGGCACGCGCGCGACGACCAGCGGGGACGGCTCGCTCGCGGCCTGCTCGCCCGCGACTCGCTGCGCGGCGCCGAGCGCCAGCTCGGGCGCGGTGAATTCCAGCGCCGGCACGCACAGGCGCACGAACGGCAGTGCCAGCAGCGCAAGCAGGGCCGCGTTCGACAGCGCGTAGCGCAGCCCGGCCGAGCGCCGCCGCGCGAGCACGGCGATGAGCGCGCACAGCGCTAGCCACGCCGCGCCGCGCAACAGCAGCGCGGCGATCGCGGAGCTCGCGCCCATGCTCAGCGCCCCTCCCCGGCGGCCTTGCCGATCAGCTTCTCGAGCTGCGCGCGCTCCTCGTCCGTAAGCCGGCGCTGGCTCGGGTCGATCAGGGCCGAGACCGCCTTGTGCGCCGAGCCGCCGAAGAAGGTCTCGACCACGTGGCGCAGGGCCGAGCGGCTGGCGTCCTTGTGCGCAACGGTCGGCCGGTAGACGTACTCGTGCCCGCGGCGCGCGTGGGCGAGGTAGCCCTTCTCCTCCAGCACGCGCATGAGCTTGCGGATCGAGGCGTCCCCGGCTTCGTCGGGAAAGCTCGCCACCACCTCGCTCGCACTGGCCTCGCCCAGACGGTAGAGGACGTCGAGGATCTGGCGCTCGCGCTTGCTGAGGTAGAGGACGGACTTCTTCATCGGGCTGCGGCTGGACTCTGGGCCAACTCGGAAGTTCTTACGAGCGCGGCCGCGCGCGCGCTACGCTCAACTCGGAAGAATTTCTTCCCTTACACGGCGGCCCCGATCGCCCGCGCTTGTCGGCGCCGCAGGCCGAGCCTATGGTCTGCGCCCCCTCCGCCGGTGCCGTGTGCGCGGCCGAGGCCCCGCGATGATGCTCGAGTTCCTGTTCCAAGCGACGCAGACCCTCCCGACGGAAGCAGCGGCGCCCGCGCTCCATGACTTCTCCCTGCGCGCATGGCTGCAGCCGGCGGTCGTGCTCGCGGCCGCCGTCGTCCTCGGGTTCCTGTTCAAGAGCGTGTTCCTGCGCAAGATGGCGCAGTTCTCGGCGCGCACGAAGACGGACCTGGACGACCTGATAGTCGAGGCGGTCAAGCGCCACATCCCCTTCTGGTTCCTGCTCGGCGGCCTGGTGCTGGCGGTGCGCGGGTCACCGCTCGATCCGCAGCACCACGAGGCCGTGGACCAGAGCGCCAAGGTGCTGCTGATCCTGTCGCTGTCGTTCGTGGCCGCGAACCTCCTGACGGGCATCACCGAGCGCGCCACCCAACGCGCCGGGGCAACGTTCATCTCCACCAGCCTGACGCGCAACGTGCTGCGCGGCGTGATCCTGATCGTCGGCGGGTTGATGGTGCTGAGCAGCATGGGCGTGAAGATCGAGCCGCTGCTCACCGCGCTGGGCGTCGGTTCGTTGGCCGTGGCGCTCGCGCTGCAGCCCACGCTCTCGAACCTGTTCGCCGGGCTGCACATCACGCTGGCCAAGACCGTGCGCATCGGCGACTTCGTCGAGCTCGAGAACGGCATCCAGGGCTCCGTGATCGACATCGGCTGGCGCGCCACCAAGCTGCGCGAGGGCGCCAACAACCAGGTGACCGTGCCCAACGCGCGCCTGGTGGAGATGATCTCGCGCAACTACTCGCTGCCCGAGGCGCCGCAGAACGTCACGGTCCCGGTCGGGGTGAGCTATGCCTGCGATCTGGAGCGCGTCGAGGCCGTGACGCTGGAGGTCGCGCGCGAGCTCCAGGAAAGCTCTTCCGTGGCCGTGCGCGGGTTCCAGCCGGCCGTGCGCTTCCAGGCCTTCGGGCCGTCCGCGGTGGACCTCGTGACCGTGCTGCGCGTGCGCCAGCTGCCCGACCGGGCCGTGCTGGTGCACGAGTTCGTCAAGCGCCTGAAGGCGCGCTACGAGCGCGAGGGGATCGAGATCCCCTACCCGCAGCAGGTCGTGCACCAGCCGCGCGAGTGAGCGCCGCGGGGGGCAGGAGCGGGCGTCCGCTCGATCCGCCGCCGCGAGCTCGGACGCCATGCGCCTAGGATTCGACATTGCCTTGATCGGGCGCGCGCGTGCCGCCGAGGGGAAAGCACGCGGCCACTCCGGTCGCAGGGGTTCGGGGAGGCATGAGTTCGATGAGGATTCGCCAGCGTCGGCGCCGTTCCAGGGCCGGCTTCACGGTCATCGAGGTCACGATCGCGCTGGCGATCCTGTGCTCGACCGTGGCCGTGGCGGGCGGCCGTTTCTTGACCAACCTCTCGGCCGTGCGCAGCGCGCAGCGCACCAGCGCCGCGGCGCTGTACCTCGATACGGTGATGCAGGACCTGTCGGCCCAGCCCTACGACAGCCTGCTGACCTTCGACGGCAACAGCTTCCACGATCAGGACACGGTCGAGCGCTCCAACTTCCGCGTGCAGCTCAGCGTGTTCCAGGCAGCGGCCGCGAGTTCGGCAAGCTCACGACGCTGAGGTCACGCCGATGAGGCTGCTGACCGTGCCGCACCCGCGCCGCGCGCGCGCCGGCTTCACGCTGCTCGAGACCTGCGTGGCGCCCAGCGAGGTCTTCGACTACGCCTACTTCATCAACAACTGGGGCTGGTTCTACGGCAAGACGATCTACGCCAAGGGCAGCGTGCGCAGCAACGGCCAGTTCGACGCGGCCGGCTACTCGCCGACGATCACGGGTCAGCCGCACTACGACGAAGTGAGCTGGAACGGCGTGGCCGCCACGCTCACCGGCTACGTGGACGACAACGGCGACGGCCTGAAAGACGGCAACGACGGCGGCACCTTCTCGGGCTGGGACATCGTCGCCGCACAGAACGTCCAAGGCCTCGGTGGGCAGGCCTCGAACCAGCACGACTTCCAGGACAAGGTGCCGATGCCGAACCTCTCCGACTTGTCGCTGTACGAGAGCAGCGCCACCCAGGAGAACGGCTCGATCACCATCGACGGAGTCGAGGTCAGCGACGCCGTGTACGGCGACGAGCCCGGCGAGCTGCCGAACCTGTTTCTGGTCGGCACCGCGGCCAAGCCGATCGTGATCAGCGGCCCGGTGGTCATCCGCGGCGACGTGATCGTCAGCGGCGTGGTGACCGGTCAGGGCGCGATCTACTCGGGCCGCAACGTCTACTGCCCGAACTCCATCACCTACGCCAATCCGCCCACCAGCGCGCGGCCGGCGGACAACACCCAGGCCGCCACCGAGGCCTGGCTCACGAGCAACTGGAACAAGGACCTGCTGGGCCTGTTCGCGCGTGAGAACGTGGTCGTGGGCGACTGCACGAACTGGCTGTGGCAGTACTACGAGAACTGGTGGATGAGCGACGCGCTCAACTCCTCGCTCGAGGACGCGGGTGCGGACGGCATCCCCAACACCAAGGCCGGGCGCGACGGGATCCTGGGTACCTCCGACGACGACCTGCTGGAGGGCGACGGGCTCTTCACCATCGAGCACTACAGCGCGGAAGACGAGGACCTCGGCCTCATCCCGGAAGGCATGAGCGTGGGCGACCCGCTCGCCGGCTCGGGCGAGGACATCGACGGCGACGGCGCGTACGACGACGGCGCCAACCTGGCCGACGTGGTCCTGACCAAACCGCTCGACACCGCCACATGGGGCGGCAACATGCCCCTCGGCGGCATCGCCAGCTACAGCTCCATCGCCAGCCTGTACGCGAACACCCTCGACGCGATCTTCTACACCAACCACTCGTTCTGCTACCTCGTGCTGGGCGGCTCGCCGGCCAACATCAACGGCGCGCTGGTCAGCCGCAACGAGAACATCATCTACGGCACGCCCTCGATCACGATCAACCACGACTCCCGCCTGCTGGGCGGAGCCTCGGGGCGGGCCTCGGCCTACCTGCCGCTGGCGCTGCAGCCGGTCGAGGTGCTGCGCACGGTGATCCTCGACAGCGACCCGAACCACTGCGCCGAGGCGCCGTGACGCTGCGCGCGCTACCCGTCCTGAGTCTGTGCCTTCTGGCCGGTGCGAGCGCGGCCCAGGAGTCGGATCCGCTGGCGCCCGGCAGCGCGCAGCTCAAGCGCACCGAGGGCGTGCTGCACGGGCGCAACCGCACCGCGCTCCACCACGGCGAAGCGCTGACGATCGTGGGTCTGGAGCAGGGCGACAACGACCTGCGCAAGTCCACGCCGGCGCTGGCGCGCAGCAACCGCGTGGCTGCGTTGCCGGACCCGGAAGCCGCGCACGCGCGCGCGCTGGCGCTCTACGAGGACGGCGCGAACTTCACCTCGCCGCCGCCCCGCCTGCGCGGCTCCGTGACCCCGGAACCCTCCCCGGCCGAGCCGGCGCGCGCGCGCGCCGAGCCGCAAGCCGCCGCGGAGGCCACGCCCTCCAAGTGGCCCTGGATCCTGGGCTTCGCGGTGCTCGTGGGCGGGGTTCTCCTGTGGGCCAAGAAGCGCCTGCACCTCGCCTCCTGGCACGTGCGCTGAGCGCGCTCCGCGGCTACTCGGCTGCGTTCTTGTCGCCGCTCTCGTCCGCAACCGCGTCCGGCGATGCGAGTCTCTCGCCCTCGCGCTCGCGCACGCGCAGGCTGGCGCGCGAGAGCAAACTCGCCGGCACGACCGCGTTCGCGCCGAAGCGCGCGCGCAGCTTGTCGAGCGCGACGGTCGCCTTCTCGAGCTTCTGCTCGGCCACCTCGCCCGTCGCCGGCTCGAGCCCGCCGAACAGGCTCGCCTGGGCCGGCTCGCGCACGTCGGAGAGGTTCGAGAGCTGCACCCCGATCAGACGCAGGGGCCCGACGGGCAGCTTGTCAAAAAGCTCGCGCGCCACCGCGTAGATGCGCTTGCCGAGGTTCACCGGCAGATCCACGCTCTTCGAGCGCGTCAGCGTCTTGAAGTTCCAGTAGCGCGCCTTGAGCGTGATCGTGCGTCCGCGCAGGCCGCGGTGGCGCAGCTCGTGGCTGACTTCCTCGCAGAACTCGTAGAGCAGCAGGCGCAGCTCCTCGTGGTCAGTGATGTCCTTCTCGAAGGTGCGCTCGAGGCCGTGCGACTTTTCCTCGCGCCGCGGGTTCACGCGCCGCGGGTCGATGCCGTGCGCGAGGTCGTGGATCCAGGCTCCACTCGCGCCGAACTCGCGCATGACCTCCTCACGAGTCCTGGAGGCGAGCTGCGAGACGGTCGTGACGCCCAGCGACTCGAGGCGCTTCGCCGTGCGCTCGCCCACGCCGAAGATCTTCGAGACCGGCAGCGGGTCGAGCACGCCACGCACCTCGTCCGGCTGGATCACGCGGAAGCCGTCGGGCTTGTCGAGCCCGCTCGCCAGCTTGGCCAGGAACTTGGAGGAGGCGATGCCGATCGAGGCGACCAGGCCGGTCTCCTTGAGGATGTCGCTCTTGATCTTGTGCCCGATCGCCTCGGCGTCGCCGAACAGACGCTGCGAGCCCTCGACGTCCAGGAAGGCCTCGTCCAGCGACAGCGGCTCCACCAGCGGCGTGTAGCGCTGGAAGATCGACATGATCTGCTGGCTCGCCGTCGTGTACTTGTCGAAGTCCGCCGGCAAAAGCACCAGCTCGGGGCACAGGCGCAGCGCCTGCGCCGTCGGCATGGCCGAGAACACGCCGAACTCGCGCGCCTTGTAGCTCGCCGCCGCGATCACGCCGCGCTTGTCGGCACGCCCCCCCACCGCCACGGGTTTCCCCGCGAGCTCCGGACGGTCGCGCAGCTCGACCGACGCGTAGAACGCGTCCATGTCGACGTGCAGGATGGACGGCTTGGGACCCGACAAGCGCGACTAGCTGAACGGAGCGGCGAGATTCCGTCAACCCGTGGCCCGGTGAACCGCGCACCACGGCCCCGCGCGGGCGTTTGGCGAGGGCAGAAACCCGCGCGGACGGCGCGGGTAGACTCGGCGGGCGGGCGCCTCGTGCCTGCCTCCCGTGCTCGCGTTCACCGCACTCTTCACTCTTGCGCAGCTGCCTCGCGAGCTCGTGCAGCCGGCCGTCCAGCGCTCGCCCTCGGGACGCTGGAGCCTCGCTGTCGAACCGCATGAGCGCAGCGGCACGCAAGGCGCGGAGTACGTGCTGCGCGACGGCGACGCGCTCGTCTGGCACGGGTCGCGTCCGTTCGCCCTGCGCCGCGCGGCGGTGGGCGAGGACGGACGCGTGGCCGGCGTCGCGTACTCGGGCGGCAGCGCGGCGCAGCCCGACCCGCGCACGCTGGAGGTCGTGCTACTCGCGCCGACCGGCGCGGTGCGCGCGCGAGAGAGTCAGGCGCGGCGCTCGAGCCGCATCGCGCACACCGAGGCCGTGCCGCGCGCGCGTGGCGTCTTCCTGCAGCCCGAGCTCGGACGCTTCGTCGTGTGGCTCGAGGATCGCCAGGCGGACGGCAACAACCGGTTCGTCTCGTCGTGCCTCGGCTACGACCTGACGAGCGGCGCACGCCTGTCCACGCAGCGCCTGTGCAGCCGCCCCGAGCGCGAGCCCCATGAGCACCTCGTGGACGTGCGCGCGATCCCCGGGACCTCGCTCGCCTTGCTGTGCTGGATGGAGCTCGACTTCGACACGCAGCCCATCGGGCGCGACGCGCGCTTCCAGCTCGTGGACGAGCGCTGGCGCGTGCTCTGGGAGCATTCCATCGCTCACGACTACCAGGCAGGAGACGATCCCAACGCATCCCTGCGCTTCTTGGCCAAGTCCTCGATCCTCGCCACGGCGCAGGCGAGCTTCGAGCTGTGGTTCGTGGCCGAGAAGCTGCGCGTCAGCTTCGCGCTCGAACACAGCGACGACGCCTGGAAGGTGAGCGAGCTCCGGCGCGCTGCGTACGTCGAGCCGGTCGAAGCCGAGGTCGAGCTCGGCCCAGCATTGCGGGCGCATCTCGTCGCGCGCGTGCGGCTGGTGGACGACGAGGCTCCGCCCGCGCCGCCGTGGCGCGCGCGCATCGACTCGACCTTCGCTCGCCTCCTGCTGCAGGACGAGGACACGCTCGTCGTGCGCGTCTTCGACGCTGGCGGTCGCCGCCTCGCCGTGTGTCGGCCCGCGCCGGAGCAGCTCGCCGCCGCGCGCGACCTGCGCGCGGCCTGGGAGCCGGGCGAGTCGCTCCACACCGGCCCCGACGGGCGCATCTACGTCGGCCACGAGGCCGGCTACGCGCGCTTCTCGCCGAGCGGCGAGCCCGAGGGCGTGGTCGAACTCGCCAGCCAGCTCGCCTTCCCGCCTTGGCCCGCGCGCTACTGGCTGGCGAGCCCAGCCGCTCTCACCTGCTTCCCCGGCCTACGCATCGACAAGCGCGCCGACGGCACCTGGCTGCGGAGCATCCAGGCCTTCACCGCGGCGAGCGACGGCGCGCTGGCCGAGCTCGATTGCGCAGACATCCGCTTCGAGGGTGGCAAGCACCTCCAGGCCCCGTTTCTCTCCTGGTACGACCCCGGCGGCAAGCCGCGCGGCGGCCGCGCGCTCCCCGACGGCCTGCGCGCCGACGTGCTCGCCTACCAAGGCGGACGGATCCTGAGCGCGCAGGGCTGGGAAGCGCTGCTGCTCGAGACGACCGACGGCAGCCTGCGGCCCGTCGCCTTCGACGTGCGCGACGCGGGTTCGCGTCCCTGGCTCGGCCTCGCGCCGGACGGCCGCGAGCTGTGGGCGCTCGAGCCCGACGAGCGCAGCCTCGCGCGCTACGCGCTCGACGAGTGAAGCGATCCCTGGGACCGCCGGGCTCCAGCCCGGCTCCGTTTTCTGGCACCCGGAAGAAGACCCGGGCTGGAGCCCGGCGGTCCCAGGGGGGAAGCGCTCAGCGCACCAGCGGCGGCGCCGTGGACTCCAGCACGAACTCCGGCGGCAGGCGCCGATTCGAGCCGCTGTCGCCAAGACAGTAAAGCCCCTCGGTCGTGGCCAGGAAGATCCGCTCACCCGCGTGCACGAAGTCGCTCGCTTGCTTCTCGGGCGGCAGGTGGAAGCGCCACGCGAGCTTGCCGCGCTCGAGGTCGTGCACGTAGAGGTTGCCGTCCAGGTTGCCGAAGACGAGCGAGTCCCCCACCACCGTCGGCGAGCCGAAGGCGTTCTGGCCGGTGCGGACGCTGTGGCCCTCGTCGATGCGGCCCTTGGCGAGATCGAAGCGCGCGACCGAGCGCCCGAAGCCGCCCAGTACGTAGCCAGGACCGACGCCGGGCGTCGAGAAGCCGGTCGCGCCGAAGGTCGTGTGCCACAGCTCCGTGCCGTCCTTGGTGGCGTACGCGCGCAGCTCGCCGCGGCGGCTGCCGCCGGTGTCCCCGTCGTTGTCGTCCCGCGCGGCTCCAGCGCGCGCGGCCGCGCCGCCGCGATCGGCGAACACGACGCGATCCTTGACCACCACCGGGCTCGTCCAGCCGAGCTCCCCGCCAGTGTCGACGCGCCAGATCTCGCTGCCGCCGGCGAGCTTCACGCAAAAAAACGTGCCACCCTCGGCGCCGAAGTACACGCGCCCCTCCGCCGCGGCCGGGACCATGCTCACGGCGCCGTCGCCCGTGTCTACGTGCCACGCCTCCTTGCCGTCGGCCACGCGCAGCGCGACGACGCGCTCGTTCGCGGCGCACACGTACAGCCCGCCCGCGAGGCACCCGGGGAACTGGCCCACGCACGCCGACTCCGGCGTCCAGCTCCACAGCTCGCGCGCGAGCGCACGGTCGAAGGCCGTCACGCCGCCGTCCTTGAAGCGCCGCGCGAGCACGAGCTCGCTGGTGAGCGCCGGCGCCGCGGCCACGGTCAGCGGCACGTCGTCCGGCTTCGCCGTCGTCTTGTCCGCGTCCGGCCCGAGCACGCGCGCCAGCACGACCCCGCTCGTCGCGTCGATGCGGAACAACCCGCGCCCGCCGCTGTACAGATCGCCGCCGCTGAGCGTCGGCTGGCCGAAGGTGTCCGCGACGTGCCACAGGATCGCGGGCGTGCGGAGCTTGTCGTCGAGCTGCGGGTCGAAGCCGTCGTGAGCGGCGTTGCGCGCGAACTGCGGCCACTCGACCGCGATGCGTTGGGGCGCGACAGCGGTGGGCTGGAGCGCGGCGCGCTGGGCCTCGGGCTCGAGGGACGGCGGCGCCGCGAGCTCGAGCTCCGCCGCCGCGACCGGCTCGACCGTGCGGGGCGCGAACAGCGCTACGGAGCCCGCCGTCGCGCGCCGCTGCGGCCAGACGAACGCGAAGAGCACGGCCACGACCGCGAGCGCGCAGACCCCGCCGACGAAGGCCAGCCAGGGCGAGCGCGCGGACACCGCGCCGTCGAACGCGCTCGCGGGCCGCGCGTTGCCCATGCTGCCCTCGGTCAGCGCCAGCGGCAGCAGACACGCGCTCCACGCGCGCCGGTCGCGCGCGTGGCGGCGATCGAGCTCCTCGCGCAGCCGCGCCAGGCCGCGCGTGAGGCGCGACTTGACCGTGTTCACCGAGACCCCGCTGCGTTCCGCGATCTCGCCCGGCGCCAGGCCGTGGAAGTAGCGCAGCACGAGCGCGCTCTGCACGGGCTCATCGAGCCCGCGCAGCAGCTCCACGACCTCGGCCTGCACCTCCAGCGTCTCGCGCGCGAGCTCGTCTCCCACCGCCTCGCTGCGCGCCGCCGCCTGCTCGCGCCCCAGGCGAGCGCGCTCCTCGCGCCGCGCGTTGCGCGCCCGGTTCTGCAGCACGCGCGTCAACCACGCGCGCGGCTCGCCGAGCCCCGCCGGCCGCCGCTCGCGCCAGGCGAGCCAGGTCTCCTGCAACAGGTCCTCGGCCTGCGCCGCGTCCTCGATCAACCCGCGCGCGAGGCGCCGCAGGAAGGTCTGGTTGGCCAGGAACGCGTCGGGCTCGCCCACGGGTTGAAACGGCGTGGGTTGGATCGGCAAGGGTTCGGTCGGCATCGCTGTTCTCCGCCCGCTCGACACCGCCGGCGCCGGCGCGGGTGAGGAAACCTGTGAAAAACGGACCCGGTCCGGGCTCCAAAGATAGCAAGCCCACGCGCTGCCAGGGCGAGGCCATGGCTCTGCCGGACTCGCCGCGTGAGTCCCTCCGCAGCACGCGCTGGGCTGCGCCCCGTTCGGTTAGGCTCCGCGGGTGAGCGAACACCTCCGTGTCACCGAACCGGCGCAGCTGCGCGCCTTCCTGCGCCAGAGTTTGGCCACCTGGAAGCGCACCACCCTCGAGCAGCGCCTCAAGGCCGGCTGCGTGCGCGTGAACGGGCACACGGTGACGAAGCCCAACGCGCTCGTCGCGGCGGGCGACGAGGTCGAGGTGGTGGCCCCGGGCCAGGGCGAGAGCGACGCCGCCGGACCGCCGCGCGCACCGGCGGGGATCACGATCCTGTACGCGGACGAGCACCTCGTCGCGATCGACAAGCCCGCCGGGCTCCTGTCCGTGTCCACCGAGCGCGAGACGGAGCGCACGGCGCTGGTGCTCGTGCGCGCGGCGCTGGCCGGGACGCGGCGCGAGCTGCCGCTGTGGCCGGTGCATCGCCTGGACCGCGAGACCTCGGGCGTGTTGCTCTTCGCGCGCACGCAGGCGGCGCGCGAGACGCTGCAAGAGCACTGGAGCGAGGTGACCAAGCTCTACCTCGCCGTGGTCGAGGGCGCGCCGGAGCCTTCGAGCGGCGTGATCGAGCAGCCGCTGTTCGAGGACGAGAATCTGTTCGTGCGCGTGGGCGCGCGTCCCGAGGCGAAGGCGGCGCGGACGCGCTACGCCACGCGCCGCACGGCCACGGGGCGCGCGCTGCTGGAGGTCGAGCTCGACACGGGGCGCAAGCACCAGATCCGCGCGCACCTCGCCTGGCTCGGGCATCCGCTGGTCGGCGACGAGCGCTACGGCAGCGCCGGACCGCGCCTGGGGCTGCACGCGCACCGCCTGGAGCTCCCCCATCCCCTCGACGGGCACGCGCTGCGCTTCGAGGCGCCGCCGCCGCGCGCCTTCCTGACGCTGCTTTAGGGCTCCTAGCGAAACAAACTGTCCGTTTCGCCGAGCCATCGTCGCTCGTGGCAAGGCGCGCCGACGCAGGCGACCTGCATGGTCTCCGAGGAGGCGCAACGCCGCCACGAGCGGCGAGGGCCGGCGAAACGGACAGTTTGTCTCGTTACGGGCCCTTAGCGCGCGAGCGCGGACCACGCGCGCGACGCGGCGCTATCCTCCGGCAGTGCTCGTCGTCGCCGCGTTGTCGTTGCTCGCCCAGCTCGCGACGCCGCGCGCGCACTTTCGGATCGTGAGCGACTTCGCCGAGCCCGAGCGCGCGGCCGAGGCAAGCCAGGCGGCGGAGGCAGTGGTGCCGGTCGTGCTCGCGCGCCTCGGGCGCGGCGGGTGGACGCCGCGCTCGCTCGAGACGATCCGCCTGTACCGCGGCTACGCGACCTTTCGCGCGCGCACGGCCGAGTTCAATCCGAACGCACCCGAGGTGCTGGGCTTCACGCACCGCGACAGCCGCACCTCGCACGTCGCCGCGGAGCCGTGGAACGACGCGCTGCACGCGCTCGGCCTGCCGCGCGCGACGCGGCGCCTCGTCGCGCACGAGGCGGCGCATCTCGTGTGCTACGACCTGTTGCGCGACATGGACGAGCTGCCGGCCTGGATGGTCGAGGGCCTGGCGGATTCGGCGGCGCAGGAGGCGCTCGTACAGCTCGGGCTCGCCGACGCGCTCGAGGTCGATCCCGCCACCGCCAGCCGCATCGCCTGGGTGCAGGAGTTCGCGCGCACGGGACGTCTGCCGAGCTTCGACGCGCTGGTGAACGATCGCCTGGGGGACTACGCCTACCTGGAGCGCTATCCGCTGCGCTGGCTCGCCTACGAGTTCCTGCGCGCCGAGCAGCCCGGGGCCTGCGCGCAACTCTTCGCCGCGGCCTACGACGACGGCCGCACGGGCGCGCCGCGGCGCGTGCGCGCGGCGCTGGAGCCGCTGTGGAGCGCGGCGGAGCGCGAGGCGCTCGACGCGCGCTTGCGCGCGTGGCTGGCGGAGTTCCACCCGCGCTGGCGGCCGTGCGCCGGGCTGCTCGAGGGCCGCGCGCAGGGCTACCTTTCGCTGGCCGATGCGAGTGGCGACGCCTTGGCGCTGAGCACGACGACGCTCGCGACGCTGCCCGTGCGCCTGAGCGGGGCGCTCTCGATCCTGCCGGGCACGAACACCCAGCTGCACGTCGTGCTCGGGCACACGCGCGAGTCGTTCCTCGAGGTCGCCTTCACGGCCGGCGTGGGCGTCACGGTGTGGCGTTACGACTGCGGCGCCGAGCGCTGGTCGCTCAAGGGCTCGGCGCCGGCGCTCGAGCTCGTCACCGAGCGCGAGTTCACCTTCCAGATCGAGGCCGACGCGGACGAGCTCGAGGTGTGGCTCGCGGGGAAGTCGGTGCTGCGCGTGCCGCTGCACGGCGACAGCCCGCTCGGAACCTGGGGGCTGGGCGCGCAGGCGAGCGCGGGCGGCTGCTGGTCGGACATCGAGGTCGCGAGCGGGCGGTAGGCGAGCGAGCATCGCCTCCGCTGGAAGTTCGCGCGCTCGCTAGCGCGGCCGCACGGGCCGGACCTGGACGACGACCGGGAACTCGCAGGTCGCCTGATTCCCCGAGGCGTCCGTGGCCGTACAGGTCACGAGCGTGCTGCCGTGGGGGAAGAAGCTCCCCGAGGGCGGCACGCACACGACGGTGGGAGACGGGTCGATGCAATCGGTGTCCGTGACCGAGAAGGTCACGACCTCGCCCAGGCTGCCGAGGTCTCTCGCGAACACGACAGAGGGACAGGACAGCACGGGCAAAGTCGTGTCGCAGCCCCACTTGGCGAGGAACCTGTCGCCGGAGTCGTAGGCGACATCGAAGTTCCCTCCCGCGTAGAGCGCCGCGCTGCCGCCGTCGTCGAAGACCGACAAGGCGAGGACATAGTCGTTCATCCCGCTGCCCAGGGCCGACCAGCTCGAGCCGCTCCACTTGGCGATTCTGTTCGCCGCCACCCCGCCCGCGGCCTTGAAATAGCCTCCCGCGTAAAGCTCCGACCGGCCGCCGTCGTCGAAGACAGACAAGGCAAAGACAACGGCTTTCATCCCGCTGCCCAGGGCTGACCAGCGCGAGCCGTTGCTAGGCCCTCAGCAGTCTAGTCGGAGCGGCCGGTCCCCGGTAGCCAGCTGGCTCGGTTGCAGCGACGCGCGTAGGCTCTCGGCCCCGAATGCGCTTCGAGCACGTGAAGATCGCGGCCGTCGCCCACGCGTTGCCCGAGGAGCGCGTGCGCTCCGACGAGCTCGAGGAGCGCTTGGCGCCGCTGTACGAGCGGCTGAAGCTGCGCGTCGGTCGGCTGGAATTGATGAGCGGTATCCAGGAGCGCCGCTTCTGGCCGCGCGGTTTGCGTCCGAGCGGCGCGGCGGCGCGCGCGGGCGAGCTCGCGCTTGCGAAGAGCGGCGTCGCGCGCGAGCGCATCGGTTGTCTCGTGCACGGCGCGGTCTCGCGCGACTTCCTCGAGCCCTCGACGGCGAGCGTGGTGCACGCGAAGCTCGGGCTCGCGCCGCATTGCCAGGTGTTCGATCTCTCCAACGCGTGCCTGGGCGTCCTGAACGGCATGGTCGTCGTCGCGGGCATGCTCGAGCGCGGCGAGATCGAGGCCGGGCTCGTCGTGTCGGGCGAGGACGGGCGCGGGCTGGTCGAGGAGACGATCGCGACGCTGCTGGCGAGCACGAGCGCCGAGCGCGCGCTGCGCGACGAGCTCAAGCAGGCCTTCGCCTCGCTCACCATCGGCTCGGGCGCGTGCGCGGTGCTGCTCGCGCGCGCGACGAGCGCCGACGATCGTCCGCGGCTCGTGGGCGCGACGGTCGAGGCCGCCACGCAGCACGTCGAGCTGTGCCAGGGCGACCGCGACACCGCCGGCGCGGGGCCGACGATGAGCACGGACTCGGAGGCGCTGCTCGTGGCCGGCGTGGAGCTCGCGCAGCGCACCTTCGCGCGTTTCCTGATCGAGCTCGGCTGGGAACGGAGCCAGATCGAGCGCGTGGTCACGCACCAGGTCGGCGCGGCGCACCGGCGGCTCCTGTTCGAGCGTCTGGAGCTCGACGTCGCGCGCGACTTCTCGACCTTCGCGTCGCTCGGCAACACCGGCTCCGCCGCGCTGCCCACGGCGCTCTCGCTGGCGCTCGAGGTCGGCGCGATCCGCGCGGGAAATCGCGTGGCGCTGCTGGGCATCGGCAGCGGGCTCCATTGCTTGATGCTGGGCGCCGAATGGTGAGCGGCGCGCGGCCATGAGCGCACGCCGCTCGCTCGCGGTGCTCGTGCTGTGCCACGAAGCGCTCGTGCCGCCGAGCGGCGTGCGTTCCTACGACCGCAGGAAGCCGCCGGAGTGGCGCACGGAGTTCGACGTGACGCGCGCGCTGCGCGCGCTCGGACACCGCGTGACCGTCGCCGGCGCGCAGCACGACGTGACAGAGCTCCTGTCCGCCGTGCGCGCGCACGCGCCCGACGTGGTGTTCAACCTCTTGGTCGAGTTCCACTCGACGCCGAGCTACGACCAGCACGTCGCTTCCCTGCTCGAGCTGCTGCAGCTCCCCTACACCGGCTGCAATCCGCGCGGCCTGACGCTGGCGCGCGACAAGGCGCTCTCGAAGCAGATCCTGGCCGCGCACGACGTGGACGTGCCGCGCTTCGCGGTCTTCGAGCGCGGCGCGCGCTTCCGCCGCGCGCGCGGGCTGGCGTACCCCTTGATCGTCAAATCGCGCACCGAGGAGGCCTCGCTGGGCCTCGCGCGCGCCTCGCTGGTGACGAACGAGCGCGCCCTCGCGCGGCGCGTGGCCTTCATGCACGAGGCGCTCGACACCGACGCGATCGCCGAGGAGTACCTCGACGGACGCGAGCTCTACTCCGCCGTGCTCGGCGGCGCGCGTCCACGCGTGCTGCCGACGTGGGAGCTCGTGTTCACCAAGCTCCCCAGGCACGCCGCGCGCATCGCCACGCGCGCGGTGAAGTTCTCGCCCGCCGTGCAGCGGCGCCTCGGCGTGACGAACCGCGCCGCGCGCCTCCCCGCCGCGCTCGAACGCCGCGTCGCGCACATTGCGCGCACCACCTGGAGCGCGCTCGGCCTCTCCGGCTACGCGCGCATCGACCTGCGCCTCACGCCGGCGGGGCGTCTCGCCGTGCTCGAGGCCAACCCCAACCCCGAACTCGCGCGCGGCGAGGACTTTTCCGACGCGGCGCGCGCGGCGGGGCTCGCCTATCCGGCCTTGATCCAGCGGCTATTGGCCCTCGCTCGCCCTGGAACGGCCGCGGCCACCCGCCTCGACCGATAGGGCGGAAGAGGCGCCGCGGGGCCAACGCCGGTTCCCGCTCATGCATCGACTCGGTGTATCGTGCTCGAACTGAAAGCAGGCTCGTCATGCCCAGCAGAGTCCGACCTCGCCTCGTCGGCGTCCTCTTTCTCGCTTTCGTGCCCCCGCTGGCCGCTCAGGCGACCCCGCCGGGCTTCGGCCGGTCCGTGGCCGCGGCCGACGTGAACGGAGACGGGTTCGCCGACATCGTGGTTGGGGAGCCCGGCTTCAGCGGCGGCCGCGAGGGAGAGGGGCGCGTGCTCGTCTACCTCGGCTCGGCCGCGGGGCCCGAGAGCTCGCCTTCGTGGACGCAGGTCGGCTTCCAGCAGCACGCGCACTTCGGGGCCGCGCTCGCCGGCGTGGGCGACATGAACGGGGACGGGTACGAGGACGTCGTCGTGGGCGCGCCGGACTTCGATGTCCTGCGGCGCGAGCACCTTGCGGGCGCGGGCGCCGCGGCCGCGACGCGCGTGCTGGCGGATGCCGGCGCGGTCGCCTTCTTCCTGGGATCACCGTCCGGACTCGCCAGCACGCCGGTCCGCTTCCGCCCGGGCGTGGAGCATGCGGAGCACCTGGGTATCTCGATCGCGAGCGCGGGGGACATCGACGCCAACGGCTTCGCGGACGTGGTGGTAGGCGCCACCGGAACCGACGCGAAGCGCGGCGCGGCCTTCGTGTTCCTGGGTTCGACGAGCGCTCCCGGAGCCTTCCCGTCCTCGATCGTGTTCGGCGCCACTGCGGAGGTTCGCTTCGGGTTCGCGGTGGGCGGAGGCGGCGACATCGATGGCGACGGCTTCGACGACGTCCTCGTGGGTGCTCCTGACGAGGGTTCGCTCGAGCGCGGCGCGGCCTTCGTCTATCGGGGCTCGGCGACGGGACTGAGCGCCGCTCCATCCTGGTCCCTCGCCGGCATCGGCGGTTCGGAGGGCGACTTCGGGGCCGCGCTCACGATCACCGGGGATCTGACGCTGGATGGACTCGACGAGGTGGTCGTCGGCGATCCGCTGGGCAGGTTCCTGGGTTCGCATTCGTTCACCGAGCGCGCCGGATATCTGGAAGTCTTCTCGGGCTCCCTGAGCGGGCCGACTCCGATCGGGACCTTCTTCGCCGAGGACGCGCCCTTCACGCCCTGGGAGTACGGCCACGCCGTCTGCCCGCGGAGCGACCTGAACGGCGACGGCCAGCCAGAGTGCGTAGGGGGCGGCCCGACTGGGATCGGAGCCGTTCGCGGGGTTCGTCGGCTGGCGCTCGGGGTGTTCGTGCAGGGCGTCACGCGCACCGGCTCCCAGCTCGACGCCGAGTTCGGAGCCGCGCTGGCGGCCGGCGATGTGGACGGCGACGGGTTCGAAGATCTGCTCGTGGGTGAGCCGTCGTTCGATGGCGGCACGCTCGACCAAGGACGGGTCCGGGTCCTGGCCGGCAATACGGCCTTCTTCAGCAGCTTCTCCACCACGACCTGGTTCCTGTCGGCCCCCTGAGACTCGGCCCTGGCGGATCGATTGCTCCCCGCGACCGAGGGCCGGGGTCGATCGAGCCGCGGCGACGGCGGACGTTGACGGTTCGCCAGGCGTGAGCGGCTGCCAGGAACCCGCCTCCGCGCTGGAACCAGGGCCCCGGCTGTGGCACAACATGGCCCCGCTCAGAGTTATCAGGAATTCCTGATAAGGGTGAGCCGGGCTGCCCACCCCCGCCATGACCCTCCACGAGCAGGTTCCCGAGCCCCAGTCGGCGGCGCTGGACGCACCGGCGGTCGATGCGGAGCTGCTGGCCGAGCTGCCGACCTTCGAGCTGTTCTTCAAGACCTTCGGCTTCAAGCGCGTTCACGGGCGCATCTGGGGCTCGCTCGTGCTCGCCAGCGAGCCCATGGCGAGCAAGGACATCTCGCAGCTGTTGTCGCTGTCGCAGGCGGCGACCTCGGGCGCGTTGAACGAGCTCGGCGAGTGGGGCGCGATCCGCACGACCTTCGACAGCGCGCGCCGCTGCCACGTGCACTCGCCGATCGGCAACGCGCTCTCGATCGTGGCCACCGTGTTCCGCCGGCGCGAGCAGGTCGTGTTCCAGCAGTTCAAGCTGACCGCCGAGCGCGCGCTGGCCTTCGTGCGCAAGAAGTACGGCGAGCGCGACCCGCGCGTCTTGACCCTGCGCTCGATCATCGCCACCTGCGCCATCGGCGAAGCGATGATGCAGCTCGTCTTCGGCGCCGTGCAGCACGCGATGAGCGACTCGGAGAGCGTGCTCTCGCGCGCCGTGCACACCGCGCTCAAGGTCGGCGTGGGCAAGCCCGCGCGCTGGCTGTTCGGCGGGGCGAGCGACTTCATGGCGGCGACCGATCCGGCCAGACTCGGCGAGCCCGCCGGAGATGTGTCGCGGCCGAGCGACGTGCTGACGCCCCAACCCCGCTCGAGCCCGCGCGTCGATGCCTGAGCTCGCGCGCATCGTCATCACCGGCATCGGCCTGACGGCGCCGAACGGCAACTCCTTGCCGGAGTTCCGCGCGAACCTGCTGGCCGGGCGCTCGGGCGTGCAGCCCTGGGAGATCCGCCACGTGGGCAAGACGTTGGCCGGGGTGTGCTCGTTCGACGCGCTGCGCCACCAGTCGAAGAAGGAGCTGCGCCGCGGCACGCGCGCCGGCTCGATCGCGGTGTACTGCGCCAGCGAGGCGTTGAGCGACGCGGGCCTCGACCTCGCGCGCTACGACCCGCTGCGCGTAGGCGTGTTCCCGGGCGTCACCGAGCACGGCAACGTCGAGACCGAGAACGAGATCCACGAGGTCGCCAAGTACGGCTTCGACCTGTCCTACTGGTCGCACCACCACAACCCGCGCACGGTGGCCAACAACCCGGCCGGCGAGGTGACGCTCAACCTCGGCCTGAAGGGGCCGGCCTATTGCCTGGGTGGCGCCTGCGCGGCCGGCAACCTGGGGCTGATCCACGGCGCGCAGCTGCTGCGCCTGGGCGAGCTCGACGTGGCCATCGGCGGCGGGGTGTCGGAGTCGATCCGCACCTTCGGCATCTTCGCCTCGTTCGCGGCCGAGGGCGCGCTGGCGAAGCACGCCGACCCGAGCAAGGCCTCGCGGCCCTTCGACAAGGCGCGCAACGGCATCGTCGTGGCCGAGGGCGGGTGCCTGTTCGTGCTCGAGCGCCTGGAAGACGCGCTGAAGCGCGGCGCCAAGATCTACGCCGAGCTGCTGGGCCACTGCGTCAACTCCGACGGCACCGACTTCGTCCTGCCCGACGCGGCCGGCCAGAACGCCTGCATCCGCGGCGCGCTGAAGAGCGCCAGGCTCGAGCCGCGGGAGATCGACCTGGTCTCGACGCACGCGACCTCGACGCCCTCGGGCGACGTGATCGAGGCGCGCGTCGTGCGCGAGGTCTTCGGCGACGGGCCCAAGACCTACGTCAACAACACCAAGAGCTTCATCGGCCACGCCATGGGCGCCGCGGGCGCGCTGGAGCTGGCCGGCAACCTGCCCTCGCTCGACGACGGCGTGGTGCACCCGACCCTCAACCTCGACGACCTCGACCCGCAGTGCGAGGTCCGCAATCTCGTGGCTAACGCGCCGCGCGACGTCGGCCGCGTCGACACGATCCTGAACATGTCCTTCGGCATGCTCGGCATCAACTCGGCCGTCGTCGTCGGCCGCTGCCGCACTTGAGTTCACCCCACCCTCTGCTTCCTTCTCTCACTCCGATGACCGAAGAAGAAGTCGCCCTGGCCGTCAAGGACATCATCCAGACCGTCGCCCCCGACGAGGATGTGTCCAACCTGGATCCCGCGCTGCGTCTGCGCGAGCAGATCGACCTCGACTCGATGGACTTCCTCGACATCGTCATGGAGCTGCGCAAGCTCTACGGCGTGCAGGTGCCCGAGGAGGACTACAAGGAGCTGGCCACGCTGGGCGGCTGCGTGCGCTACCTGCACCCGAAGCTGGCCGGGAAGTCGCTGCACTGCGCGACCAGCGCGTAGGCGACGGCGCGGACGCCCGTGGTCTACGACGCGATCGTGATCGGCGCGGGCATGAGCGGTCTCGCGGCCGCGCTGCGCCTGGCGCTGCACGAGAAACGCGTGCTCGTGCTGGAGAAGCACGAGCTGTGGGGCGGGCTGAATTCGTTCTACACGCTGCGCGGACGCCCCTTCGATGTCGGCTTGCACGCGCTGACGAACTTCGTGCGCCCCGGCACGCCGCAGGCCAAGGGCGCGCCGCTCATGCGCCTCCTGCGCGCGCTGCGCATCCGCCACGAGGAGCTGCGCCTGATCGAGCAGGACGTCTCCGAAATCGTCTTCCCCGGCGCGCGCCTGGCCTTCGCCAACGACTTCGCGCTGCTGGAGAGCGAGGTCGCGCGCCTGTTCCCGTCCCAGCGCGACGGCTTCGCGCGGCTGACGCAGCTCATGCGCGCCTACCAGCTGAACGAGGAGCGCCCGCCGCCGCCCAGCGCGCGCGCGCTGCTCGAGCGCCACCTCTCCGAGCCGCTGCTACGCGAGATGCTGCTCTTGCCCGTGCTGCTGTACGGCAGCGCGCGCGAGGACGACACCGACGAGCAGACCTTCGCGATCCTGTTCCGCGCGCTGTTCCTGGAGGGCCTGTCGCGGCCGGCGGGCGGCATCCGCACGATCCTCAACCTGTTGATCCGGCGCCTGAAGCAGGCCGGCGTCGAGCTGCGCCTGTCGGCTGGCGTGCAACGCGTGCTGGTTGCGGACGGACGCGTGCGCGGAGTCGTGCTGGAGAGCGCTGAGGAGCTCGCCGCGCCGCTGGTGCTGTCCTGCGCCGGCCGCGTCGAGACGCTGGCGCTGGCCGGACGCCCGAGCGCGCCCGCGGACGAGGGGCGCCTCTCGTTCCTGGAGTCGATCTGGATCCTCGACCGGCCCGCGCACGCGCTCGGCCACCGCGCGGCGACGAGCTTCTATTCGCTCGAGGAACGCTGCATCTACCGCCGCCCTGCGGGCCTGATCGACGCGCGCACGGGCGTGCTGTCCTCGGGCGACAACTTCGGCGCCGCGCGCGGGCCCGAGGGCGAGCTACGCCTCACCGTGCCGGCCAGCCATCCCGCCTGGCGCGCGCTGACGCCCGAGGCCTACGCCGCGGCCAAGGAGCGCTGCGCGGACGAGGTCGCGGCCGCGGTCGTGGAGGCCGGCGTGACCGCCGACTTCCGCGCGCGGCGCGTGTTCCGCGACGTGTTCACGCCGGCCACGATCGAGCGCTTCACCGGCCACCGCGGCGGCGCGGTCTACGGCTCGCCGACCAAGCAACTCGACGGTGCGACCGGCCTCGACGGCCTGGTGCTGATCGGCACCGACCAGGGCTACCTGGGCGTGGTCGGCGCGATGCTCTCTGGCGTCGCCATGGCCAATCGCCACGGCCTGGCGGCGCACGCGGCGCGGGAGGCGCTCTCCGGGTGAGCGAGATCATCCCGCGCAAGAAGTACTTCAAGGGCTCGCGCGACGGCAAGCGCCCGCTCACCAGCGATCCGTTGGCAAGAGCGCGCGCGCGCTACGACGTGATCGTGATCGGCTCGGGCCTGGCCGGCCTGACCGCGGCCAACATCCTCGGGCGCGCGGGGCACTCGGTGTGCGTGCTCGAGCAGCACTACAACTACGGCGGGCTCGCGACCTGGTTCAAGCGCCCGGGCGGGCACCTGTTCGACATCTCGCTGCACGGTTTCCCGGTGGGCATGAAGAAGACCTGCCGCAAGTACTGGAACGCCGAGATCGCCGGACGCATCGAGCGCCTGGACGGGATCCGCTTCGCCAACCCGCAGTTCGCCTTCGAGACGACGTTCACGCGCCTCGACTTCACCGCGAAGCTCGTCGACGTCTTCGGCCTGGCGCGCGAGCGCGTCGAGGCCTTCTTCGACCACCTGCGCGCGCTGGAGTTCTACGACGCGTCGAACGAGACGACGGGCGAGCTCTTCGAGCGCTTCTTCCCGGGCCGCAACGACGTGCACCGCCTGCTGATGGAGCCGATCTCCTACGCCAACGGCTCGGGCCTCGACGATCCGGCCAAGAGCTACGGGATCGTGTTCTCGAACTTCATGAGCGAGGGCGTGTACACCTTCCGCGGTGGCACCGACAACCTGCTGGCGGCGATGCGCGCCGAGCTGGCCAAGAACAAGGTCGAGCTCTTCAACCACGCCGAGGTCGAGCGCATCGTCGTCGCCGACGGCGCCACGCGCGGCGTGCTCGTCCGCGGCCGGTTCCTGGAGGCGCCGACGGTGCTCTCCAACGCCAACGTGTTGACCACGATCGAGAAGCTGCTCGGCCCCGCCTGCGTCGCCCCCGCCTACCTCGCCGCGGCGCGCGCGGTGCGCCTGTCGAGCTCCTCGTGCCAGGTGTTCCTGGGGCTCTGCAAGGGCACCACGATCCCGTTCATCGGCGACCTGCTGTTCCACTCCGAGCGCCCGACCTTCGACTCGGATGCCTTGTGCGACTTTCACGGCCAGAGCCGCACCTTCTCGATCTACTACCCCAAGACGCGTCCCGGCAGCGAGCGCTGCGCCATCGTCAGCTCGACCAACGCGCGCTGGGCCGACTGGGCCGCGCTCGACGAAACCGCCTACGAGCGCGAGAAGGAACGGCTGATCGCCGACACGCTGGCGTGCCTGGAGCGCTACCTTCCCGGGGTGAGCGCAGCCATCGAGCACCGCGAGGCGGCCACGCCGCGCACCTTCGCCTTCTACACCCAGCACCCGCTGGGCACCTCCTTCGGCACCAAGTTCGAGGGCCTACAGGTCTCGCTGGAACTCTCCAAGCAGGTCGCGGGCCTGTTCCACGCCGGCTCGGTCGGGATCATCATGTCGGGCTGGCTGGGCGCAGCGAACTACGGCGCGATCCAGGCCAACAAGGTGGACGCGTTCCTGTGCGCGCGCCGCGCGGCCGCGGGAGTCGCGCGGTGAGCTCCGGCACGCTGCTCGACCGCGCCGCGATCGAGGCCCGGCTGCCGCACCGCGAGCCGTTCCTGTTCCTGGATCGCATCCTGGCGCTGGGCACGGAGGCGCCGTGCGCCACGCTGAGCGCCGAATGGCGCGTGCCCGAGTCGTCCGACTTCTTCCGCGGCCACTACCCCGGCAACCCGCTCACGCCCGGCGTGATCCTGTGCGAGCACACCTTCCAGGCCGCGGCCGTGCTGCTGACCGAGCACGGCGCGAGCTTCGGCGCCCAGAGCGGCGTGCCGGTGCTGGCGCGCATCGAGAAGGCCAAATTCAAGCGCATGGTGCGGCCGGGCGAGACGCTCATCACCGCCGTTCAGCTCGTGGACACCATCGGGCCGGCCTTCTACCTCGAGGCGCGCGCACGGGTCGACGGCGTGCTCGCGCTCGAGCTGCGCTGCGTGCTGACGCGCGTGGAGGGCGCGCGCGCATGAGCACCGACTGGCTGGGCCTGGCCGGAAAGTCCGTGCTCGTGTGCGGCGTGGCCAACCGGAAGAGCGTCGCCTGGCACGTGGGCGCGCGCCTCGAAGAAGCCGGGGCCAACGTGCTGTGGGCCGTGCACACCGAGGCCCGCCGCGGCGAACTCGCGCCGCGCCTGAAGGGCCGGGTGTTCGTGTGCGACATGACGAAAGACGAGGACCTCGCGCGTCTCGCCGACGAGCTCGCCGAGCACGCCCCGCTGGCCGGCGCGCTGCACTCGATCGCGCACGCCGACTACAGCGGCGGCTGGAAGCCGTTCCACGAGACGCCGCGCGCGGCGTTCCTGGCCGCGATCGATGCCTCGGCCTTCTCCTTCGTGGCCCTGGCCAACGCGCTGCGCGCGCGGCTCGCCACCGACGCCTCGCTGGTGACGGTCTCGATCTCCAGCACGCGCACGGCGGCCGAGAACTACGGCTACATGGCGCCGGTCAAGGCCGCGCTCGATTCGGCGGTGGTGTTCCTGGCCAAGAGCTTCAGCGCCTTCAGCCAGGTGCGCGTGAACGCGGTGTGCGCCGGGCCGCTCAAGACCTCGGCCTCGGCCGGGATCCCCGGCTACGTCGAGAGCTACCTGTTCGCCGAGCAGCTCACCCTGCGCAAGCGCGCGCTGGAGACGCGCGAGGTCGCCGACTCCGCGCTGTTCCTGCTCTCGCCGCGCTCCTCGGGCATCAATGCGCAGGGCCTGGTGGTGGACGCCGGCATGGGCGTGAACGCCTTCGAGCGCACCGTCATCGAGCGCGCCACGCGCGCGGAGGGCGGATGAGGCGCGCGCACGTGGTCCTGGCGCGCCAGTCGCTGCGCCTGGCGCGGCGCCAGCGCTACGCCGCCGCGCACGCGGACCTCGCCGCCGCCCTGCGCGCGAGCGGCGAGCTGGCCCTGGCGCCGCGCGCGCTGCCGTACGAGGCCTGGCCGCGCGAGGCGAGCGGCGCGCCCGCGCTCCTCGGCGGCTGGCACGCGAGCTTCAGCGACACGGTCGGCCTGGCGGTCGCGGTCGTGGCGCCGTTTGCGCTGGCGCTGGACGTCGAGGCCCGCGCGCGACCGCGCTGGGAGGCCGCGCGCGAGCGCTTCCGCGAGTCGGGCGAGCTCGGCGTGCTCGCCAGCGAGAGCCAAGACGACGTGCTCGCGCTGTGGAGCGCCAAGGAGGCGCTGCTCAAGCTCGCGCGCGTGGGCCTGGCCGATCTCGCGCGCGTGATGCTGCTCGGCCGCACGGGCGAGCGCTTCACCTTCGCCTACGCGGGGCGCGAGCACGAGGTCGCCGTGCACGCGCTCGAGGCGCATTTTCTCGCCGTGGCCAGCGCGGAACCGCTCGAGCTCGCGCTGCACGAGTTGCAGGAGAGCCCGTGAGCCGCGCGCTGGATCGCGGCGGCGTCGTGCGCTCGGAACGCCTCGCCGACCGCGAAACCGAGACGCGCGCGCGCCTGGCGCCGCTGGCGGCCGAGTACCCGTTCAGCCCGCGCTTCTTCGAGCACCCGCCCGGCACGCGCGCCGCCGGCGCGCTGCAGCACTACCTCGACGAGGGCCCGCGCGCGAAGCACGCGCTGCTCTTCGTGCACGGCAACCCGACCTGGTCGTTCGCCTTCCGGCGCGCCATCGCCGCGCTGCGCGGCACGCAGCGCTGCGTGGCCGTCGATCACCTGGGCTGCGGCCTCTCCGACAAGCCCGCGGACTTCCCCTACCAGCTCGAGGCCCACGTCGAGAACCTCGAACGCCTCGTGCTCGCGCTCGGCCTCGAGCGTGTCACGCTGGTGCTGCACGACTGGGGCGGCCCGATCGGCCTGGGCTTCGCGCGCCGCCAGCCCGAGCGCATCCAGCGCCTGTTCCTCTCCAACACCGCGGCCTTCCCGCTGGGCGACGCGCTGCCGCTGCGCCTCGCGGCGTGTCGCTGGCCGGGCTTCGGGGCGCTGGCCGTGCGCGGGTTGAACGGCTTCGCGCGCGCCGCCACCTGGATGGCCGTCGAGCGCCCGCTCGCGCCGCTGGTGAAGCGTGGGTACCTGTTGCCCTACGACTCGTGGGCGAACCGCGTGGCCACGCACCGCTTCGTGCTCGACATCCCGCTCGCGCCGAGCCACCCCTCGTGGGCGGAGCTGCAGGCGATCGCACAGGCGCTGCCGCTCTTCGCCGAGCGAGCGGTGCACCTCCTGTGGGGCGCGCGCGATTGGGTCTTCACCACGAGCTTCCGCGACGAGTGGCAACGGCGTTTTCCGCGCGCGAGCGCGACGACCTTCGAGGACGCGGGCCACTACCTGTTCGAGGATCGCGCCGCGGACTACGTGGCCGAGCTCGCGCGTTTCGTCGCGCCATGAGCGCCGCCAACGTCTCGCTCGAGCTGCGCCGGCGAGCGGCCGAGGCTCCGGGGCGCCTCGCGGTCCACGCCTTCGGCCTGTGGGAGCGCAAGCTGACCTTCGAGCAGCTCGAGCGCCGCGTGGATGCCTGCGCGCATGCCCTGGCCGAGCTCGGCCTCGCGCGCGGCGAGCGCGCCGCGCTGTTCGTGCCGCCCGGCCCCGATTTCGTGGCCTTGTTCCATGCGCTGCTGCGCCTCGGCGCTTTGCCGGTCCTGATCGATCCGGGCATGGGGCGCGCGGCGCTGCTGGCGTGCCTCGAACGCGCGGCGCCGAGCACGCTGATCGGCGTGGCCAAGGTGCACCTCGCGCGCAAGCTCTTCCCGCGCAGCTTCGCCAGCGTGCGCCTGGCGGTCGCCATCGGCCCCGCGCCCGCGCTCGGCGCGCACGCGCTCGAACGCCGCGCCGCCGCCGCGCCGCGCACGCCGTTCCCGCTCGTGACGCCGCTCGACGGCGCGCCCGCGGCCGTGCTGTTCACCTCCGGCAGCACCGGCCCGGCCAAGGGCGTGGTGTACACGCACGCCAACTTCGGCGCGCAGCTCGCCGCGCTGCGCACGCACTTCGGCCTCGAGCCGGGCGGGGTCGACGGCGCCTGCTTCCCACTGTTCGCGCTGTTCGACAACGCGCTGGGCCTGACCAGCGTGTTCCCGGCCCTCGACCCGTCGCGTCCGGCGAGCTGCAAGCCCGCCGCGGTCCTGCGCGCGCTGGAACAGAGCGCGGCGACGTTCTCGTTCGCCTCGCCGGCGGTGTGGGCGCGCGTCGTGCCGTGGATGAGCGCGCGCCGCAAGCGCTTCACGCAGCTGCGCCGCGTGACGCTCGCCGGCGCGCCGGTCGCGCCGGCGCTGGTGCACGCGCTGCGCGCGCTCCTGCCCGCCGGCGGCGAGGTGCACACGCCCTACGGCGCGACAGAGGCGCTGCCGGTCAGCGACATCGCCGGCGCCGAGCTGGCCGCGCTGCGCCCGTCGATCGAGCGCGGCGCGGGTAGTTGTGTCGGCCGTCCGCTGGCGGGCGTGGAGCTCGCGCTCGTGCGCGTCAGCGACGAGCCGCTCGCCCGCTGGGATGAATCGCTGTGCGTGCCTCACGGCGAGGCCGGCGAGGTGTGCGTCAAGGGCGCGGTGGTCACGCGCGCCTACCTCGACGATCCCGCCGCCGACGCGCGCGCGAAGATCGCCGACGGAGCCGAGGTCTGGCACCGCATGGGCGACGTCGGCCGCTTCGACGCCGACGGACGGCTGTGGTTCCTCGGGCGCAAGTCCCAGCGCCTCGAGACCGCGCACGGCGTGCTCTATCCCGTGCCGCTCGAGAACGCCTTCGCGGTCACGCGCGGTGTCGTGCGCACCGCACTCGTCGGCGTCGGCCCGCGCGGCTCCGAGCGCCCGGTGATGGTGGTCGAGAGCCGCGAGAGCGAGCGCACGCTCATGCCGCGCCTGCGCCAGCGCTCGGGCGAGCTCGCCAACACGCCCGGCGCCGCGCGCATCGAGCGCTTCCTGTTCCATCCGCGCTTTCCGGTGGACGTGCGCCACAACGCGAAGATCCGCCGTGAGGAGCTGAAAAAATGGGCCGAGGACGAGCTGAGTTGAGCCGGCCAGGAGCCGCGCGCGCTCAGCGCTCCGTGAAGTAGCGGGCCGGCGTCTTCCCCATGTGCCGGCGAAATGCGTGGATGAAGGCGCTCGTGCTCGCGTAGCCGAGCGCCAGCGCGACCTCGGTCACCGAGCGCTTGCGCCGTGCTGGGCTGGAACGTCGCCGACATCGAGGCCGCGCTCACGCGCCTGGCGACGGCGGGCGTGCGCTGCGAGCGCTTCGGCTTTCCCGGCCAGGACGAGCGCGGGATCATGACCTGCGCCGACGGCGCGCGCGTGGCGTGGTTCAAGGACCCCGACGGGAACGTGCTCAGCCTGGCGCAGTTGCCGTGAGGCAGGCCGCGTCCAGGCTCGCGCCGTGGATCGCCTCGTGCGCGGCGTACCAGCGTGCGACGCCTTTGGCGAGCAGGAGCGCCTGTGGTGATTCGTGCTGGATGCCGGTGCGCACGGCCACGGCTTGCGCGAGCGCGCGCTCCTCGAGCACGTCGATCCAGCCGGTGGCCACGGCCGGATGGGCCGCACACCAGCGCTCGTAGCGCGCGAAGGCGGCGGCGGAGATCGGGCAGCGCGTGGAGTGCTTGAGGACCAGGTAGCTGTCGGCGGCGAAGGCGGCGACGAGTTCGGCTTCGGTGCGGAGGCGCGCGGGCATGGGCTGAGTGTAGCGACGGCAGCCGACTCCTGATGGAGAGGTGACCTTCGCGCGGCGGATAGAATCCGCCGCGCGTGAAGGTCCTCGTCACCGGCGGCAACGGCTTCCTCGGGCGCGCGGTCGTGGCCGAGCTCCTGGCGCGCGGGCACACGGTGCGCTCGGCCAGCCGCCGGCCCTCGCCCGAGCTCGACGCGCTCGGCGTGCGCACGCTGACCTGCGACCTGCGCAACGCCGAGCACGTCGAGCGCGCCGTGCAGGGCCAGGACGCGGTCGTGCACAGCGCCGCGCTCACGCGGCTATCCGGTGCGCGCGGCGACTTCGTGCGCACCAACGTCGAGGGCACGCGCGCGGTCGTGGCCGCGTGCAAGACGCACGGCGTCGCGCGCCTGGTGCACACCAGCAGCCCGAGCGTGGTCTTCGACGGCAGGAACCACCGCGGCGCGGACGAGTCGCTGCCCTACCCGCGCCGCTACCTCGCCGCGTATCCCGAGACCAAGGCCCTTGCCGAGCGCGAGGTCCTGGCGGCGAACGGCCCGCGCCTGGCGACGCTGGCGCTGCGTCCGCACCTGATCCTCGGTCCCGGCGACGCGCAGGTCCTGCCGCGCCTGGTGGCGCGCGCGCGCGCGGGCGAGCTCGCGATCGTCGGCGGCGGCCACAACCAGATCAGCTTCACCTGGATCGAGAACGCGGCCGTGGCCCACGCCGACGCGCTCGAACGCCTGGAGCCCGGCGCGAGCTGCGCCGGACGCGCGTACTTCGTGGCGCAAAAGGAGCCGGTCGAGCTGTGGCCGTGGCTGGCCGAGCTGTTCACGCAGGCCGGCATCCCCGCGCCGACGAAGCGCATCTCGCGCGCCAGCGCCTACGCCCTCGGCGCCGCGTGCGAGCTCGCCTGGAAGCTCGCGCGCCGCGCGGGCGAGCCGCCGATGACGCGCTTCCTCGCTCTGCAGCTGGCCTGCGACCACTCCTACTCGATCGCCGCCCTCGAGCGCGAGCTCGGCTACCGCGAGCGCGTCTCGACCGCCGAGGCGACGGCGCGGCTGGTGGCGCTGCTACGCGGCGGCTGAGGGCGCGCGCCGGTGGCGCCAGGCGTAGAGCGCGCCCAGGCAGCACAGCACGGTGATCCCCGCCAGCAGCACGCCGTCGCGCTGCTCTGCCTGGATCGTGCCCGCGCGCTCGAGCGCGCACACCGCCAGACCGCAGCTCGGCCCGATCGAGTAGCCCAGCCCGACCAGCGCCTCGTGCGCGGCGCCGCCGTCGCTGCCGCCGACCTCGAAGGCGTAGTACAGCGCGGCGGTGTACAGCGCGGCGAGGCCGAAGCCGAACAGGCACAGCGCCGCGGCCACGACGATGAGCGCGTGCGCGCCGAGCCCCGGCGCGAGCAGCACCGCGCCGAAGCCGCCCAGCACCAGCAGCGCCCCCACCACGGCCACCGACCAGCGTCCGTGCCAGCCGTGCCAACGCTCCAGCAGCAAGAAGCCCAGCACGCGCGCGGCCAGCCACAGCGCGGCGAACAGGCTCGCCGCTCCGCCCTCGAGGCCTAGGCGCGCGAGCAGCGCCGGCAGGAAGGGCGAGAGCGCGTACATCACCAGGTAGCTCATGGCGTGCAGCACGCGGTGCACGCGCAGGAGCTCGCCATAGCGCGGCGGGACCGCGTGGGCTTCGTCCTCGTGCGCGCCCGGCTCGCGGCCCAGGGCGAATAGGAACGCCAGGCTGACGAGGTGCGTCAGCGCCACGGCCGCGAACACCGCGCCCGCGGACTGGCGCAAGAGCGGCGGGATGCACAGGAACGAGGGCAACAGCGTGACGCTCCAGGTGACGTTGAAGCGCCCCATCGCCGAGCGCAGCTCGGCGCCCCGTCTTCCGCCCGAGACGTAGCCCTCGACCAGCGGCCAGAAGAGCCCGGTCAACGGCGCATACACGCCCAACAACACGAACACCGCCGCGTCCGTGCGCAGCGCGAGCGGCAGGCAAGCCAGCGCGGCCAAGGCCAGCGACAGCAGCGCCAGGAACGCGCGCGCCGGAACACCGCGCGACGAGCACGCGCGCCGCACGCGGCCGGCGCCCAGCGCGCCGAGCGTGTAGGTCACGCCCACCACGAGCGCCAGCGCGTACTGCTGCACCGCCGTGAACGAGTAGGGCGGCTTCTCGGTGACGAAGAAGATGCTCAGCGTGGCCGTGCCGGCCGCGAAGCTCGACAGGCCGGTGAAGCCCAGCACCGGGACGAGGGGCGAGGCGCTGGGACGTTCGGCAGCCATGCTGGCGCCGCAGCGTAGCGAGTGCGCGACGCGTTGGAAGGCGCCGCGGGCGGCCGGTAGACTCGCGCGAGCGCACTGCGCTCCGCCTGACGCCAGCACCGAACCCCGAATGCCCTCCTCCATGCGCCACCCGCTGCTCGCGAGCTCCGTGCTCGCTTCGCTGTTCTTCACCGGCTGTATCTTCGTGCATGCGACGGACTCGTCGCACTCCGCCGAGGCCAAGGCCCACGCCCACGCGGCCGGCGGCGCGCGCGCCAACGCCACGCTCGAGGCGCGTTCCAGCGCGATGCTCAGCGGCACGGCCAGCTTCAGAGAGCAGCAGGGTGGCGTGCTGATCGAGATCGAGGTGCACCACGCGCCGCCCGGCTGGCACGCGGTACACGTACACGAGAAGGGCGACTGCTCGGCCCCCGACGCGAGCTCGGCCGGCGGGCACTTCAATCCCTTGGCGAAGAACCACGGCTCGCCGCAAGCGCCCGAGCACCACTGCGGCGACCTCGGCAACTTCTGGGTCGACGAGCAGGGCGAGGGGCGTCACGTGCTGCTCATGTCCGAGCTGACCGTGGCCGACGGCCCGAACTCGGTGCGCGGCCGCGCGCTGATCGTGCATGCCGGCGTGGACGACCTCGTCACGCAGCCCACGGGCAACGCCGGCGGCCGCATCGCCTGCGGGGTGATCCAGTAGGAGCCTTCGTCGAGGTCTTCCGTTCGCGCCAGGCGCGCGCCTCCCGCGAGCGCGCCCTGGTGCTGAACAGCCAGTCGATCCCGTTTTTCGAGCTCGAGGACCTCGGCGAGTTCAGCCTGCAGGTCGAGGAGCACTGGGCAGAGGCCGCGCGCGAGCAGCTGCGGCGCTACGAGGAGGAGAACAAGGGCTTTCGCCTGCGCCGCGCGCTGCCGCCGGCGGCGCCCTTCGCGCGCAGCGGCCTGGCGGCCTGCGCGCTGGTGGTCAGCGCGCTCACGCTGCTGGCCTGGGGCGACGCCGGGGGGCTGGGCTGGCAACGGCTTGGCGGCTCGCTCTCCGAGGCCGTGCGCGGCGGCGAGCTGGCGCGCACGCTGACCGCGCTGACGCTGCACGCCGACGTGCCGCACCTCCTGTCGAACCTCCTGTTCGGCGCGCTGTTCGGCTACCTGTGGTTTCACGCCTTGGGCGGCGGCATCGGCGCCCTGGCGATGCTGCTGACCGGCGTGCTCGGCAACCTGACCAACGCCTGGATCCAGCCGGCGGGACACTTTTCGATCGGCGCCTCGACCGCGGTCTTCGGCGCGGTGGGCCTGTTGTGCGGCTCGGAGGCGCGCACGCGGCACCTGTTGAAGGAGCACGAGACGCGGCGCTTCGCGCCCCTCGGCGGCGCGTTCGTGTTCCTCTTGTACCTGGGCGTGGGCGAGGTGCAGTCGGTCAACAACATCGACGTGCTGGCGCACGTGTTCGGGTTGCTGTGGGGCCTGATCCTGGGGGCGGGCATGGCCTCCTTGCCCCGTGCGCGCATCGAGAGCCACGGCGTCCAGCTCGCCTGCGCGCTCGTTTGCGTGCTGCTCTTGGCGCTGGGCTGGTCGATCGCGCTCCACTAGTGGTGTGATTCACGCACAGGGGCCTTTATCCCGAGGTCGCCTGTGTTCGCCGCAAGGCGCGCCGCCGACGCGACTTCGTTGCAAGTCTCGGAGAAGGCGCAACGCCGCGGCGGGCGCAGGCGGCCCGGGACAAAGGCCTCTGTGCGTGAATCACACCACTAGCCATACAAGTCGGGCCTTGTGGGCCCTGGAAGAGCGCGGAGAATCGAGCCCATGACTCCCGCTGCCAGCGCTCCGGCTTCCCCGCTCGTCCGCCATCCGCGTCCCGGCGAGGTCGGCGCCTACTACTTCGCCTACATCGATCTCGTGCCCGAGGACGAGCCGCTGGGCGTGCTGGAGCGCGGGCTGGAGGAGACGCGCGCGCTGCTGGCGCGCTTCGGCGAGGCGCGCGGCGCGCACCGCTACGCCAGCGGCAAGTGGAGCGTGAAGGAGATCGTCGGGCACCTGATCGACGCCGAACGCGTGTTCGCCTATCGCGCGCTGCGCATGGCGCGCGGCGACCCGACGCCGCTGGCCGGCTTCGAGCAGGACGACTACGTGGCCGCCTCGGGCTCCGACCGGCGCACGCTGGCGGACCTGGTGGACGAGCTCGCGCACCTGCGCGCGGCAAGCCTGCGCTTCTTCCGCGGCCTCGATGCGGCGGCCTGGGAGCGCACGGGCACGGCCTCCGACAACCCCTTCGTGGTGTGCGCCTTCCCCTACATCCTGGGCGGACACGAGCGCCACCACCGGCGCGTGCTGAGCGAGCGTTATCTGTTGTGCTGAGGCGCGGCTTCGCCGTCAGGCGCGTCGGCGCGGAAGAAGCGCAGGTTCTTGCCGACCGCGAGCACGACGCACGAACCGTCGGGCGCGACGCCCAGACGCGGGTTGCCCGGCGGTGGGCCCTCGATCTCGGTCACCAGGTGTCCCGTGCGCGCGTCCCACACGCCGAGATACCCCAGCCAGTTCGCGCTGAAAACGCGCTGGCAGTCGGGCGCGAGCGCCGGCCAGGCGTGATTCGTCGGCGGACTCCTCCACAGCGGTGCAAGGCTGGCGGCGTCGAGCAGCTCCAGCCCTGTGTTGCCCGAATACGAGGAGGCCAGGATGTGGCCTCCGTCGGCGCAGAAGTGGGCGAAGATCCGCCCGGGATGGAGCACCTCGCGGCGCAGCGCGCCGGTGGCCGCGTCGCGCACCTGGATGCGACCGTCGAAGGTGCTGGAAACCAGCTCGCGTCCGTCGGCGGACCAGCTGGCGCCGAAAAGGTTCCCCGGCCAGCCGCGCTCGACGCAGGGCACGGGCACGTCCCACAGGAGCTCGCCCGTGGTCAGCGCCCATACGCGCAGATGCGCATCCTGGGCGCAGGCCGCGAGGCGCTTGCCGGCGGGATCGATGTGCACCTCGGTCGGCTCGGCAAGCGCAATGCGCCGGCGCAGGCTCCCGTCCTGCGCGTCGAGCAGCAGCAGGTCGCGCGACCAGTCCGCGACCGCGAACAGCGCGCCGTCGCGCGACCAGTCCAGGTGGCGGATGCGCGCGCCGCTGTCCACACGCCGCTCGCGCGTGCGCGCCACGGTGTTCCAGATCTCGATCTCGCCGTGCGTCCAGCCCACCGCCGCGCGCGTGGGGTCGGCGGAGAAGGCGATCTCCGCCGCCGGTTCGCTGCCGTCTGCGCGGTACAGCGTGCGCCAGTCCAGGCGCGCGAGGTCCCACAGGCGCACCGAGCCCAGCGCACAAGCGCTGACGATCGTGCTCCCGTCAGGCGTGAAGGCCAGGGTCTGCACGCTCGCGGCGTGGCCGACGAGGCGCCCGACGCACTCCCAGTCCGTGGCTTCGAAGAGCTGCACGACCACGCCCTTGCCGCCCACCGCGAGCAAGCTCGAGTCGGGGCTCCAGGCCAGGGCCAGGACGTAGCCACCGAGGCGGTCGGAGCGGTGCACGACCTCCAGCGTGCGCGCATCCCAGATCCAGAAGCGCGAGTCCCAGTCCCCGCCCGCCAGCCAGCGCCCGTCGGGGCTGCACTCGATCTGTTGCATGCGCGCGGACGAGTCGTGCAGCACGCGCACCAGCTGCTGCGAATCGGCAGCCCACACGCTGACGCTGCCGTCCCAGGACGCAGCGTGGAGGCGCGTCCCGTCCGCAGACCAGGCGACGTCGGCGATGTCCTGCTGCTGCGCGGAGAGCAGCGCGAGCAAGGTCCCCTGCTCCACGTCCCACAGCTGCACGCCCTCCGTCCCGTAGGCGGCAAGCCGCGCGCCGTGCGGTGCGAAGTTCACGCCGTGCCAGCCGTGCAGGCGAGAGTCCAGGCTCGGCCGGGCCTCCCAGCTGTGCGTGTCCCACAGACGCAGGTGGCCGATACTCGTGAAGGCGGCCAGCAGCGCGCCGTCGCCCGAGAAGCTCACGTTGTTGATGGCCTCGCCGGCGGGCAGTTCGAGCGCGCGCTGCGGCGTTCCGCTCTCGAGATCCCATAGCTGGATGCGCGTCGGCGCCCCGCTGCCGGCGGTGAGCAGCGTGCGACCGTCGGCCAGCACGCACGCGCTCTTGAGATCCAGGTTCGCCACGCGCAGCACGCGCGCGCTGGTGTCCGACTCGCGCAGCAGGTGCCGCCACTCCCAGCCGCGCAGGTCGGGCGGACAGCCGGCCAGGAGCTCGCGCGCGTGGCCGATGTCGCCGTTGGTGAAGGCCGCGCTGGCCAGCGCGATGCGGTTGTAGGCGTCCTCCCGGCGTAGCTCGGCGGCGCGCACCCCGGTCTCGGCGCGTGAACTCTCGAGCGCGCGCTTTCCCACTGCCTGGATCCAGCCCGTCGCCAACACGCCGAGCCCCAGCAGGGCGACGAGCGCCGCGACGCCGCGGTTGCGGCCGACCCACTTCTCGAGCTCGATCCAGGCCCCCGAGCGGTGCGCGCGCACGACGCGGCCCTCGCGCCAGGCGTGCAGGTCCTCGGCCAGCGCCTGCGCGTTCGCGTAGCGCGCCACGGTTTGACGCGCCATGGCCTTCTCGGCGACCGCCACCAGCTCCTCGGGCGCGTCGGACGCGACCCGAGACAGCGGTGGCGGCGGTCCAGCGCAGGTGGCGGCCACCAGCTCGGCCCCGCTCTCGCCGCTGTCCGCGTACGGCGGGCGGCCGGCGAGCAGGTGGTACAACATGGCCCCGATCGCGTACACGTCGCTGCGCGCGTCGAGCTGCTCGATCTCGCCGCGCGCCTGCTCGGGCGACAAGTAGCCGGGCGTGCCCAGCACCGTACCGTGCTGCGTGGCCAGCGGCGCGCCAGCGGGGGTGGCCCGCGCGCGATCGGTGCGCACCTCCCGCGCGGGCAGCGCCGGCGGCGGACCATCCTCCGCGGAGAGCGTGGCCGGCAGGGCAACGCCGCCCACGACCTTCGCCAGGCCCCAGTCCATCACGAAAACCTCGCCGAAGTCCCCGACCATCACGTTGGCGGGCTTCAGGTCGCGGTGGATCACGCCCTTCGAGTGCGCGTAGGCGATCGCGTCGCAGACGCGAATCAACACGCCTACCGCGCGTGGCAGACGCCAGGTCTGGTCGCCGGCGTGGAGGGCGCGGATCACGACCTCGAAGTCGTGGCCCTGCACGCGCTTCATGGTGAAAAAGGCGCGCCCGTGCGCGTCCTCGCCGACCTCGTGGATCGCCACCACACCTGGGTGGTCGAGCTGGGCCAGCACCTGCGCCTCGGCCAGCAACCGGCTGTGGTGCCGCGCGCGCTCGACGCGCGTCGAAGGTCGTACGCGTCCGCCGCGCCCGGGGCGCACCACCTTCATCGCGATCGTACGCCGCAGGCTCGGGTCATAGGCCTCGAGGATCGCGCCCATCCCGCCGCGCGCGATCTCGCCGCGCAGCTCGTAGCGCGTGCCCGCGAGTTGTGCGGGCTCGGCGGGCAGCGCCCCAGCCTCGGCGCCGGAGGCGAGCAGCCGCTGCGCGCGCGCGTGGGCAGCGCGCAGCTCCTCCATCCGTGCACCGAACTCAGGACGCGCGGCGCACAGCGCGGCGAAGGGCGCGCCCCCGCCGCGCTCGTGCTCCTCCAGCCAGCCTAGGAAGAGTTGCGTCGCGCTATCGGAATCGGCCATCGCTCGCCTCGCGCCCCTACGCGCCTAGCCGGACCTCCCGCGCGTCAAGCGGGAACCGAGCTGCAGCAGGGCGCGGTGGTACAGCTTGCGCACGGCTTCTTCGCTGCGCCCGAATTCGAGCGCGATGCCGCCCCAGGATTGGCCCTCGAAGGTGCGCAGCTCGACCACGCGCCGGCGATCCGCGTCCAGCTCGGCCAGGCCGCACGCGAGCTCCGCGCGGCCCTCGTGGCGCGCAAGGGCCGTGGCGATCGAGGAGTCACCGCCCCCAAGCGGCTCGCAGGTCAAGGGTCCGATGCGTCGCTCGCGCTGCCGCCGGGCCTCATCGACGATGCGATGCCGGGCTGCGGTGGTCATCCAGCCCAGCAGGTTCGCGCTCTCGCGCTCCGGGAACGGGAACTGCCGCAGCGCGCTCACGACCACGCTCTGCAGCACGTCGCTCGACTCCAGGGCCTCGCGCACCTCCGGCCCCATCATGCGCCGGATGCGCGTCAGGAGCCGAGCATGGTGACGAACGCACCAGCCCGCGAGCGATCGCTCCTCTTGCATGACTAAGGAATGCTCCACGTCGATCGAGCTCCTCCAGGGAAAGTCACCGCCATGTCTCCCCATCCTACGCTCGCCCGCGAAAAGCATCGGAGAGGGCGTCCGCTTTTCGGACGCCGTGCGCCTGTACAACGGGTGCCTCTTCGGGGGGACTGACCTAGCGGCATCCCTCGGCCCCCAGGGTTCACTCTGGGGGCCCATCCTTCCGCCGACGGCGGGAGCGGCGGGCGAATTCTCTTCCGGGACTTCGCGCGCGCAGCGCGGGGTAGCTTTCGATCGGCAGGCCTCAGTCCACCCGCATCGCGGTGGTCCGGCCCGCCCGGTCGATGGTCGCCATGCGCTTGCCTCGCCACCCCGCGGGCTTGTCCCCGCTCGTTGTGCTCGCCGTCCTCTTCGCCGCCTGCACGGGCTCGTCGCCCACGCAGGTGGGCGTGCGCGTGCTGCCGGGCGGACCGCTGGACGGGCTCTCGCGCGCCGAGCGCGCGGCTTTCGAGCGCGGCAAGCTCGTCTTCCAGCGCCGCTTCGTGCCCGAGGAGGGTCTGGGGCCGCGCTACAACGCGACCTCCTGCGAGAGCTGCCACTCGACGCCGGTGGTGGGCGGCTCGGCGCCGCTGTACCGCAATTTCTACCTGGGGATGCAGGGCGTCCCCGGCGCGCAGACGCCGCTCACGGGCCTGACCAGCGCGGTCGTGCCGGCCTACGGCGACGGCAACGACTTCATGCTCGACGTCGGCCGGCGCATCATCCCCGAGGACGGCGCAGTGGCGATCGTCACCGCGCAGCGCAACGCGCTGCCCCTGTTCGGCGTGGGCCTGTTCGAGTTCATCGGCGACGCCACGCTGCTCTCCCACTGCGACCCGGACGACGCCGACGGCGACGGCATCAGCGGGCGCTTCAACACTGACGCCGGCGCGCTCGGACGCTTCGGGGTGAAGGCGCAGTCGAACAACGTCGAGGTCTTCACGCGCGCGCCGCTCAAGAACCAGCTGGGCATCACCAGCGATCCGTTCATGGGCTCAGGCGCGGTGGTGGGTCTGGGGCACGCGCTCCGCTTCGCGCTGCAGGTCTCGACCGATCCCAACGCGCCCACCACCGACTTCGACGATCTGCCCGATCCGGAGATCAGCCGCACGGACCTGGGCGACCTGATCGCCTTCACGCGCTTCCTCGCGCCGCCGCAGCAGATCCAGCCGCTGAGCGCGTCGGCGCAGCGCGGCAAGGCGCTGTTCGGCGAGCTCGGCTGCGCCAAGTGCCACGTGCCCGAGCTCAGCTCCTCGCGCGGCCCGGTGCGCGCCTACAGCGACCTCCTGCTGCACGACATGGGGCCGGACCTCGCCGACGAGCTCCCGTTCGGCCTGCCGCAGGCCTCGCGCCTCGCCCCCGCCAACACCGCGGCCGAGTTCCGCACTCAGCCGCTGTGGGGCGTGTCGCTCTCCGCGCCGTTCCTGCACGACGGCCGCGCCGAGACGCTCGCCGAGGCGATCGAGCTGCACGGCGGCGAGGCCAGAGCGATCCGCGACGCCTTTCTCGCCCGGCCCACCCCCGAACGCGCCGACCTGATCGTCTTCCTGGAGCACCTCTAGTGCGAACCCTCTCCGCGACCTGGCTGCTGCTCCTCGCCCTGCCCCTCGCCACCCAGCTCGACCGGCGCGCGGGCGAGCCGCCGCGCCCCGGCCCCGAGCTGGCCGACCGGCGTCACCCGCGCGCGCGGCACCCGCTAAGCGCCGCCGACCAGGCGCGCTTCGAGCGCGGCCGCGCGCTGTTCGAGCGCGATTTCCACCGGAGTTCAGGCCTGGGCGCGCCGGAGATGAACGCAGATTCGTGTCGCGGCTGCCACCAGGATCCCGTGCTGGGCGGCGCGGGCGGATTGGAGCTCAACGTCTCGCGCTTCGCGCGCGACAACGCCGGCGCCGGACCGTTCCAGAACCTGCCCGGCGGCCAGGGACTCTCCAAGCTGCGCCCGCCGTACGTCGCGGGGCGCGAGGAGTACACGCTGGGCGAGGCCGACGTGTTCGAGCAGCGCCAGACGCCCTCGATCCTCGGCGACGGCCTGATCGAGGAACTCGACGCGGCCGTGATCCTGGCCAACGAGGACCCGCTCGACGCCGACGGCGACGGCATCCGCGGCGTGGCGCGCAGACTCGTGATCGACGGCAAGACCGAGCTCGGACGCTTCGGCTGGAAGGCGCAGGTGCCGACGCTTTCCGACTTCGTGCGCGACGCGCTGGGCGGCGAGCTGGGCCTCACCAGCCCCGCCGACGCACGCGGCTTCGCGCTCACGAGCGACACCGACGCGCATGCCGATCCCGAGATCCAGACCGCCGAGGCCGACGACATGGCCTACTTCCTGACCAACCTGGCGGCGCCCGAGCGCGTCGGTTCGCTCGAGCCCGAGGTGTTGCTGGGCGAGCTCGTCTTCGCCGAGGTCGGCTGCGCGAAGTGCCACGTGCCCGAGCTGCCCGGCCTCGACGGCCCGGTGCCGCTCTTCTCCGACCTCCTACTGCACGACGTCTTGCCGGCCGACTTCCGCGGCATGAGCGAGCCCGGCGCGCCCGCCGGCTCGTACCGCACGCCGCCCCTGTGGGGCATCCGCACGAGCGCGCCTTACCTGCACGACGGCCGCGCCTCGACCCTGCGCGCCGCGATCGCGCTGCACGCCGGCGAAGCCCACGCGGTGCGCAAGGCCTTCGAGGCACGGCCCCTGGTCGAGCGCGACGCGCTGCTCGCCTTTCTGCGCGATCTGTAGCATCCCGCCCGAGGTCGTGCTTCTGCCGGAATCCCATCCGGCGGTACCTAGCATTGGGTAGCGCTGTCGCTGGACCTCTGTACAATCCAGGCAAGCCGGGGAAGAGAGGTAGCGGACCTCGCTTCCGACCGACGAGCGTCTGGTCCCCTGCCAGGTGTGCTCATGAGGCTGCGCTGGTTCTTGTACTCGGTCTCGAGTGCGTTGTTCTTCGTCATTCCTGCCTGCGGTGGCGGCGGAGGAGGTGGTGGTCAGATCGCGCCGGGCACACGCACGCCACCCGGCGGTCCGCTGCCCGGGCTCACGGTTGACGAGCGCGCCGCCTTCGAGCGCGGGAAACTCGTGTTCGTGCGCCGCTTCAAACCGAGCGAAGGCTTTGGCCCGTCGTACAACGCGACCTCGTGCGAGAGCTGCCACTCGACTCCCACGGTCGGAGGCTCGGCGCCGCTCTACCGCAACTTCTATCTGGCGATGTGGCAGGACGGACCTAACCAGCTTCCGTTGCCGGGCAGCGGGAGCGCGGTCGTGCAGGCCTTCGGTGCCGGCCTCGACTTCACGCTCGGCGCCGGGCGCAAGATCATCCCGCCCGTGGTGGATGTGCCGCCGGCGCCGCCGGCCGTGCCCATCGTCGCGCAGCGCAACGCGCTGCCGCTCTTCGGCACCGGGTTGTTCGAGTTCGTGAGCGACGTGACGATCCAGTCCCACGCCGACCCGGAGGACCTCGACGGCGACGGCATCAGCGGGCGCTTCAACACCGACAACGGCGCGATCGGACGCTTCGGCGTGAAGGCGCAATCGAACAACGTGGAGCTCTTCACGCGCGCGCCGCTGAAGAACCAGCTGGGCATCACCAGCGATCCGTTCCTGGGCTCGGGCGGGATCGTGAGCCTGAGTCACGCCTTCGCGCGCCAGGTGTCGACCGACCCGAACGCGCCGACCACCGACCTGGACAGCGTGCCCGACCCCGAGATCACGCGCGACGACCTCGGCGACCTGATCGCCTTCACACGCTTCCTGGCGCCGCCGCAGCCGATCCAGCCCGCCAGTGCGGCGGCCCAACGCGGTGCGGCGTCCTTCGACCAGATCGGCTGCACGAAGTGCCACGTGCCCGAGCTCCCGACCTCGCGCTTCGGGCCGGCGCGGGCCTTCACCGACCTCCTGCTGCACGAGATGGGCGCGCAGCTCGCCGACGGACTGGGCTTCGGCCGCCCGCAGGCGTCGACGCTCTCCGCGCCGAACAGCTCGCAGGAGTTCCGCACCCAGCCGCTGTGGGGCCTGTCACTCTCGAAGCCCTTCCTGCACGACGGACGGGCCGAGACCTTGCGTGAGGCCATCGAGTTGCACGGCGGCGAGGCGCAGGCGATTCGCGACGCCTTCGTGGCCCTGTCCGTGGTCGAGCAAGACGACGTGATCGCGTTCCTGGAGTCCCTCTGATGAAGCCCTATCGATTCTTGCTCCCGCTCGCGCTCTCGAGCCTCGTCTTCGCGCAGGGCTCTCCCGGCGACGGCAACATCCCCGGCGTGGGCGAGCCCGGCGGCCCGGCCACGGATCTCCCGCCCGCCGAGCTCGCCATGTGGTTGCGCGGGCGCGCGCTCTTCGACCACGACTTCCACCGCAGCCAAGGCCTGGGCGCGAACGAGCTCAACGCCGACAGCTGCCGCGGCTGCCACCAGGATCCCGCCGTGGGCGGCGCGGGCGGGCTGGAGCTGAACGTCTCGCGCTTCGGGCGCGACAACCTGGGCCTCGGCCCGTTCCATAACCTGCCCGGCGGACAGGGGCTGTCGAAGCTCCGTCCACCGTACGTGACTGGGCGCGAGGAATACGACCCGCTCCAGGCCGACGTCTTCGAGCAGCGCCAGACGCCCTCGATCCTCGGGCTGGGCTTGCTCGACGCGATCCCCGAAGCCGAGATCCTGGCACACGAGGACCCCGACGACCTCATCGTGCCCGACGGTATCAAGGGCGTCGCGCGGCGCCTGACCGTGAATGGGCAGCCCGAGATCGGCCGCTTCGGCTGGAAGGCCCAGGTCCCGCGCCTGGCCGACTTCGTGCGCGATGCGATGGCCGGCGAGCTCGGCATCACCACTCCGAACGACGGGCGCGACTTCGGCATGCGGGCGGACGTCGATGCGGTCGCCGATCCCGAGCTCAGCCAGACCCAGATCGACGAGGTCGCGTTCTTCATGCTCAACCTGGCCGCGCCGCAGCGCACAGGTTCGCTCGATCCGCAGGTGACGGCGGGCGAGCTCCTGTTCGAGCAGATCGGCTGCGCGCTGTGCCACCTACCGGAGCTCCAAGGTCCGAGCGGTCCGGTGCATGCCTACACCGACCTCTTGCTGCACGACGTCATGCCCACGGCCTATCGCGGCATGGAGGAGCCGGGTGCCGAAGCCGGGGTCTTCCGCACTCCGCCGCTGTGGGGCATACGCACGACCGTGCCCTACATGCACGACGGCCGCGGCGAGGACCTGCGCGGCGCGATCTCGGCCCACTTCAACGAGGCCGCCTCGGCGAAGACGGCTTTCCAGGCGCTCGCGCCCATCGACCAGGACGCGCTGATCGCCTTCCTGAACGACCTCTGACCGGCCGGCGACTCGCAGGCGGGCCCCGGGACGACCCTCCGCGAGCCCTCGCTGCATGTCCCGACCAGGAGAGTCTGATGACCGTGCTGGAGAAGGCCGGGTGGTTGTTGGCCGCGAGCTGCGTCCTCGGCTGCGACTCGGGAGGAAAGGGCAGCGCGGGGACGCCGCTGCCGCCGCTGCCGCCCTTGGTGGGCGGCGAGGATACCGCCTCTTCCGCCTCCGTCGGCGTGCCCGAGCGCCGCGTGCTCGCCTTCGAGGAGGTGGCCGAGCGCGTGGGACTCGTGGGTGAGCAGCACAAGGGCGAGGAGAACTGCCCCACCTTCCTCGGCTCGGGCTCGGCCTGGGGCGACGTGGACCTCGACGGCGACTGCGATCTCTTCGCAACCAACCATGGCGGTCCGAACTTCCTGTACGAGAACCGCGGCGACCAGGACGGGGACCGCTTGCCCGACTTCGTCGACATCGCCGGCACGCTCGGGATCCAGCAGGCCGACAAGTTCAGCCACGCGGCGGTGTTCGTGGACTACGACAACGACGGCGACCAGGACCTGTACGTCACCAACCTGCGCGTCGGCAACACGCTGTGGAAGAGCCGGCGCATGGAAGATGGAGCGCTGTCCTTCGTGGACGCCACGAGCTTCGCCGGCGTGGCCGACGATGGGCGCGCGGTCACGAGCGCCTGGGGCGACATCGACCGCGACGGATTCCTCGACTTCTACCTGGCCAAGCATGCCAAGTGCCTGACGGATCCGGCTCCCCGTCCGGGCCAGCGCCTGTTCCACGCGCGCGGCGACGGCAGCTTCGAAGACTGGACGCGATTGCTGTGTTCCGACGGCACGCGCACGTGCGACAACGTCAACGGGCTGGGCTTCGCCGCCGCGTTCCTGGACCACGACAACGACGGCGACGCGGACCTGTACCTGGTCAACGACGCCACGCACGGCGGCGGTCCGAACCGACACTGGCGCAACGACGGGCCGGACGGCCTGGGCGGCTGGCTGCTGCCCGAGGTCTCGGCCGCGCTGGGCACGAACACGCGCCTGAACGGCATGGGCCTCGGCGTCGGCGACCTGGACAACGACGGCTGGCTCGACCTCGCCTTCAGCAACATCGAAGAATCGCACGTGCTGCGCAACCGCGAGGACGGCAGCTACGAGGACATCACCTACACCTGCGGCATCTTCGACGCCACGCGGCTCTCCACCGGCTGGGGCACGGTGTTCCTCGACGCCGACAGCGACGGCTGGCTCGACCTCTTCTTCGCCAACGGGTCGATCTGGGGCGGCCTGCCCGAACCCGACACGCTGCTGCGCAACAACGGCGACCTGACCTTCCAGGACGTGTCACTCGAGTGTGGCCTCGCCGGCGAGCGCAAGGGACGCAACACGAGCCTGTGCGACCTGGACCGCGACGGTTACGTCGATCTCTTCGTGGGCAACCTGGGCCAGCAACCGTACCTCTATCACAACCTCTCGGGAGCTCGTCACAGCACCCAACACTGGCTCGTCGTCACGGTCGAGGGCACGCTCAGCAACCGCGACGGCATCGGCACGCGCATCACGCTACGCACTCTGCACTCCACGCAGATCCGTGAGATCACCAGCGGCCCCAGCCACGGCGGCGGCGACGAGCGCGCGGCTTTCTTCGGCCTGGGAGACGAGACCTTCGCTCAGCTCAGCCTGCGCTGGCCGAGCGGCATTGGACAGGACCTCGGCCTGGTGAATGCGAACCAGCGCCTGCACGTGCTCGAGCCGACGCGGTAGTTCGCTGGCCGAGGGCGCGGGCTTCCGCGGCCCACGGCGGGTATACCGATGCGGTGCGAGCCTCGCGCGCGAGCCTGCTGTGCCTGTCCCTGAGCGTGGCCTGCGCCCCGACCGAGCCGTTCCAGGCGCGCTTCGCCGTGCGCGGCCGCTGGCCCGGCGAGCGCTCGATCTCGTATCGCCTGGAACCCGCCGGCGGCCCGCTCGCGGCGGCCGAGTTCCGCCAGGCGATCGAAGACGCGCTGGAGCAGTGGCACCAGGCGGGCGCAGCCGAGTTCCACCCGGCGCGCGCCGACGAACCGGCCGCGGTCCTGTTTGCCTGGAAGCGCGCCGCCCACGGCGCGTGCACGCCGTTCGGCGCCGACCCCAGCGTGGCGCACAGCGGCCCGGTCGGGCCGGGGACCTTCGTGCACTTCGACGCCGAGCGAGACTGGGACGGAGGAGCCGTGGGCCTCTCTCTGCATCAGGCCGCTCTGCACGAGGTCGGGCACGTGCTGGGACTCGACCACAGCCCGGACGAGCAAGCCGTGATGTACCCGGAGCCCTCGCCCGCGCGCGCGCTCCTGGCTGCCAGCGACCTGGCCGGGATCCACGCGCTCTACGGCGGGGGAACGAGCGCCAGCGGAGACCTCGTCGTGACGCGCTCCACGGGCGCGCAGGCGCTCGTCCTACCCGCCGTCGCGCCACGCGCGCTCAGCGGCTGGGCGCTCTTCGACAGCGACGGCGACGGCGACGACGAAGTACTCGTGTGGCGTACCGACGTGGACGGCTACGGCGCGCTGTGGAGCTATCACTTCGGCCCGGGCCCGGTGCTCGAACGCAGCGAGGGTCCCGCCTACGGAGTCAGCCTGCCCGGGGCGGAACTGGCCGTGATGCCGGGCGAACACGGCGAGCGCCTGCTCCTGCTCGTGCCGCGACAGGGCGCCGTGCAGGCGCGCGTCTTCGATGCCCGGGGCGTCGTGCAGACCTTCGCCGGCGAGCCGCCCGCGGTCTCACCCTCGGCCTGGGCCGACGCCGCGGAGCGCCGCGGTGACCTGGACGGGGACGGCACGCTCGAAACGATCCGGCGCCGGGACTGAGCGCTCGAGCGCCGGGAAAGAAAACGGCGCGCCGTTCTGCGTGCCCTTCACTCCAGCGCCAGCGCGCGTGGGCCAGGAGCCGTGGTGCGGAGCTGCGCTACCAGCGCGGCGAGTTCGCGTGGCTCGAGGCCGGGCGCGAGCGTGCGCAGGAGGCGGGCCTCGTGGCGCGCCAGCGTCACCTCGGGGGGGTCCGACGTGAAGCGTCCGCCCGCGACCGAGGCAAGCGCAACGCCCGGCAGCTTGTTCTTGCGCGGGCCGGGGGTCTCGGTCTCGCACTCGCCCGAGCCGCTGGGGGTGAGCCACAGGTGTTCGGCGCTGAACTCGGGCAGCTCCACTCCGGCGCGCGCGAGCAGTTGCAGCGCGAGGCCCAGCGCGCGCAGCGTGCGCTCGCGCTCGGCGCCGACGCCGTCGGTGCGCAGATAGCGCGGCAGCGGGAAGGCGTCCTCGAGCGCGCGCACGAGCAGGAACGAGTGGCGCGCGAACGGGCCGTTGCCGCGCGCGCCGACCAGCAGCGGTTCGGGCGTGCCGATCCCGCGCGCGCGCAGGTAGCAGAGGAGGTTCCACTCGCGTTCCGCCAGGCTCGCGCTGCGCGGCGCGCTGAAGCGCGCGACGAGGGGCGCGCGCCAGCCGGCGGGACGGAACACGGTGAGCCACAGCCAGCCCGTGCCGAGCGCGCCAGGCCTTCCAGTCAGGTTGCCGCGCGCGTCGCTGGTGCCGGGCAGCGGGAAGCGCCACCACGCTCGCCCGGCACCCTCGGCCAGCGCTTCGGCGCGCGCGGAGAGCGCGCAAGAGGGCGCGAACAGCGCGGCGCTCGAGACCAGTCCGAGGGCGGACAGGTCGATCCCGGGCACGGCCCAAGTCAAACGCTCCGACGACATGCGCCGAGTGTAGCGCGCGATCCGCGTGCTCTCGGCCCCGCGCTGCGCCGTGCAGCGTACAGTAAGGGGATGCCGCACCCCTTCGCGCGCCTGAGACACCGCCGGGTGTGGAGCGATCCGGCGCGCAGACTGCGCACGCTGGAGAGCTTCGCGGCGACCGAGGAGGACGGCGGCCGCGACCTCGAGCTCGCCGCGCGGCGCACGCTGGACGCGGAGCTGGCCGAGCACCTCGCGCGCCACGCGGCCGACGAGTTGCGCCATGCGGCCCTCTTCCGCGCGTGCGCGACGGCCCTGCGCGCCGAGCTGGCGCTGCCCGCGCGCGATGCGCTCGACCCCGCGGCCGTGCACGACCTCTCGCACGGGCGGCGCGGCCACGAGCTGGACGCGCACGGCTTCCTGCGCGCGGCGCTGTGCGAGCAGCAGGGCGAGGTCGCCTACGTGGCCATGCTGAACGTGGCCGAGCGGCGCGCGGCCGAGCTGTTCCAGCTGCACCTCGAGCTGAACCGCGCGGACCCCGAGCTCGCGCCGCTGTTCGCGGAGATCCTGCGCGACGAGAAGTACCACGTGGCCTACACCGAGCGCTTCCTGGAACGCTGGCGCGCCGAGGGCCGCGCGCGCGAGGTCGCCGCGGGCCTGGCCCATGCGCGCGGCTCGCGCCTGATCGCGGCCTGGAAGCGCCTCGGCGTGCGCTCCGCGACGGGCATCGCGCACAGCGTGCTGTTCGTGGGCTACTGGGTCCTCTTGTGGCCCTTCGCGCTGGCGAGCCGCGCTGCGCGCCGCCGCGCCGCGCCCTCGGCGCACGAGAGCCGCGCGCCGCGCGCGCAGCTGACGAGCCAGTACTGATGCGCGTCCTCGGGCTCTCGGCCTTCCAGCGTCAGTCCGCCGCAGCCCTGGTGGTGCGCGGCGTGGCCGTGGCCGCCGTGCGCGAGGAGCACTTCACGCGCGTTCTCCTGGACTCGGCCTTCCCCACGCACGCTCTGCGCTGGGTCCTGGCGCAGGCCGGCGCGCGCGGCTCCGAGCTGGACGGCGTGGTCTTCTACGAGAAGCCGCTGCGGCGCTTCGAGCGCGTGCTGGTGCGCACGCTCGAAACCTTCCCCAGCGCGCCGCGCGCGTTCGTGCGCACGGCGTTCGCGTGGCTCGGCGAACGCCTGTGGCTGCGCAGCCAGATCGCCGCCGAACTCGAGCTCGCCCCGCAGCGCGTGCTGTTCGTCGATCAGGCGCGCGCGCACATGGCGCTCGCGCTGCACGCCTCGGGCTGCGAGCACGCGGCGCTGCTGCACCTCGACGACGCGGGCGAGTGGAGCACGTGCACGCTCGCGCGTGGCGACGCGGGCGTCCTGGAGCTCTTGGCCGAGGTGCGCCATCCACACTCGCTGGGCGGCCTGGCCTCGGCCTTCACGCAGTTCGTGGGCCTGGTGGCGGGCGAGGACGAGTCCAGGCTAGAGGCCCTGGCCGCCTGTGGGCGGCCGCGCTTCGCGGCCGAGCTCGCGCGCCTGTGCCCCGAGCGCGATGGAGCCTTCGTGCTCGAGCCCGGGTTTTTCACGCTCGACGACGGCGCGGCGCGCCTGTACACGCCGGCGCTCGAAGCGCTCGTCGGCCCCGCGCGCGCGCCCGGTCAGCCCCTGCGCTGGCAGGCGCCGGACGCGCACGACGCCGACCTGGCGGCCAGCGTGCAGGCGCTGCTGGAGGAGCGCGCGCTGGCGCTGGCACACGAGCTCCACCGTCGCACCGAGCTCGCCTGCGTGTGCGTCTCGGGCCAGCTGGCCTCCAACCGCCGCCTGCTCGCACGCCTCGCGGCACAGGGTCCCTTCGAGCGCGTTTGCGTGGCGCCCGACCCCGGCAAAGCCGGCGCCGCCCTCGGCGCCGCGCTCTACGGGTACCGCGTGCTCGCCGGGAGCGCCCCGGCGCCGTCGGGCTTCGCGCTGGGTCCCGCGCTCGGCGCCAGCGGCGAGCCGGGAGCGCTCGCCTGGGCCAGTCCCGCGGAGCTGCGCGCCGAGCTCGCGCGGCGCTTGCTCGCCGGCGAACTCGTCGGCTGGGTGCGGGGTCCGCTGGAGTTCGCCGAGCGCAGCCTGTCCAGCCGCCTGGCCCTGGCCCTGGCGCGCGGCCCCGACGCGCGCGCGCGGCTGCTGGCCGCCTTGCAGCACTTCGAGCCCTACCTTCCGGCACGGCTCGCGCTGCCCGCCGAGCGCGCCGCGGAGTTCTTCGAGTTCGACGCGCGCAGCACAGCCCTGCTCGAGCAGGCCCAGCTGAGCGTGCCGGCGCGGGAGGCCCTGCGGCGCGTCGCCCCCGACGCGCTGGCGGCTGACGGACACGCCTGGCCACAGCTGGTCGATGCGCGCCGCGATCCGGAGCTCGGCGACCTCCTCGCGCGCCTGGGCGCCGCAGGCGCCGAGCCGCTGCTGTTCGTCACCGACCTCGCGCTGCGCGGAGCGCCGCTCGTGCGCACGGAGCGGGATGCGCTGGAGCTCTTCGAACGCAGCCGCCTGGACGTGCTGGCGGCCGGCCCGCGGACCTACGTGCATTGAGCGCGGGTCCCGCGTGCCCTGCCGCAAGTCGCGGCGCTGTCACGGCGCTGTCACGGCGCGGGGGCGAGCGTGTTGGCGACGCCGGCCGCCTCAGCGGCTGCCGCGGCGCGCGAGCAACAACACGAGCCCCGCATCGGGATCGTTCACGCCGCGCAGACACCAACCCAGGCGCAGGCGCGCGCGCGCGAGAGGCCCCGGCCGCGGCGTGGCTTCGAACAGCCCCGACTCGATGCCTGGCGGAACGCTGCGCAGCCAGCTGAAGCCCAGCCGCTCGAGCTGCGCCAGGACCGCCGGCATGGCCAGCATGCGCTCCAGCGGATGGTGGTACTGGTCCTCGATCCAGATACGGCGCTTCTCCGGCGCGAGGTCGGCTCGGCGCAGGACGGGATCGAGCGCGCGCAGCGGCGTCGAGAGCGGACGCGCCAGCGCGCGCCGCGCAGCGTGGAACAGGCGCGCCGCGGACTCGTAGAAGCCGAGCACGAGCACGCCGCCCGGTGCCACGCACTGCGCCACGCACTCGATGGCGCGCACGGGGTCGGCGGTGTGGTGCACCACGCCGCGCGAGAGCACGACCTCGAACGAACCCGCGCGCACCGGCATGGCGAAGAGGTCCGCGCGCGCGAGCTGCAGGTTCTCCAGCCCGACGCGCGCGCGAAAGCCCTCCGCGCAGCGCAGCGACTCACGGCACCCGTCGAGCCCGAACACGCGCCGACGCGGGGCCGCGAGCGCCAGGAAGGCCGCCAGCTGGGCCGTGCCGCAGCCGCAGTCCAGCACGCGTGCCTGGGCCGGCAGGGCCGCGTCCAACGCGCGCAAGAAGGACGAGCGTCGCGCGCGATCGAGCAGCGTGCCCCCATCGTCGTCGGGCGCGTAACCGGGGAAGGGGCTGCGCTCGTAGAAGCGCTCGACCCGCGCCGCGTCGCTCTCGCGCGGGTCGCGGCCCAGGACGTCGATCAGGCGCCCTTCACGCTCGAAGGCGAGCCCGCAGGCGCCGCACGAGCGCTCGCCCAGGCCCTGGAAGCAGCGCGGGCAAGAGCCCGCGCTTGTCGGAGCCGCGCTGGCTTTGCACTCGCTGGTCGCGTTCTCGTCGGCCCCGTTCTCGCTCATGCGGAGTATGCTAGTGGAGTGATTCACGCACAGAGGCCTTTATCCCGGGCCGCCTGCGTCCGCCGCGGCGTTGCGCCTTCTCCGAGACTTGCACCGAAGTCGCCTCGGCGGCGCGCCTTGCGCCGAACGCAGGCAACCTCGGGATAAAGGCCCCTCTGCGTGAAGCACAGCACTAGTCGAGAGCAGGAGGGCCAGGCGGCGGCTGGCATTCGTTCATGAAGCAACTGTGGATCTCGACGCGCACGCGTCTGTCGACGGCGGCCGAGCTGCTGCGAGCCCTGTGGCAGGGCCCCTTCTGGTGGCTCGTGCCGCTCGTTCTCCTGCTGCTGCCGGCCGCGCTGCTGTTCATCCTGTTGCAGGCAGCCCCGCTCGTCGCGCCATTCGTCTACACCGTCTTCTAGCCGGATGTTCTGGCGGCTCGATGGGTGTGAGCCACGGATGATGGCCCCACCCAGGGACGCTAGACTCGCTCGCCAGGCGCGCCTGGCGGCCAGCGCTCGGAAGTGGCGCCGCCTTCTCGCGCTGCTGCTGGCGCTCGTCGCGGGTCCGCTGCTGGCTGAGGGCGTGCTGCGTTGGCTGCTGTTCTCGCCCAGTCTCCTGGCCGAGCGTCTGGGCCGGCCCTTCCGCGAGCCGAGCCTGTACCTCGCCTCGCCCCACTCGGACGATCAGGAGAAGCTGTTCACCCTGTTCCGCCTCGGATGGCGTGCGAGCCACGGGATCCCGCCCTGTGCCGACGCGGAGATCGGCTGGATCAAGCCCGAGATCGAGCGCGTCACGTATCGCCACGCGGCGCAGGATTCCCTCGCCGGCCGGCGCCCCGTCCTGCTCTACGGCTCGTCGTTCGCCGCCTGCGGTCACCACCCGGACCCTTGCTTCCAGGACCTGCTCGACTGCTCCGATCTCGGGCGGAGCTACGGCCTGCTGAATTACGCCGTCAGCGGTCACGGACTCGACCAGAGCCTGCTGCTGCTCGAGAAGAGCGTGGATCTCTACGCCGATCTCGATCCCGTGGTGGTGATCGCCTTCGTGGTGGAGAGCGACCTGAGTCGGGCGCCGCTGACCTTCCTGAACCGACCCAAGCCGCGCTTCCGCGCGCAGGGGAGCACCTTCGTGCTGGAGCCGCCGGATGGTCTCGACTGCCTCGCCTTCATGGAGCGACATCCGCCCTCGATCCAGAGCTACTTCCTGCGCTACCTGGCGAACGGCGTCGGCCTGCTCCCGCTGGAGTGGCGCCGGCGTTGGGAAGGCGAGCCGGCGGCCGTGCAAGAGCGGCGAGAGCTGACGACGTTTCTGCTGCGCCAGATGGAGCGCGAGTGCAACCGTCGCGGCCTCGAGCACTTCGTGCTGCTGTTCCACTTGCCCTCGGCCATGGAGGCGCAACCCGGCGGGATCGAGCACGAGCTTCATGCCCAGCTCGAGGACGCGGGCCTGGCGTGGGTGGACTCGCGCAGCGACGTAGAACGCGCCCGGGTGCAGCACGGCTGCACGGTGCACGAGCTGTTCGGCACGTCCATCCACCCCAACGGGCTGGGCACCGCCGTGCTGTACCAAGCCCTCGCGCGCGGGCTGCGCTGCGAGCGCGACGGAGGGTCGGAGTGGTCGCCCCGTCTCACGGGCCACACCGACGACCCGCCGCCGGCGCCACGCTGATACCCTGGCTCTGCCCGGGAACCTGCCCCGAAGTCGTGGCGTCGGCGCGCTTTGCGCATGCGTTTGCCAGCTCGGGATAGGTACCCACCTTCGCGCCACGCACCACTAGAATCGGCGCCCACCCCCACCGCACCCAGACCACCATGATCCTGCCCCTGCTCCTCGCCCTCGCCCAACAAGTGCTGCCGACCGAGGCCCCCGTGCAGAGCCTCGTGCGCGTTCCCGCCGGCGCGCTGACGCTCGACACCGTGAGCGCGCTCGACCTCGACGTCGCCGCCGTGCTGCGCAGTGGTGAGGTCGATCTCGTGGCCGACGCGCGTGAGCGCGCGGCGCTGAGCGGCGCGGGCATCCCCTTCAGCGTCGTGCACGAGGACCTGGCCGCGTTCTACGCCGCGCGTTTGCTGCCGCGCGAGGCCATCCTCGGCACGCCGCCGCTCGGCGCCTGGCTCACGCCGCAGTTCGGCGAGGGCTCGATGGGCGGGAACTACCCGTTCAGCGAGGTCGTGTCGGTGCTGGACCAGATCCACGCCGCCTATCCGACGCTGACCACGGCCAAGTTCTCGATCGGCACCACGCTCCAGGGGCGCACGCTCTGGGCCCTGAAGATCTCGGACAATCCGGACACGGACGAGAACGAGCCCGAGGCGCGCTTCGACGCGCTGCACCACGCGCGCGAGCCGCAGAGCATGCAGTCGACGATCTGGCTGATGCTGGCGCTGCTCGAACGTTATGGGACCGACCCGCTCTCGACCTACCTCGTCAACGAGCGTGAGATCTGGTTCGTGCCGTGCGTCAACCCGGACGGTTACGAGTACAACCGCAGCACCAACCCCGGCGGCGGCGGGCTGTGGCGCAAGAACCGGCGCGCGAACGCGGGCGGCAGCTTCGGCGTCGACCTGAACCGCAACTACGCCTTCCAGTGGGGCTTCGACGACTCCGGCAGCGATCCCTCGCCGGGCGGCGAGACCTACCGCGGCACCGGCCCGGCCAGCGAGCCCGAAGTCGCGGCGATGCAGGCCTTCATCGGCGGACGGAGCTTCTCCACGGCCGTCTCCGCGCACACCTACTCGGACCTGTGGCTGTGGCCGTGGGGCTACATCGCGGGCGCGCCCGCCAACAGCGCGCAGTACACCGAGGTCGGCGACCTGTGCACGCTCGAGACCAACTGGACACGCGGTCCGGCCGGGTCCACGTTGTATCTCGCCAACGGCGTGACCATCGACTACGACCAAGCCACCAAGGGCACGCTCTCTTTCACCTCCGAGATCGGTGGCGACAGTGACGGCTTCTGGCCGCCGACGGCGCGCATCATCCCGCTGGCCGAGATCACCGAGCCCGGCTTCCTGCGCACGGCCTGGGCCGCGGGCGCGTACGTGCACGACACGGCGCGCACGACCAGCGAGCTCGGCGACGGCGACGGCTTCTTCGAGCCGGGCGAGGGCTTGCGCCTGGCGTTCACGCTGCGCAACAGCGGGCGCGCGAGCGCGGGCTCGGTCGAGGTCGGCCTGGCCTGCTCGACGCCCGGCGTCACGGTCGTGAACGGCCTGGTCGCGCTGGGCAGCCTGGCCAGCTTCACCAGCGCGTCCCACGCCGGCTCGCCGCTCGAGCTCGCCATCGGCGCGGGCGTCGCGAACGGCACGCCCGTCGACTACGTGGCCTCGCTCACCTACGACGGCTTCACGCAGGAGTTCCCCGGCTCGTTCTCGGTCGGCACGCCGCGTCTGCTCGCCACGGACGACCTGGAGGTCAACGTCGGCTGGACGGTCGGCGCGCCCGGCGACGGGGCGACGACCGGCATCTGGGCCTACGGCAACCCGCTGGGTTCGTTCAACGGCACGGATCCTTCCAACCCGGAGAACGACGCCACGAGCGGTGCCGGCGTGCGCTGCTTCGCCACAGGCAACGGTTCGACCACGGCCGGCGGCGACGACGTGGACGGCGGCCCGACGACACTGCTCACGCCGCGCCTCGACCTCTCGGGCGTACTCGGCGCGACGGTGCGCTACCAGCGCTGGTTCACGAACTTCAGCGTGCTCAACGACGCCCTCGAGGTGGCCGTGTCGGACGACGACGGGGCCTCGTGGACGACGGTCGAGAGCCTCACCGGCAGCACCCACAACGCCTGGAGCGAGCACGAGTTCGCGGTGCAGGACTTCGCCGCGCTGACGGACCGCGTGCGCCTGCGCTTCCGCACCAGCGACAACCCCAACGACTCGATCACCGAGGCGGCCGTGGACGAGCTCTCGGTCACGACCTTCGACGCGGGTGCCAAGCTGAACTTCTTCGGACGCGGGAACAGCGGCTCGCAGCTTGCGCTGCACGTGAGCGCCAATCCCGGCCAGGGCTGGATCGTGCGCGCCAGCACGGCCACGGCCAACATCCCGCTGGGCTTCGGCGTGCTGCTGATCCAGCCGGCGGGCAGCTTCGTCCTGGCCTCGGGCACGATCCCGGCCAACGGTCTCGCGCGCACGCTGGCCACCGTGCCCGCGGGACTGAGCGGGCTCACGGTGTACTGCCAGTCGCTGGTGACCGGGCCGCTGGGGCTGTCCAACCGCGCGGCGCTCACCTTCCCGTAGCGCGCTACGCTGCAGGAACGCGCGCGCGGCAGGCCGCACGCGCAGAACAGCGGCGGGACGAGCGGCTGAGCCGCTATCATCCCGCCGATGCGTCTCTTCCTGCTGGACGGAACCGCGCTCGCCTACCGCGCGCACTTCGCGCTCGTCGGCTCGCGCCTGGCCAAGGCCGACGGCACGCCCACCGGCGCGACCTACGGCTTCACGATGACGCTGCGGCGCATCCTCGAGGAGGAAGAGCCCGACCTCGTCGCCGTGGCTCTCGACGCCAAGGGTCCGACCTTCCGCCACGAGCGCTACCCCGACTACAAGGCCACGCGCGAGCGCGCGCCGGAGGAGATGGTCGCGCAGCTCGGCCTCATCCGGCGCGTGATCGAGGCCCACGGCGTGCCGCTGTTCGAGGTCCCGGGCGTGGAGGCCGACGACGTGATCGGCACCCTGGCGAAGCAGGCCGAGCGCGCCGGGCACGAGGTCTTCATCGTCACCGGCGACAAGGACTTCATGCAGCTCGTGAGCGAGCACGTGAAGCTCTACAACGTCTTCAAGCAGGGCGAGCCGCCCGAGATCCAGGGCCTGGGCGCGGTGCGCGAGAAGTTCGGCACCGACCCGGCGCACGTGATCGATGTCCTGGCGATCATGGGCGACAGCTCGGACAACGTGCCCGGCGTGCACGGCATCGGGCCCAAGGGCGCGATCGAGCTGATCCAGCAGTTCGGCAGCGTCGATGGCCTGCTGGCGCACTTGCCCGAGGTGCGCGAGAAGACGCGCGCCAAGATCGAGGCCAGCCGCGAGATGCTGCTCCTGTCGCGCGAGCTGGTCACGATCCACACCGCGGTGCCGCTGGCCGAGGGGCTGAGCGCGCTGAAGCGTCCCGCGCCCGATGCGCAGGCGCTGATCGAGCTCTTCCGCGAGCTCGAGTTCGGAACGCTGCTGGAGAAGGTCGCCAGCCAGACGCACGTGCCCAGCCGCAGCGGCCCGCGCGACTACGTCACGGTCACGACGCGCGGCGCGCTGGAAGCGATGAGCGCCGAGCTGCGCGCGGCCGGCAGCTTCGCGCTCGACACCGAGACCACCGGCCTGTTCCCGCTCGACTCGGAGCTCGTCGGGATCTCGCTCTCCGCCGCCGCCGGACGCGCGTTCTACGTGCCCGTGAAGCCGGCGGTCTTCGCAGAGGGCAACGCGGCGCTCTTCGCGGCGCTCACCCCGCTTCTCTGCGACCCTGCGCTGGCGCGCTTCGGTCAGAACACGAAGTTCGACTGGCTGGTGCTGGCCCACGCCGGCCTGCGTCTGCCGCCGCCGGCCTTCGACACGCTGGTGGCGAGCTTCTGCGTCGCGGGCGGCGACGCGCGCACGCACGGCCTCGACGCGCTCGCGCTGCGCCACTTCGGCATCAAGAAGATCGCCACGGCCGAGCTGCTCGGCAAGGGCAAGACCATGTTGACCATGGACCAGGTGCCGCTCGAGAAGGTCGCCGAGTACGCCTGCGAGGACGCCGACTTCGCCTTCCGCCTGCGCGCGCCGCTGGAGCAGGAGCTGGCGGAGGCCGGCGCGACCAAGCTGTTCCACGAGCTCGAGCTGCCGCTGGTGCCGGTGCTGGCGGCGATGGAAGAGCGCGGCATCCGCCTCGACGTCGAGCTGATCGCGCGTCTGTCGGGCGAGATGGAGAAGGAACTCCTCGAGCTCACCCACGCCGTGCAGGGCCACGCGGGCGAGAACTTCAACGTCAACAGCACCAAGGCGCTCGGCGAGATCCTGTTCGAGAAGCTGCGCATCCAGGACCAGGCCGGGGTGAAGAAGGTCAAGAAGACGCAGACCGGCTGGGCCACGGACGCGGACACGCTCTCGCTGCAGTACGGCGACGTGCCGATCGTCAAGACGCTGCTCGAGTACCGCGAGGTGCAGAAGCTGAAGAGCACCTACACCGACGCGCTGCCCGCCTACGTGAACCAGGTCACCGGGCGCATCCACTGCTCGTTCAGCCAGGTCAACGCGGCCACCGGGCGGCTGGCCTCCAGCGACCCGAACCTGCAGAACATCCCCATCCGCAGCGCGCGCGGCCGACGCCTGCGCGCGGCCTTCGTGCCGCGCCTGAGCGACGCGCACGGCGAGTGGCTGCTGGTCTCGGCCGACTACAGCCAGATCGAGCTGCGCGTGATGGCGCACCTCTCGGGCGACGAGCACATGCGCCGCACCTTCGAGCGCGGCGAGGACGTGCACGCGGCCACCGCCGCGCGCGTGTTCGGGATCATGCCCGAGCTGGTCACGCGCGAGATGCGCGACAAGGCCAAGGTGATCAACTTCGGCCTGCTGTACGGGATGGGCCCGCAGCGCGTGGCGCGCGAGACGGGCATGCCGCTGGCCGAGGCCAAGACCTTCGTCGAGCGCTACTTCGCCTCCTTCCCCACCATCCGCGCGTGGATGGACAACCTGCTGGAGCAGGCGCGGCGCACGGGCTACGTCGAGACCCTGCTCGGCCGGCGGCGCAGGGTGCCCGAGCTCAACTCGACGGACAACCGCGTGCGTGTGTTCGCCGAGAACGCCGCGCTGAACACGCCCGTGCAGGGCTCGGCCGCGGACATCATCAAGCGCGCGATGCTCGACCTCGAGCGCGAGCTGACGCGCTCGGCGCTGCAAGGGCGCATGCTGCTGCAGGTCCACGACGAGCTGGTGCTGGAGTGCCCGGCGCGCGAGCTGGCGGACACGCAGGCCCTGGTGGTGCGCTGCATGGAGCAGGCCGTGGCGCTGCGCGTGCCGCTGCGCGTCGAGGTCGGCGCCGGCAAGAACTGGCTGGAGGCCCACTGATGGCGGCGTACCGTTCCAGCGTGCGCGTGTTCTACCCCGACCCGCGCGCGCTCGTGCTGCGCAGCGAGAACGACTGGCGGCGCGATGTGCTGCCGCGCGCACTGTCCGCCGACCACGCCGAGTTCGAGGTCGAGGGCGAACGGCCCTACCTGGAGTACAAGCCCTGCCTGCGGCGCGGCACGGAGCTCTCCTGGAGCGCGGGCACGAACAAGCTCGCGCTGCTCTCGAGCGACGCACCCAGCGACGTCTACCCCCACTTCTTCTCGGGCCTTTCCGGGCGCATCACCGAGCGCTATCGCTTCGCCGCGCTCGCGCTCGGCCGCGAGCTCACGCTGCGCTTCTACCTGCCGCCGGGCTACACCGAGAACACGCTCAAGCGCTATCCGGTGCTGTACATGCACGACGGCGCGAACCTGTTCTTCCCCGAGGAGGCCTTCCTCGGCCGCACCTGGGACGTGGACGAGACGCTCGACCAGCTCGACGCGATGAACGTGATCGACGAGGTGATCGTGGTGGGCATCCACTCTGGCGCGCGCGAGCAGGACTACACCGAGCCGGGCGTGGAGGCCTATGGGCGCGCGCTGACCGAGGAGCTGAAGCCGTGGATCGACGGCGAGCTGCGCACGCTGAGCGAGGCGCGGCGCACGGCCGTGCTGGGCTCGTCGCTGGGCGGCGTGGCGGCCTTCTATCTCGGTTGGCGCTGGCCGCAGGTGTTCGGACAGGCGGCCTGTCTGTCGAGCACCTTCGGCTACCGCGACGAGCTCCTGGCGCGCGTGCGCCGCGAGGGCCGCGCCGGACGCGAGGCGCTGCGCCTGTACCTCGACAGCGGCTGGCCGCACGACAACTACGAGGCCACGCTGGCGATGGCGGCGGCGCTGCTCGCGGCGGGCTTCGAGCTCGGCCGCGACCTCGTGCACTTCGCCTTCCCGCTCGCCAGCCACGACGAGCGCGCCTGGTCGGCGCGCCTGCACCTGCCGCTGCAGCTCTTCTCCAGCAAGCTGCGACGCCTGGACGAGCAGCTCGGCGCGTAGGGCGGAGCCGAGCCAACCGCGGAGGCGCGGGGGAGCGCGGAGAAACGCGGAGGACGGAAGAAGAGAGAGAGAGAGAGAGAGAGAGGGGAAGACCTCCGGGGCTTCGAGTCTCCGCGGCCGCAGGATCATCGTCCTCGTCCTCGCTCTCCGCGCCCCTCCGCGTCCTCCGCGCCTCCGCGGTCGGTTTCGCTCTGGAAACAGAAGAACCCGGCGAGGCACGAGGCGTCGCCGGGTTCTCGTCAGGGCTGCACTTCCAAGCGCGCCGAAGCGCGCCTCAACCGTGCAGGTCCCGTCGGTTGCACGGGATCAGATGTGCAGACCCTTGGTATTGACACTACTCATGTCGGATCACCTCCACTTTCAGCAGGCCTCCCCGGCGAACGGCGGTGTCGATCGCGTTCGACGGGCTCCTTGCCACACCCCGGCGTCCCGGGGCGACGATGGTAACGGCCTTCGGCTACGCGCCTGGGCCGCGACGTCCGCGCGAGCGATCTCGCTTGGACGGCCTCATCATGTATCGGCGGCGGGACGGGTCAAGGGGTCGGGAAAGATATCCCTGCTCGCACGAGCGAGGTCCGGTGCGCGCCTCGGCGAACAGCGCCTCCAGGGCGGTGCGCAAGGCGCCCGCGAACGTGCGCTGCGGGATGCCGGCCAGACCGCGGTAACCCAGGCCGTCCTGCAGCACCTCGAGCAACGCGTCTCGCTCGAAGCGCACCGGATCGTCCAATACGTCCTCGGCCGAGGTCCAGAGCTGTCGCGCCGCCGCAGCTCCGCCCGGGACCCGCGGCGCGGCCCTGGCCGAGCTCGCGCGCGCGATCGATGCCGCGCCCCCGCACCGCCGCAGCCTCGAGGCACTCGTCGAGCGCGCACAGATCGGCCGCGGGCGAGCGGTCGTGGCTGCCCGGCTCCAGATGCACGCTGTCGTCGAGCGAGACCGCCCGCAGGCCGCCGCCGCGCTTCTCCCGCCGGGCCGCGCGCGCGTGGTTGGCCACCACCTGGCGCATGGCCAGGCTCGCCACGGCGAAGAAGTGCACGCGGTCGTTCACCGCGTCGAGCCCCGGCGCGAGCTTGAGCCAGGCCTCGTGCACGAGCGCCGTGGGCTGCAAGGTCGCTCCTGGACCGGAGCCGATGCGCCGCGCCGCCGCGCGCAGCTCGTCGTAGACCTGCTCGAAGACCTTGGCCTGCGCCTCCCGGTCGCCGCCCTTGGCCTGGCGCAGGAGGCCGGTCAGATCACCATCGGGAGCCATGCGAGCGACACATCGTAACCGGATGCGCTCATCCTGCAGGAGGACGGCGTCCTGATCCGCCGGCGTTCGGCTCCAGTGACCGGCTTCGACTCCCTGCACCCTGGAGTCCGCCGCGCGAGGCGCTCGCACGGCCGGCCATCGCCGCGCGGAGCCGGAGCCTCAGCCGCGGCTCTCGGCGAACAGCGCCTCGAGCGCCGCACGCGAGGCGCCCGCGAACGTGCGCTGCGGCACGCCGGCGAGGCCGCGGTGGCCGAGGCCGTCCTGCAGCACCTCGAGCAGCGCGCCGTGCTCGAAGCGCGCCGGATCGTCGAGCACGTCCGCGCTCGCGATCAGGAGGTCCGCGCGCTGGCCGGGCACGAGCGTGCCCGTGTCCGTGGCGCCGATCTCGCGCGCGGCGAGCCCCGTCGCGCCGTGCCACACGCGCAGCGGCGGCACGCCGTCGCGCACGAGGTGTACGAGCTCCTGCCAGTTGCGCCCGTGCATGCCGGGCCACACGGCGTCCGTGCCCATCAGGATCGGCAGCTCGCCGGCGAGCGCGTGGCGCACGGCGGTCGAGTGGTGCTCGTTCACCTGCTTCACCTTCTCCATCACCGCCGCGGGCAGGCCCTTGGCGCGCGTGAGTTCGAAGAGCGTCCACGAGGTCGGCGTGACCGTCGCGCCCTTCTGGTGCGCGAGGTCCACCAGGCGCGCGTCGAGGAAGGAGATGTGCTGCAGGTCGTGCACGCCGTGCGTGAGCGCGAGCTCGATGCCCGACGCGCTGTGCGCGTGCGCGGCGACGCGCAGGCCGCGCGCCTTAGCCTCGTCGCAGATCGCGGCCAGCTCCTCGGGCGCGAACTCGCGGTGCTCGAGCTTGTCACCCGGCGAGGCGACGCCCGGGCTGGCGCACACCTTGATCAGGTCCGCGCCGCAGGCTGCGAGCTCGCGCACGCGCTTGCGACACTCCCACGGGCCGTCGCACAGGCTCGACGGCCGGCCAGGCGCGGGCGGCCACAGCTGCGAGAGCTCGGCGTGGCAGCGGTCCGGCCCGCGGAAGTCGGCGTGGCCGCCGGTGGTCGAGAGCATGCACACCGAGATCTTGAGGCGCGGGCCGAGCATCACGCCCTCGGCCACCGCGCGCTTCATCCAGTGCGTGGCGCCGCCCACGTCGCGCAGCGTCGTCACGCCGCCGTCGACGAGCGTCGTGTGCAGCACCTTTTCGACCCACAGCGCGCTCGCCGGGCCGTTCATGCGCCCGATGTCGCCCTCGCGCAGGCCGAGGATCGTCACGTGCCCGTGGCAGTCGATCAGCCCGGGCGTGACCGTGTAGCGCGAGCAGTCGACGACCTTCGCCGCCGGGTCGCGCGGCGCGCCCGGACGGTGCGGCACGAGCGCGGAGACGCGGCCGTTCTCCAGCAGCAGGTCGACATTCTCGTGCAGCGCGCGCGCGCCGGAGTCCGTGCCGTCGTAGAGCTTGTGGACGTTCTCGAGCAAGAGCTTCATCGCGTGCGCACGCGCCTCACGGCGCGCCTCCAGGCCGTCAGACGTTTCTTCCGTTCCTTCACCGTCGAGGCGGGCGCGAACTCGCGCACGTCGTCGCGCAGCGCGGCGGGCGTGTCCGGATCCGACCACAGGCCGATGCCGAGTCCCGCGAGGGCCGCCGCGCCGCGCGCCGTGGCCGCGAGGTCCGCGGGGCGGCGCACGCGCACGCCACTGAGGTCGGCCTGCAGCTCGAGCAGCAGCGCGTTCTCCGCCGCGCCGCCGTCGGCGAGCAAGCTCGCGATCGCGAGGCCGGACTCCGCTCGCAGGAGCTCGACCAGCTCCGCGTTCTGGAAGGCCATCGCCTCGAGCGCCGCGCGCGCGATGTGCGCGCGCGTGCTGCCGCGCGTGAGGCCGAGGATCGCGCCGCGCGCGTTCGCGTCCCAGTATGGCGCGCCGAGGCCGGTGAAGGCCGGCACGACGAACACGCCGCCGGAATCGCTCACCGAGCGCGCCAGCGGCTCGATCTCGCTCGCGCGCGCGAAGAAGCCGAGCTGATCGCGCAGCCACTGCACGAGCGCCCCGCACACGAAGGCGCTGCCCTCCAGCGCGTAGGCCACGCCGCCCGTGCGGTCGACGGCCAGCGTCGTGAGCAGCCCGCGGCGCGAGTCGCGGCGCTCGGCACCGGTGTTCAAGAGCAGGAACGAGCCCGTTCCATAGGTGACCTTGAGCGTGCCCGCGTCGAAGCAGCCCTGGCCGAACAGCGCCGCCTGTTGGTCGCCGGCCACGCCGCGGATCGGCACGGTGCGCCCGCCGCAACGCTCGGGATGCGTGAGCCCGAAGTCGCCCGTCGAGCCGCGCACCTCGGGCAACCAAGCGGGCGCGCAGCCGAACCACGCGCACAGCTCCGGGTCGAAGACGCGGCGCTGGATGTCGAACAGCATCGTGCGCGAGGCGTTGGTCGGATCCGTGGCCAGCACCGCGCCGCGCGTGAGGTAGGCGAGGATCAGCGTGTCGACCGTGCCGAACACGACCTCGCCCGCCAGCGCGCGCGCGCGGAGCTCCGCGTCGTGCGCCAGCAGCCACTCGATCTTCGTGGCGCTGAAGTACGGATCGAGCACCAGGCCCGTGCGCGCGCGCACCGTCTCGAGCCGTCCGGCCGCGGCGAGTTCACGGCAGCGCGCCTCGGTGCGGCGGTCCTGCCAGACGATGCCCGGCGAGAGCGCGCGGCCGCTCGCGCGCTCGAGCGCGAAGACGGTCTCGCGCTGGTTGGTGAGGCCGAGCGCGGCCACGTCGCGCGCACGAGGATGGGCCAGGACCTCGGCCAGCGTCGCCGCCAGCGCGCCGAGGATCGCCTCGGCGTCGTGCTCGACCCAGCCGGGGGCGGGGAAGCGCTGCGCGAACTCGCGGTAGGCGCGCAGGATCGGGCGCAGCTCGCGATCGAACAACACCGTCGACACTCCGGTCGTCCCGGCGTCGATGGCGAGGAGGGTGGCGCTCAAGGCGCGCCGAGCCTAGTGACTGACGCGCTCGACCGAAACACAGGAGCCCCGTCGCTCGCAGGCGCGAGGGACGGGGCTCCGGAGATCCTGCGCCGAACTCAGTTCAAGCGCTGCGCGATCACGACCCGGTCGGTCAGGTACACGGCCTCGAGGTGCGCGCGCTGGCCGCGCAGGCCCCAGGCGTCGAGCGTCACCAGGCTCCCGATCGCACGCAGCGAGGCCGCCAGGCGACCGAAGGGCAGCGGAACGCGGTCCGGAGACAGCGCAACCGGAGCCGAGGAACCGATCGTGAGCTGGGCCACTCCGCCCTGGAACGGGCCGCTGCCGCGGAACAGGAACTGGACGTTCGTGCGCGCCAGCAGACCGCGATCGAGCTCTAGGCGGTAATCGCCGACGAACGTCACCGCCACGACCCCACGGCCCTGGCGCACGACCTGGAGCTGGCCGCGGCCGGTGAGCGACAGCTGCAGCGCCCGCAGCTCGCGCAGCGTCCCTACCAGAGTCAGGCCCGCGGCATCCTGAACGACAGGCAGACTGGTGACGTCGTCCCCGGGGGTCGACGAGTTGGTTTGATCCGGATCCCTACCGGAGCCCGAAGAACCTCCGCCCCCGCCCCCGCTGGCGAAGGCAAGGGTCGAGAACAGGAACAGGAACAGGCCCACCAGCGTCCGGCGCGCGGACAGGTGAGGCTCGACACGGAAGAAGTGCAAGCTGGAGATCATCGCGAGTTCGCCTCCCGGCCTTCCGCCGCACCATCGGACGGAGGCACGAAGAGTTCTGGACAGGTGACGAGCAGCGCCTCGGCGAATCCCGGCTGGCGCTCGATCAGCGCGCGAGTCTTGGCCGAGCGCAGGAAAAACTCGGCCGTCTCGGAGGCACGCTCTGGGTGTCGGTCGAGCAGTTCGCGGAAGGCGGCCAGCGCGCGCTCGCGCTGCTGCAGGGCCGCGTAGTGGATGCCCATGTTGAAGCGCGCGAAGAAGAAGCGCGGATCCTGGTCGGCGAGCCCCGAAGCCACTACCCAGCGGTTGCAGGCCACGGCCTTCTTGTGCTCGCCCTCCTCGCCCAGGAGCTTGCCGAGTTGCACCACGGCGTGAGCGCGGTTCTCGTCCGAACTCGAGGTGCGGAAGATCTGCCGCAGCGTGGCCGCAGCGCGGATGCGTTTGCCCTCGTGGGCGTCGAGCCAGGCGAGATACAGGCGCGCTTCTTCGTGGGCCGAGTCGGAGGCGAGCGCCTCCTCCAGCAGCCGCCGGCCCTTCTCGAGCGGATCGGCGATGCGCTCGAGGCGCCCGTTGAGCATGTGGCGCGCCTCGCTCCAGTCGATGCCGCCGAGTTGTCCGCGCCCGCTCGCCAGCACACCGTCCACGAAACCGCGCCCGCGCGTCTGCAGGCTCGCCACCTGGGCGGCCTTCTCGAACACGCGCGTCTTGAAGCCCGGATCGACGCCGGCGAGCACGTAGGCCTTGCCGAGCTGGTAGAAGACCGTCGCCAGGCGCTGCACCAGGCCGACGGATTCGAGATCGGCCGCGCCGCGCGCGCCCAGCAGTGCGGAGCAGCGCGCCAGCAATCCTTCCGGATCGGCCAGCTCGCGGTGCGCGCGCACCTGTGCTCGGGCGTCGTCGAAGAACATCTGACAGGTGGCGCAGTCCTCGAGGTGCGCGATGGCGCTCGCGCCCGCGACCTCGTCGAGCTCACCATCGACCAGACAGGACAGATCGAGCTGGAACTGGACGCACACGTCCTCCAGGTCGTCCACCCACCATTCCGTGCCTTGCGGATTCATTGCAGCTGTTCCTTGCTCTCGACCCACGCCTCGTTCATCTCGTCATCGTCGTCATCGTCTGAGCTCACGCCGGCCTGCCGGCGCACGGAGGGTTCGCGTGCCGGCCGGAGGTCGGGCGGCAAGCCCTCGAAAACCCTGCGCATCGAACGGTGGATCTTCCGCCGCGCGCGGAAGATCACCATCTTCAGGTTCTCCAGCTTGATCCCTAGTGCTTGAGCGGCCGTGCGGTAACTCAGGCCCTCCACCTCGACCATCTGGATCGCGCGCTGCTCGCGCTCCGAGAGCATGCGGTAGAAGCGCAGGTAGAGGTACAGGTAGTTGAGGTACACGCGCGTGCACTCGAGCGCGCTCTCGTCGTCGATCACGCCGCGGATAGGCTCGGCTGCACCCGCGTCCTTCGGCTCCGACAGCTCGTCCAGCGCGACCTCGCCGCGCCCGCTGCGCGAGAGCGAGCGCAGGTACTTCAGCACCGTGTTGCGCACGATCGTCGCCGTCCACACGCGGAACGCATCGTCGCGCTCGCAGTTGAAGCGGTGCGGATAGCGGTAGATGTTGAAGAACACTTCCTGCAGCACGTCGAGCGCATCCGCTCGGCAGCGATAGCGGCGCAGACGCGCGGCGACCTGCTGGTAGAGGTGCGCGGCGTTGAGCTCGTAGAGGCAGGAGAAGGCCGCGCGACTCTGGTGCAGGCGGAAGACCTCCATCAGGCGCGTGGAGATCAGATCCCGCCGCGCATCCACCTCACGGCCGGCGTCGTCCAGGACGGACAGGATCGACTGCGCGTCGAAAGCACCCGCCTCGCGCCGGATCTCTTCGAGCTTGGGTCGGATCCTCTCGAGTCGCCCTTCGGCGGCCGTCCAGTCGAGCGGCCCAGGTGACCCGAAAACCTGCGTCACGCGCAGGCCTCCTGTGAGGTTCGGTCCGGAGAGGTCATGGGGTGATCCCGCGGGGGATGGGGTTGAGGGGGCCGCGGAGAACTCTTCTAGCGCAAGAGTAGCGTAGTGGGCACACCTAGGGGGGTTACCGAAGGCTCGAGAAATGAAAGCGATGGTTTCGGTCCGCGCTCTTCGAAGCCGCGCAGGGGCAGGAGCTTAGAGCGCTACCATGGGGTGGTGAGTCACTCCGCGAGGGCGCGCGAAGTCCTGGACCTCGCGCTCGAACTGGGCTTCGATCTGGCCGGAATCGCCCCCCTGCGGGCTCCAATGGCAGGGCGGCGCTTTCAGAACTGGCTGGCCGCGGGCCACCACGCCGACATGCGCTGGCTGGAAGAGCAGGCCGAGCGGATCCTCGATCCGCGCCTGTCGCTGATCGGGGGGCGCAGCCTGCTCGCGGTCGGGCTGGGGCACGCTCGCAGCCCCGTGGAACTTGGTGACGGAGGTCGGGTGGCGCGCTACGCCGCCGGGCGGGACTACCACAACGTCATGGGCCGAAAACTGCGCCGCATGGCAAGCGCGCTGCGCGGCCGCGGCCTCCTGGGCGAGTGGAAGAAGGTGGTGGACGCGGGTCCGCTGCTGGAGCGTTCGCATGCGGCCGAGGCCGGTCTGGGCTTCGAGTCGAAGGCGGCCAACCTGCTCAACCCGCGCTTCGGCCCGTGGTTCTTCCTCGGCGAGCTGCTGCTGGACGTCGAGCTCGAGCCCACGTCGACGCCACCGGTCGGGTCGTGCGGCACCTGCACGGCGTGCCTCACGGCTTGCCCGACCGGAGCCATCCTCGAGCCCGGCGTGGTCGATGCGCGCCTGTGCCTCTCCTACCAGACGATCGAGAACCGCGGGCAGGTGCCGCATGAGCTGCGCGCGGCCATCGGAGGGTGGGTGTTCGGGTGCGACGTGTGTTCGGAGGTCTGCCCCTGGGGCAAGGACGCTCCGGACGCGAGCGCGCGCTTCGGGCTTCTGCCCGCCATCGAAGAGGGCAGCCTGAGCTCCTGGCTGGGTTTGAGCACGGAAGCGTTCGCCGAGCGCTTCGCCGGTTCGCCTCTGCAGCGCACCGGGCGCGATGGCCTGGCGCGCAACGCGGCCCTGGCCTTGGGAAATCTGCCCAGCGATTCCGGTCGCGCCGCGCTGGAGGAGGCGCTCGACGATCCGTCGCCGCTCGTGCGCGAGGCGACCTTCTGGGGCCTGGCCCGCGGCCATCGCGGGGAGCTGGGGGTCGACGGTGCCCTGCAGCGCGCCCTGGAGGCGGAGTCGGACCCCGGCGCCAAGGCCGGGATGGCGCGGACCCGCGCCGAAGTGCTCTGAGCTACTAGTGGTGTGATTCACGCACAGAGGCCTTTATCCCGGGCCGCCTGCGTCCGCCGCGGCGTTGCGCCTTCTCCGAGACTTGCACCGAAGTCGCGTCGGCGGCGCGCCTTGCGGCGAACGCAGGCGACCTCGGGATAAAGGCCCCTCTGCGTGAATCACACCACTAGGTTCGAGAATCCGCGCGTCGCGCGCGGATTCTCGGGAGTAGTAGCTCCGGCGCCGGCGGCGAGGAGGGGGAGGCCGCGTGCACGTCTGGCATGGAGGGGGAGTCGCGGGGGAGGGTTTGCTTCCCCCGCCAACAAGAGCTTCCAAAGAACAAGCGGTTCAGAAAGGCTCGCCCGACTCGGGCCTGACGAGCCGGTGCTTGTTCTTTCCTCGCCAGGCCCGCCTGCGGCGGGTAGGCGGCTCAGAGTGTGAGCAACAATCCAACCACGGCGAACTTCGAGGCCTTTGGGGCGCGAGGGACTCGCGCCCAGGGGGTTCGAGGGTGCAGCACCTCCGCGTTGGGTTGCGGGCTGCGCCCGCGCTGAGCACCGTCGCGCGCGCACGACAGCCTGTCGAGGAATCGCCACACCCAACGCGAGGCCCTGTTTCAGGCCTCAGTTCCCTCCAAACGGCCCGGGGATGGCCCCGAGCCGGGCGGCCGCCTCGCGATGCGTCGAGATTCCTCGACACCCTGACAGCCTCTAGAAGGCCCTCGTAAGACACTCGTTTCGATCTATAAACTACTACTGCTAAATCACTTAGAGAATCTGATCCTTGCTTCTCCCGGCTCCCTGCGCACCCCTTTGCTCAAGGAGGGCGTCACCACCGAGGAGAGCCAATGATTCCCAGCGACTTCTACAACGACCGCAAGTTCTGTGAACACTGCCAGGCGTACGTCTCGTACCTGCAGTCCACGGACCACTCCTACTGCGTGCAGTGCGGTCGCGCGGTGCGGCTCTTCTCGGAGACGGACTGGAACGCCTTCAACGAGGCCCTGAAGGAGCGCCGCCCGAAGGGTGGCCGGCCTACCAAAGAGCGCAAGGAGTCGGCCTGAGCCGCTAAGATTCGCACACCCGCGTTGGCACGACGCGGGCCGTTTCCTCTGGATTGGATTCTTGTCGAATCCGGTCGACCGGGGTCCGCCGATGCGGGCCCCGGTGTTGTTTTTTCAGCGCAGGTTCCCCATGTCCGAAGCCACCTCCGCCCCGCTGGACGTCCTCGGCGCCGTGCAGGCGCGCTATCGCCAGGGCGCGCGCGAGCGCGTCAGCGAGCTGTGCTGCCCGGTCGACTACGACACCTCGCTGCTGAAGGTCCTGCCGCGCGAGATCCTGGAACGCGACTACGGCTGCGGGGATCCCTCGCGCTTCGTGCGCAAGGGCGACGTGGTGCTCGACCTCGGCTCGGGCGCGGGCAAGATCTGCTACCTCGCCAGCCAGCTCGTCGGGCGCGAGGGCCGCGTGATCGGCGTGGACGCGACGCCGGAGATGCTTTCTCTGGCGCGCAAGTACGCGGGCGAGGTCGGCACGCGCATCGGCTGGCACAACGTCGAGTTCCGCCACGGACTGATCCAGGACCTGCGCCTCGACCGCGACGCGCTCGCGCTCTGGCTCGAGCAGCATCCCGTGCACTCGCTGGCGGACATGGATCGCCTGCGCACCGAGCAAGAGCGTCTGCGCCAGGAGGCGCCGCTGGTGGCGGACAGCTCGGTCGATCTGGTGCTCTCGAACTGCGTGCTCAACCTGGTCGAGAGCGGCGCGAAGCAGCAGCTGTTCCAGGAGATCGAGCGCGTGCTGCGGCGCGGCGGGCGCTGCGCGATCTCGGACATCGTCTCCGACGAGGAGGTGCCCGAGCACCTGCGGCGCGATCCAGCGCTGTGGTCCGGCTGCATCTCCGGCGCGATGCGCGAAGACCTCTTCCTGCAGGCCTTCGCCGATGCCGGCCTGCATGGGATCGAGATCTCCGCCTACCAGACCGAGCCCTGGGCCGTGGTCGATGGCATCGAGTTCCGCGCCGTGACCGTGGTCGCCCACAAAGGCAAGCAAGGCGCCTGCTGGGAGCACAACGAGGCGGTCGTCTACAAGGGGCCCTGGAAGCAGGTCGTGGACGACGACGGCCACGTCCTGCGCCGCGGCGAGCGCAGCGCCGTGTGCCGCAAGACCTTCGAGCTCCTCACGCGCGAGCCCTACGCCGCCAGCGTGATCGGCGTGCAGCCGCTGGTGCCGATCGCGCCAGCCGACGCGCGCGCGTTCGAGTGCCACGGCACGCGCACGCGCGCCGCGGAGGAAACCAAGCACGGCGTGCTGCGCGCCGACGTCGCTCCGGGCACAGAGGGTTGCGTCAGCGATGGCGCGTGCTGCTGAGCGCGTGACGACGGACGCCGACGAACGCCGCGCACGGCTCGAGCGCGCGCGGCTGATGCTGCTGTTCACGCCCGCGCTGTGTCCAACGGAGAGCGAGCCCCTGGCGTTGCTCGCGCGCGTCCTGCCCGAGCTCGACGTGGTGCAGGTGCGCATCAAGGCGCACGCGCTCGGCACCAGCCCGGCGCGCGAGCTGGCCGAGTGGACGCGGCGCGTGCTGGCGCTGGTGCGCGAGCAGGCGAGCCCGGCCCTGGTGCTGGTCAACGATCGCGTCGACGTGGCCGCGGCGCTGGCGGCGGAGGGCGTCGATGGCGTACACCTCGGAGCCGACGACTGCCCGCCCGCGCTGGCCCGCGCCGAGCTCGGCGAGGCGGCCCTGATCGGGCTCTCGACGCACTCGGCGGCGGACGTGGTGCGCGCCGCGGACGAGCCCGTCGATTACCTCGGCTTCGGTCCCGTGCACCCCTCCGCCACCAAGGGCTACACCAGCGGACTGGGCTGCGAGGCGGCTTGGATCGCGGCGCGCGCCACGCTGCGGCCGTTGTTCCCGATCGGCGGCATCGAGCTCGCGAACGCCGCCGAGCTGGCGCCGATCGGCCGCGCTGCGCTGAGCCGCGCGATCCTGTGCGCGGACGATCCGCTGGCCGCGGCGCGCGAGCTGCGCGCGCTGCTGGCGGCCGAGTAGCTCACAAGAAGAGCTGCGCGTCGCCGTAGCTGTAGAAGCGGTAGCCGAGCTCGATCGCCTCGCGGTACAGGCGCAACGTGCGCTCGCGGCCGGCGAAGGCGCACACCAGCATCAGCAGGGTCGAGCGCGGCAGGTGGAAGTTCGTGAACAGCGCGTCGACCACCTGGAAGCGCGCGCCCGGATACAGGAACAAGCGCGTGGAGCCCGCGCCCGGCACGAGCTCGCCCTGCGCGTCGACGCAGCTCTCCAGCACGCGCACGGCGGTCGTGCCCACGGCCACCACGCGCCCACCGCGCGCGCGCGCCGCGCGCACGGCCTCGACCGTCTCGGGTGTCAACACGTAGCGCTCGGAGTGCATCGGGTGCGCGGTGATGTCCGCGCTTTTGACCGGCTGAAAGGTCCCCGGGCCGACGTGCAGCGTCACCGCCGTGCGCTCCACCCCCTGCGCGGCGAGCGCGTCCAGCAGCGCGGGCGTGAAGTGCAAGCCGGCCGTGGGCGCGGCCACCGCGCCCGGCGCAAGCGCGTAGACGGTCTGATAGCGCTCGCGGTCCGCCTCGGCGTCCGCGCGCGCGACGTAGGGCGGCAGCGGTACGTGCCCGACGCGCTCCAGCACCTCCAGCGGATCGAGCGCCCCGCCGCGCGCCGCTTCGAGCTGCACGTTCCACTCCATCGCCGCGCGCCCGTCCGGCTCCTGGCCGCGCGCGACCATGTGCACCGCGAAGGGCGCCCCCTCCAGCGTGAGGCGCTCGCCCGCGCGCAGGCGCCGCGCGGGGTGCACCAACGCCGTCCAGGTCAGCGGATCGCCGGCCAGCGGTGCCAGCAGCAAGAGCTCGACCCGCCCCTGACTCGCGCGCCGCGCGTACAGGCGCGCGCGCAGGACACGCGTGTCGTTCACGACCAGGAGGTCGCCGCGGCGCAGGAACGCGCCGAGCTCGCGCACGCTGCGGTGCTGGCTGCGGTCGAGCGTGCGCTCGTGCACGAACAGCCGCGCCTCGTCGCGCACCGCGGTCGGCTGTTGGGCGATGCACGCGGGCGGCAGCTCGTAGTCGAACGCGTCGAGCCTCATCGCGCGCCCCGTCGCCGCCACGCGTCGCAGACAAGCAGGCCCCAGAAGGGCAGCGCCACGGCCGGCCACAGCCAGGCGGGTTCCGCCCAGGTTCCCTGCGCGCGCCAGCGCTCGAGCGGCCAGTAGAGGAACGGCGCGGCGGCGACCAGCGCGCTCCAGGCCAGCGACGGACGCAGGGCGAGGAAGGGCACGATCCAGGTGAGATACCACGGATGCAGCGTGGGCGTGAGCACCAGGAAGCCCGCCACCATCCAGCACGCCGCGCGCGCCGGCTCGTAGCCGCGCACCCAGGCCCACACGCCGAGCGCCAGCCAGACGCCGAAGACCAGGCCGCGCGCCAGCCGGCGCGGATCGCTCCAGCTCTCGTCGTAGAGCTGCGTGCGCGCGAACAGCGGCTCGATCCAGCGATAGAGCATGCTGAACGACTCCCAGCGGAAGGCGTACGCGCTCAACCCGCCCACGCGCGGCAGCTCGCCGCTGAGCAGCACGAACGGCAGCACGCACACCAGCCCCGCCGCGAAAAAGGCGAGCGCAGCGCGCCCGCGACCGCGCACGGCGCGCAAGGCGAAGGGCACGACGGCGAGCGGCAAGAGCTTGAGCGCCGTCCCCGTGGCGAGCCAGGCTAGGGCGCGGCCGCCGCGCGCCTCGGGGCCACGGTTCGCGAGCGCGGCCAGCGCGGCGAGCGTGCACAGGATCGCCAGCGCATCCAGATGTCCGGCACCCGCGAACTCCAGCACGACCAACGGATTCCAGGCCCACACCGCAACTCCGGCGAGCGGCAAGCCTCTACGCCGCAGGAGCCAGGCGAGCGGCACGCACACGCCGAGGTCGCACAGGCCGTAGAACAGCCGCAGCGCGAAGCGCGCCGCCTGCGGCTCCTGCGCCCCGCCCGCCAGGCACACCACGCCCGCGTTCAAGGCCTGCGCCAGCGGCGGATAGGCGGCGGGCACCTCGCGATGGCCGACGCGCGCGTGCAGCTCGGGCCAGCGGCGCTGGAAGGACTCGAGCGCGGGCGCGTCGGGCGCGTGGGCGTACGGATCGACGCCCTCGGCCAGCAGCGCGCCCTCCCAGACGTAGCGCTCGAGATCGTCCGACAGCCTGAGCTCGCTCGCCAGTCCAAGGCTGCGCAGAGCCAGGGCGCCGCTCGCCACGACGAGCAGGAGCGCCAGCGAGTCGCGCACGCGCGGGGCGCAGGCCAGCACGCCCAGCCAACCGAGCCCGGCGAGTGCCAGCGCGAGTCCGCTGACGGGTCGCGAGCACTCGAGCGGGCCGCGCACCACGAGCCAGCCGACCCCGACGAGCACCGGCAGGAGACAGGCGACGAAGGCCGCCTCAGCACGACCCCTTCCCGGATTCAGGAAAATGTAGCTCCCTTTCCGCTTCAGGGGAGGATTCCTGTGGACTGCGATCGGGAACGCGCCGTTCATTAGCTCAACGACCTTTGTCCGCGCCCGGGGGGCCACGGTCAAGGTCGGTCTCGCCGAGCCCGCTGGCCGGTGGAGACGGAACTGGAGAGGCGCCAGCCCGGGACACGGCTGGCGCCTCTCATCTTTTCAGCTCGTCTCGCGCAGGCGTGCCTCGAGGGTGGCCGCGTCCCAGCCCAGGTAGCGCGCCGCGCGGGCGCGGTTCCAGCTGCCGTTCTGGTGGCGCGTGGTGGCGAGGGCGAGCTCGAGGTCGAGCGCGTTCGGCCGACGCGAGGGCAAGCGCCGACACACGCTCAGGCCGCGCGCGGCCAGCGCCGCGCGGACCTCGGCCGCGCTCACGCTCGGACCGGCGTGCGCCAGCGCGAGCTGCTGCACGAGCGCGGCGAGCTCGGGCAGCTGGCCGGGCCAGGGCTGACGCCACAGCTCCGCCAGGGACTCGTCCTCGAAGGCGAGCGGCGCGCAGTCCGCGGCGCGCGCGCTCGCCCCGGCGAACACCCGCACCAGGGCCGGGATCTCGTCGCGGCGCTCGCTCAGCGGAGGAACGCGCAGCGCCAGGGGCTCGAGCTGGCCCGCGAGGGCGGGCGCGAGCCGCTCGCTGGAACGCAGCTCGTGCAGGGACGCCTCGGCGAGCAGGAAGGCCAGGCGCGTGCCTCCGGCCTCGAGCGCCCGCGCGAGGGTCGTCTGGGCCGCGCTGTCGAGCTGCGCCAGCTCGCGCAGCTCCGTTTCCGCCCCAGCCGCGTGCTCGCCGTCGCGCCGGAAGCGCAGCCAGCGCGCCAGCGTGCGGCGTCCGGAGCCGGGCGGGCCGAAGACGAGCAGTGGGCGCCGCGCCGCCAGGGCGGAGGCGAGCGCGGGCGCGAGTCGTGCGAGGAAGCGGCAGCCCGAATCCCAGGCGAGGTCGTCGCCGCCGAGCTCCAGGCACCGCGCGCGAAAGGCGCACGCCCACCACAGGGGTTCGAGCGCGCGCAGGCGCGCGTGCAACGCTTCCCGCGGCGTGCTCGCGGCCGCGTCGGGGTGCACGAACTCCAGCACCAGCACGCCGAGCAGGCGCGCACCGTAGGTCGCGCACAGCGGCAGAGCACAGCCGAAGGCGGCAGCGGCGTGCAGCGCCTCGGCGGGTTCCCCGGCGTGCTCGGCGCCCAGCCCAGCCGCGACGCGCCGCAGGATTCCGCCGCCGCCCAGGCGCCCTCGAGCGTGCTGCAACCCACGCCCGGCCGCGGCGCGCACGAGCCAACGACCGTCGGGCCCAGGCTCGAGCCAGCACGCGCGGCCGTCGCGCAGAGGGCCGAGCTCGGCGAACACGCGCGCAACGAACTCGCGCCGCGGATCGGCGCGCGCGAGGAGTCGGAACTCGTGCCCCGCGCCGGGCTCGGGCCCGAGCTCGACCCGCGCGCCGGCGAGGAGCGCGGGCGCGCAGGCGCGCGCGAACGCCTGGACCCGCGCGGTGGCCGGAAGCAACAGGTGCTCGCACTCGAGCTGCACCCAGCCGCGCAGGGTGTCGCCCGCGTCACGCAGCGCGACGTACATCCGCGCGCGCGTGCGCGCCCCACCCAGGGCCCCGGCAAGCGCGGCGGCGCTCGACTCCAGTCTGCGCTGACGCAACACGCCCGCGGCCGAAAAGACCGGCGCCGGCGAGCGGGCGACCGACTCCATGCCCGGCGCGATGTCGAGCAGGCGCACCTTGGCGCAACCCGGCCCACGCGCGACAAAGATCCCCAGCGCGAGCGCGCCGAACGCGCGGCGCGCGGGCGCGAGCGCCAACGGCAGAGCGGCGACCGCGGACGGTTCGTCGGCGGCTCCGGGCAGGAACTCAGCCCAGGCCGGCTCGTCCGCGCGCAGCTCGGCGAGCGCCGCAGGCAGTCGTGCGGCAGGCGTGCCGCGCAAGAGCTCCCGGGCGCGCGCCGTGTCGCCGCGCAGCAGGACGCTCCAGCCCAGGAGGCGCCGCAGGACCGCCTGACCCTCGAACAGACGCGCGTGACGCGCGGCGAGCTCCACGGCCCGCGCTGGATCACCTAGATCGAGGCGCGCCGCAAGCGCGCCGGCCAAGAGGCATCCGAGCTGGGTCGGCCCCGCGCCGCTCGCCGCGCGTGCCTCGAGGCGCGCCACCCAGTTGCGCAGCGCCTCGGACGGCGGCCCGCTGACGTGGCGCAGGTTCGCTTCGCCGAGCTCACGCCAGGCGGCGTGCGCGCCCAGGGTGCCGCCGGCCTCCAGCAGACGCGCGATCACCGCCTGCGCGCTCGCGCCGGGGGGCGGCGGGAAGCCGGGCACGCGCGCGAGCAGCAGCGCGCGCCAGGCGTCGTCGTAGGCCAGCGGCTCGGGTGCGAGCTCGAGGAACGAGTCGCTCGGGCGCAGGACCGCGAGGTGCGCGACCAGCAGGCTCTCGATCGCGCGCCGGCGCTCACCGCGCTCCAGACGTTCGAACTCGTTGCGGGCGCGACGCCAGGAGGGTGCCACGCGCCGCGCGTCCAGACGGCGCGCATCGTCGCGCAGCAGGCGCAAGGCCGTGACCAGGCCGCGCACCCGTCCGCGCTCCACCGCGTCGGCCTCCGGCAAGAGCCAGCTCAGCACGTCGTCGCTCATCGCGCGCTCTGTGGCGGAAGCGGCGCCGCAGTCGGGCGCAGGAAGGGCTCGAGCGCGCCGCGCGCGCGGCGCAGGAGCTCGGGCAGGGCGAGGCCGCGCTCGCGCGCCAGACGGTCGGGTGAGGCGCCGTCGAGGACCAGCGCGAAGAAGGCCTCGCGCTGCTCGAACGGCAGGCGATTGAAGCGCGCGCAGCCGACGGCGAGCGCGCCCGGATCGAGCACGAGCGGCGTCGCGAAATCCACCAGGGCCTCGAGCGCCTCGGGGCCCAGTTCGCCTTCCTGAGTCAGCGCGGCGAGCGCCTCCTCCACCTGCTCGTCCAACCAGCGCCCGAGTTCGGGTGCGCCGCGGCCGGCCTTGGCGCGCAGCGCGCACAGGGCCTGGGCGCAGAGCAGCACGCGCTCGCCGTCGCACAACAGCGCGCGCGCGCCGAGGCGCGCGCCGAGGCGCGGGCGCAGGGCGAGCCCGTCCTCGGCCACGATGTGCGCGAGCACCTCGAGCGGCTTGCCACTCGCGAGCAACTCGCGCGCGCGCTGGAGCTCGACGCGCATGCCCTCAGTCCTCGCCCCCGGCGCCGGCGCGAACGCGCGGCCCGCAAGCGTGCAAGGGCCCGTAACAAGTCATACTGTCCGTTGCGCCGGCCCTCGCCGCCCGTGGCGGCGTTGCGCCTCCTCGGAAACCATGCAGGTTGCCAACGTCGGCGCGCCTTGCCACGATCGGCGATGGCTCGTCGAAACGGACAGTTTGTTTCGTTACGAGCCCTAACTGGCCCGGCCGAACACTACGATCGCCGGCCGCGGGTGCCCCGCGCGCGGCGCGGGCGCTCCTTCTCCAACAACGACAGGAGGCGATTCCTTGGGATTCCTCGACGGACGAAAGGGCCTGATCCTCGGCGTGGCCAACAAGCGCTCGGTGGCCTGGGCCTGCGCCAAGGCGCTGCAGCGCGAGGGCATGGAGATCGCCCTGACCTACGCCAACGAACGCCTCGAGGGCAACGTGCGCGAGCTCGGGGCGGAGCTCGGCGTGCAGACGATCCTGCCCTGCGACGTCACCAAGGAGAGCGACATCGACGGCCTGGTGGAGGGCCTGGGCAAGCGCTTCGGGCAGCTCGACTGCTTCGTGCACGCGGTGGCCTTCGCCAAGCGCGAGGAGCTCACCGGCACCTACCTGGACGTCTCCAAGGAGGGCTACCACCTGGCGCAGGAGGTCTCGGTCTACTCGCTGCCGGCGGTCTCGCGTCGCATCGTGCCGCTGATGGAGGGCCGCGACGGCTCGATCCTGACGCTCTCCTACATCGGCGCCGAGCGCGTCATCCCGAACTACAACGTGATGGGCGTGGCCAAGGCCGCGCTGGAGGCTTCGGTGCGCTACCTGGCGCACGACCTCGGGCCGCGCGGCATCCGCGTCAACGCCATCTCCTCGGGGCCGATCCGCACCCTGTCGGCGGCCGGCATCGACGGCTTCGCGGCCATCCTCGACCACATCGCCCAGCGCGCGCCGCTGCGGCGCAACATCACGGCCGAGGAGGTCGGCGACGTGTGCGCATTCCTGGCCAGCCCCCTGTCGCGCGGCATCACGGGTTCCACGATCTACGTGGATGCGGGGTACAACATCATGGGTCTGTGAGCGCGGACCGCGTGCAGACCCAGGCTCCGAGCTGCCATTGAGCTTGGCGACGGACTCCCCCCCAGACCGGTAGGCTCGCATGACGCCGGCCCAGGGATCTCAGGCCCGCAACCCGTTCGCACGGAAGCGCGGATTTTCGGCACGTCGGCGCCCGCGCCCCTTTCCTACGGCGAGCTGGCCCCTCGAGCTGTCGCGCGGCGAACTCGCCGCCAACATCGGACCACGCCCCGCCGTAGCGCGGCGCCCGATCCCTGGCCACCCTTGCAGAGCGCCTCTTTGGACCATACAACCTCGCCCCTGCCCGGGCAGACCTGCACCGCGTGTCCAGGTCTCGAGGAGGGCTCCCAACTCGACCGTCCGGCCCGGGACGGCTCCCCTGATTCCTTCTGAACCCCTCTGGGTCCTATCTCCCTCTCCATGAGCGCGATGATCGAGATCCGGGGCCTGGTGAAGCACTTTGGACCCATCAAGGCCGTGGACGGCGTCACCTTCGACGTCGCCCAAGGCGAGGTCCTCGGCTTCCTCGGCCCCAACGGCGCAGGCAAGTCCACGACGATGAAGATGGTGACGGGGTTCTTGACCCCCACCGCGGGTACGGCGCGCGTCGCCGGGCACGATGTGCTGGAGGAACCGGTCGCGGCCAAGCGCGCGATCGGCTACCTGCCCGAAGGCGCTCCGGCCTACCCGGACATGACTCCGCGCAGCTTCCTGCGCTTCATCGGCGAGGTGCGCGGAATCGGGGGCCAGGCCCTCGAACAGCGCATCGCCGAGGTCATGCGTCAGGTGCAGCTCGAAGGCCGCATGCACCAGCCGATCGAGACCCTGTCCAAGGGCTTCAAGCGCCGCGTGGGTCTGGCCGCGGCAATCCTGCACGACCCGCAGGTGCTGATCATGGACGAGCCCACCGACGGCCTCGATCCGAACCAGAAGCACGAGGTGCGCACGCTCATCCGCGAGATGGGGCGCTCCAAGGCGATCCTGCTCTCGACCCACATCCTCGAGGAGGTCGAGGCCGTGTGCACGCGCGCGATCATCATCACCAACGGGCGTGTGGTGTTCGATGGCAAGCCGGACGAGCTCGAGCGCCAGGCCCCGCCCTCGGTCACCAAGAACCGCATGGACTGGGTGTTCCGCAAGCTGACCGGCGCCGAGCGCTCGCCCGAGGCCGAGCACCGCGCGCTGAGCGCACCCACCGCCGTAGGAGGTCCGTCGTGAAGCAGACACTCGCGATCCTGAAGCGCGAACTGGGCGGCTACTTCGCCACGCCCGTCGCCTACGTGTTCATCGTCATCTTCCTCTTGCTGTCGGGCTTCTTCACCTTCCAGCTGGGCGACTTCTACGGCGACGGCAACGGCCAGGCCTCGCTCACGGGCTTCTTCAACTGGCACCCGTGGCTGTATCTGTTCCTGATCCCGGCGCTGACCATGCGCCTGTGGGCCGAGGAGCGCAAGCAGGGCACGATCGAGCTCCTGATGACGCTGCCGATCACGCTGCCGCAGGCCGTGCTGGGCAAGTTCCTGGCGTCCTGGGTCTTCGCCGGCGTCGCCCTGGCGCTGACCTTCCCGATATGGATCACGGTCAACTACCTGGGCGATCCGGACAACGGCACGATCGTGGCCGGGTACCTGGGCAGCCTGCTGATGGCGGGCGGCTTCCTGGCCATCGGCGCGTGCGTCTCGGCCATCACCAAGAACCAGGTGATCGCCTTCGTGCTGTCGGTCTCGCTCTCGCTCGCCTTCCTGCTGACCGGCTTCCCGCCCGTCATCGCCTTGTTCAGCGGCTGGGCGCCGCAGCCCGTGGTCGAGGTCATCGCCTCGTTCAGCTTCTTCACGCACTTCGACGGCCTCTCCAAGGGCCTGCTCGAGCTGCGCGACCTGGTGTTCTTCGCCTCGCTGATCACGCTCGCGCTGTTCGCCAACGCGCTGGTGCTCGAGCTCAAGAAAGCCGACTGAACTCCCTCGCTCCATGAACAAGAAGAACCTCTCCTTGCTCGGCCTGGCCCTGGCCATCGTGCTGTTCTTCGCGGTGAACATCACCGCCAACGCCACCCTACGCGCCGTGCGCGTGGACCTGACCGAGGACAAGGTCTACACGCTCGACGAGGGCTCGAAGGCGATCGCCAAGAACATCGACGAGCCGATCCACCTCTACTTCTACTGCTCACGCTCGGCCGCCAGCGACTACCCGCAGGTGCTGGAGTACGCCGACCGGATCCTGGGCATCCTGCGCGAGTACGAGCGCGCCTCGGGCGGCAACCTCGAGCTGACCGTGATCGACCCCGAGCCCTTCTCCGAGGAGGAGGACCGCGCGGTCGAGCAGGGCATCCAGGGCGCGCCGCTGCCCAGCGGTGACCCGCTGTACTTCGGCCTGCTGGGCACGAACGCGACCGGCGCCAAGGAAGCGATCCCGTTCTTCTCGCTCGACGAGGACAAGCAGCGCACGCTCGAGTACGACCTCTCGAAGGTCCTGTGGACGCTGGCGCACCCCGACAAGAAGAAGGTCGGCATCCTGACCGCGATGCCGCTCGAGGGTGGCGGCGGCAACCCGATGATGGGTCAGCAGGGCGAGCCGCGCTGGGCGTTCCTCGATCAGTTGGGCGACTTCTTCGAGGTCGAGGTGTTGCCCGGTTCCAGCGACACGATCGACGCGTCCGTGGACATCCTGATGGTGGTGCACCCGCGGGGCTTCAGCGACGCGACGCTGTACCTGATCGACCAGTGGGCCCTGGCCGGAAAGCCCCTGCTGGTGTTCGTCGATCCGCAGTGCGACGTGGATGCGGGTCAATCCGACGACCCCAGCAACCCGATGTCGCGCTTCACGGCCAAGAAGGACTCGAACCTCGAGTCGCTGTTCCAGGCCTGGGGCTTCGAGCTCGCCAAGAACAAGATCGCCTGCGACAAGGCCCTGGGCGTGCTGCAGGACGTGCCCAGTCAGGACCGCCGCACGAGCGCGCGCATCCCGCTGGTGTTCGTGCCGCGCCTCACCGAAAAGGAGCTGGACCGCGAGGATCCGATCACGCGCCTGCTCACCAACATCCTCCTGTGGACGCCGGGCTCGCTGAAGCAGCTCGCCGATGGAGCCACGACCTTCACGCCCATCCTGCAGACCAGCGAGGAGTCGCAGGAAGTCGACAGCATGCAGTTCCAGTTCCAGGCCCAGCCGCGCGAGCTGCTCGCCAGCTTCGTGCCGGGCTTCGAGAAGCTGACGCTTGCGGCGCGCGTCACGGGCAACGTGAAGAGCGCCTTCCCGGGCGGCAAGCCTGGCGCGGCCCCCGAGGGCGAGACGCCGTCGGCCGAAGGCGAGCCGAAGACCGGCGGCCTGAGCGAGTCCAGCGCGCCGCTGAACCTGGTGGCGTTCGCGGACGTGGACATGCTCCACGACCGACTGTGGATGCAGGAACTCGGGCGCCTCCCCGGCGGACAGGTCCTGGTCAAGCCGATCTCCGAGAACGTCGACCTGCTCAAGAACGCGATCGAGAGCGTCAGCGGCGGCAAGGAGCTGATGAGCATCCGCATGCGCGGCAAAACTTCGCGCCCGTTCGAGCGCGTGCAGGAGATCCAGCGCGACGCCGACCAGCGCCTGCTGGCGCGCCAGCAGGAGCTGGAGCGCAAGGTGCAGGACGCGGAGCGCCGCCTGGGCGAGCTGCAGAAGGCCAAGAGCGAGGGCAGCGAGGAGCTGGTCACCGCCGACCAGCGCAAGGAGCGCGAGAAGGTGCGCGAGGAGTTCGTGCAGGCGCGCCGCGACCTGCGCGACGTCGAGCACAGCCGTCGTCAGGACACCGAACGCCTGGGCACGACCCTCAAGGTGCTGAACATCGCGATCGTGCCCATCCTGGTGTGCATCGTCGCCGTGGGCCTCGGGGCAGCGCGCATCAAGCGTCGCACGCGAAAGTGATCCAGCGCTAAGGCCATGAAGCAGAAGAACCTCCTCCTCCTCTCCGCCGTGACCGTGGCCGCCTTGGCCGTGGCGGCGCTCTCGTTGCGCAAGGACGGCGGCGCCTCGGGCGCGCCCGAGAAGCTGCTGTTCCCCGCGCTCGGCGAGCACCTCAACGAGATCACCGAGGTGCACGTCGAGAAGGCCGGCAAGAGCGCCACCCTGCGCAAGGAAGGCGGGCAGTGGAAGCTGACCGACCGCGGCGGCTATCCGGCCCAGTTCGAGAAGATCAAGGAGCTGGCCGTCAAGGTCGCCGAGCTCGAGATCGAGGAGGCCAAGACCTCCAAGAAGGCGAACCACGCCAAGCTCGGCGTCGAGTGGCCCTCGACCGTGGTCGAGGGCTCCGAGGACGCCGTCGCCGGCCTGGCGACCTTCAAGGACGCGGGCGGCAAGGAGCTCGCCTCGGTGGTCATCGGCAAGTCCGAGTGGCAGGGCAGCAAGCCCAAGATCTACGCGCGCCGCACGGGCGAAGACCAGGTCTACCTGTGCCGTCCCACCGGCAGCGGCGGGCTCGACCTCGCGCCGGAAGCGCGCCAGTGGATCGAGCCCAAGTTCCTGGATCTCGACAACGAGCGCGTGCAGAACGTCAGCATCGAGCACGCCGACGGCGAGACCATCGCCATCGCCCGCTCGACCACGAACCACACGCAGTTCAAGGTCCAGAACGTGCCCCCGGGCCGCACCGAGAAGTACGACGGCGTGGCCACGGGCGTGGCCACCGCGCTGTCCAACATGCAGCTCGACGACGTGCGCGCCGTGACGGAGGTCGACTTCACGCAGTCGCCGCTGGCGAAGGCGCGCTTCAAGACGGTGGACGGCCTCGAGCTCGTGCTCGAGACGGCGAAGTTCGAGGACAAGACCTGGGTCAAGGTCGTGGCCAGCTACACGCCCCCGCCGGAGCCGCCCGCCGAGGCAAAGCCCGCCGAGGGCGAGGCGCCCGCGGGCGAGGGCGACAAACCCGCCGAGTCCTCCAAGAAGGACGTGGCCAAGGAAGCCGCGGAGCTGAACCAGCGCCTGGCACCGTGGGCCTTCGAGGTCGCCTCCTACAAGACCGACGTGCTCGCGCGGCACATGGCGGAGCTGCTCGACGACCCGAATCCAGCCGCCAAAGGCGAGGACGGCGGGCTCGAGGGCGCGATGCAGCAGATGGGCCTCGGCATGGAAGAAGACCAGCCGGTGGTCGAGCCCACGCCCGCTACGGACGATGAGAAGCCCGCGCCGTCGGCCGGCGGCGAACCGAAACCCGAGTAGCCCTGCCCGCGGGCGGGGCGAGCCCCCCATGAAGCTCCTGCTCCCGCCCCTGGCGCTGTTCTTGTTCTCCGCCTCCGTGCGCGACGAGGTCGCGCTCGCCTACGCGCCCGCGGAGGGGACGGTGCTGAGGCGCGTGTTCGAGGCCAAGGCGGAGTACCACCTGACCGGCATGAGCGCCTCGGTCAACGGCGAGGAGATCGAGAGCGACGGCGAGCTGCCCGAGGACTCCTCGAGCTTCCTCGAGCACATCGCCGTGAGCGATACCCTCGGCGCGACCGAAGACGGCCGCCCGGCCGAGCTGGTGCGCACCTTCGACGAGCTCTCGCAGGAGGACACGAACGGCGCGGAGGAGTCCGCCAACGCACTCGTCAGCTCGCTGCAGGGGCGCAAGGTGCGCTTCGCCTGGGACGCCGAGGCTGCGGCCTTCAAGGCCGAGGCCGCCGACGGACAGGACCTGGACGAGAGCCAGGCCGAGGATCTGGCCGAGGACATGGACCTGCGCCTCGTGCTGCCGGCCAAGGCCGTCGAGGTCGGCGACGAGTGGGAGCTCGACGCGCGCCTCTACCTGGCCTTCATGTGGCCCAGCGGCCTGCTCGACTTCCACGCCGAGGGAGACGAGCCCGGCGACGACGAGTTCGCGCGCGAGACGATCGAGAACCTGGCGGGCAGCGGCAGCGCGCGCCTGAGCGAGCTGCGCGAAGAGGACGGCGTGCGCGTGGCCGTGATCCAGGTCGAACTCGAGATCACCACCAGCTCGGACAGCGTACTAGCGGAGCTCGAGCAGGACGGCGAGCTGGTGCACCCCGAGCTCACCATCGAGGTCGCGATCTCGCGCAAGCTCAGCGGCACGATCCTGTGGGACCTCGAGCACGGCCACGCGCTCTCGGCCGAGCTCGAGTGCGAGGCCGAGCGCAAGCAGACGCGCTCCTGGACGCTCACAGGCGAGCACGACGGCGAGGAACTCAGCGCCGAGGTCGAAGAAGCCCTGCTGTACGAGGGCACGATCCACTACTCGGCCACGGTCGAGCGCCAGTAGCGGAGTCGCTCAGCGCGCCGAGCCCTTGGCCGCCGCCGCGCTCTCCTTCTTGAAGATCAAGAGGTGGTTGAAGCCGCGCAGGAAGAAGTTCTCCTCCTCGGCCACCTTGTGGAAACGCGGCTTCTCCAGCTTGCGGTTGCCGCGCACGACGGCCACGTGGTCCACCGGCCGGAAGCGCTGCGCGAGCCGCACGAAGAGCTCGGCCCCGATGCCCACGAAGCCCTTGCGCTTCTTGAAGCTGTCCGAGACGTACACGGCCAGGTAGCGCCGGTCGCCGAGGCAGCGCTCGACCTCGGCGAAGACGCGCGCCATGGCCTCGAAGTACTCGGCCTCGAAGGCGTCCAGCGCGCCGATGTCGCCCGCACGCGGCGCGGCCTCGTCCTTGGCGTAGTCGAGGTGCGTCGAGTACGGCGGGTCGAGGAAGAAGAAGTCCACGCTGCCCGCCTCCAGCGGCAGCTTGCGCGCGTCGGCGGCCTCGATGTCTGCACGCGTGGGCGCGAGGTCGAAGCCGCGCGATTTGCGCCCGAGGGAGGTCGCCACGTCCAGCGTCGTGCCCCCGCCGCAGAACGGGTCGACGACCATGTCGCCCTCGCGCGTGTAGCGTTGCAGCAGGTTCCAGATCACGTACGCCGGCGTGCGTCCCTCGAAGCGCGGATCCCCCATCACCTCCTCGCCGTACTGCTGCGACGGGTAGTACCACAGCGTGGTGGTCTGGAGCTTGGGCGGCGGCGGGCGGTGCACGGGGCCGAGGAGTCTACGCAGGTGCTACCTTCGAAGCATGTCGAGCGAACGATTCGTCTTCGCCGCCGGTGAGCGCGAGCTGTCGGGCGAACTCGTGCGCCCCGAACGCGACACGCGCGCCAGCGCGCTCCTGCTCGCGCACGGCGCCGGCTACCACCTGGATTCGCCCTGGATGGTGGCGCTCGGCGCCGGCCTCGCGGCGCGCGGCTTCGCGGTGATGCGCTTCAACTATCCCTATCGCGAGCGCGCCCTGCGCGAAGGCAAGGGCGGCGCGCCGGACCGCACGCCGGTCCTGGAGCAGGCGCACTGCGCCGCGCGCGCCGCGCTGGCCGAGCGCGTCGGCGCGCAGCGCATCCTGCTGGCAGGAAAATCGCTCGGCGCGCGCGTGTCCACGCTGGTCGCGGCCAAGGGCGAGCCCTGCGCGGGGCTGGTCTTGTTCGGTTATCCGCTGCACCCGCCGCGAGAACCGGCGAAGCTGCGCAGCGAGCACTTCCCCGCGCTCGCGCAGCCGGCGCTGTTCCTGCAGGGCACACGCGACGAGTTCGCCGAGCTCGAGCTCCTGCGCGCGGCGCTGGCGCGCTACGGCGGGCGCGCGACGCTGGAGGTGATCGAGGGCGCGGACCACGGCTTCGCGCTGCTCAAGCGCAGCGGGCGGACGGATGAGCAGGTCTTCGAGGGGCTGCTCGATCGGGTGGCGCGCTGGGAGGCCGAGGAGTTTCCGCGCTAGTGTTCCTGCCCCGAAGTAGCGCCAACAAGGCGCCGTGATGGATCGTCGCTGGCCAGGCGCGCCGACGACGCGTATGCGCTGCAATACTCGGAGGAGGCGCAACGCCGCCAGCGGCGATTCAGTGCGCCGGATTGTTGGCGCTACTTCGGGGAAGGGACACTAGGCGTGTGGGGAAGCGCCCCGCCCTACTCCACCAACCACCTCTCGAAAGCCGCGAACTCGTACTCCCGCCCCAGGAACTCGCACACCATCTCCGCCGCATCGAGCGCGCCGCCCGGCTCCAGGATGCAGCGCCGGTAGCGCAGCGCCGCCTCGCGCCCCATCATCCGTTCCTGGAACGTCGTCAAGAGATCCTTGGCGATCACCAGCGACCACAGGTACGTGTAGTAGAGCGCCGAGTAGCCGTTGAGGTGCCCGAACGAGGCGTGGAAGTGCGTCCCGTCCGTGTGCGGCAGGCAGCACGTGCGCTCCTTCAGCGCGATCATCTCCGCGCTCAGGTCCAGCGCGCGCGGATCGCGATCGTAGAAGCCGAGCGCCAGCAGCCCGTAGAAGAGCTGCGTCTCGGTCGTGAGACCCTTGCCGTAGTCCTCGGCCGCGCGCAGCTTGCGCACCAGCTCGGCCGGGATCGGCTCGTCGCTGTCGACGTGCCGCGCGAAGCGCGCCAGCACCGCCGGATCCCAGGCCCACTCCTCGAACAGCTGGCTGGGCACCTCGACGAAGTCGCGCTCGGTGGCGATGCCCGCGAAGGCGAGCCAGCGCCCGCGCCCGGCCAGAACGTGGTGCAGGAGGTGCCCGAACTCGTGGAAGAAGGTCGTGACCTGGTCGTGCAGCAAGAGCGCCGGATCACCCGCGCTGGGCTCGGGAAAATTGCACAGCAGCACGGCCTCGGGCAGGGTCTCGCCGGAGAGGCCGTCCTGCACCGGGAACATGGCCGCGTGCTTGTACTTGCCGGGCCGCGGGAAGAGGTCGAAGTAGAAGCGCGCGCGCAGCTCGCCGCCCTCGTGGAGCTCCCAGCACTCGACCGACGGATGCCAGACCTCGGCCGAGCGCGCGCGGCGGAACTCGAGGCCGAACAGCTCGGCCGCGGTGTCCAGCACGCCCTGCTTGACGCGCGCGAAGGGGAAGTAGGAGCGCAGTGCCAGGCTGTCGAGCTGGAAGCGCTCGGCCTTGACCTGCTCCAGCCAGTAGGCGCGCTCCCACTCGAACACCGCCGTGGCCGCGGGCTCGCGGCGGCGCTTGAAGGAAAGCAGCTCGTCGCGCTCCGCGCGCGCGCGCACGCGCACCTTGTCGAGCAGGCGCTCCAGGAAGCCGCGCGCGGCAGCGGCCGAGCGCGTCATCTTGTCCTCGGTGGCGTAGTCGGCCCAATGCGCGTAGCCCAGCGTCGTGGCCAGCTCGTGGCGCTTGGCCAGCAGCCGCGGCAAGACGCCCAGGTTCTGCGGCACGGCGCGGTTGGTCGCCACCTGGTAGTACTCGCGACGCAGGTCGCCGCGCGTGGCGTACGTCAGGAAGGCCATGCGCACGTGCGGATCCGTGCCCAGCACCAGCGTGCCGTCGGCGCGCGGCGGGTGCGCGGCCACGAAGTCGGCCGGCAGGCCGTCCAGGGCCGCGGGCCCCTCGTGGATCACGAGCTCGCGCCCGCCGGCGATGATGTTGCGGTCGAATTCCTGGCCGAGCACGACCAGCTCTTCCTGCAGGCCGCGCAGGCGCGCGCGCGTGGCCGCATCGCGGTCGACGCCGCTGCGGCGGAAGTCGCGCAGCGCGTGGCCCAAGAGACGCCGCGGCTCGCCCTCGGGGAGCTCGCGCTCGTCGAGCGCGACCAGGCGCTCGAACAACCCGCGCTCCAGCGAGAGCTCGGTGCGCAGCTCGGCCAGCGCGCGCTCGAAGCCCTCGCAACGCTCGCGCACCTCGGCCTCGGGGTGCGCGGCCACGAATAGCCCGACGCGACCCTCGACGCCGTTCAGCGGCTGCAACAGGCGATCGAACTCGCGCAGCACGGCCAGGGGCTCGCCGCCGCGCGCGGAACGGAAGCGCTCGACGCGCGCGCGACACTCGGCCAGCGCGGCGCGCAGCACTTCGGCCAGCGCGAGCGGAGCCGCGGCCGTGGCACTCTCGGCGCTCAACGCAGATTCCGTTCGGCGTAGGCCAGCAGGCGTGCGAACTGCGCGTGGAAGTCGTGCGTGCCACCCGCCAGCGGGGCCTTGAAGTAGCACGCGGTGTGCGCGAGTTCGCCGCTCTCGCCCGTGCGCAGGGCCAGGTCGCACCAGCGCACGAGATCGAGCACCAGCGGCGCGGCCAGGGCCGAATCGCTGCCGCTCCAGGTCAGCTGCAGGCTCATCTTCGCGCCCAGGAAGCCTTCGAAGTGCACGAAGTCCCAGGCCGTCTTCCAGTCGTGCAACGAGGGCACGAAGTCGATCGAGACGTGCGTGTGCAGGCCGTCGTCGTCTAGGATCGCGCGCAGCGGCGCGTCCTTGTTGCGCAGCTTCGATTCGGCGCGCAGCGGATCGGCCAGGGCCTCGCCGTCCTTGTTGCCCAGCATGTTGTAGCCCTGCCAGGCGAGCACCTTGAGCGCGCGCGCCGCGAACATCGGCGCCAGCACGGTCTTGAGCAGCGTCTCGCCGGTCTTGCCGTCATTGCCGCAGTGCGGCAGCTTCTTCTCGCGCGCGAGCTGGCGCAAGGCGTTCAGCGAGCTGCCGCGGTTGGGCGTGAAGTTCACGAACGCCGCCCCGGCCTGGAAGGCGGCGTAGGCGTACAGCGAGGAGGCCGGGAACACGCCCTCCTGGTCGAGCGCGCGCTCGAAGCGCGCCAGGTCCGCGAAGTGCGGCCGGTCCTCGAGCCAAGGCTCGACCGAGGCCAGGTACACGACCACCACGCGCGCCAGGCGGTGCTCCTCGCGGAAGGCGCGGATGTCCTCGCTCAGGCGCTCGGTGCGCTCGCGCGGCGAGACGCCGCCCAGCGAGGCCGCGCGTGAATCCAGCTCGGCGCGCCCGACGTCGGCCACGTCCAGCACGCCCGGACGGATGCGCGCGTCGAGTGCGGCGGCCTCGGTGCTGGCCGCGGCCACGAGTTCACCCGAGAGGATCCCGTGGCGCACGAGCTCGCCCGCGCTGCGCGAGAGGTCGCCGGTCGCGATCTCGTGCCCGCCCAGGACCATGTCCTCGAAGGCGCACAACCCGAGGCGCCGGAAAGGCTCGCGCTCGGTGGCGATGCCGGTGGGCTCGAGCAACCCGGCGCGCAGGCCGGCCAGACCGTAGGCCACGCAGGTCGAGATCGAGCCGCGCGCGCCGATCAGCCACACTCCTAGGCGCGTCGAATCCGCGCTCATCGAGCCTCGCCTTCGCGGGCTGCACGCGAGCGCGCCAGCCACTGCGCGACGACGGCGTCGTCCTCGGCCGGCCACCAGGTGCCCTGCTGCGTCGCGAGGGCCTCCGCGGCGGAGGAGTCGGCGGACACGGGGGCGGCAGCGTTCGGCATGGGGTCGGCGGGCGGGTTCGGAGCCGGATTCGAGCCCGAGATTGTGCCCTGCGCCGGCCCGCGAGTCAGGTGTTCATCGCGCGGACCGGGCCCGTTCGGACCGGCCGCGAGGCTCGCGCGCAGAGCGTCCAGCCACAGGCGTGCCGCGGCGAGTGGCGCGGCGAGTTCGTCGCGCGGTTCGAGCGCGACACCGAGCTCGGCCAGGCGCCGGTCGAGCTCCGCGCCGGCCCGCGCCAGCTCCGCGCGCGCGTCGGGGGCGGGCGCGGGCGCACCCGCGCGCGCCAGGACGGCGCGCAGCTCGGCCAGGGCCGCGCGCGCCGCCGGGCCTTCGGCGCGGGGCGCGCTGCGCTCGAGCTCGCGCTGGGCGGCGTCGAGCGCGCGCGAGAGAGCGCTGCTCAGCACCACCCGCGCGTCGTCGGGCGCGGGCGGTGCGCCGCGCGCGTTCAGGACGAGCGCGAACAGCACGCCCGCCGCGACCGGCGCACCGAGCGGCACCCAGAACGACGGCCGCAGGGCGCCGAGCAGCGGCCCGAGGCGCAGCGGCGCGAGCACGCGCTGGCGCAGCAGCTCCTCCAGCGGTCGCAGTTCGGTTCGGCGTTGTTCGAGCTCGAAGGCCGTGGCCAGCGCTCCCTGCGCGCCCAGCCGGCGATCCAGGGCGCGCGCCGTGGCGCCGAGCCCGAGGGCGTGCTCGAGCCACCAGGCCGCGGCGCACAGCCCGCCGCCGATCCAGGCCACGCCCGCCGCCTCGCGCCCCGTGGCCTGCGAGAGCAAGGCCGCGCTGGCGGTCACCAGCATCCCCGCCGCGAACAGCAGCAGCGCCTCGAGCGCGCGCAGCGCGCCCCGCCCGGCCCGCGCCGCGCTCACGGCCGCGCGCACCGAGCGCGGACGGGCGTTCCACGGCGCCGCCGCGCGCTTCATTTGGCGTCCTTCGACGCGTCATCCTTCGGTGCAGGGTCCGTCGGCGTCGAGCCCGCGCCCGCGACGGGCAACTCGGCCAGCCAGGCCGGCTCGAGCTGCGCCAGCGGGCGGCGTGCGAAGTACAGCCGCACGCCCTCGCCCTGGGCCGGCAGCAACCACTCGTTGGCGGCCCAGATCGTCTGCGCGTAGCACTCCTCGGGCACGGCCGTCAGCAGCGTGTTGCTCTGGAAGAAGTACGCCAGGTTGATCAGGTTGCCCTCGACGTCGGCCACGAACGTCTCGGGCGCGTCCTTCTTCAGCGCGGCGAAGCGTGAGCCCAGGTACACGAAACGGTGGCGCGCCAGGCTGCGGCCGCTCTCCAGGTTGCGCAGCAGATCCTCGAGGCGGAAGAAGTAGACCTCGGCGCGCTCGCGCCAGGCCACGTAGAGGTAGAAGCCGTCGCCCGCGGGCGGATAGATCTGCTTGTTCGGCCGGCCCAGCTCGTCCGCGCCGGGGCGCTCCTCGAAGTGCGCGTTGCGTCCCGGCTCGACGCCCAGGAGCAGCAGCGCCGTGTTCAGGATGCTGGGGCGCACGGGCGTCAGGAACAGACTCTCGTGCGCGGCACCGTTGGGCCCGACCACGAGGTACTCCAGGAGCTCGCTCTTGACCTGCACCGCGACGGGGATCGACAGCACGCCCGCCTCGCGGTGCAGGACGATGCCCTCCTTCGCCAAGGCGGAAGCGAACTCGTCCTGCGCGCCGACCGGCGCGAGCGCGCAGCTCGGCCGCGGCGATTCCGTGGCGGGTGCGAGCAGCGCCGCGAACCACGCGAGCCCCGCGGAAAGCGAACGGAAGTCGAGGACGGTCACCATGGGCGGTAGCGTAACGGGCCCGGAGGAGGATTGCCGCTCGCCGCGCCTGCGCGCAGAATCCCGGGCCCTCTACCCGCACCACCAATGAACGCTACGCCCTTCCTGTGTCTCGGCGCGCTCCTCTCCGCCTGTTCGGGCCTCTCCAGCGTGCTGCCCAGCGCGCCCGAGCACGAACACGAGATGCCCGCGCCCGAGTCAGCCGCGTCCGGCAGCACGGGCCCGCTCTCCCCGGGCAAAGCGCTCTCGACCTTCCTGCTGCCGAACGGCATGACCGTGGTGCTGCTCGAGGACCACGCCCTGCCCAAGGTGGTCATCGACACCTGGTTCGCGGTGGGCTCGAAGGACGAGGCGAGCGGGCGCAGCGGCTTCGCGCACCTGTTCGAGCACCTGATGTTCATGGGCACGGCGCGCGTGCCGGGCAACCAGTTCGACGTCTTGATGGAGCGCGGCGGCGGTTCCAACAACGCCAGCACCAGCGCCGACCGCACGAACTACTTCAGCATGGGGCCCTCGTCGCTGCTGCCGACGCTGTTGTGGCTGGACGCCGAGCGCCTCGACGCGCTCGACGACAACATGAACCAGGAGAAGCTCGACCGCCAGCGCGACATCGTGCGCAACGAGCGCCGCCAGAACACCGAGAACGTGCCCTACGGCAAGGTCGAGCTGCTGCTGCCCGAGGCGCTCTACCCCAGCACACACCCCTACCACCACCCGGTGATCGGCAGCCACGCGGACCTCGAGGCGGCCAAGGTCGAGGACGTGGTCGGCTTCTTCCGCGAGTTCTACGTGCCCGCCAACGCCACGCTGGTCGTGGCCGGCGACTTCGATCCGGCCGAGGTGCGGCCGCTCATCGAGCGCACCTTCGGCGCGCTGCCCTCGCGGCCGTTGCCGCAGCACGCCGCGGCCGAGCCGGTGGCGCTGAAGGACGAAGTGCGCGTGGTGGACAGCGACCAGGTCGAGTTCCAGAAGCTCTACCTCGCCTGGCACTCGCCCGCGCAGTACGCGCGCGGCGACGCCGAGCTCGACCTGTTGGCCACGATCCTGGCCGAGGGCCCGGCCTCGCGCCTGGAGCAGCGCCTGGTGCTCGACACGCGCCTGGCGCAGGAGGTCGATGCCAGCCAGCAGTCGGGCGAGCTCGGCTCGGTGTTCCAGATCGAGGCCCTGGCCGCGCCCGGCGCCGACCTGGAACAGATCAAGCAGGAGATCCTGGCCACGCTCGACGACCTGCAGAAGAACGGGCCGAACGCGGCCGAGCTCGAGCGCGCGCGCACGCGCCAGGAGGCGCGCTTCCTGCGGCGCATGGAGAGCCTGCTGGCGCGCGCCGAGGCGCTGCAGGCCTACCGGCGCTTCTTCGGCGTCTCCGACGGCTTCCAGCGCGACCTCGAGCGCTGGACGCATGCCTCGCGCGAGGACGTGCGCGACGTGGCCCGCGCGGTCTTCGGCCCCGGACGGGTGGATCTGCGCATCCTGCCCGCGCTGGACGTGGATGCCGCGGCCCTGGACCAGCGCCCGAACGACTTCCCGCGGCGCTCGTTCCAGCCCGCGGTGCCGACGAGCTTCACGCTCGCCAACGGCATCCCCGTGCACTTTCTGGCGCGCCCGGGCACCGGACTCTTCTCGGGTTCCTTGCTCGTCGCCGGCGGCGAGAGCGCGCTGCCGGCCGAGCGCGCGGGTTCGGCGCTGCTGGCGGCGCGCTGGATCGAGTCCGGCGCCGGCGGGCGCGACAAGACCCAGTTCGCCGCGCTCGTCGAGGCCCTGGGCGGAGCGCTGGGCGCTTCCGCGGCGCGCAACGAGCTCGGCTACGACGTCAGCGGCCTGGCCTCGCGCCTGCCGCAGACGCTCGACCTCCTACGCGACATGGTGCTCGCGCCGAACCTCGCGGAGACGGACTTCGCGCGCGAGAAGACGCAGCTCCTGAATGACATTGCCGCGCGCGACGACGATCCCAACGCGGTCGCGCGCACGGTCTCGCGCGCACTCCTGTTCGGGGGCGACGACCCGCGCGGCCGGCCGCTGGAGGGCACGGCCGCCAGCGTGGGCGCGCTGGAGCGCCAGCGCGTGGCCGCCGACGTGGGGCTCCTGCTCGACCCCGCACGCGCGGCCTTCGTGTTCGCCGGCGACCTCGATCGCGCCGCGCTGCAGAGCGCGCTGGAAGCGCGCTTCGGCGCCTGGGAGACCCAGTCCAAGGCGCTGCCTGCCGCGCCCGCGCCGCTGACCGCGCTCGGCCCGCAGCTCACGAACCGCATCGTCTTCGTGCACCGCGAGCACGCGCCGCAGACCGTGATCCAGATCTTGCGTCCAGTGCCGGGTGCCGAGGGCCTCGCGCGCGCCGTGCGCGGCGCGGTCGACACGGCTTTCGGCGGAACCTTCACCAGCCGCCTGAACGCCAACCTGCGCGAGGACAAGGGCTGGACCTACGGCGCGCGCAGCCGCGTCTCGCAGGAGGGCGCGCAGTACCAGCTCGGCGCCGGGGCCGCGGTCGTCACCGCGCACACCGGCGAGTCGCTGCGCGAGTTCCGACAGGAGTTCGCGCGCCTGCACGCCGAGGGTCTGGACGCGGCCGAGCTCGAAAAGGCCGTGGAGTCGAGCCGCACGCGCCTGGTCGAGACCAACGAGACCACCGCCGGCCTGGCGCGCTCGCTGTCCGAGCTGGTGCGCAACGGGCGCGCGCTCGACGCGCTGGCCAGCGACATGACCGCCCTCGATCAGATCGACCTCGCCAAGGCGAACGCGCTGGCGAAGTCGGGCCTCTACGACTGGGACGCGTGCCTGGTGGTGCTGGTCGGCGAGCGCGAGGCGATCACCCAACAGCTCGCCGCGGCCGGCTTCCCCGCCCCGCTCGAGGTCGATTCGCTGGGCGCGCCCAAGCCGTAGTCCGACCTCAGCGCGTCGCGCGACGCACGAAGTGGATCGGGTTCGAGAGCGCGATCGCGCCGCTCGCGTCGCGCAGCTCGAAGCGCACGAAGGCGGGTCCGTCCGCAGGTAGCGCCAGGGCGTGGCGGATGCGCGCCGCGGCGTCGGCGAGTGGATAGGTCTTCGTCTCCGCGCCCGACTCGACCACGACCAGGCGTTGGCCGGGCTTCGCGCCGCTGAGGCACAGCTCGACCTCGAGCTCGGTGCGCCCCGTCGTCACCGTCGCGCCCATGCGCTCGCCGCTGTCGAGCACGAGGTCGAGCTCGCCGTCGAAGCGCTCCAGGTCGCCGAAATAGACGCGCCCCGCGCGCAGGCCCTCGATCAGATCCTGCTTCGAGCTCGTGGGCGCCCAGATCCAGCTGACGAAGTTGTTGGGGCTGCCGCGCCAGCGGTTCTCGGCTCCGCCGTGGGAGTCCGACACGCCCGTGCCCACCAGGCGCAGGCCGGCGAGCGCGGCCTGGTCCCACAACCACAGGTGATCGGCCAGGGTCGCGCCACCGCGGTCGCGGTAGCCGACCTCGAGGATGTCCGCACCCTCGGCGCGGTTCTTGAGCAGGATCGCGAGCTGCTCCGCGTTGGTGCGCGGCTTCTCGTTGTCCTCGAAGGTCGCGCCGAAGGGATGGTTGTAGGAGACCAGGCCGCCGCGCGCGTGCGTTTCCTCGAGCGCCCAGGCGAGCACGCGCGCGTGGAAGGCGCGCGCCTCGACCAGCGACGGGTTGTCCGGGTCGCGCGGACAGTCGGCGGCCAGCGCGGCGTAGTCGGGCAGCGGCGTGTCCTCGCAGAAGAGATTCAGGTGCCGCGAGTCGTAGGAGACTTCCAGGCCCTGCAGCTGCGCGAGCTCGGGATAGAGCTCCCCCACCGCCTCGAGCACCTCGGCCTGGCGCGCGTAGAGCGGCGGGCCGCTGCGCTGCTGCTCGATGCGCAGGTCGTCGAAGCAGGCGCTGGCGCGCGCTCCGTTGCGCGTCTCCAGGCCGAACGAGAGCGCCACCAACGCGTTGTCCTCGCCCGGACTCGCGGGGAAGCCGCGCACGGCGTCCGCGGTGAGCGCGAGGGCGAGCTCGTTCCAGCGTCCCGCGACGCACTCGACCGGCACGACGAGCTGCGCGCCCTCGCTTCGCGCCGCGCCGGCCGCCGCGCCGATCTCGTAGCGCACCCGCGCCACGGGGAAGTCGGCCTGGCCGTCGCGCGGGGCGTGCTCGGAGAGCTCGGCCACGACTACCACGCGCGCGTCGGCCGGGAGCTCCTCGGGGAACAGCGCGAGCCGCAGGGTGACGCCGCTGGCGAGCGCGCGCCGCTCCAGGCGCCGCTCGGCGCCGAAGCCGAACAGGAACGGGGTGAACTCGGCGCCGTCGCTCTGCGTGGCGAGGCGCAGGCTGCGCTGGCCCTCGCTCACGCGCTCGCTGGTGAAGCCCGCCGCGGCGCGCGGGCCGGGGCGCGTGAGCGGCTTCACGCCCTTCTGGTCGCCGAGGTACTTCTCGAGCTGCGGGTGCCAGGGCTCGTTGCGCTCCAGCGGCTCGGTCCAGTCCTCGAAGCCGAAGCGCGAGACGTGCTCGTAGGTCAGCACGCGGAAGTCGTGGTCGCTCCACCACACGACGTCGCAGCCCACCTCGCGCGCCTCGTGATCGTGCGAGTCGATGCTGCCCACGCCCTCGCTGAAGGAGCCGTGCACGTGCAGCTGCACCGACCAGGGGCGCACGGCGCTCGACTCGCTGCGACAGGCCGGCACCGCGCTCGCGACGAGCAGCGCGGCGCACAGCGCGCGCAGCGCCCAGCGCGCACGGACGGAGCGTCGGAGGCGGGGTTCCATCGCGCGCGACACAAGCTACCCGAGCGCGCAGCAATCTCATCCCGGTCACACCCTGCGCGCGGCGCGAGCGAGTAGAGTGAGTGCTCGCCCTCCCCCCCACAGCCCGGAGTTCCCGTGACTCGATTCGCCCGCTTCGCCCGCCTCTGTACGTCGGCTGTGCTTCTGGGCGCCGCCGCCCTGGCGCAAGCGCCCGTCCGCGTGACGACCGTGCCCGCACCCGCGGGGCGCACCACGCCCGCCGCGGTGAAGGGCTGGCCGGGCTTCGCGCGCTCGCCGCAGCACGCCGCGCAGACCCACGTCGGCAGCCAGCCGCTGAACCAGATCCACTGGACGGCACCGGTCGACCTCGCGCCGCAGTACAGCGGCACGGCGCTGTTGATCCACTACGGCACGCCCATGGCGAGCGAGCGCTCGACGGTCGTGTTCCCGCTCAAGACCGGGTCCTTCGGCGGCTTCGCGGTCCAGGGGCGCAAGAGCGCGAACGGCGCGCTGGTGTGGAGCACGAACACGGACTACGCCTGGCCGCCCTACAACTGGATGCCCAGCGTGGGCTGCACGCTCACGCCGACCAACACGGTCGCGATCCCGGCCGTGGGCGGCACGATCCTGGTGCGCTCCGACGCCGACGCGCCGACCGCGAGCGTGCAACGCCTGGCCTTCTTCGGCCTCGCAGGCTATCTGGCGAACCAGGCCACCTACAACGCCAACGTGTTCATCGACACGCCGATCACCGCCGACGCGCAGGGCAACCTGTACTTCGGCTTCGTGACCTTCGGCGCCACCCCGGCCGGGCTGGCGGGCGGCATCGCGCGCATCTCGGCCAGCGGCGTCGGCTCGTGGGTCTCGGCCGCGAGCGCCGCCGGCGACGTGACCATGCAGAAGCCGGTCTACAACTGCGCGCCGGCGCTGTCGCACGACGGCACGAGCCTGTACGTCGCGGTCAACGACGTGGCCGGCTCGGGTTTCGGCTTCGGCTACCTGTTGAAGCTCGACGCCACCACGCTGGCGCTGCAGTCGAAGGTGCGCCTGAAGGACTGGGCCTTCCCCGCCAACGACGCCTACCTGCCCGACGACGGCACGGCCTCGCCCTGCATCGCGCCCGACGGCGACGTCTTCTTCGGCGTGCTCGAGAACCCCTTCTACTCGAATCACGTGCGCGGCTGGATGCTGCACTACGACGCGAACCTCGGCACGCAGAAGCTGCCCGGCGCCTTCGGCTGGGACAACACGGCCGCGATCGTGCCGACGAGTGCGGTACCGAGTTACGGCGGCAGCGCGTCGTATCTCGTGCTGACCAAGTACAACCACTACGCCGGCACCGGCGGCGACGGCGTCAACAAGATGGCCGTGCTGGATCCGCTCACCTCCATGGTCGATCCGGTCACGGGCACCAACGTGATGGACGAGGTCCTGATCATCGCCGGGCCCACGCCCGACATCGGCATCATCGGCACCTACCCGAATGCGGTGCGCGAGTGGTGCATCAACACCGCCGCGGTGGACCCGCTGCGGCGCTCGGCGCTGGTCAACAGCGAGGACGGCAAGCTGTACCGCTGGGACTTCGTCAGCAACACGCTGAGCGAGACGGTCGTGCTCACGGCCGGCATCGGCGAGGCCTACACGCCGACCATGGTGGCCCCGGACGGGACCGTGTTCGCGATCAACAACGCCACACTGTTCGCGGTCGGACGCTGAGCACCGGAGCCGCGAGCCCGCGCCGGGGCGGGTTCGCGGCCCGCGCGGTCCCGGCCGCGGACGCGAGGGCCTGACTGCCCGCGGACAACGCAGCCGCGTCGTCCCGCCGCAGCCTCATTGATTGCGCATCAGCACGACCACGTCGGCGATCTCGTCGGTCAGCGCCAGATCGAGGTCGCCATCGTTGTCGGTGTCGAGCAGGATCGAGCACGAGGGATTCGAGGGCGCCGTGATCTCGCGCCAGAAGGCGAAGCTGCCGCTGCCGTTGTTCCGGTACAGGCGCCAGAAGCCGCCGCCGAAGCTCGAGACGGACCAGTCCAGGTCGCCGTCGCCGTCCAGGTCGCCGAGGTCGGTCGAGACCGTGTGCGCGCCGAGGTTGACGGTGGTCACCGCGCCGAACGCGCCGCCGCCCGAGTTCTTGAGGATGCCCGCGGTGCCGCTGCCCGAGTTGGCGGTCGAGGCGTCGAGGTCGCCGTCGCCGTCCACGTCGCCCAGCGCCACGACCCAGGTCTGACCGCCGCTCGACACGGCCGCGCCGACGGGCGTGAAGGTGCCGTTGCCATTGCCGCGCAGCGTGTGGATGTGCGAGCCCGCCTGGCCGGCCACCACCAGGTCGGTGATGCCGTCCTTGTCCATATCCCCCGCGGCCAGGCCGTACTCGCCGCTCACGCCGCCCGAGAAGAACGCGGCCGCGCCGAACAGGCCCTGGCCATCGTTGAGCAGCAGGGACAGGTTGTCCGAGCTGCGATTGCAGTTGACGATGTCGAAGTCGCCGTCGCCGTCCACGTCGAGCGTGACGATGCCGTGCGGCTCCTGCCCCACGGGGATCTCCTGCGCCGGCGCGAAGCTGCCGTCGCCGTTGCCGAGCAGCACCCACACGCTGTTCGAGTTCGAGGCCGCCACGCACAGGTCGGCGTTGCCGTCGTTGTCGAAGTCGGCCGGCTCGTTCGGGCTGCCCTCGTCGCCGATCGGCTCGGGCGTGAGAAAGGAGCCGTAGTTGCCGCTGCCGTTGGCCAGGTTCAGGAACACGCGCAGGTCGGCGCTGACCTCGTTGACCGTGGTCAGGTCCAGGAAGCCGTCGTGGTTCAGGTCGGTGGCGTTGGCGCCGTAGATGCGCGTCTGGTTTCCGCCCGTGCGGTTCGACAGCGAGGCGTACTGGGTGAAGGTGCCGCCCGACGCGCGGGTGCTCGTGCCGAAGGAGAAGGCGAAGCCCGCCGTGCGCAGGTGCGAGCCGTCCAGCCCGCGCACCCCGTGCGCGAGATTCACCCACACGACCTCGCCGGCCGAGAACGGCGCGGCGGGCGTGAACACGACGCGCCGGCCGCCGGCCTCGAACGAGAGCGCGCCCGCGTGCGCACCGCTGTAGCGCCCGAAGACGCGCAGGTTCCGCGCGTCGAGCGTGTTCAGCGCCACGGGGCGGTCGAAGGTGATGCGGATGCTGCTCGTCACGGGCGCGACCGAGATCGCCGAGGGCGCGGTGCTCACCACCGTGAGCGTGCCGCCCGGTCCGGCGGGCTGTGCATTCTGGGCCGCCGGCGCGACGGCGAGCACGAAGAGCGCTATGGACGCGGACAGCGACTTGGCGAACATGCGACTCTCCGGGGATGAGGGCCAGCGAGCGCGCGCAGCCTAGCACCGCGCGCGAAGGCGAGCATCCAGCCGCCTGGATCCACGAAGGGCGGCCTGGCCTAGACGGGAAACCAAGGGCTCGCGCAGCCATCGCCGTCGCTGGCAAGGCGCGCCGACGCAGGCAACCTGCATGGTTTCCGAGGAGGCGCAACGCCGCCAGCAGCGGCGAGGGCTGGCGCAACGGCCAAGGTGTTCTTGCGCGGGCCCTAACCGCCCAAATCGCCCGCATCGAACAGCGAGCGCGTCAGGCCGACGCGCTCGAGCTCCTCGGCGATGAGCGCGTACACGCCCTCGGCATAGCGCCGGATCTCGAACTGCGCGTCGGGCTTCAGGCGCTGCCCCAGGAAGTGGATCACGCCCTGCAGCGAGACGGTCCAGTAGGCCTGGGTGTAGACGTTCTGCGGCAGGAGGATGCGCGCCAGCTCCTTGGCCACGCCGCGCTCCAGGCGCTCGCGGTAGAGCCGGAAGGCCGCTTCGCACTCGGCCTGCATCTTGGCGCGCTCGCCGGCGTGGTCGAAGTCGGCCGGGAGCTCGACGCTCGCCTGCTTGTTGCCGTGCGGTGGGTTCGCGCGCATGCGCTGCGGCAGGTAGAACTCCGGCGCCCACTTCACGTAGCGGCCCGAGATCTCGTTCCACGAGCAGCCCTTGTCGGTGTCGAACAGCACGTCGAAGGCCTCCAGGGAGATCGACTCGCCGCCGGCCTCGTACTCGCGCCAGGTGGAGCCCACCTGGTACTTGAAGGCCTGGCGGAAGACGAACAGCGGCGCCTTCCAGTGGAAGGTGAAGAACGAGTGCCGGTAGGGCGAGGTGTGTCCGTGCACCCACAGAAAGCGCGCCAGCTTGCGGTCGTCCTCGGAGAGCTCGTCCTTCTGCTTCTGGTACGAGATGCGCGCCGCGTTGACGACCTTCAGCGCCGCGTCGGAGCGCATGCGGTCGACCAGCGCGATGAAGCCGATGCCGTCGTCGAGCGTCGCCTGCGCGCCCTCGGGCATCTCGAGCGCGCGCGTGGCGTTGGGCTGGCCCTCGGTCTTCAAGGGAGTCGTGGGGGTGATCGTCATGGGGAATCGATGCAGGATCCCACGGTACGTCGTGCCCCGCACGGCGACCACCGCGCGTAGAGAAAGAGAAGGCCGGTCGGCGCGCCTCGCTGGGCGCGCCGCCGGCCACTGGACACTGTTTGCGTCAGGGGAAAACGGTCGAGAACTCGCCCCCCGAGGTGACCTGGATCGAGCCTCCGGTGAGCACGATCCACTGCAGGTACACGCTCAGCGGGATCGGCGCCACGGCCGGGATCGGCGCGGGGACGAGCGCCGTCCCACCCGCGCCCACGATCACAGTAGCCAGCGGGAAGCGCGGCACGCCCAGGTACAGGGGCACGCCCAGCACGAACGGCGTGGGACAGGCGGGCAGGAAGCTGTAGCGCAGGAAGGCCGTGCTGCCCGGAACCGAGCCAGTCAGCGTGATCGCGTAGGCGCCGTTGCCGAGGAAGCTCTGGCCCACCGCATCGATGAGGGGCGCGGGCAAGCCGGAGTTGTCCAGGCCGAAGCCGTAGGTGATCTGCCGCCCGGCGTAGGCCAGACCGGCCTTGGGAAGGGCGCCCGGGATCGGAATGCACGCACCGGGAGCGGGGAAATAGAAAGTCGGCGGCGCGGGCAGGCCGCCCGGAACCTGGCGGCTGATCAGCACGCCGTCGCACACGAAGACCGTGCCCGTGCCGGGCAGCGCCTTGTCGAAGGCGATCCCGACCCCGGCCGGCCCGACGCACCCCGCTGGCGCCGTCGGCCACACGCCGTAGGGTCCGAGCACCGGCACGGGCCCGGGCATGAAGCTCCCCACTAGCCCGGCCGCATCGCAGGCGATCAGCGAGCCGCTCGCGGCCTCGAAGTCGAGATCGCCGATCGGTCCCGCGAAGATCGGCCCGATCGGCACGGGGAACGGACCGATCACGAAGGGCAGCGGGATGAGTGGACAACCGGCGCCGAGTGGCACGGCGCCGTAGAGAACGCCGGTGGTGATCCACAGCACCCCGGCCCCGACCGCCATGCCTGTCAGTCCGGGCACAGGTGGGATCGCCGTCCCGAGATGCACACCGAAGCGCGTGTAGGACGAGATCACGGCGCCGTTGGTGACGTAGATCGTGTCGGTAGCAACGTTGACCGCGATGTCGCCGAGGGGCGGCAGGAACGGCGCGGGGCCCGGGCACAACACGCCGACGGCGGGGAAGATGGAGTTCACCGGGCCGTTCGGATACGCGCAGGGCCCGACGGGCGGACCGCTGAGCTCGGTGACGGTCAGCGCGCCGTCGAACGTGTACAGAGTCTGAGCGGCGCTGGCCGGAGCGAGCAGAACGGCCGCGATGATCGGCAGATGAGAACGCATCATGGGCAATGTCTCCTGTTTCGAACTCGATAGTAGCAATGCCCGGGCGGGGCCAGACGGGACAGGCGTCGCGCCAGTACTTGGACCTGGCCGGTCGCGCGAGGATCAGGTCGGCGTGGCGGCGCCGCCCTCGAAGCGCAGCTGAGCGCCCGGCAGCTCCGCGATCAGGTCCGAGGCGATGAGAGCTCGCGCCCCCCGGCTCGCCGCGGCGAGATCGCCAGCCAGGCCGTGGACGTAGACCGCGGCCCGCGCCCCGTCGAGCGCGCTCCAGCCTGCATCGGGAAGCGAGCGCACCAGCGCCAGATACGCCACCAGGATCCCGGCCAGGACGTCGCCGGCGCCGGCCGTGGCCAGGCCGGGATTGCCGCTGGCGTTGACCCACGGCGCTTCGCCGGGCGCGCACACCACCGTGCCCCGGCCCTTGAGGCACACGATCGCGCCCGCGCGCGCGGCGAGCTCTTGTGCCGCCGCTGCGCGGCCGGCGGACTCGCGCGGCACCTCGCGCCCGAGTAGGCGCGCGGCCTCGCCGGGGTGCGGCGTGAGCACGCACGGCGCGCGCGCGGCGCGCAGACGCTCGGGGGCGCCGTCGAGCGCGTTGAGCGCATCCGCGTCGAGCACCAACGGCACCTCGAACGTCTCCAGCACCAACGTCAGCACGGCACGCGTGCGCGCGTCGTCGCCCAGGCCCGGCCCGAGCAGCACGGCGTGCGGCGCGCGCGCGAGCAGCCGTTCACGCGCGCCGGGACGCACGCGCCCGCCGCGCTCGAAGGCCTCGCTCAGGTCCACCAGCACGGCCTCGGGCGCGGCCGCGGGCACGACCGTCAGCAGCGTGGCATCGAGACAGCCGAGCGCCACGAGGCCCGCGCCCGCGCGCTGCGCCGCGCGCGCGCACAGGATCGCCGCGCCGGGCATGCTCTCGCTGCCGGCCAGGCACAGCACGCGGCCCGCGTCGCCCTTGTGCGCGTCGGGGGGAAGCTGCGGCGGCGGTCTAGGGGCGGAACTCATCCGGCGCTCAGCACCTCGACGTGCCCGACCTCGAGCCCGGCGAAGTTCTGCAGACGCACCTCACGCAGCGGCGCCAGGCGCGCGAGCTCCTCCGCGCTGGCCAGGCCCAGATGCTCGAGCAGCCCCAGCACCAGCGCCGGCAGCGCACGCGCGCCGCCGTCGTCGATCTTGAGCGCCAGCCCGCGCTCGCCGCCGACCACGCCCAGCGCGTGCACGGCCTCGGCGCCGATCTTGGCGAACAACCGACCGTGCGTGGCCTTGGAGATCTCGGTGTCGAGGTTCCTGTGGTTGCCGCCGATGAGCTCGGGGTGCTCGGCCGCCACGCGCGTCAGGCGCTGAGCGTGCGCGCGCCGCGCGCTTGGCAGGCCGGCGGGGTTGGTCAGGCGCGCGAAGGCCAGCGCCAGGTTGCGCAGCGCCAGGCGGTAGGTCGGCGCGCTGCAGCCGTCGATGGCCGGATCGAGGGTCGACTCGGAGACGGCGCTCAGCTCGGCGATCGCGGCGCGCACCAGGCGTTGTCCGGCGCTGTCAGGCGCGAGGTAGGCCGCGGGCGCCACGCCCAGCTCCTTGGCCAGGGCCAGAAAGCCGACGTGCTTGCCCGAGCAGTTGTTGTGCAGCGCGCTGGGCGCCTCGCTGCGCGCGCGCAGCGCCTCGCGCGTGCGGCCATCGGTCGGCGGATGGACGCCGCAGCGCAGGTGCCGCACGCCCAGACCCAAACGCTCCAGCGTGCGCCGCGCGGTCTCGGTGTGGCACGGCTCGCCGGCGTGGGAGGCGATGGCCAGGGCGAGTTCGCCGTCGCTGAACTGGAAGCGCTCGGCCGCGCCACTCTCCAGCAGCGGCAGGGCCTGCAACGACTTGACCGAGCTGCGCACGAAGTACGGGTGCTCGAGCGCGCCCGCTCCCGCCAGGACCTCGCCGCCCGGATCCACCAGGCACCACGCGCCGCGGTGCACGGATTCGACCCGCCCCGCGCGCCATACGCGCACGACCATGGGGTTGTCGGGATACTCGGAGCGCGCGGCGGAGTCGTTCATCGGAGCGGGGCGGAGGGCGAACGGCGATTGTAGGGACTCGCACAGGAGAGCTCCCGCCCCCCATCGGCTACCTTGGCCGCATGTCGCCGCACGGCCGCGCCGCTCTCGTCACCTGGTGCGCCCCCGCCGCCTTCCTGGCGGCGGTGCTGGGCGGCGTGGCCGTCGTCTTCAGCCGCCCGCTGGCGCTCCTGTGGGTCGTTCTCGGCGCGCTGGTGGTCGTCCCGACTGGCTGGGTCCTCGTTTCGGCGCTGTTCCCGGGCAAGGCCGAGCGCCGTTGCCCAGCCTGCGCCGGCGAAACGCTCGTGCGCCTGGATGTGCGCACCACGCAAGGCCTCGGCTGTCGTGCCTGCGGCTGGCGCGACGAGAGCGCCAGCGCCTGGCTGCTGGCCGAGGAAGAGGGGCCGCTGGAGGAGATCGTGCTCGCTCAGCGCGGGCGCCACGGCGCCGGGCCGATGGACAGCTCTCGTCGGTCGGGCTAGTGTCGTGCTGCCGAAGTCCACCGAACATCTCGGGGTCGTGGCCGCGCTGGCGTCGTTGCGCCTCCTGCGTGTATTCCTCCACCAATACGCGTCGTCGGCGCGCCTAGTTTCCGCCCATGAGTGCCGCCAAGAGGATCGACGTCGCGCTCACGCGGATCGTCATTCGCGACCGCGACGAGAAGCAGTACATCGTGCTGGCCGAGGTCGGCGGCACGCGCGCCTTCCCGATCGTGATCGGCAACAGCGAGGCCGGCGAGATCCAGCGCGTCGTGCACGGCGAGCAGCCCGAGCGCCCGCTCACGCACCAGCTCGCCTTCGAGGTCATCCGCGCCCTGGGCGGGCGAATCGAGGGCGTCGACATCGTCGACCTGAAGCAGAACACCTTCTACGCCCAGATCCACGTCATGAACGGCGCTGGCGAGGCGGCCGTGATCGACGCCCGACCGAGCGATGCGATCGCCCTGGCGCTGCGCGCCAAGTGCCCCATCCGCGTGACCGAAGACGTCCTTGCGCGGGCCAGCGACAACAAGGACGCCCCCTGACCCTTCGCGGAGGCCGACGCGAGCGCGGCTTCGCCTCGCGACGGCCGTCGACGGCAGGTCGAGCCGTGGCCCCCCGCGCCCGCAGGGGTTGTTTCGCGCACTCTATGGGTTGAGACCGCCGGTCAGCGCTAGACTAGATAGAGAGATGCGCATCGGGACCCACACCCCTTGCCGGGGTCCCCGACGAGTCGCACTGCTCTTCTTGGCGCTGCTCTTGCCCCTGGGCTGCGGGGGTGGTGGTGGCGGAGGAAGCGCGGTCGGCGCGGTCGGACAGGAGCTGACCAAACCGGGCGGCGGGCTGTTCTTCGTGGATCCGAATGTCAGTGGCGGTTCCACGCGCTTGCACCTGGCCGAGATGTTCTGGGCGCGCCTGGTGGACGTGCACGATCAGGACGCGCACGGCCAACCTTCGCCCGCGCCGCTCTACCGCGACTTCCCGATCGGCGAGAGCGTGCAGACGGATGCATTCGACTACCTGTTGGTGACCAACCCGATCACGCAGCGCACGCGCCTGATCGTGCGCCGCACGCGCGGCGCGCCTGATGCGGGCAACGGCACCTTCACCGAGCTCCTGCGCCGCGCCGCGCTCGGACTCGCGCCGGTGCTGCCCAAGCACGACGACGGCAGCGCGGGCGAACCGTTCTCCTTCGTCGCCCGCAACGCCGCGCTGGTGCTGCGCTTCGACGACCTGCTGGACGACGACGAGGACGCCCTGCGCGTACTGCCCGAGACCGTGCGCCTGCTGTCGGGTTATCCGCCGGTCGTGCCCTTCGGTGCACGCATCTTCTTCGACCCGAACCACGGAGGCATCGCCGCCGACGCGTTCCACTCCACCCGCGTGATCGTGGATTGCTCGGTGTCGGAGACCGAGGCGGCCTCCTTCCCGATCCCGCTGGAGCTGAACTCCGACGGTCTGCCGGCGAGCCTTGCCCTGACCGGCCAGCCCAACACCTCGATCCGCATCCCCACGCGCCTCTCGCCGGGCACGGGCCAATTCACGCTGCTGCGCGGGCTCTCCGGGACGCCGCTGCGCGAGAACGAGAACGGCCCGGTGGACCTGGGCACGCACGAGATCGTGCGCGCAATGCGCTCCGGCAATTCGGGCGACACGAACAACGGCTTCCTGCTCGACCTGAACGCCCCCGCGATCGTGAGCGGCTGGCAGATCGTGGTCGAGGGCGCGCTCCCCGATCCGGACGGCTTGCCGGGCATCGATTGGCGCGTGGATCTGCGCTTCACCACGCCCTGCAAGGGCGCGCCGGAAGTGGGCGACATCTGTTCTGTCGGCCAGAACTTCCTCGAGGTGCTGGTCGCGGGCCCGCCGCCCGATGCCCAGGATCGCGTGCTCGACGTGCGTGTGCGCGTGCTGCAGGACGAGCCAGTGGGCAGCGCCAGCGTCCTGCTCGGGACGGGCGAGCTGCTGACGCGCTTCGACGACCAGAAGCCGGTGGACACGGGCTGCTGGATCGCCTTCAGTCCCCCGCCGCAGCAGCTGCCGCAGAGAGGCGTCGCGCCCGAGGCGCAGATCGTGGTGCGCTTCACCGAGCCCATGGATCCGAACTCGATCAACGCGCTGGAGAGCCTGCTGCTGGTGCGCGGCGACGTGGCCGTCGTCCCGGCCGCGGACTCGATCGTGATCGGCGCGTTCGGCGCATCGGCCGACCTGCGGCGCTTCACGCTCACGCCCACGCTGCCGCTGCCCACCGCGGGACTGGGCGAGCTCTACCATCTGCTGTTCGGCACGCTCACCGACCTGGCCGGCAACCACCTGGTGGACGCGCCGGTCGAAATCACGTTCTCCATGGACGTCGCGGCCGAGCACCAGGCGAACGGCGGCCTGGTGGTGCGCTTCGACGAGGTCGAAGAGCTCGGGCCGACGGATGGCCGCGACTTTCGCGGGCAGTTCTTCTACGACCTGACGGCCGGGCGCGTGCGCCCGCGGCCGGTGGCCTTCCAGTCCGTGCCCGCCGACCGCACCAACCCGGTGCCGGCGATCATGATCCCCTTCCCTTCCGGGGTGCAGACGCCGCTGTCGCCGCTGGGCAGCAAGCTGCAGACGCTGTGGCGCTACTGCGACCTCGGCTGGAACGTGCGTGACGAGACCAAGTACAACATCGACGTCGTGGGCCTGGCCTGGTCGCCGACGGCGGGTCAGGTGATCAGCGACTTCTACCAGAACTTCGAGATCCGCCTGGCGCACAGCCGCTTCCTGCCGGACGAGTGCATCACCAACAACCTGCTGCCGAAGCACCTCACGTCCGGACTGCTGGGCGAGCCGCGCTTGTTCACCGAGAACATCCTCAACGATCCGCTCTCGCCGCAGAAGGTCGTGCACGAACGCTCGCTGGGCTACACCTTCAGCCAGGCGATCGTCTTCGCTGGCCCGAGCGGCACGACCTTCGTGCCCTTCCCCCTGAACCGCGGCAACGGACCGCTGACCAGCTACACGTGGCGTGACACGGCCGTGCTGGCCAAGGCCGGTCCGAACGGCGACGGCATCCCGCTGTGCATCGAGGCCTCGCGCGCGATCGGCCTCGAGAACGCCTTCGGCACCATCGCGAGGTCGGGTGAGGTGCCGTCCTTCGGCCTCCCCCTGTTGATGGAATTCCGCTGCTACCCGTCGAACACGGGCGTGGGCCTGAACGCGATCGACATCTCGCTGGCCATCAATTCCTCGGCCCTGCCGGCCTTTCGCTGCTACTCGACCGGCGGCCTCAACCGCAACGGCACCGTCATCCGCGTCGAACCCGACCTCGAGGACTTCCCCAAGGGCGGCTGGAACCCGAACTCGGTCCCGCCCGGACGGCGCACCGCGCGCAGCAACGAGAACGCGTTCTACATCGGCCAGCTGGACTACGTGACGCGCGTCAGTCGCATGCACAGCGCCTGGATCGACACCCAGGATCCGAGTCCGGACTTCCTGGATCCCGTGCTGCAACCCGCGCCCGAGAATCAGCCGCTGGGAACGCAGGTAGTGTTCGAGTACCGCGGCGCCACCGGCTTCAACGGCACCGAGGTGAAGCCCTTCGACGCGCAGAGCCACAACGCCTACGGCGAGCCGCTCGACGTCGATGGGGCCCTGCTGGTCAACGTGGTGCGCTACATGAACAACGTGCGCACGTGGACGAACAACATCAACGCCGTCGACGGTGCGCGCTACCTGCAGCTGCGTATCAGCTTCCTCTCCAGCATCGACAGCGGCCTCTCGCCCGACCTGGACGCGATCGGCCTGCCCTTCACGTTCGACTGAGTTGGCGCCTGCGCCCTTGGTGCGCTGCCTCGCTCGACTAGCTAGTGCCCCTTCCCCGAAGTATCGCCAACAATCCGCCGCACTGAATCGCCGCTGGCGGCGTTGCGCCTCCTCCTAGTATTGCAGCGAATACGCGTCGTCGGCGCGCCTTGCCAGCGACGATCCATCACGGCGCCTTGTTGGCGCTACTTCGGGGAAGGGACACTAGTGCTGTGATTCACGCACAGAGGCCTTTGTCTCGGGCCGCCTGCGCCCGCTGCGGCGTTGCGCCTTCTCCGAGACTTGCACCGAAGTCGCGTCGGCGGCGCGCCTTGCGGCGAACGCAGGCAACCTCAGGATAAAGGCCCCTGTGCGTGAATCACACCACCAGCAGGCCGTTGAGAAAGTCCCGTCGCGAGGCACGGTGCGCTTCGTCAGGGCTAGGAACGCGAAGGCGAGGCGGCGGAGGCGGCCTTCCTGGCCGCTGAGCACGACCTGACTTGATACTGCAAGTCGAGCGTGACGACGCACCGGCGAAGCGCGCGAAGCCGCAGTAGGGACTTTCTCAACGGCCTGCTAGGCTCTGCCCCACCGGAGGCGTGGCAGAGCGGCCTATCGCGGCGGTTTTGAAAACCGCAGTGCCGCAAGGCACCGAGGGTTCGAATCCTTCCGCCTCCGCCATCTTCTTGCCGTCGAGAGTGGCGTTTCTCCCGTGGAATGCAGGCGTTTCCGCGCTCGGCTCGGGCGCGTCGCGCCACGCGCTCCGTCCGTCGTCGTCCGCCTGCGTCAGCGGAATTCTGTCGCCCGGCACCATGCCGGACCCCAACACACGCTGCGGCTTCCCTGCCCCGTTTCCGGCGTCGCGCGGCCGTGGTGTCCGAAAACCGTGCGCTGGGCGAAGGCTCGAGCGAGGAGGCTGAGATGACGTGACTCTCGAAACCTTGCATTGGATCCCCGCAGGTGCAAACCCTGCCCGGCCAAGGACGGCGCCCAGCCGGAACCGAGTGATGCGTGGTGCTGGGGCAAC
>SIAI01000062.1 GCA_009691855.1 Planctomycetota bacterium | reverse complement strand
GCTCTTCCGATCTGGGCAACCGCGTCTTCTTCATCAACCAGGAGGGCGACCTGCTGCAGACCCTCAACAATGACGGTGTGAACAGCGGCGGTGCCCCGTACGAGGGCCTGGCGGCGGCGCCTCCCTACTTTGCGGCCTTCGACTCCTCGGGTGCCAGCACCCTGACGGGCATGGGCGCGTCGCTCGGCATCACGGCCCAGGGCCTGACGGCGACCGACACCAACGTCTGGACGATCGTCGGCAACTAAGCCTCGATCTCGATTGCTACTTCCGCGGGGCGGTGCCGAGCGATCGGCACCGCCCCGCGTGCTTTTAGCCGCCCCCGGTTGCGGAAGGCAAGGCGAACAAGCGCGTCGCGTTGGCGCTGGTCGAGCGCGCCAGTTCGGCCACGCTCGTCGCGCGCACGCGCGCGAGCTCGTCCAGCACCGCGACCACGAAGGCCGGCTCGTTGCGCTTGCCGCGCCGGCCCTGGGGCGCGAGGTAGGGGCAGTCGGTCTCGATCAGCAGGCGCTCGAGCGGCACCGCTGCGGCCGCGGCGCGGTTGGCGTCGTTCTTCGGATAGGTGACGACGCCCGAGAAGGAGATGCAGAGCCCCGCCGCGAGGTACGGCGCGAGCTCGTCGGGTCCCATCGAGTAGCAGTGCATCACCCCGCGCACACCCGGGAACTGCTGCAGGCAGCGCACGGTGTCCTCGTGCGCGTCGCGGCAATGGATCACGACCGGCTTGTCGAGGGTGCGCGCGAGGTCGAGCTGCCACAGGAAGTTGTCGAGCTGCGCCGCGCGCGGGGCGAAGTTCTTGAACCAGTCCAGGCCGGTCTCGCCGACGCCCACGCACTCGGGGGCGCGACACAGCTCCTCGATGGCCGCGCGCTCGCTGGCCACCAGCGCGCGCTCGGCGTCGTGCGGATGGATGCCGGCGGTGGGGAACAGCTCGGCCTCGCCCGCGCACAGCGCGAAGGCGGCGCGCGAGGTGGCCACGTCCGTCCCGACCACGATCATGCGCGTGACGCCCGCAGCGCGCGCGCGCGCCAGCACCGCCTCGCGATCCGCCTCGAAGTCTTTCCAGTAGAGGTGCGCGTGGCTGTCGGTGATCATCCTGTGGTCATCCGACGATCTTCGATTCGTCGGCCCCTTGCACGGCGAGCAGGGCTCCTGGAGCGGAGGAAAGCGCACCGCGGAGACGCGGAGAGCGCGGAGACTCGCGGAGGAGGAAAGAGCATGGGCCTCCGGGGTTCAGCCTTCTGGAATCCGACGATCCGAGGTCTTCCGCCTCTCTTCCGTTCTTCCTCCGCGGCGCTCCGCGCTCTCCGCGTCTCCGCGGTGCGTTCGGGTTGCGGGCGTCGCACGTGCTGATCAGCGACAGCTGGCTTCCAGGTGTTTCTCCAGCACGTCGATCATCTGCGGATCGGCTTCCTTGTCCTGGATCGACTTCGCCAGCGCGCAGAACTCCTCCTTGGGCAGGATGTCGCGCAGTGACTGCAGCGCCAGGCGGCGGATGTAGCCGTTGCCGCTGGACTCGACCAGCAGCGTCTGCAGCGCCTGGCGCGCGAGGGGCGAATCGCGCAGGCCGAGCGCGCGCGTGGCCAGGTGGCGCACGTCCTGCGGTCGGTGCATGTCGGTCGCGACCAGCGCGAGCAGCGGCGTCGGGTCGAGCTCGAGCGCCTTGTTCGCCGCCAGCCAGGCGCTCAGCATGCTCTCCTCGGGCGGATAGGTGCGATCGTCGTAGCGCTCGCGCAGGATCGGCTCGATCACCTCGATGGCCTTCGGCGGACAGCACGCGCCGAGCAGCTCGCAGGCGTTCTTGCGCACCCCGAGATCCTCGCCAAAGGTGGTGGTGAGCCTCACCAGGAGCTCCTCGGCGACCCGCGGGGCCGTGTGGGCGGCGATGTCCAAGAGCCCCGAGCGCACCTCCGCCAGCGCGGGCGGGGCTTCCCTCAGGACGCGCAGGGCCTCCAACCCGTGGGCCTCATCGCCCTCGCGCAGGCGCTCCAGCGTCCGCTTGCGGGTCACGAACCACTCGTTCTTCACCACCGGGATCGAGGTGGGCGGCGGAGGGGTGAGGGCGGTGATCAGGTCCTGGATGTCGCGCTGCGGTTCTCCCAGCGAAACGGCGTGCGTGCCGCCGCCAGCGGCGGGATTGCAGGCGCTCACCAGGAGCGGGGCCGAGGCGAGAGCGAAGGCGAAGCAGATAGAGCGCGATGCGTTCATTCGGAGGTGGAACCGCGATGGGCGTGCCGTTCCGCACAGAGGCTCGTTCTACCTCTCAGCCGCGCAGAAGGAACGTGCGGGAGCGCTCGAATCAGTCGTGCGGCGCGTGCGGACAAGAACTTCTGCCCCGCCTCGGGTCGGTTACCGCGGTACACCGTTTGTATAACCAGATGCCCGGTCAGCCCGGAAACCCTGGCGGTCCTTCGCGGGGGGCCTCTATAGTGCCTGCCCCCCTGTAGGAAGCGCCAGAGGAAGGTCCTGCGGTCCTTGCCCGGTTGCTTCCCGAACTTGTCGCCCGGCTAGCTCACATGAACTCGCGGTTCCCTTCTCTCTGGGGTCGGCTCTTCGTTTCCGCGCTCCTCGTCCCGGCCGCTGGTTGCGGCGGAGGGGGCGGGGGTGGTTCCTCCGCCATGTCGATCAAGGAGTGCTCGCTGGGCTGCACGGACTCCGGCGGCAACCCGGGCTCGCAGATCAGCTGCGGCGTCACGGACGTGTGGGTCAACCAGGAGATCTGGCTCGACTTCACCAGCGCGATCGATGCGACCACGGTCAGCAACAACTCGTTCCAGGTGACCGAGATCGGGACGGGCAAGACGCCGGCCGGCACCTTCTCGGTCGCCCCCAGCGCGCCCACCCGGCTCATCTACCGGCCGCAGCTCACCTTCGACTCGGCAGGCTTCCCGATCTTCGGCCTCACCGAAGGCAGGACCTATCTGTTCAAGGTGCCGGGAGTCGTGCTCGACCCGCTCGGTCCCTACATCCGCAACAGCACGGGCTCGCCGAACAAGACGCGCCTGCAGTGCACGCTGGTCGCATCGCGCGGCGTGCTCGACGCGAAGCCCGGTCGGCCGCGCGTCAACGTGACCGTGGACACGGTCGCGACGCGCGATGCGAACGGCGATCCGCTCACCTTCAACGTCGACGTTCCGGCAACTGGCGCTCAGGACGTGTATCGCGGCAGTCCGGTGCGGATGGTCTTCGACGACCTGATGAATCCAGCCACGCTCGCCAATCCCGTCACCGGGCAGTCCACGAACATCACCACGTTCGTGGACGCGGACGGGGACGTGAGCGACCCCAACGACCGCGTGCCCCTCGATGGGTCGTTCACGCTGACCCTCGACCAGAGCGCGCTGCGCACGACGCTGATCTTCACGCCCGCGAGCGGGCTGCCTTCGGCGGGCTCCAACCTCGCCAGCCCGCGCGCGATCGTGATCGTGCTCTCGCCGCAGATCAGCGACCTGGGCGGCAATGCGTTGATCAACCCCGGGACGATCACGTTCACTCCGGAGAAGATCGATTTCGATCCGCTGGTGATCGAGGAGCCCTTCGTCGATCCCGCGCGCCGCGACTCGGTGCGCTCGGGCAGCGCGTGGGGCGCGGGGCTCCTGGCCACGGGGCCGGGCGGAGGCTCGGGCCGCCTGGGTGACCTCGTCGTCCTGGCTGGCCAGACGGTCACGCTGAACACTGACGTCGAGGACTTCAGTGCCATCACCAATACGGCGTTGTTCAATCCCATCAACGTCATCGACCGGCCCGTGAACCTGGTGGTCACGGGCGGGGTCTTCGAGTTTGCGCGCCTGCGCATCGATGCCGGCGCCGTGCTGCGCTTGGTCGGCTCGAATCCGGCGCGGGTCTACGTCCGCGGCGAGTGCGTCGTCGAGGGCGTCATCGACGTCTCGGGCGGCAACGGCGTGCTGCACGACTCGACCACGCTTCTCGGTGGAGTAGGCGGCGAATCAGGCGCGGGCGGCGGTGCTGGAGGCGACGGCGGCAGCCGTCCGGACGGCACTAACTTCGTCCTTATCGGAGGGGTGGCCAATCCCGGCATTGGCCCGAGCAACGTGCTCGATCCCGCCACCTACGTGTTCGTCAACGGTGGCGATGGCGGCGGCATCCCCTTTCCCAACACTCTCGCTCCGACCACCTCAGTCGCGGGCGGCGCGGGTGGCCTGGCTTGGCCTCAACCGACCACGGCCGCCCCGGGCCTGCACATGCCGCTGGCCCCGGCCGACATCGGAGGTCTGCAGCCGGAGGTGTACCAGGAGTGCCGCTACATGGCCCAGTCGGCACCCGGCGGAGGGGGCGCCTACGCGCTCGATGGCGGGCTCGGAGACCTTGTGTTCGGCGGCATTCCGCCGTTCCCCGCGCTCGCTCCGGATGCGCTGGGCGGCGACAGCGACGACCTGCTGATCGACAGCGCCGTCCGCAGCTTGTCGCCCCTCCTGGGCTTCCTGCGCGGCGGCGGCGGTGGCGGCGGTGGCGGCGCTCACATCCAGCGCACGATCATCAACGGCCTTGCGCTGGTGAACTGCTCGATCGCCGTGCCCCAGGGGAGCCCCCTGCGCATCGCGGCGTACTTCGCCCACAGCGGCGCGGGCGGCGGCGGCGGCGCGGGCGGCGTCCAGCTGGCGGCCGGCCGTCGGATCATCCTGAATGGCGTGATCAACGCTTCGGGCGGCGACGGCGGCAGTGGCACCTATCCGCCGGAACCCGACAATCCGAGCGACCTGGCGCAGGCTGGCGGCGCCGGCGCGGGCGGCGCGGTGCTGCTCCAGTCTCCCCTGGTGCAGATCCAGGCCATCCCTAACCGCATCAACATCTCGGGTGGCGAGGGCGGTGAGGGCGTCGGCAGCCCGTACCCGCTGCAACCCTCCAGCGGTGGCCGTGGCAGCCCCGGTTTTCTGCGCATGGAGGCCACCCTGGCACCTACCCTGGCCAACGAGGAGTCCAAGGTCAATCCGCTGGAGAGCGTCCTGCGCAGCCAGTACGGCAACGACAAGGACATCGAGGACATCTTCTCCGTTGCCGTTTGGACTCCGGTCACGGATGCTCCGGACGGCTGGAGCGGCGCACAGTCTTGCTGGATCCGTCCGAGCGGGAACTTCTTCCGGCTGGCCTTCGAGGACGACGTCGGCGGCTTGGGCTGGGACATGAGCCTGCTCATCGACGGTCAGACGAACCCCCAGTCCTACCGCGGCGACAACGACCTCTTTCCGCCGGGCACCACGCTCGAGCAGGTCTTCGGCGCGGCGTTCGGAACGGCTCCCGTGCTCGTGCGCTTCCAGGGTGCGCGCGCGTCGGGCGTGCTCATCGACCCGTGCGCGGTGCCCGAGACCGGCGTGTCCAGCCCGCTCGCGCTCGGCTCGCTGACCGACTGGGTCTCGCATCCGCAGGAGCTGAACGACTTCTTCGGCGACGAGTCGCTCACGCCGAACCTCTTCCGCTTCGTCATCCTGTGGGACGCCAGCCAGCCCGAGTTTGCGCAGATCGACGGCGTCGACAGCCTGACGGTCACGATCCAGCCCGATTGATCCTCGCCGCGCGCGGCCTCCTGCTCGACCCGCGCACCTGGATCGCGGACGGCGGGCTGTGGATCGAGGGCGGTTCCGTCCGCGGAGTGCTGCGCTCGCGAGCGGCCGTGAGGCGCGCGCGACGCGGGCACGCCGGACGCGTGCTCGAGCTCGGCGAGCTGGTGCTCACGCCCGGCCTGATCGACGCCCACGCGCACCTCGAGCTGGGCGCGCTGCTCGGGCGGCTGCCCGCGGATGCCGGCTTTTCCGCCTGGATCGGAGCGCTGGTGCGCGCGCGCCAGCGGCTCGCGTGCGGCGACTTCGCGCGCGCGGTGCGCGCCGGTGCGCGCGCGCTGCTCGCCACGGGCACTACAGCCGTGGGCGACATCGACGCATCGGGGGCCTGCGCACGGCTCGCGCCCGAGCTTGGCCCGCGCCTGGTCGTGTACCGCGAGATCCTCGACGCCTGGGATCCCGCGCGCACCGGCGCGGCCCTCGCCGGAGTGCGCACCCGTCTGCGCCCGCGCGCCCGCGTACGCGAAGGCTTGTCGCCGCACGCGCCTTACACGAGCTCTCCCGCGCTCCTGCGACAGGCGCACGCGCTCGCTCGTCGGCGGAGCCTCGCGCTCACCATCCACTGGGCCGAGACGTCCGCGGAGCGTGCCTGGCTGGAGTACGGGACCGGTCCGCTGGCGGCCTTGTTGCCGAGCGCGCCCCGACGAGCCGGTCTCGCGCTGCTGGACGAGGCCGGCCTGCTGACGCCGCGCACCTCGCTCGTGCACGGCAACGATGCGCGGCCGCGCGAGCTCGCGTTGCTCGCCAAGCGCGGGGTGACGCTGGTCCACTGTCCCGGAACGCACGCCTACTTCGGACGCGCGCGCTTCCCCTTCACCGCCTGCCGCGCCGCGGGCATCCCGCTCGCGCTGGGTACGGACTCCCTGGCCAGCAACACGGCCCTCGACCTGCGCCGCGAGATGGCGCTGCTGCGCGCCAGCCATCCCCGTTTGGCACCGGAGGAAGTGTTCACCGCCGCCACCGAGGGCGGCGCGCGCGCGCTCTCCTGGCCCGAGCTCGGGCACCTGCGCCCGGGCGCGGCGGCGGACCTGGTGGCCTGGCAGCTCGTCGCTCGCTCGCGCCAAGCGGCGCTGGAGGAGCTGACCGCGGGCGTTCCCGCCGTCGGGCGCGTGTTCGTGGGCGGTCGCCCCTGGACGTGAGGGCGGGACCCGGCGCCGGAGAGCGCGCACCAGAGGGATCGCTGTCGAAGTGGGACGCCGCCAGGCTGCCAAGGACCATCGGGTAGCGAGCAAGCGACGTCTCTCCCGTACACTGCTGGCTTCTCCGGCCGATGACACCCGATCCCACCGCCCCCGACGAGGAACAGGAGCGGGCGCTAAGCGTGCTGCGCTCGGAACGCAGCTTCCTGCTGGTCGGTCACGTGCGCCCCGACGGCGACGTCATCGGGGCCCAAGGCGCGCTCGCCCGCGGCCTGCAGGCGCTCGGCAAGGAGGTGCGCATCCTCAATGCCGATCCGCCGCCGGCGGTGTTCGACTACCTGACGCGCGAGCTGCCCTACGCCGTGTACGGCGGCGGACCGCTGCCGGCCCACGACGTGGTCGTGTTGCTCGACTTCAACGAGCTCTCGCGCACCGGCTCGATGGCCGCGCCGCTGGCGAGCGCGGGTTCGAAGAAGCTCGTCATCGACCACCACCCCTACGAGGGCCGTCCCTGGTGGGACGCCTGCTACGTGGACGTACGCGCCGCGGCCACCGGGTTGCTCGTGCGGCGCATCCTGCGCGCGCTCGGGGCGCCACTGGACCGCGTGGGCGCGATGGCGGTCTTTACCTCGCTGGTGACCGACACGGGCTGGTTCCGCTACAGCAACACCGACGCCGAGACTCTGAGTCTGGCGGGCGAGCTGGTTTCCCTCGGGGTCGAGCCGGCGACGCTCTTCGGGGCGCTGTACCAGCGTCGGCCGGTGGGCGAGCCGCGCGCCCTGGGCGCGGTGCTCGCGCGGCTCGAGTACTTTGCCGGCGGACGGCTGGCGATCGCGCACCAACCGCTGGGCAACGGCGGCGAGGCGCCGCTCGAGGACGCCGACCCGCTGCTCGACCTGGTGCGCGGGGTGGGGCCGGTGGAGGTCGTGCTGTACCTGCGCGAGGTCGAGCCGGGCGTGTGCAAGCTCTCCGCGCGCAGCAAGACCGAGTTCGACGTGAATCGCCTCGCGCGCCGCTTCGGCGGCGGGGGCCACGTCAAGGCCGCGGGCGCGACCCTCCACGGGCCGCTCGGCGCGCTGCGCGAGCAGCTCCTCCAGGCAACGCTGGAGCAGCTGGAGCGCGGCGCCGGCGGCGGGGAGCCGGCGCGATGAAGCTGGCGATCATCTCCGACCTGCACTCCAACCGCGAAGCGCTGGAGGCCGTCTTCGCCGACATCCGCCGCCGCGGCGTCACGGACCTGGTGTGCCTGGGCGACGTGATCGGCTACGGGCCCGATCCCGAGTTCTGCGTCGACCTGGTGCGCGGTCACGCGCGCTGGTGTCTGATGGGCAACCACGACGAAGCGCTCTTCCGCGACGCCTCGGACTTCAACCCGCACGCGCGCGGCGCGATCGCCTACACCAAGAAGCGCATGCAGCCGCGCTGGTGGAGCTCGAGCGAGAAGCGCGCACGCTGGAAGTGGCTGCGCAACCTGCCGCTCAAGCTGAACGAGGGCCGCTTCCTGTTCGTGCACGGCTCGCCGCGCGATCCGGTGCGCGAGTACGTGCTCTCGACCGATGGCATCCTCAACCCCGACAAGCTGCGCGCGATCTTCGAGACTTTCGAGGGCGTCGGCGTGGCCGGCCACACGCACCAGCCCGGGATCCACGACGAGAGCCTGCGCTTCCGCGCCCTGGAGGGCGCCACCGAGCTCGTCGTGTCGCTGGAACCCGGCAAGCGCTACTTCATCAACGTGGGCTCGACCGGCCAGCCGCGCGACGGCGACAACCGCGCCTGCTACGCCGTGCTCGAGGACCAGCAGGTCACCTGGTATCGCGTCGAGTACGACTTCCGCGTGACCCAGGACAAGATCCTGCGCACAGGCGTGCTGTCCGAGATCCTGGCGCGACGCTTGTCGGTCGGGAAGTAGCGGCGCTCGGGAAGTAGCGCCGCCGAGGCTGGAGCCCGCCGGGGCGCTCACTACAATCCCGCGCTCCCGATGAGCCTCCTCGACCGCGCCGCCCTGTCCACGCTGCCCATGCTGCCGCGCTGGCTGATGCGCAAGCTGGCCTCGCGCTACATCGCCGGCGAAGAGCTGTCCGACGCGCTGATCAAGCTCGCCGAGCTACAGCAGCGCGGTTTCGCGGGCATCATCGACGTGCTGGGCGAGGACGTGCTCGACGAGGGCGCCGCGCGCGCGGTGGGCGCGGCCTATCGCACCGCCGCCAGCGCGCTGGCGCAGCGCAAGCTCGACTGCTACGTGTCGGTCAAGCCCACGCACCTCGGCCTGCGCCTGTCCGAGGAGCTGTGCACGCAGCTCTACGACGAGCTCGCGCGGCACTGCGCGCCGCTCGGGCTCGGGCTGCGCGTCGAGATGGAGGACCACACCACGACCGACGCGACGCTGCGCGTCTTCGAGCGCCTGCGCGCGCGCCACACCAACGTCGGCCTCGTGCTGCAGTCGCGCCTACTGCGCACGCCGGCCGACATCACCGCGCTGGCCGCCGGTTCCCTGTGGGTGCGCCTGGTCAAGGGCATCTACCTCGAGCCGCCCGAGATCGCCCACACCGAACCCGGCCCGATCCGCGAGGCCTACGTCGCGGCCGCGCGCCAGCTCCTGCAACGCGGCGCGCGCCTGTCCTTCGCCACGCACGACGAACTGCTCGCCGAGCGCCTGATCGCGCTGTGCCGCGAGCTGGGCGTGGCCCGCGAGCGCTACGAGTTCCAGGTGCTCTTGGGCGTGCGCGAGGCGTTGTGGGAGCGCTGGAGCGCGGGCGGCGAGCGCGTGCGCGTGTACGTGCCCTTCGGCCCCGAATGGCGCGCCTACAGCACCCGCCGGCTGCGCAAGAACCCGCAGATCTTCCGCCACGTCGTGCGCGACCTCCTGTTGCGGCGCTGAGCGATGGCCAGTGCGCGCGTGGTCTTGGTGACGCATCCGCCGCGCGGTGCACAGGCCTTCGCGCGCGGATTGGTCGGCGCTCGCCTGGCGGCCTGCGTCAGCTCGGTGCGGCTCGCGTCGCAGTACCGCTGGCGCGGAAAGATCGAGTCGGCGCGCGAGACCCTGCTGGTGATCAAGACCACGGCCGCACGCCTGCGCGCGCTGGAGCGTCACGTGCGCGCCGAACATCCCTACGAGTGCCCCGAGTTCGTGGTGCTCGCGCCCAGCGCCGTCGCAGCCTCCTACCTGCGCTGGCTGGCGGCGGAGACGCGATGAGCTCGACCTCGGCCCCCGAGTTCGACGAGCGCGTCCCGGCCCTGGCCCGCGCGGGGCTCGCGCTCGGGCCGCTGTTCTTCCTGCTGCTGCTGCTGTGGCCCGCCTCCGGGCTCGACCCGACGCAGCGCCGCGTGGCCGCGGTCGCGGCCTGGACCGCGACCTGGTGGCTGACCTCGGCCCTGCCCGTGGGCGCGACCTCGCTCTTGCCGGCGGCGCTGCTGCCCTTCCTGGGCGCGCTGGACGCCAAGACCGTGGCGCCGTTCTACATGGACGATCTGGTGCTCCTGTTCCTGGGCGCGTTCCTGCTCACGCGCGGGCTCGAGCACTGGAACGTGCACCGGCGCATGGCGCTGTTCGTGCTCGCGCGCGTGGGCACGCAGCCGCGGCGCCTGGTGCTGGGGATGATGTGCGCGACGGCGGCGCTCTCGGCCTTCGTCAACAACACTTCGACCACGCTGCTCATGCTGCCGATCGCGCTGGCGATCCTGTCCTCGTTCGCGGATTGCGAGCCGCGCGCACGGGCGGCCTTCGCGCGCGCGCTGCTGCTGGGCGTGGCCTACTCGGCCTCGGTGGGCGGCATCACCACGCCGGTCGGCACGGCCCCGAACCAGATTTTCCTGGGGCAGTTTCGCGAGCGCTATCCGGACGCGCCCGAGCTCAGCTTCGTGCAGTGGACGTTGGCCTGGCTGCCGGTGGTGCTGCTGTTCCTGCCCGTCGGCTGGTGGCTGCTGACGCGCGTCCTGTTCGCGGTGCCCGCCGATCTCGGGCGCTCGAGCGAGGTCGTCGCGGCCGAACGGCGCGCACTCGGAGCCTGGACCACGGGCGAGAAGCGCATGGCGGGCGTGTTCGCCCTGGCGGCGCTGGCCTGGGTCACGCGCGCCGACCTCGAGCTCGGCGCGTTCACCTTCCAAGGCTGGGGCGACCTGCTGAAGGGCACGCTGGCGCGCAGTCCGGTGAGCGACGCGACCGTGGCCGTGACGCTGGCGCTGGCGTGCTTCCTGATCCCGAGCGGCAGCGAGCGCGGCCGCGCCTTGCTCGACTGGCAGACCGCGCGCAGCTTGCCCTGGGACGTGCTGCTGCTCTTCGGCGGCGGCTTTGCCCTCGCCGGAGCCTTCCGTTCCAGCGGCCTCGACGCGGTGATCGGCCAGCAGCTCGCGCCGTGGATCGCCGGCAAGCCCGACTGGGTCGTGGTGCTCACGCTGGTGCTGTTCGTCACCGCGGTCTCCGAGCTCGCCTCCAACGTGGCCACCACCCAGGTCATGCTGCCCATCGTCGGCCAGGCCGCGGCCGCGGCCGGTCTGTCACCGCTCTTGACGATGTTGCCCTCGACCATCGCGGCCTCGAACGGCTTCATGCTGCCGGTCGCCACGCCGCCCAACGCGATCGTCTTCGCCACGGGCGAGATCCCGGCCACGACCATGGCCCGCGCGGGGTTCGTCTTCGATCTCGTGCTCGCCATCCTGGTGACGCTGGTGTTCTCGACCTGGGGCCGCTTCGTGCTCGGCATCGGCACCGAGCTGCCGGCCTGGGCGCGCTGAGCGCTGCGGTCAAGGCGCTCGTCGTTCGGCCCGATACAGGGTCATGCTTTCCACCTGCTGGCTGGCCCTGGCGCTGTGCGTCGGCGGACAGGATGACGGCTCGCCGCTCGGCCTCGGCCTGGTGCGCTCGATCGAGCTCAGCCCGGCGCCCGGGACCTGCGTGCAGCACTTCCGCCTCGACCGCGAGAAGGCGCGCGAGGGCGAGCTCCCGGTTGCCCTGCTGCGCTACGTGGCCGGGCCCGACGGCGAGGGCGGCGTGCGCGCCGGGCTCGAGATCGAGTACCTCGACGGTCACCTGCACGTGATCCACACCGAGCAGGCCAACCTCGAACGCCGCCGACTCGTCTTCCGCGAGGTGGGCGAGCGCGCCGGTCGCACCGTATTCCTCGAGGGCTCGCCCGAGCAGGGCTACTCCGGCTACGAACTCGGCGGTCCGACCGTCGTGCGCCGCTCGTTCCCGGCCGACTGCGGGGCCGGCGAGCTGCCGCTCTTGCTGCTCGAGTCGGTGCGCCTCGGGTTTGCCCTGCCCGAAAACCTGGCGGTCTTCGACCCGCTGGGCGCGCGCTTCGAGGACGTCGAGCTCGCCCTGCGCGCGAACGCCGAGGGTCAGATGGCGGGCGAGCGCACCCACGAGGCGCGCCGCGCCGACGGCAGCCTGCGCTGGCGCGTGACGCTGCAGGCCCAGGAGATCCGCGCCTGGCGCTTTCAAGAACGGGGCCCGCTGGCGAGCGCGATCCCGGCCGAGGAATTCGCCCGCCTGCGCGAGCAGCACGACCAAGCTCGGCGTGCGGTGCGCGAGGCAGCCGCTCGTCCTTCTCTCCGGCCGCCTTCTCCCCGGCCGCAAGTGCGCTGACCGATGACCCGCAGCGGCGCCGCGTTTGCCGGCTGCATACAGGTTGTGCGGGTCGTCGCCCGCGATCCGAGCTATCCTCAGGCGCTCGGCCCATGTTCCGCTCCTCTTCGCTGCTGGCCCTGCTGGCTCTCCTCTCTGCCTGCCAGAGCGCCGATTCCTGGCGCGACGACGCGGACAAAGAGGTCTACGCGATCCTGGAACAACGCCGGGCGGAGCTCGGCGTGACGGACGCGTTCACGCTCGCGCAGGCGGAGAAACCTCTGCGCGCGCAGCTGCTCGAGCGCGTGGCTGAGGGCCAGACCGAGCCGCTGCACCTCGATCTCGTGGCCGCGCTGCAGGTGGCCTCCGAGAACAGCCGCGACTGGCAGGACCAGCGCGAGGCGTTGTTCCTCTCGGCCCTCGATCTGACGCGCGAGCGCTGGAACTTCTCGGTGCAGGAGAACGGCACGCTGTCCGCCTTCCTGGCGGGGCCCGCGGGCACGGCCGAGACCGACGGCGGGTTCCTGTCCAACCTCAATCTGTTCAAGCTGCTCGGCATCGGCACCTCGATCACGCTCGACGCGGGCGTCGACCTGCTTGAGGACATCGGCCACGCGGACCTGTGGGACGCGGTCTCGCACCTCTCGCTCAACATCACCCAGCCGATCCTGCGCGGCTTCGGACGCGACATCGTGATGGAGCCGCTGACCCAGGCCGAGCGCGACGTCGTCTACCAGGCGCGCGCCTACGAGCGCTTCCGGCGCACCTTCGCGGTGGACGTCGCGCAGAGCTTCTTCAGCACGCTCGAGCGCGTCGACCGCCTGAAGAACGAGCAGTCCAACTACGACAACCTGGTGCGCCTGCGCGAGCGCAACGAGGCCCTGGCCGAGGCCGGACGCCTCACGGACATCCAGGTCGACCAGGCACGCCAGGACGAGCTTTCCGCCGAGGACCGCCTCGTGACCGCGCGCCGCGACCTAGATGGCGCGCTCGACGACTTCAAGTTCACCCTCGGGCTGCCGATCGAGACCGTGCTCGTGCTCGACGAGAACGGCCTGCGCTCGCTGGAGGCCTGGCCGGCGCTGGAGGTCGCGCTCGACGAGGCGCGCGTGATCCAGACCGGCCTCGAGAAGCGCCTCGACCACGCCACGACGCGCGATCGCGTCGCCGATGCCGAGCGCGGCGCGCACGTGGCCGCCGACGCGCTGCGCATGGGCCTCGACCTCAAGGCCGGGGCCGCGGTCGCGAGCCCGGACGGCGGCGGGGCCTCGCTGCGCGCGGAGGACATCGACTGGCGCGTGGGGCTCGACCTCGACCTGCCGCTCGACCGCATCCCCGAGCGCAACGCCTACCGCAGCGCGCTGATCGCGCTCGAGGCCAGCAAGCGCGCCGCGGACGAGTCCGGCGACCGCGTGACCAGCCAGCTGCGCGACTCGCTGCGCAGCCTGGACGCGGCCCAGGCGAGCTTCCGCATCCAGAGCGGCTCGGTGATCCTCGCCGAGCGGCGCGTGGAGAGCGCGGCCCTCAACCTGGACGCCGGCCGCGCCAGCACGCGCGACGTGCTCGAGGCCCAGGACTCCCTGCTCTCGGCCCAGAACTCGTTGGCCGCGGCCCTGACCGACACGATCCTGGCCGGCCTGTTCCTGTATCGCGACATGGAGCTGCTCGAGGTCACACCGCAGGGCCTGGCCATCGACGCGACACCCGTCGGAGCACAGCCATGACGCCTGCGAACGCTGCCCGCACCCACGCTGGAGACGAACCGTGAATCGACGCGAAGCCGGAATGCAGCTCTTGCCGCTGGTCCTGATCGTCACCCTGCTGGGTGGCGGGCTGTGGTACCTGCTGGAGAAGCGCGGCTGGTTGGCCGCCGACGAGACCCAGAGCGTGCGCGGTGCCGCGGTGCAGCGCGGCCCGCTGCGCATCAGCGTGATCGAGCGCGGCAACCTGAAGGCCGCCGACAGCATCAGCCTGAAGAGCGAGATCGAGGGCAGCACCACGATCCTCAAGCTGGTCCCCGAGGGCACCCAGGTCCAGGAGGGCGAGCTGCTGTGCGAGCTCGACGCCACGCCGCTGATCGACAGGAAGTTCCAGCAGGAGATCTCGGTGCGCAACGCCGAGGCCGCCGTCGTCAAGTCGAGGGCGACCTTCCAGATCCAGCAGAGCCAGAACGACAGCGACATCAAGAAGGCCGATCAGGCGCTGTTGTTCGCCGAGCTGGACAAGCACAAGTTCGAGGAGGGCGAGAAGCGCGCCAAGGAGGCGGCGGCGGACGAGGCCATCAAGCTGGCCGAGGAGGAGCAGTCGCGTGCCGACGAGAAGGTGCTGTGGTCGGAGAAGCTCAAGGAGAAGGGCTTCCTGACCGAGACCGAGCTCGAGGCCGACCGGCTCGCGCTGTCGCGCGCCAGGATCCAGCTCGAGCAGAAGAAGCGCGACCAAGACCTACTGGTCCGCTTCCAGTTGCCGCGCGACCAGGCTGACCTCTCCTCCAAGGCCGAGGAGGCCGCGCGTGGCAAGGAGCGCGTCAAGCTGCAGGCCGACGCGCGCATCGTCGACTTCGAAGCCGACATGCGCACCAACGAGGCCAAGCTGCAACTCGAGAAGGAGAAGCTCGACAAGCTCGTGACGCAGATCGGCAAGTCCAAGCTCTTCGCGCCGCGCGCCGGCATGGTCGTGTACGCGGTCGAGGATGGCGGGCGCTACGGCGGCGGCAATCCGATCAAGGAGGGCACGCAGGTGCGCGAGCGCCAGGAGATCCTCACCATCCCCAGCGCCTCGGGCATGATCGCGCAGGCCAGCCTGCACGAGTCGGTGCTGAAGCAGGTCGAGCCCGGACAGGCGGTCACGGTCAAGGTCGATGCGATCCCCGCCCAGGAGTTCCGCGGGCGCGTGCGCTACGTGTCGGTGATGGCCGACCAGAACTCCTACTGGGCCAACCCGAACCTGCGCCTGTATCGCACCGAGATCACGATCGACGAGGCCATCGCCGAGATGCGCCCGGGCATGTCGTGCGCGATCGAGATCCTGGTGGAGGAGATCCCCGACGCGCTGTACGTGCCGGTGCAGAGCATCTTCCGGCGCGGCAACGACAACCTGGCCTTCGTCGACAAGGGCGGCGCGAGCGAGGAACGCGCGGTCCAGGTCGGGCGCTACAACGACCGCTGGGTGCAGGTGCTCGCGGGTCTCGCCGAGGGCGAGACCGTGCTGCTCGCGCCGCCGGCAGGCTTCCAGCGCGAGGTTCAGGAGGGCGAGGCGGGCAGCGAGGCGCCGGCCGAGGCCGCCAAGTCCGGCGCCGTGCCGGTCGCCTCCCAGGTCCCTGCCGCGGCGCCCGGCGCCGCCCGCCCCGACGGGCTGGCGGGCGAGGGCCGCGCAGCGGAGGCCCGGCGCGAGCGCGGCGAGGGCGGCGCCTTCGATCCGGCCAAGGCCGATGAGTTCAAGAAGCGCTTCGAGGGCCTGAGCGAAGAGGAGAAGGCCAAGGCCATGGAGGGTCGCGGCCGTCGCGGGAGCGACGGCGAGAAGCGCGGCGGCGGCCCGGGTGGCGGCGGATGACGCGGACGGACGATCCGACCCCGCCGCCGGTCGCCGAGCTCGAGCGCGTCACGCGCACCTACCGCATGGGCACGAACGAGGTGCGCGCACTGGACGAGCTCTCGTTCGCCTTCGGGCGCGGCGAGTACTGGGCGGTGATGGGCAGCTCGGGCTCGGGCAAGTCCACCCTGCTCAACCTGCTCGGCTGCCTCGACCGCCCGAGCTCCGGCCACTACCGCATCGAGGGCGTGGACGTGAGCACGCTCGACGACGACCAGCTGTCCGAGATCCGCAGTCAGAAGCTGGGCTTCGTGTTCCAGTCCTACAATCTCATCGCACAGCTCAACGTGCTCGAGAACATCCTCGTGCCGCTGTTCTACCAGGACGACCCGCCGCCCGGGGCCGAGCAACGCGCGCGCGGGCTGGCCGAGCGCGTCGGGCTCGGCAACCGCCTCGACCACCGCCCGATGGAGCTCTCGGGCGGCCAGCAGCAACGCGTGGCCATCGCGCGCGCGCTGGTCAACCACCCGACGCTGATCCTGGCCGACGAGGCCACCGGCAACCTCGACAGCCAGACGGCGCAGGAGATCCTGGCGCTGCTGGACGAGCTGCACGCCGAGGGGCGCACGATCCTGATCGTGACCCACGAGCCCGACGTGGGCGCGCGCGCCCAGCACGTGCTGCGCCTGAAGGACGGGCGCATCGAGACGGTCGTGCGCGATCAGAATCCCGCGCCAACGCGCCGCGCGCTCGAGGTGCGATGAAGGGGCCGTCGCTGCTGCGCACGGTGCGCCTCGGCGTCTCGAGCTTGCTGCTGCACAAGCTGCGCAGCCTGCTGACGATGCTGGGCGTCCTGTTCGGCGTGTTCGCGGTGATCGCCATGCTGGCGATCGGCGAGGGCGGTCGGGTCGAGGCGATCGAGCGCATCCGCGGGCTGGGCACGCTCAACGTGCTCGCGCGCAGCGTCAAACCGCCCGAGGTCTTCGCTACCGGCCAGCAGGCCGTGCGTGTGGTCAGCTACGGCCTGACCGAGGCCGACCTCGCGCGCGTGTCCGCGACCTTTCCCGGCGTGCGCTGCGTCGTGCCGGTGCGCGAGATCTTCGAGGAGGTGCGCCACGGGGATCGCGCCATGAACCCGCGAGTCCTCGCAACGCAGCCCATCTACATCGACGTGACCGGGCGCAACGTGGTCGAGGGGCGCTTCCTCGCCGAGGAGGACGAGCGCAACGTGGCCAACGTGTGCGTGCTCGACTACGACGTCGCGCGCTACCTGTTCCCGTTCGAGTCGCCGCTCGGCCAGGAGGTCAAGATCGGCGGGGATTACTTCTCGGTGGTCGGCACCGTGCTGCCGCGCGTGCGCCAGGAGAGCGACCCTGGGAAGGCCGGCGCGGGCACGGCCGAGATCTTCATCCCGCTCGAGACCGGCCGCAAGTGGTACGGCAACGTGCAGGTCAAGATCCGCGCCGGCAGCCGCGAGATGGAGGAGGTCGAGCTGCACGAGCTGGTGGTCGCCGTCGATCGCCAGGAGAACGTGATGTTCGTGGCCGACAGCGTGCGCGAGATGCTCGTGCGCAACCATCCGAATGGCGACTACGAGGTGCGCGTCCCGCTGGAGTTGATCCGCGAGGTCGAGGCGCAGGCGCGGCTGTGGAGCTTCGTGCTGGCCGCGATCGCGGTGATCAGCCTGGTCGTGGGCGGCATCGGCATCACCAACGTCATGCTGGCCACGGTCACGGAGCGCACGCGCGAGATCGGCATCCGCCGCGCGCTCGGGGCCAAGCGCAACCAGATCGTGGTGCAGTTCCTGGTCGAGACGGTCACGCTGTGCATCGTCGGGGGTCTGGTGGGCGTGGCCGCGGGCCTGCTCTCGCCCTGGGTCCTCGAGCAGGTGCTGCACAAGCGCGCCATCGTGACCCTGAACTCCCCTTTCCTGGCCTTCTCGATCTCGGTCGTGATCGGCGTCGTGGCCGGCCTCTATCCCGCCTGGCGCGCGGCGAACATGGACCCGGTCGAGGCCCTGCGCCACGAGTAGGCGTCATCGCCGTTCCAGTCGGCTTCGATTCGACGCCGGCTCCAGGCCGCCCCTCCGCGCGGGCCGAGGGTGATCCGGGTCAGATCGTGGCCGCGGCCTGCCCGCCGCGCTCGCTGCCGCCGAAGAGCCAGTTCTTGCGGCCGACGGCGAGGGGGCGGAGCGCGTTCTCGCAGGAGTTGTTGTGGATCGGCACGCGCCCGTCCTCGAGGAAGCGCAGCAGCGTCGGCCACTGGTTCTCGAGGTGGGTGAGCGCCTTCGCCAGCGGGCCCTGGTCGCTGGTCGCGAGACTACGGAGCGCCTGGGCCTCGGCCTCGATCTCGACCAGCACGGGCTGACTCTTTTCAGCTCGCAACGCGCGCGCGGCCTCGCGCTCGACGTCGAAGAGCTTCGCGATCCGCCGCATCATCCGCAGCGCCTCGACCGGCGACTCCTTCATTGCGTCGCGAATCTCGTCCTCGGACCTCAGCCGCTACGCCAGGCAGGACCGGCGCCCGGACGCTTACTATTCTTCTTGGCTTCACTTCGCGCCGTCGAACTCGATGTCGATGCGCTCCGGCAGACGCAGCTTCAGGCCGTCGAGGCCGCTCTGCACGTCGTGCTCGAAGCGCTCGAGCTCGTGCTCGCTGATCGGCAGGCGGAACTCGTAGACCGAGAACTCCTCGCCTTGCGCGTCGGTGCGGTGCTGGACGGTCAGACCGTCGCCGAGCTCGTCGAGGTCGACCTCCACCAGACCGTGCAGGAGCTCGACCAGCTCCGCGCCCGCGTCGCCGCGCACGGTGAAGCGCGCCGAGAGCGCGTGCTGCTCGTCGCCCTGGTCGCGCCAACCGTCGTGCTCGCGCCCGAGCCGCGCGCGGCTGACTTCGATGTGGCGGATCGGGTTCCAGTGCGAGACGCTGCCGATGCCGATCGCGGCCACGGTCGCCGCCAGCCCGGCCAGGCCCAGGCTGCACAGCAGGAACACCGCCAGCATCGCCGCGCAGCTGCCCGCGAAGCCGCGCGTGTGACCGCGGCCGTCGGGCGCCACCACCTTGGTCACGGCCAGCGCGAACAACCCGAGGCAGCCCAGGAAGGCGCACAGGATCAGGAGGCACAGGACGGAGAACACGAGCAGATGCTTTGGATCGGGTGGGCCGACCTGAAGTGTCGGCGGGACAGGCCGGCGCCTTACGCGGGCATGGAAGGCGGATTTTTGAGCGCGTACAGGCTTCGGCTACCTTGTTCGCCCCCATGATCACCCTCGACAGCTACGTCCTCGGCCGCTGGCAGGCCGGCAGCGGCAAACCCGAGATCCTGCGCGACCCCACCAGCGAGGAGCCGCTGGCGCAGGCGAGCTCGGAGGGGATCGACCTCGGAGCGGTGCTGGCCTATGGGCGCGACGTCGGCGGCCCGGCCTTGCGCGCGCTGGGCTTCGCCAAGCGCGCCGAGCTCCTGCTGGCGCTCTCCAAGGCGATCCACGCGCACCGCGACGAGCTGCTCGAGCTCTCGCTGCAGAACGCCGGCACGACGCGCGGCGACGGCAAGTTCGACCTCGACGGCGCCACCGGAACGCTGGCGGCCTACGCGCAGTTCGGCAAGGAACTCGGCGACAAGCCGTTCTTCGCCGACGGCCCGCTGGCGCAGCTCGGACGCACGCCGCGCTTCTCCGGCCAGCACGTGTGGGTGCCCAAGCCGGGCATCGCGGTGCACGTCAACGCCTTCAACTTCCCGGCCTGGAACCAGTGCGAGAAGATGGCCTGCGCGCTGCTCGCCGGCATGCCGGTCCTGGAGAAGCCGGGCACGCCGACCGCGCTCGTGGCCTGGCGCATCGCGCGCATCCTGGTGGACTCGAAGCTCCTGCCGGAGGGCGCGTTCCAGTTCCTGGCCGGCAGCGCGCGCGACCTCGTCGATCACCTCGGGCCCCAGGACGTGCTTTCCTTCACCGGCTCGTCGGGCACGGGCGAGAAGCTGCGCGGCAACAAGGCCGTCGTGCGCCACAACACGCGCGTGAACATCGAGGCGGACTCCTTGAATGCCGCCGTGCTGGCTGCGGACGTGGCGCGCGACTCGGAGACCTACGACCAGTTCCTGGCCAACGTCGAGCAAGACATCGTGCAGAAGACCGGCCAGAAGTGCACCGCCGTGCGGCGCGTGTTCGTACCGGCCGAGCGCGTGCGCGAGGTCGCCGCCGACCTCGTCCCGCGGCTCACGAAGGTGCAGGTCGGCGATCCGCGCAGCGGCGAGACGCGCATGGGCCCGCTGGCCAGCGCGCAGCAGCTCGCCGACGTGCGCGCCGGCATCACCGCGCTCACCCAGTTCGCCGAGATCCTGTGCGGCGGTCCGGGCCCGGTGCACGCCAAGGGCTACTTCGTCGCGCCCACGCTGCTTCTGGCGAAGAGCGCCGAGGCCAAGGTGTTCCACGAGCTCGAGGTCTTCGGGCCGGTGGCGACGCTGCTGCCGTACTCCGGCTCGGCCGCCGACGCCACGCGACTCGTCAACCTGGGCGGCGGTGGCCTGGTGGCCTCGCTGTACTCCAACGACAAGGCCTGGAGCGACGCGGTCGTGCTGGGCATCGCGCCCTGGCACGGACGCGTGTGGGTCGGCTCCGACAAGACCGCTGGCCAAGCGCTCGCGCCGGGCACGGTGCTGCCCGCGAGTCTGCACGGCGGACCGGGGCGCGCCGGCGGGGGCGCGGAGCTCGGCGGCTTGCGCGGCCTCGAGCCGTACTTCCAGCGCACGGCCGTGCAGGGTTTCCAGGGCTACCTGGAGAAGCTCGGGCAGGCGTAGGGCGACTCCTCGAGCGCGAGTTCTTTCGCCACCCGCGCCGCTCATCAAGCGGCGAGGAGGGGGAGGCCGCGGGGCGCGCCTGGCCTGGAGGAGGAGTCGCGGGGGAGGGTTTGCCTCCCCCGCCAACAAGAACTCAGCGCGGGCGCATGAGGTCTCATTGGGTTGCGGGCTGCAGCCCGCGCTGAGAGCGCGTTGGAAAATCCCACCGCCGACCTGCAGCGCAGCGATTCGTCGGCAAGAGCCCGCTCCCAAAGGGCGAAAACACGCCTTCGAAAGCCGGACCCGGGGGGTCCGGGATTTTCCGACAGCCTCTGAGCCGCTTGCCCGCCGCAGGCGGGCCTGGTCAGGAAAGAACAGGCTGCCCAGGTCCGCTGAGCTTCTATTCGTCGGCCGCCTGCACGGCGAGCAAGACTCCTGGAGTGGCGGAAAGCGCAGCGCGGAG
>SIAI01000061.1 GCA_009691855.1 Planctomycetota bacterium | reverse complement strand
GACGGCGGCAGCGAGGCGCAGGCGCTGGTGGCGACGCGCAGCCTCGCCGCTCGCGCGCTGATCGAGCGCATCCTGTGGGAGGGCTTTCGCTCGAGTCCGGCGCGCGGCTTCCTGCTGAGCGCGCTGGCCGAGGACCCGACCCCGTTCGCGCACGAGCTTCTGGCCGTGTGCGTGCGCCAGGCCGTCGATGCGGACCTGGCGCTCGCCGCGCTGCGCGTCTGGCCCGCCGGCCGCGAGCTCGCCGCCGTCGAGCACGCCTGGCACTTCGGCGCCGGCGCCGAGGTGCGCGCACAGGCGGAGGCCGTGCTGCGCCGCGAACGGCCTGCGGACCCGCTCTGGATCGCGCGCGAGGTCCTGGTCATCCGCTAGTGTCCCTTCCCCGAAGTAGCGCCAACAATCCGCTGAACTGAAGCGCCGCTGGCGGCGTTGCGCCTCCTCCTAGTATTGCAGCGAATACGCGTCGTCGGCGCGCCTTGCCAGCGACGATCCATCACGGCGCCTTGTTGGCGCTACTGCGGGGAAGGAACACTAGCGAATTCGCGCCTTGTCGCGCGAGACCCGGCGCGCGGCTTGTCTGCCGCGCGGGCTTCGCGCAGAATCAGTCCATGCCCGCGGGCCATCGCACGATCGTGGTGATGCCGGCCTACAACGCCGCCGCCACTCTCGAACGCACCTTCCACGACCTGCCCAAGGACTACGTGGACGAAGTCATCGTGGTCGATGACTGCAGCAAGGACAACACTATCGAGGTTGCGCAGAAGCTCGGCCTGACGGTCTTCCGTCACGAGCAGAACAAGGGCTACGGCGGCAACCAGAAGACGTGCTACGCGCGGGCCCTGGAGCGCGGCGCCGACTTCGTGGTGATGATCCACCCCGACTACCAGTATGACGCGCGCATCCTGCCGGCGGCGGTCAACATCCTGCAGCTCGGCATCTGCGACGTGGTGCTGGGCAACCGCATCCGCACGCGCGCCGAGGCATTGCAGGGCGGCATGCCGAAGTCGAAGTACTTCGCTAACCGCGGCCTGACGATGATCGAGAACCTTCTCTCGGGCCAGAACCTGGGCGAGTGGCACTCGGGGTTGCGCGCCTACAACCGGCGCGTGCTCGAGAACGTGCCCTACCAGCGCAACTCCGACGACTTCGTGTTCGACTCGCAGTTCCTGGTGCAGTGCGTGCACCTGGGCTTCAAGCTCGGCGACGTGCCCGTGCCGGTGCGCTACTTCGACGAGGCTTCGAGCATCAACCTGCGCCGTTCCACGACCTACGCGCTGCAGACCTTGCGCACCTTTTGGCAGTGGTACGGACACAAGCTCGGCTTCCGCTCGGCGCTGTTCGAAGCCAAGGAGAGCGCGGCGGCGGTGGGGGCCAAGGGCTGAGCGACTCCCGCGGTGCCGCGCCGAGTCCCGTCGGAATCGCGCTGCGGGGCCCCCTCCCCGGCTTCCGTCGCCGCGGCTGAAGAATCGTCCGTGGGGCCGTCGATCGAGGGCCCATGCTCGCGCGCTTCGCCCCGCTGCTCCTGTGTCTGGCCCAGGGCGGCGCCCAGGAGTCACCCGCACCCGTGCTGCGCGTCACGGACGGTGAGGCCCGCCTGGGCGCGGGGTCGGACGCGCGCACGCTCGATCTGCGTGCCGGGGCGGTGCCCCTGGGCGCTGCCGCGCACGTCGAGAGCCGGCCACGGAGCCAGCTCGAGCTCACCTGGCGCGGTTCGGCCAGCGCCACTTTCGACGGGCCGGCGGTATTCGAGCTGGCGCCGGGCACGGGCCTCGTGTTGCAACGCTTCCAGACGGTCGAGGTCGAGGTCCGACGCGGGCCTCTGCGGCTCGAGTTCGCGGGCCTGGGCCAGCTGGAACTCGCCGGCGGAGCGCTGCAGGCGCGTAGGTTGCCGAATGGCGTGGTCGAGCTGCTGAATCGCGGCGGGACGCCGTTCGAGCTGCGCCGGAGCGGGGTGAAGCCGCTGGTGGTCGCGCCGGGCGCGCGCCTGCGCCTGCACTCGAGCGCGACGGACTCCTGAAGCGTCCACGCCGCTCGGGGATGGTTTGCCCGGCGGCGCGCTTGTTCCTAGTGGTGCAACGCTCCCGTGCGCGTCAAGAGCTCGAGCACGACCTCGCGCAGGTCCGCGGCCATGACTTCCGGCGTGACCTCGAAGGTGCGGTCAGCCAAGCCGACGCCGGAACGCACGCCCGCCATGCGCAGGCCCGCGCGCCAGCCGGCCACGAGCTCCAGTGTGCTGTCGCCGATCACCCAGCTCTTCGCCAGGGCGATCCCGTCGGCGTGCAGCGCGTGGTAGAAGGCGCCGGTGTTGGGCAGCAGGTAGACCGAGTCGTTGCGGCGCCCGGCGATGCCCTCGGGGTGATCGATGCAGGTGTAGCTGCGCGTGATCGCGACCCCGGCTCGGGCCAGGTCGGCGAGCAACTTCTTCTCGATCGCCTCCCAGGCTTCGAGTGCGAGGCGCCCGAAGGCCACCGCATCCTCGTTGCCGAGCAGGTACAGCCGCCAGCCCGCGCGGCTGGCGCGGAACAGCGCGTCGAGCGCGCCTGGCCGGAAGCGCAGCTCGGACGGATCGCGTGCGAAGCCGTCCGCCGGTTGCTCGAGCAGCGTGCCCCAGCGATCGACGAACAGGGCGCGGGGAGCGGGAACCGTGCCCTCGAGGGGCGGGTAGGGTGAACGATAGGGGGCGTGCATGAAGTCGAAGCCGAGGGGGTGCACCGTTGTCGACTGCTGGCGCGAATCCTTGAGCGCTTCAGAGTGGAACGACACGATTCCGAAGAGCTCTCCGAAGAAACTTCGTCGTTCGTGACCCATCCAAGGCACGCCTCCGTCCTCCCGTGACCGACTCCCTGCGCGTTGCCCTGCTCCTCGATCCGCTGGCGTTCTCGCTCGACGCGCACGGGCTGCGCGTGAAGTGGGCGAGCCACGCGCCGGAGCTGGCCAAAGAATTCCTGGGGCGCGGCTACCACGTGCGCGGCTTCGGCGCGCCGCCGGGGCTGATCCCGCGCTCGACCCCCGACGACGGTCCCGAGGAGGCGTACGCGCTGGGCGGCAAGCTGCGCCAATTCGCGCCCGATCTGATCGTGGCCTACGACACGCTTTCTCCCGCGGCGCTGCGCGGCGCGCGCATGGCGCGCAGCCTTGGCGCGACGCTCGTGCTGGTGGAGGGCGGCTGGGGCGGGCACCTGCGCTGGAAGGAACGCGCCTTGCGGCGCTGCGGCCACCTCCTGTGGGGGCCCTACGTGCGGCGCACGGCCGCCGCGGTCGTGGCCCTCGATCCGCGCGCCGAGACCCAGGCCCTGGGCGACGGCTTCGAGCGTGAGCTGGTGCGCATCGTCCCGCACGGCGTGGACGTGCAGGCCTATCGCCCCGGCCTCTCCAGCACCGTGGTGGCCCGTCAGCGCATCCGCGGGCGGATCCTCCTCTACCTCGGCAAACTGGCGGACGAACGCGGCGTGATGGAGCTCCTGGCCGCTTTTGCGCGCTCCGTGGGGCAGCGCTCCGACTGGAACATGCTCTTCGCCGGCGACGGCCCCGCGCGCGCCGAGCTGCGCGCAATGGGCGACCGTCTGGGCATCGCCGACCGCGTGCACTGGGCCGAGCCGCGCGAGGAGGAGCTGCCCGGGCTGCTGGGCGCGAGCACCGTGCTGGCCATCCCGGCGCTCTCGGACGAGGTCGTGGGGCGCTATGGCGCCCGCGCGCTGGCCTGCGGCCTGCCGATCCTCGCTTCCGACTTGCCCAATCTGCGCGCCTTCGTCGAGCCGGACGTGAACGGGGCCCTGGTTGCGCCCGGTTCGATCGAGGCCTGGGCCGCGGCGATCCAGCAGCTGGCCAGCGCGCCGACCACGCGTGCGCGCTGGGCCCGCGAGAGCCGGCGTCTGGCCATCGAGCGCTACTCGTGGCCAGCCGTCGCCACCCGCTTCGAGGCTCTGTTCCACGATGCGCGCGAGCACGTGCGTGCCAAGCTCGAACGGCGCACGACGCGCGGCGGGGCGTACGCCGGGCGCTGAAGCGCAGCGCGCAGGAAAAGTGCGTGCATGAGCGAGGCTGCCGCGCCACGCCGACGCGCTCCGGCGCTCAGCGCTTCTCGGTCGCCGAGCGCAGTTCCTTCTTCAGGAACGCCATGTCGGCCGCGTATTGCTTCACCGCCGCCAGGGTCTCGGGCTCGAGCTCGGTGAAGGTCGTGGCCAGCTTGACGCCGTCCGGGCGCTCCTCCACCTCGCTGACCGTGACCACCGCCTCGCAGTGGCCCTTCTTCAGCAGCGGCAGGCGGAACTTGACCGTCAGGTCGGTGCCGAGCGAGAGCATCTGGCCCATCTCGAACGGCGTCAGGCCGCTGTTGCCGCCGTTCCAGGTGAAGCGCAGGCCTTCGGTGTCGAGCGCCAGCATGCGCCCGATGCCGCGCCAGTTGCCACTCGACTGGCCAGGCTGAGGATTGGAGAGAGTCGTGCGCACGCTCTCGGGGATGAAGTGATCGACGCGCTTGCCGTCCGTGGGTGCGAACAGGACCGTCGTGTCGTCCTCGAGCTCGCTCGTGGCCTTGGCGCGACTGCCCGTGGAGCGGTCGGCCAGCAGCGCGGCGCCGGCGGCCTCGTCCGAGTCGAACATGGGCACGACGCGGTCCAGGCCGACCTTCTCCATGATGTCCTTGCAGAACACCGAGGGGCGCGAGACCACCAGCTTGCCGCCCTTCGAGGACAGCACCTTGGAGGCCTTGATGATCGCGCCCAGGGCGGTCGAGTTGATGAACTTGACCAGCCGCAGGTTGAGCGTGATGCGCGTCACCCCCGAGGCGATCAGGCTGTCGACTTCCTTCTGCAGCAGCGCGCAGTAGAAGGTGTCGAACTCACCGCGGAGGTGAAGGATCGTGAAGTTCTCGCGGGGCTCGACGGTGACCTGCATGTCGTTGTCTTTCGAGTAAGCGAAGGGCGCGCGCGGCGCGCGGATCGCCCGGCATCTTCCGCTCGCTCGTGCCTTCCTGGCAAGGATTTTTCCACCGCGGACAAGGAGCGACGCGGGGCGATGCAGTAGACTCCGAGCCGATGTTCTTCCGGCGGAAGAAGACCCCCTCCGAGACTCCGCCTCCGGTGCCGGCCGTACCCACCGCCGCTCCCGCCGAGGCCGAGCCTACCCCGGCGGTGCTGGGCGGGTCGCCCACCACTCAGTTCCTGACCGGTGAGGCCAGCCGGGACCGGCGCACGGTGCAGGTGCTGCTCGAGGCCATCGCGCGCGTGTCCGAGGCGCGCGACCTGGAATCGCTGCTGATCGACATCGTCGACAGCTCGATCGAGATGACCGGCGCCGAGCGCGGCCTGCTGGTTATGCGCGGGGCCAAGGCCGGCGAGCTGCTGGTGCGCGTCGCGCGCCAGCGCGGCAAGAAGCCCTTCGCCGGCGAGCTGCGCTACTCCACGACCGTGGCCGGCCGCGTGCTGGCCGAGGCGCGCCCGCTGCGCGCGCAGGTGCACTCCGAGTCCGAGGCGCTGGAGCTCGGGCGCTCTGTCTACGACCTGAAGCTGCGCGCGGTGATGTGCGTGCCGCTGGTCTCGCAGGTTCAGGAAGGCGTGCCCCCGCCGCCGCCCAAGGGCGTGCTGTACGTCGATTCGCGCGCGGCCACGCGCCAGTTCGCGCAGCAGGACCTGTCCCTGTTCGCGGCCCTGGCGCAGCACATCTCGATCGCCATGGTGAACGCCGAGCTGCAGCTCGACTCGCTCGAGAAGGTGCGTCTGGAGCAGTCGCTGGAGCTCGCCAGCGCGATCCAGCGCGACCTGATGCCGCGCGTGCCCAGCGTGCCCGGCTGGGATCTGGCCGGCTTCTACGGTCCGGCCGACCAGACCGGCGCCGACTTCTATGACTTCATCAAGGTGGGCACGGCGCTGGCCATCGTGGTCGGCGACGTCACCGGCCATGGCATCGGCCCGGCGCTGATCACGGCCTCGGCCCAGGGCTCGTTGCGCACATCCTTCCGCCTCAGCCACGATCCCGGACAGGTCGTGACGCTGCTCAATCAAGACCTGTGCGAGCGCATCGAGGACGGGCGCTTCCTGACCTTGTTCCTGGCTACGCTCGGCCCGAGCGGGGAGCTGTGCGCGCTCAACGCCGGTCATTCCGAGCCGCTGCTGTGGCGCAAGAGCGACGGTTCGATCGAGGCCATCCCGAAGTGCGGCCCGGCGCTGGGCATGATCGCCGACGAGGCCTACAAGGCGCCGCCGCCGATGGCCATGCGTCCGGGCGACGTGCTGGTGGCCTACACCGACGGTCTGACCGAGGCGCGCAAGCCGGGCAGCGAAGACGATTTCTTCGGTGAAGAGGGCCTGAAGGCGGTACTCGTGCAGGCGGCTGGCGAAGGTCTCTCGGCGCGCGAGATCTGCGCGCGCCTGGCCGAAGCCGCGCGGGAGCTCTCCGGCGGGGTGCGCGAGGACGACGTCACCGTGGTGGTGGCGCGCCGGCTGTGAGCGTGGTGGGCGCGCGAGCCGTCCATCCGGGCGGCGGCGATCTGTTCGTGCGCGGGGCGCGGAGCTATCCGCCCGGGCCCGCGGCCGAGCCGCTGGAGCTGCGCGTGCGCGCCGGGCGAATCGTCGAGGTCGGGACGAGCCTCGCTCCGCACGGCGAGCCCGTGCTCGAGGCGCGCGGGCGCACGCTCATCCCCGGCTTGGTCGACGTGCACGTGCACTTCCGTGATCCGGGCCTGGAGCGCAAGGAGGGCTGGCAGCACGGCTCCGCCGGCGCGCTCTTCGGCGGCGTCACGAGCGTGGTCGAGGTGCAGAACAACCCGCCGCTCTCGACCTCGCGCGCGGCGCTCGAGCAGCGCATCGCGCACGTGCGCGCGCGCTCGCGCGTCGACTTCGGGTGCCTCGCGAACCTGCTGCCGGCTTCGCTGCCCGAACTGGACGAGATGGCGCCGCTGACGCCGGCCTTCAAGCTGTTCCTGGGCGGCTCGACCGGCATGGGCGGGCTCGAGGATCGCGAGACGCTGCGCGCGCTGTTCCAGGCCGCGGCCAAGGCCGGGCGCATGATCGTGGCCCACTGTGAGGACGAGGAGCTGCTCAAGGCCGGCAAGCACCGCTACCCCGACGCCAGCGCGGCCGAGCACCACCTGGTGCGCTCGCACGAGGCCGAAGAGCGCTCGATCGACACGGCCATCGCGCTGTCCGAGGAGAGCGGCGCCGAGCTGCACGTGTTCCATATTTCCGCAGCCGGTGGCGTGGCGCGCGTGCGCGCGGCGCGCGCGCGCGGCGTGAGGATCGGCGCCAGCACAGCGCCGCACTACCTCCTGCTGTCGAACGAGGACGCGCCGCGCCTCGGCAACTTGCTCAAGGTCAACCCCTCGATCAAGACGAAGGCCGACGCGCGCGCGCTCTTGGCGGGCCTGGCCGACGGCACGGTCGAGGCGATCGGCACCGACCACGCGCCACACCCGCTGGAGGAGAAAGAGCGCGCCTACGCCCACGCGCCCGCGGGCATGCCCTCGGTCGATCTGCTGTGGCCGCTGACCTTCGAGTGCGTGCGCCGCGGCTGGCTGACGGCGGAGTGCGCGCTGGCCAGCGTGACCTCGGCCGCGGCCGCCAGCCTGCACCTGCCCGAGAAGGGCCGGCTCGTGCCGGGCTTCGACGGCGACCTAGTGCTGTTCGACCCGCACGAGCTGCGCACCGTGCGCGGGCGCGAGCTGCCCTCGAAGTCGAAGTGGTCGGCCTACGAGGGCTGGGAACTCGCCGGCTTCCCGCAGGTCGTCGTGCGCCGCGGCGTGGTGGCCTTCGCCGAGGGCGAGCCGCGCGTGGAGGCGGGTGGCGAGCCCCTCGCGCTCCAGCCGCCGCGCCCGCGCTGAGCCGGGCTGAAACCGGGGCCCGCAGCGGTTACCCTCGCCAGCATGCGTGTGACCCGCCCGGTGGAGCTGCCCTCGCCCGCGGTTCGCTTCCGGCCCGACTACTTCGCGCGCCTGGGAGCGCTCGTGGCGCGGCTCGCTGCCGCGCGCGAGCGCCGCGACGGCGCGGGCCGGGCGCGTCTGTTCGGCGTCGGGCCGGAGTTCGTCGGTTTCCGGCCCTACCGCAGCGGCGAGGATCTGCGCGCGCTCGACTGGAACCTCTTCGCGCGCCTGGGCCGGCCCTACGTGCGCGTGTCGGCGCGTGAGGCGAGCGAGGAGTGGAGCGTGCGGCTCGACGCCAGCGCCTCGATGGGGGTGGGCCGGCCGGGAAAGCTGCAGTTCGCTGCCGAACTCGCGGGCGCCTTCGTGGCCCTGGGCGTGGCGCGCGGCGCGCGCGTGGAACTCGTCGCGTCGAACGGGGCGCGCTGCACGGCGCAGAAGCGCGCTGATTTCGTGGCGGTCTTCAGGACGCTGGAGAGTTTGCGCGCAGAGGGCGAAGCCGGCCTGGCGTCCTTGACGCGCGCCGCACGCCCCGCACGCTGCGGCCGGCTCTTCCTGATCGGCGACCTGCTCGACTGCGCGCCGCGCGAACTGCTGGCACGCACGCGGCCCGGGTGCGAGCTCGTGCTCGCGCAGGTGCTGGCGCGTGAGGAGCTCGTGCCCAGCGTGCGCGCCGCGGTGCGCTGGATCGACGCCGAGAGCGGTCAGGCGCTCGTGCTGGCGATCGACGCGGACACGGCCGCCGCCTACGAGCGACGCCTGGAGCGCGAGCTCGAGGGCTGGCGCCGCGCGGCGGCGCGGCACGGCGCGCTGTACGGCTGCTGGACCAGCAGCACGCCCTTCGAAACGGCGGTGCGCGCGCTGGGCGCGCGCGAGGCATGAAGCGCTTGCTCGTGGGTCTCGCCGCGCTGGCGCTGTTCCTGCTCGCCGGCGAGGGCGTGCTCTCGCTCGGCTTCGGGAGCTCGCTGCGCACGCTGCTGCGTCCGCGCTCGCGCCTGGACGGGCTCGACCTGCCGCAGAGCAACGCTCGCGACACGGCCCTGGCCGCGGCGCGCACGCCCGGGCCGTACCGCGTGCCCGAGGATGCGCTGGTGAGCTACACGCTGAAGCTCGACAGCGCGCTGACCTTCAGCGAGGGCAAGGTGGAGATGAAGGTCACCACCGACGCGCTCGGCCTGCGCCAGCGTCCGGGCGGCGAGCCGCCGGCCGAGGCCTTGCGCGTGGTGGTGCTGGGCGATTCGATCGCCTTCGGTTTCGGCCTGGGCGACGCGGAGACGCTCGCCGCGCAGCTCGAGCCGCGGCTCGCGCGCGCGCTCGGCGGCCGGCCGGTGGCGTGTTTCACGGTGGCGGTGCCGAGCTGGAACGCGACCAACGCCTGGCGCTTCCTGCTCGACCATCTGGATCACTTCCGGCCCGACATCGTGCTGTACCTGCCGGTCGACAACGACCTCGAGGACGGCTACGGCGTGAACGAGGCCGGTCAGCGCCGCACGGACGAGGACGTGACCCGCGCCCTGCCGCTGCTGCACGTGCGCCCGCCTATTGCCTACCTCGTGCTGCGCACCCAAGCGCTGCGCGCGAGCGGTGACGATCCCACCGGACGGCTGGGTCCGGATGCGCTCTACGCGGGTCTCAGCGCGCTGTCGCGCGAGCGCTACGCGGGCCTGGTGCGCACGATCGGCCACGGTGCCCAGCGCCTGGCGCGCCTCGGCGCGCACCTCGCTCTGGTGCCCTACGAACAGTCCGAGTTCCACCGCGAGCTGGCGGCCGAGCTACGCCGCCAGGGCTTGGAGCTGCCCAGCGTGGCGCTGCTCGAGCGACTCCTGCCCGACGATCGCCTGCGCGTCGATCCCCACCCGTCGGCCGAGACCGTGGGCGCGTTCGCGAGCTGGATCGCGCACTCGCTGTTCGCGCTCGGCTGGCTGCCGTCGGACGCCACCGCTCCGGTGGACGACGTCCCGGAGCGCTACACCGGCCGCCGCGCAGAGCTGCCAGAAGCCGCGGAACTCGAAGCCTGGAGCCAAGCGCGCCGCGTGCGCCTGACGCGCGAACTGGAGCCGCGCATCGCCACGGCGAACCTGCAGGGCATGCAGCAACTCTACGGCGGCCTCAACCTGGACGGCACGCTGGCCAGCGAGTTCGCCGCGCTGCTGCCGGCCGGGCGCGAGCTGCGCGTGCGCGTGGAGCCGCTGGAAACGCGCCCCGATCTCTATCCGCTGGTGCTGCGCGTGCACGTGAACGGGCGGCGCGTGGGCGAACTAGAGCTCGGCGCGACTGGCCTGGCCGAGGGCGTCTTCGCGCTCGGAGCCGAGGAGGCCGCGGCGCCCTTCGAGGTGCGCCTCGAGTCGCCGGACTGGGCCGTGGTCACGGTGCGCGGCAAGTCGTGGGTGGCGTCGGCGCGCCTGGTCGAGCTCGAGAGCCGGCCGTGATGCGCGCGCTGGCGCAGCTCGGACTCGAGTGGGCGCGGCCGAGCGCGAGCTGGGCGCTGGCGCTGGCGCCGCTGTTTCTGGTGTTCGTGCGCCTCGCCGCGCGGCCACCCGAGGTGGTGATCGGCACGCTGGCGCTGTGGCAGCGCGGCGCGCGACCCGCGGCGCGCGGCGCGCGCGGGGCGCTGGCGCCGTGGGTGTGGTGCTGCGCCGGCGGGCTGCTGCTCGGGGCGCTCGCCTGGAGCGGGCCGCGCCGCGGCACGCCGCGCGTGAGCGGGCGCTGGACGTGCGTCGTGGACCGTTCGCCCTCGATGGCCCTGGCGCTCGGCGACGGACGCACGCGCCTCGAGGCGGCGCTGAGCGCGGCGCAGGCCTGGCTCGGCGCCCACGCCGCACCTCTGGACCGCGTGCGTTGGACGGTGGGCGGGCGCGCCGCGCTCGAGCTCGCCCGCGACGAACGACCCGGCGCGGAGTGGTTCGCGCCGCAGAGCCTCGAGGAGGCGGAGCCGGAGTGGGAGCGTTGCGACGAGCCGGGCACGCTGTGGCTCACGGATCGTGCGCCCGAACTCGAGCGGGGCCACGCCGGGCTGTTCGCGAGCGGCGGCCCGGCGGTGCCCGGCGCGATCCACGCCGACGGGCGCGAGACGCTGCTATGGGATGGGAGCGCACTGCGCAGCGTGCCCACCGCGCCGCCGCTGACGGTCGCGCTGCGCGTCCCCGACGGCGCGCGCCCCGCCCCCGTGCTCGAGCGCGCGCTCGACGCCTGGTGCGCGGCGCGCGGGCTCGAGCGCGCGCGCGGCGACGCGTCCGACGCGCTGTTCGTCGTCGAGCTCGGGCCTGCCGCGGAAACGGACGAGGCGCTGGAGCTCGCGCGCGACGGTTGGCGCGCGCGCGGCGTGGCGACGGCGCTGCCGGCGGGCGCGGGCGAGGACTGGCTCGTCGGCACGGACGCGCGCGGCGCGTCGCGCGCAGTGGTGCGCGCGCGCGCGGGCTGGATCGGTGTCGGCCTGAGCGCACTGGACGAACCGGCCGGCGATCCGGCGCGTTTCGCGCTGTCCTGGGCGCGCCTGTTCGAGCGCAGCGCGCTCGTGCCGGCGGGCGTGGTGGCGCTGGGCGAGCGCCGCGCGGCCGGCGCGGCGCTGGCGCTGGCGCCCGAGGCGCCGCTGGAGGAGACGCGTGCCGCGGCGACGCAGCTGGATGCGCTGCTGGCGCTCTGCGCCGGCCTGTGCGCGGGCCTCGCGCTACTGCTGCGGGCTAGCAGCCTGTCGGAGTAGTCCCTGCTGCGGCTTGGCGCTCTGCGCCGCTGCAGCGTCGCGCCAGGAAAGCCACGCGCGGTGGCCAGGAAGGCCACCGCCGCTGTCTGTTCGTCGCACTCCTTGCCTCGCCGCAGAACGCTTTGCCTCGCGACGGGGCTACTCCGACAGGCTGCTGGGTGAGGCCAGATCGAGGTGCGTGGCAAGGCGCGCCGCGCCGCTGCGCGCGATGAGCGACAGGCGTTGCCCGTTGTGCTCGAGGCGCAGGTCGATGCCGCCAGGAGCGCGTTCCGTGCGACCCTCCAGCAGCAGCGTGAGGCCCGCGTCCGCGGCCAGGGCTTCCAGCGCCTGCACCAGGTTCGCGCGCGCGCGCGCGTCGTTCGGCGCGCGCGGGCGTCCGCTTCGGCGCGCGCGCAGCGGGGGCTGCTGCGTGCCGTCGAAAGTGACCTCGATCACCTGCTGCTCAGCGGACAGCTGCACCTCGAAGTTCACGCCGCCCTTCACCGGCGCGTCCTCGCCGCGCAGCGTCAGCGCCAGGCCCCTCTGCTGCGCCGCCGCGCGCAGCGCGCCGGCCAGCGACAGGCGCGCATAGTACGAGTCCTCCAGCAGTGGACCGGCGTCGGCATCGGCAGAGTGTCGGCAGCCGTAGAGTTTGAGCACCGCGCCCGTCTCGGTCTGCTCGACGGCGGGGCCGGCCAGGATCGCCTGCAGCAGCGTGAGTCCGAGCGGGCCACCTTGGCTCTCGGCCTCCAGCGCCAGCAGCTCGCCCGCGCTCTCGGCCGCCAGGCGCGCCGCGCTCGGATCGCTCAGCACCCGTCCGAGGGGCAGCGTGAGCGTGTTCTCGGTGCGCACGACCGCGGGCAGCTCGAGCAGCGCCCGCCAGAACGCCTGCGGCTCGGCCGAGGAGGCGCCTTTCGGCCCGGGATCCAGCGGACGCGCGAGGAGTGCGCGGAAAGTCGTGGTCGCGAGCGCATCGGGCGTCGAATTCCGGCGCACCCAGGCGAGCGTACCGAAGGTGGCGAGGAGGGCGAGGGAGAGCAGGAACTTCGTGCGCATGCGCGGCCCTTATCGGCGGCGTGCACCGGAAGGCTGAGCGCCTCTGAATCGCGAGTCGCACCGGTGAGCGTCGCCGTCGCGCCTGGTATTCTCCCCGCCCCATGGGTTCCGAGGAATCTCTCGCTGCGGCGCTGCCCGCCTGGTGGCCCGAGGCCATGCTGTGGCTCGGCCTGGCGTGCCTGGTGGCCCTGGCGGCGGGCGCGCTCGGGGCCTGGGCCCTGGTGCGCCGCGCGGATCGGCTGCGCGCGGATCTGGTCGTGCTGGAGACGCTGCGCGAGCTCGAGAAAAAACTCGGGCGCTGGCTCTCCGAGCGCGACGACCTCGACCTGCGTCGCATCGAGCACCTCTTGATCGACCTGCGCGACGGCTCCAAGCGGGTCGAGGACCTCTTCCTGCGCAGCCAGGAGGAGCGCGCGGCGAACGCCAGCTCGACCGCGCTCGTGCCCGCCACGCCGGTCGGCCTGGGCGAGCGCGTCGTCAACCGCCTGCACACGCTCGGCTACGAGCGCATCGAGTTCGTCACCCCGCACCAGGAGCTCGAATCCTTCGCCCACGGCGACGGCGAGATCGTGGTCGAGGCGCGGCGCGCGGGCGTCCTGTGCAAGGGGCGTGTGCGCATCCGCGGCGGGCGTATCGACTCGGTGCAGCTGCAGCCGGCCTACTCCATCTTCCCCTGAGAGCCCGTGAAGAAATCCCTCGCCACCTTCGAGCTCAGCAGGATGCGCCGTGGCGTCTTCCCTGCTCGGCGATCCGCAGGATCGCCGAGCTGCGCCTGCAGCGCACCGGGAATCCATGGTTGCGCCTCCTCCGAGTATCGCCGTACATATACGCGTCGTTGGCGCGCCTAGCCACGACGCATCCTGCTGGCTCTCGCTGGCGGGGGATTCCTTCACAGGCTCTGAGACTCCCTCGAACGCACGACTGCCCATGAGCGCTCCCGTCGCCACCATCGACCACCTCGGCGAACACGCAGGCAAGACCGTCACTCTGCGCGGCTGGCTGCACCACAAGAGCTCGAAGGGCAAGCTGCACTTCCTGCAGCTGCGCGACGGCAGCGGCTTCGTGCAGTGCGTCGTGTTCCAGATGACGGTCACGCCGGAGTTCTTCGAGGCCGTGGGCAAGCTCGGCCAGGAGTCGAGCCTGATCCTGGAGGGCGAAGTCGTGGCCGACGCGCGCGCGCCCGGCGGCTACGAGATCCAGGTCAAGGGTGGCCAGGTGCTGCAGCAGGTGGACGGCTTCCCGATCACGCCCAAGGAGCACGGGCCGGACTTCCTGCTCTCGCAGCGCCACCTGTGGCTGCGCTCCAAACGCCAGTGGGCGCTCTTGCGCATCCGTGACGCGGTGATCACGGCGCTGCGCGGCTTCTTCGATCAGCGCGGCTTCGTGTGCATGGACTCGCCCATGTTCACGCCCAGCGCTTGCGAGGGCACCTCGACCTTGTTCGAGGTCGGCTATTTCGAGCGCAAGGCGTACCTGACGCAGTCGGGCCAGCTGTACGCCGAGGCCAGCGCCATGGCCTTCGGCAAGGTGTACTGCTTCGGGCCCACGTTCCGCGCCGAGAAGTCGAAGACGCGCCGGCACCTGACCGAGTTCTGGATGCTCGAGCCCGAGATGGCCTTCGCCACGCTCGACGACGTGCTCGAGCTGGCCGAGGACATGCTCGTGCACACCGCGCGCGAGGTGCTGGCGCGGCGCAAGGTCGAGCTCGGCATCCTGGAGCGCGATCTGTCGAAGCTCGAAGCGATCCAGAAACCCTTCGCGCGCATCACCTACGACCAGGCCGCGGCGATCCTGAAGGAACACCCCGAGTCGACCTTCAAGTACGGCGACGACCTGGGCGCGCCGGACGAGACGATCCTCTCGCTGCTGCACGATCGCCCGCTGATGATCACGCACTATCCGGCGGCGGTGAAGGCCTTCTACATGAAGCGCGAGCCGGGCTCGGACAAGGTGAAGTGCGTGGACGTGATCGGTCCGGAGGGCGTGGGCGAGCTCATCGGCGGCAGCCAGCGCGAGGACGACCTGGAGCTGCTCCTGCACCGCATCCGCGAGGAAAAGCTGCCGGAAGAGGCGTACCAGTGGTACCTCGATCTGCGCCGCTTCGGTTCGGTGCCCCACGGCGGTTTCGGGCTCGGTCTGGAGCGCACGGTGGCCTGGCTCGCGGGCGTGGAGCACGTGCGCGAAGCCATCCCGTTCCCGCGCACGATGTATCGCATGGAGCCGTGAGAGCGGGGGACGCTCTAGTAACTAGTGTCCCTTCCCTGAAGTATCGCCAACAATCCGCCGCACTGAATCGCCGCTGGCGGCGTTGCGCCTCCTCCGAGTATTGCAGCGAATACGCGTCGTTGGCGCGCCTTGCCAGCGACGATCCATCCTCACCAGGCTCGCCTGCGGCGGGTAAGCGGCTTCCAAAGAACAAACGGTTCAGAAAGGCTCGCCCGACTCGGGCCTGACGAGCCGGTGCTTGTTCTTTCCTCATCGGGCCCGCCTGCGGCGGGTTAGCGGCTCAGAGTGTGAGCAACAATCCAACCACGGCGAGCTTCGAGGCCTTTGGGGCGCGAGGGACTCGCGCCCAGGGTGTTCTTGCTCACGCTCTCAGTGAGGCGCCGTCACGGGCGCGAGCGAGGGTCGGAGCAAGGCTTCCAGCTTTGCCGCCTCTTCTTCGCGGCTGGCGATCGAGCCGTCGAAGCGGTAGGTGACGGGCACACCGGCGTAGGTCGAGAGCGCTTCGGCGGCGCGACCGCGGGCCCACGCCGTGGTGGGGGACACGGCGAAGTCGCGCTGGTCCTCTCGGCCGGCGAAGGTGTCGATGCGCAGGACCTGCAACAGAAACGGGATGCCCTCGACGAAACCGGAGTGGAGCGCGCTGGTCGCGCACTCGACGCGCACCTCGAGGTCCGGGTGCGGGCGCGAGCCGGTCGCCAGCGGAACCAGCCGCGGCGCGTAGCGGCGCGGGTCGGGAAAGCGCGCCAGGGCCGCGGCGGCCAGCGTGTCACCGCAGTCCGACCAGCGCTCCGGGCCGAGCTCGCGCTTCTCCAGGCGCCGGATCAAGACCGCGGCGGCAGTCGGGACGCGGCTGCGCCCGAGGATCACGGCCGCACGGACGGCCAGCGGGTCGCGCGCGCCGTCGGCGAGCGGGGTCGCGATCTGGTCCAGCGCAGCGGCGAGCTCGCGCAGGCTGTTCTTCTCCAGCGGGGTGGAGCGCTCTTCGGGCAGGGCCGCGAGTACCCAGGCCTCGAAGGCCGCGGGCGACATCGTCTTCCAGTCGCTCGGCAGGGTGAGTTCGGGCCCGCGCGCCAAGCCGACGGCGGCGCTTGCATCCTCACGGACCGCCGTCTGCCGGCAGGCGGCGAGCAGCGGCACCAAGAGCACGACCCAGCGCACGAGCATGGCGCCAATCGTAGGGATCGGCACGCACGAATTCTCGCCGCCGCTGCAACCCGCGGCGCCTTGGAACGGTCATCGGCACGGAGGTGAGTTCCCACATGAACCACGTTTTGAATCGTTTCTCGAGCGCGCGGAAGCAGACCCTGTCGGCCCGCGGCCGTCGCGCTCTCTCTGTCCTGTTCCTTCTGTCTGTTCCCGTCGCGGCCCAAGGGCCGCGGCTCGTCGTGTCCACCACGGACGATGTCCTGCCCACCGCCGGGGTGGCGTTCCCGGTCAAGGACGGCGACCTCGTCACGGTCGAGGCCGGGCGGCCTGTCGCGCCCTTCTTCGCCGGTGGGCATTTCCAGGCCACCTGGGGCTTCGCGCCGGGTGACATCGACGCCTTCGCGCACTTCCCGGGCTCGCGCCCGGGCGGGGCGGCGTCGCTGGCGTTCTCCCTGCTCTCCAACGAAGCCGGCTTCCTCGACGGGGACGTGCTTACCCTGACGGTCACGGGGGGAGCTCTGCGGGTGATCTCGGAGGCCGACCTGGCTTCGGCCATGGGAGCCGCGGGGGCCAACATCGACATCGATGCCTTGGCCTACGACTCCCAGGGGCGGCTGCTGTTCTCCCTGACCGACAACCTGAGTGCGTCGTCGATCGGCCCCGTGCTCGACGGCGACATCCTGCGTCTGGAACCCAGCTTTGCGGGCTTCACGCGGCTCTTCACCGAGGCCGAGGTGCAGACGGCCTTCACCGCGGCCACGGGCCTCTCGGACCCGATACTCGACGTGCAAGCGCTCGAGTCGTCCGGGAGCGAGCTGTGGTACGCGGTGCAGTCACCAAGCCGTCACGACGGCTCGGTGCTGGCCCTGGGCGGCACGCCGCGTGTCGTGTTCGACGAGAACACGATGGGGTTGGGCGGGGCCGAGGTCGATGCGCTGGGCGAGTTGCGCCCGGGTGACGAGATCCCGGTGTTCCACATGTCGCTCGACCAGGCCCTGCCTGGCGACGTGGTGCACGTCGAGGCGCGCGGCAAGCCGCAGGGTGTGCTGCTGGTGCTCATGGCGGGTCGCACCGGGACGCTGGACTTCGCGCGCTTCGCCGGCTTCGGCAGCTGGTATCTGGACCGCTTCGACCCTTGGCTGAGCGTGCTGCTGAGCACGCGCAGCATGCCGCTGGTCGTGCTGGACGGCGCGGGCCGCTTCGCGGCGGACTGGCACATGCCCACCGGCAGCGAGTTCGGGGCCGGGATCACGGGTGAACTCGGCTGGAGCTTCCAGGTGTTCGACGTCGCGCACCTGCAGCTCTCGGCGCCCTTCCGCGTGCTGAAGCTGTAGCAGCAGGGAGCGTGTCGCGGAGGGCGCCCTCGGCCCTCCGCGGCCTGCTCCGTCTTGGTGGTTTCCGCCTACTTCAAATCCAGCGGCGCGAGCTTGGCCGGGTCGGGCACGTAGCTGCGCAGGCCGCCGCCGTCGGAGACCCACAGCCGTCCGAGCGGAACCAGGGCCTTGGGCGCCTCCCAGGCCACGTACACCCAGTCGCCGACGCTCCCCGCGCTGAAGCCGCGGCCGTCTGGAGCGCGCACCAGGTATTCGCCCTCGGTGACGATGACCTTCCAGTTGCTGTAGGGCGAGACGAGTTCGGGAGCCGTGCCTGCGCTGCGACGCAGCACGCTCACGTTGGGCGTGACCAGGTTCTCCTTGCCGAACGCGCTGCCGACGATCGAATCGGCCTGATAGAAGATCGGTTCGAGCTTGTCGGTCCACACCGCCACGCGTCCGTCCGCGAACTGCACCGAGACGCCGCTACGCGTGAGCTCGGGGCCAGCCGCCGGCGGCGAGCCGATCTCGCGCGGGCCCTCGACCTCGCCGGTCTGCGACTGCACCAGCCAGGCCTGGCCATCCTCGCTCACGACGAGCAGCCAGCCCGATTTGTTGGGCAGGAAGACCGGCGTGCGCGCGATGCCGCCCAGGGTCTTGAGGTCGATCTCCCACTTGGTGTGGCTCTCCTGGTCCAGGCGCGCGAGGTGCCCGCGCCGGTCGGCCACGATGTGGTCGTCGCCGGAGGGCACGGGCGCGGCCTCGGTCTTGGCGCTGCTCTTCCAGGTGCGCTCGGGGAATAGGTGCATGTGCATGCGCTGGTCGCTCGGCTTGCTGAGCTCGAGCTTGCGCTCTTCGAAGCCGGGCAGGCTGAAGACGAGCGTGATGTGTTCGCCGAAGCCCGACTTGGCGGTGAAGGGCGTGGTGCGCACGCGGCCGTCTGAGAGCGTCACGCGCGCGCCCGCAGGCACCGAGTCCACGCGATAGGGCAGGAGGTGCTCGATGGGCCGCGGACACACGCTGGCCAGGACCTTCTCGGCCTCGGCATGGGCGCCCTTCTCGCACAGCGCGATGGCCTCTTGCAGCGCGCTGTAGTGCGCCTTCACGCGCTGGATCTCCTGCTGCAGCTCGGGGATCGAGCCCAGCGCCGGATCGCTTTCCAGCAGGCGCTTGTAGGCCGTCAGGGCGCGCTCCAGGTCACCGGCCTGATCGTGGGCGCGGGCCGTGGCGAGCAGGATGTCCTGCTCCTTCTCCTTTTGCTTGGCCTGCACCTTCTCGCGCTGGTCGGCGCGCGTCGCGCGGCGCGAGCTCACCTCCGCCAGCAGCTCGTCGACGCGAAACTGGAACGAGTGCACCTCGGCCGGAGGCGGCTCGCGCTTCATCTGCTCCTGGAACTCGCGCAGGAGGTCTAGCAGGCGTTCCTCCTCGATCAGCGACTCGAGCGGGGCGTCCGCCGGCAGGTCGAGGTTCTTGGCCAGCGTGCCCAGACGGCTGGCGAGCAGGCCCAGGAGGTCGTTGGTGTCGGGCGTGGCGGCCGACGCGCCAATAGGCGGCCGCGGCAGCTCGAGCGCCTTGTTGAAGCCCAGCAGCGGGTCGTTGAAGCGGCAGGTCTCCTCGGCCTCGCGATAGCGCTGGGTCCAGTCGTCGAAGGCGCGTCGCTGGTCCTCCTCGTAGGAGCGCTCCAGGCTGTGGCGTAGCTCGGCGATGCGCGCAGGCGGCTCGGAGCCGAACTCGGCGTCGAGCTGCGCCAGGGCCTCGTTCGGGGCCGTGCCCTCGAGGCTCGACATCCAGCGCTGGGCCACGCGGTAGTCGTGGACCTTGACCAACGCCACGAGCGACAGGCACAGCCCGCCCGAGAGGCCCACCGAGAGGCTCCAGCGGCGGCGCTTCTTCTGCACCTGCACGACCTGGGACTGTTCCAGCAGCGCGCGCGCCTCCGGATGCTCGGGCATGACGCGTAGCACGGCGCGGATAGGCAGCATGGCGGCCTCGCCGTCGCGCGCGGCAAGGAACTCGCGCGCCGTGTTGAGCAGCCAGCGGCTGCCCTCGGCCATCAGGCCGGCCTCGAGCATGCGCCGTCCGAGTTCGACGCGGATCGGCCCGCCCTCGGGCAGGTGGTTCGCGCACAGGCGCAGCAGCATGCGCGTGCGGTTGGCCAGGCCGCGCTCGTGGAACGAGTGCGCCAGGCGCAAGAGGTCGGAAAACGTGCGTGAGTTGGGCTGCGAGGTCACCAGGCGTAGGGACAGCTCGCGCAGCAGCGTGACTTCGTCCTGGCGGTGCAGCTCGGACAGCACCTTCCAGCGCTCGTGCACGGTCTTGCGATCGCTCTCCAACCGATCGAGCTTGCGCAGCACCGCGCGCGCCTCGCGCGGCTCGCTGATGGCCAGCGCCTTGGGCAGGCGGTCGCGGTTCCACTCGTTGAGCAAGAGCTGCGCGTCCGCCGCGCTGGCGATGCCCGCGTTCGTGCGTTGCAACCAGCCGCCAAGGCGCGCCGCGGCGCGCCCGGCGCGCCCGAGTTCCATCTCGCGCTGCGAAGCGGCCAGGAGCTCGCGCGCCTGGGCCACGCGCACCAGACCGGCGCGCAGGTACTCGCCGATCACACCGCGACACTTGGAGAGCGGCCAGCCCAGGCGGTCGGCGATCTCTTGCACGGTAGAGCTGCCGTTGCACTGCTCCATGAAGTCGCGGATCTCGGGATCCTGGCGCTCCGCGTCCTGCGCGCGTGGGAGGTCGAAGCCGCACAGCTGGGCACCCATGCCCGTGCGCACCTCGTCCGAGATGCGCGCGTGCTCGAGCAGCAGGTATTCGACCGGCATGCCCTGGCCCCAGGGCGAGACGTCTTCTTCGAAGTACTCTTGCTCCGGGCCCGAGTCGAGCTGCACCTTCTTGTGGCCCTTGAGCCCGCTCTCGCCGCCCTTGACCGCCGCGCCCGAGGGCGGCGGCAGGGGGCCCGGATCGAAGCGGAAGTGCAGATTCTGCGCCTCGATCATCTGGTAGAAGGTCTCGAGGCGCGCCGCGCGCGCGATCAAGGTTCGGCGCGAGGACTCCAGGTTGGCGTCCTGTGCCTCGGCGAAGGCACGCATGCAGCGGTCGCGCCACAAGCTGTCGTCCTCGTCGGGACCGGGCAGCAGATAGAGCTGGCCCTTGCGCAGCCCGACCGTGGCCAGGAGGTGGCGGCCCGTGAGCGTCAGCACGCCGTTGCGCTCGCCGCGCGCGAGGCCCTGCAGCAACTCACCCAAGCCGATACCGGCGACGTCGCCCTGGAAGCTCATTGCGGGACTTGACTGGGTTTGCGAGCGGGGTGGAGGAGGCCAGGACCGCGCCGGTCCGGCCGCTTCTATCGAATGCGCTCTTTCCCTGTCTGGAGAGCGCTCGGAAGCTTTCGACGCGGCGCGTGAGCGTCCTCGGCCTCAGCGTACTCGAGCAGTAATTTCTTCGCGCTTCGAGCGCCAGTTCGCGCTTCCAAAGACCAAGTTGTTCAGCGCGTGCGCCGCCCGTAACCCAAACGCAGCGCGGAGACGCGCAGAGCGCGGAGCGCCACGGAGGAAGAACGGGGAGCGGGGCGGAAGACCTGCGGCTCGTCGGATTCCAGCAGGCTGAACCGCGCAGGCCCATGCTCTTTCCTTGCTCCGCGCGTCTCCGCGCTCTCTGCGTCTCCGCGCTGCGCTTTCCGCCACTCCAGGAGTCTTGCTCGCCGTGCAGGCGGCCGACGAATAGAAGCTCAGCGGACCTGGGCAGCCTGTTCTTTCCTGACCAGGCCCGCCTGCGGCGGGCAA
>SIAI01000060.1 GCA_009691855.1 Planctomycetota bacterium | reverse complement strand
GTCGTGTTCCACGACCGCGCCGCGCACGATCGCTACCAGCCCGACCCGCGCCACCAGAAGTTCATCGCCGACGGCAAGGACAACTGGGAGAAGGTGCGCGTGTTCGACTCGCTCGGCGTGCGCTGAGCGAGTCCGGAAAGAGGTTCGTCGAGGCCAGCCCGGCGCGCCTGCGGCGCCACCAGCGGCCGCGCCCCGCCCGCACGCCGCCACGCGCCGGCCCAGCTGATTCGGCCGGGTTTCCTCCAGCGTCCTGGCGTACCAGGACGATGGTACGGGTTATGGAATGGGCCGTGGATCCCGACGCCGACGTGCCGCCCTCGCGGCAGCTCGTCGAGCAGGTCCTGGACGCCATCGCCCGCGGCGAGCTCGAACCCGGTGCGCAGCTCCCCAGCGTGCGCGCCCTCGCCGCCGAGGCGCTGGTGAACCACAACACCGTCGCGCGCGCTTACCTGGAACTCGAGCGCCTGGGCGCGACCGAGGGCGTCAACGGGGTCGGCGTGTTCGTCACGCTGCGCGGGCCCGAGGTCGCGCTGGCCGCGCGGCGCGCGACGACGCTGGAAGCCCTGCGACGCGTGCTGGCCGAGGCGCTGCGCGCCGGCCACAGCTTCGATGACGTGCACCGCCTCCTGAAAGAAGAGGCCTGGTCGAGGAGAAGCGCATGAATGCGATCGTGAGTGTCGAGCACATCGTGACCGTCGACCACGTCGTCAAGCGCTTCGGCAAGACGCGCGTGCTGGAGGACGTGAGCTTCGCTCTGCCCGAACGCGGCGTGAGCGTGCTGCTGGGGGCGAACGGCGAGGGCAAGAGCACGCTGCTGCGGCTCTTGCTCGGTCTGTTGAAGGCCGACGCGGGCGAGCTGCGCGTGCTCGGCCTCGATCCCATCCGCGACGGCCGCGCGCTGCGCACCGAGGTTGCGTACGTGCCGGATCAACCCGACAACCCGGCATGGATGACGCCGCGCGAGCTGTTCCGCTTCCTGAGGCCGCAGTACCCGCGCTGGAACCAGGAGCGCGCGGAACGGTTGGCGAAGGACTGGGAGGTGCCGCTCGAGCGCACGTTCAAGCAGCTCTCGCGCGGTCAAGCCGCGCGCGCCCTGCTCGCCGCCGCGCTGGCGCAGTCGCCGCGGCTCCTCCTGCTCGACGAGTGCTTCGCCGGGCTCGACCCGCTCGCGCGCCGAGACCTCCTGGGCGGCTTCCTGGCCGAGCTCGCCGAGCACGAGGTCGCGACGCTGCTCGTCACCCACGACCTCGACGTCGCCGCGCGCGTCGCCGAGCGCGTGCTGGTGCTCGCCGGCGGCCGGATCACGACGCAAGGGAGCGTGGCGGAAGTGCTGCAGACGGACGAGGAGGCCGCGCGGCTCTCGACGCGCATGCTCGGGTTGCTGGAGCGTGCGCAGGACGAGAAAGAGGAGGCGGCGGCGTGAACACGTTCCGCATGCAGCTCTGGCGCGAGTGGCGCGAGCACCGCGTCGCGTTGCTCATGCTGCTCACCGTCCTGCCCCTTCTGGGCTGGCTGGCGGCGTGGGTGCCGCCCAGGGCGGTGCTCGCAGACCCGCTGGTGCAGTCCGGAGCGGCGCTGACGTTCGTCGTCGTGCTGCTCGTGGCGACGGGCGGCGAACTGCTGGGCATCGATCGGCGCGGCCCGGGCCTGCGCTGGCTCGAGCGCCTGCCGTCGGGGCTGAACAGCGCCTTCCTGGCCAAGCTCCTCTTCCTGGCGCTCACCACGACCGTCGTGGCCGTGTACGGGCTGGGCGTGGAGCGCTCGCTCGCCCTGTTGCGCGGCGTGGAGCCGAAGACGATCCCCTGGGAGCCCTTCTCGTTCGTCGCTGGAGTCACGCTCGTCGCCTGGACCTTCGCGTGCTCCGCCTGGGCCCTGCGCGGCGGCCTGTCGTTGCTCGCCGCAGCCTTGGTCCTGGCCGTGATCGGCTTCCCGGTGTGGCGCGTGATCGATGCGGGGTACACGCCGACGACGGCGGAGCTCGCGACGTTGCTCGCCTTGCTCCTGCCGAGCGCGTTGCTCGGCGCCTGGCTCGCCTTCGTGCGCGGCGCGCGCCGCGGCGGCGGCACGCTCGGTTCGGCGCTGTTCGGCCTGGCGCCGGCGACGGCGGTGCTCGCACTCGGCGCGGGCTGGAGCGAGATGCGCCTGGCGGAGCACGAGGCGTTCGACCCGTACGCGCCAGGCTTCGTGTCGAGCACCGTGATGGTCACGGGCGACGGCGGCGCGGTCTTCCTCCTCGGCCGCAACCAGGTGCGGGGCTGGAAGCTCTCTACGATGCCCGAGTACGCGCTGCGCGTCGATCTCGAGCTCGGCTCGTTCGAGACGCTCGGCCGCTTCGTCAAGCAGTTCCGGCGCTACCGCGAGGACGAGCACGGGCTCTTCGACCTGGACGAACTCGTGCTCGTCGTCGAGGGCCGCGAGCAGCCGCTCGTGTTCGACGCCGAGCACGGCAAGCCGCGCGCGTGGGACGCGAAGAAGAAGGACCTCGGCGACTGGGGCTGGAAGGGCCTCGGACTCAGCGTCTACGACCCCGTCCGGCACCAGAGCGTGATCCGCGATCCCTTCCGCGGGCGCGACTTCCTGGCGCAGCGCCTGGGCGAGGTGACCTACGACGGTCAGCTCCTCGTCCGGCCGAACCGCTGGCTCTACGCGCCCTCGGTCGCGAGCTGGTACTGGTTCGATCCGGAGACGAACGAGCGCACGCCCACGGGCTGGCCCGAGCATTCGCGGCCGCTGGCACTCTTCGCCGACGGGCGGATCCTGCTGAAGAACGGCGAGCGCGGCCTCGAGGTCATCGAGCCCGAGCGCGGCCTCGTGCGCGAACTCGACACTCCAGACGTCCAGCTCGAGCACATCGGCGAGCGCATGCCGTCCTCCGTGCGGCAAGGGCCAGGCGACGACGGCGATCCGATCGTGCTGCTGACGTCCGACCACGCCTGGCTCGTGCTCGACGCGGACGCCACGACCGTGCGTCGCCTGCCCGTGCCCGGCGACCTGCAGCTCCTGCGCTTCCTCGGCCCGGACGCCGCGCTCGTGAAGGAGTGGAACCACCACCGCTTCTCGCGCCTCGACCTGGTGAGTGGCGCGCTCACGCCGCTCTTCTCCTTCACCCAGGAGGCGAAGCCGTGAACGTCTTCGCACTCCAGCTCTGGCGCGAGTGGCGCGAGCACCGCTTCGCGCTCCTCTCGCTCGCGCTCGTGCTGCCCTTCGCCACGTGGCTGGTCGCGCTGCCGGTCTCGCGCACGCTGGTGAACGATCCCTTGTTCCACTCGTCCGCGGCGCTCGGCTTCGCGGTCGTGCTGCTGATCGCGGTGGGCGGCGAGCTGCTCGGCGCCGAACGCCGCGGGGTCGGCCTGCGCTGGCTCGAACGCATGCCCGCAGGACTGTCGAGCGCGTTCACCGCCAAGCTCGTCTTCTTCCTGCTGACGACAATCACGGCCACCGTGCTCGGCTACGGCTCCGGTTGGCTGGTCGGGTTCCTGCGCCCGAGCGTCTTCGTGTCGACGCGCGCGGTGCCGGACCTCTCCTTCCTCGTGCGGACGAGCGTCGTGCTCGGCCTGTGGACGTTCGCGGCCTCGACGTGGGCGCTGCGCGGCGGGCTCTCGCTCCTGGCGGCGGCATTGATCCTCGGCGTCGTCGGGTATCCGCTCTGGCTCGTGAAGGACGCGGGCTATCAGCCGCGGCCGGGCGAGCTCACGCTCCTGATCGCGCTGCTCGCGCCGGCCGCGCTCCTCGGCGCCTGGTCCGGCTTCGTGCGCGGCGCGCGCCACGGACACGGCACCGTGCGCTCGGCGCTCTACGGCCTCGCGCCAGTCGTGCCGGTCCTGCTGATCACGGCGAGCTGGTCCGCGGTGCGCCTCGACGAGCGCGAGGTCTTCGACCCGCTGCGCAAGGACTTCGCGCTCGTCGGGCAGATGATCACGGGCGACGGGCATTACGCCATCGGCCAAGGCCTCTGCTTCCTCGAGCACTGGGACCCCGAGAAGCTGCCCGAGTACGCGCTGCGCATCGACCTCCGCACGGGCGCGGCCGAGACGCTCGGTCGCTACGTCGCCCTCCGCATGCGCAACGTCGAGGGCGCGCATGGTCTGCCGCGCCTCGACGAGTTCGTCGTCGAGGTCGAGGGCCGCGACGAGCCGCTGGTCTTCGCCGCGAGCGACGGCGCGCCGCGCGTCTGGGATCCGCGCAAGCTTGAGAACGGTTGGTACTCGCTCGGCCTGGGCGCCTATCTCGAACAGACGGGCAAGTCGGCGGTGATCCGCGATCCGTTTCGCGAGCGCGACTATCCCGTCGCCGAACTCGGGCCGCAGCTGCGCCACCAGCTGTGGGTCCGCCCGGGGCGCTGGCTGTGCGAGACGAACGACTCCACGTGGTGCTGGTTCGATCCGGACACGAAGACGGAGAGCGCGACGGGCTGGGCGCCGGACGCGCAGCCGCTGGTGTTGCTCCAGGACGGTCGCCTTTTGCTCGCGGATCCGCGACGCGGCCTGCTCGTCCTCGAGCCCGAGCGCGGCCTCTCGCGAGCGCTGGACAGCCAGGGCATCGAAGCGTCGGACATCGAGGCGAACTGGAGCGGTCTGCGCACGCCGAAATCGTCGCGCGATCTCGAGGCCGACATGAACGGGCCGATCGTCCTGCGCACGAAGGAGCACGGCTGGCTCGTCATCGATCCCGAGCTGACGCGGGCCCGCCGCCTCGAGCTTCCCCGGCTGATCGAACTTCGCCGCCGCGTCGGCGTGGACACGTTCATCGTGAGGGACGTCAACAGCGGCGCCCTCTCGCGCCTGAACGTCGCCACCGGCGCGCTCACGCGCCTCTGGCCGCCGGCGAACTGAGCGGCTCGAGCGCGCGCGGCGCTACACTCGCCGCACCATGGGCAAGAATCGCTCGCGCGGCTTCCGCAGGCTCGAGGAGAACGACCTCGCGCGGCTGACCTTCCTCGGCGCGTCGGGCGAGGTCACTGGCTCGTCCTACCTGCTGGAGACTCGAGCCGAGCGCGTGCTGTTCGACTGTGGCATGTGTCAGGGCGAGGTGCACTCGAAGGGGCACAACCAGCGGCCGTTCCCGTTCGACGCGGGCGGGCTCGATCGCGTGGTGCTGACGCACGCGCACGTCGATCACTCGGGGCTCCTGCCGAAGCTCGTGCGCGACGGCTTCCGCGGCAAGATCCACGCGACGACGCCGAGCGGCGAGCTCCTCGGCGTTCTCCTGCGCGATTCGGCGCACATCCACGAGCAGGACACCAAGTACGAGAACCGCCTGCGCCAGCGGCGTGGGAAGCCGTTGATCGAGCCGCTGTACGACGTGGCCGACGCGGAGAGCGCGCTCGGCAAGCTCGTGCTGCACCCCTTCGATGCGCCGGTCGAGCTGAGCGAGCACATGCGCCTCCGCTTCGTGCGCGCCGGGCACATCCTGGGCGCGGCCTCGGTCGAGTGCTGGATCCGGAACGAGGGTGTCGAGCGCAAGGTCGTGTTCTCCGGCGATCTCGGACGGAAGCACGAGCCGCTGCTGCGGCCCCCGGAGCCGCCGAGCGAGGCCGACCTCGTGCTGATGGAGTCGACCTACGGCGACCGCGACCACAAGAAGCTCGACGACACCGTCGAGGAGCTCGCCCAGGCGCTGCGCGAGGCCACGAAGGACGGCGGCAACGTGCTCATCCCCGTGTTCGCCGTCGGGCGCGCGCAGGAGATCCTGCACTACATCGCCGAGCTCGAGCACAAGAAGTGCATCCCCGAGCTGCCCGTGTTCCTCGACAGCCCGATGGCGATCCGCGCCACCGAGCTCTACCGCAAGTACGCCGACTGCTTCGGGCTCACCCTCGCCGGCGCGCGCTGCGAGGCGCGCGAGCCGCGCCGGCTCGAGTTCTGCCGCACGCCGGACGAGTCCATGGCGCTCAACTCGCGCCGCGGGATCGTGATCCTCTCCTCCAGCGGCATGTGCGAGGGCGGGCGCATCCTCCACCACCTGCGCCACAACCTGTGGCGCAGCTCGACCGACGTGGTCATCGTCGGCTTCCAGGCGCGCGGCACGCTCGGGCGCGCGCTGGTCGAGGGCGCGCGCAGCGTGCGCATCTTCGGCGAGCCGGTGGCGGTCGCGGCCAAGGTCCACACCCTGGGCGGCTTCTCGGCCCACGCCGGACAGACCGAGCTGATCGAGTGGGTGCGCGCGATGGCGAGCGACGGCGCGCGCATCGTGCTGGTGCACGGCGAGGCCGAGAAGCGCGCCGTGCTGGCGGCGAAGATCGAAGAGCGCCTGGGCGTGCAAGCCTGGCAACCGCTGCGCGGCGACCAGGTGCTGCTGCAGAAGAGCGGCGCGGGCGTGAGCTTCGTCGGCGCGCAGCGCGCGCTGGCGCGCTGAGACTGCTGTTCTCCGGGGCCGGTCTCCCCTTCTCTGAGCGTCAGCGCCGCGGCCTGTTGCGATCGCTGGCCGCGTACGCGAGCCACATCAGCAGCGCGAGCAACAGGGCGATTTCGAAGATCCCCACGGCGCCGAGGATATCTCCGCGAGCGCGCCCGCGGAGAGCTCAGCCCTTCTGCCCGGCCTCGAAGGCCGCGACCACGCGCTTCGCCGCCACGCCCTTCCACGCCGCGGTGACGAGCGCCTTCATCTGCGCGGCCTTCACCTTCGCGAGGCGCACGCCGAGCGCGCCGTTGCGCGTGGTCCAGGTGCCGTAGCTGAAGAAGGTCTCGGGCTCGGCGGCAAGCAGCGCCTCGACCTCGTCCAGGTCGGCGAGCTTGACCATGGCCTCCTTCCCGTCGCGCGTCATCGTCGCGAAGATCTTCTTTCGCGTGCGGAACGAGGTGCGCTCGAAGTGCGGCTCTTCGTTCGTCTCGGGCAGCGCGAGCGCGCAGCGGCGCAGGGCGTCGGGCGTCATCGGTTGTGCGCCTCCGCGCCGAGGAAGTGCAGCGAGACGTACTCCTCGTCTCCCACCACCCAGCTGTCGTGCGGCGTCGAGCCGACGTGGAACAGCATGCCGGGCTCGAGCACGATCACGCGCCCGTCGTCGAAGGCGGCCGTCGCGCGTCCGGCGAGCACCAGGCCGATGTGCTCCACGTCGCACAGACGCTTGCCCACGCCCGGACCCACGTCCACCGACCAGCGCCAGCCGGGCTGGTAGGTCGCGCGGCCGAAGGTCCGGCCGGCGAGCTTCACCAGCTCGAAGCGGCCCTTGGGGAAGGTGCGCAGCTCGTCGGGCTGCTCGAAGCGCTTCAGGACGACGTCGAGATCGGGGCTGGGCATGGTGGCTTCGTGCTCACGATAGAGACTCGACCAGATCCTGCGCGGCGCGGAGCGGCGTGCTGTCGTGGGTGAGCGCGTGTTCGCGCAGCGCGGCCTCGCTCAGCTTGATCGCGTGCGCGTCGCCGCTGTCGATGGCGCGCTGGACGAGCGCGTCGCGCTCGAGGAGCGCGCGCTCGGCCGGCGCTCCGCGGCGTGGGTCACCGTAGACGACGTACAGCCCGGCTGCGGCTTGCCAGGCGTAGCGCACGCCGACGCGCACGGTCTCCTCGTCGAGGTGCGGAGCCAGCAGGCGCAACGCGCTCGGCGCCGTGAGCGAGTGCGTGAAGGCGATGCGCCGCTCGGGGTTGCAGAGGAACACGTGCGCGAAGTGCGTGCTCATCTCGGACAGCGTGCGCAGCGGGTCGCGCGTGTCGATGCGCCCAGCGGCGCTCTGGAACGAGGGTGTTTCGCTCAGCGAGCTCAGCCCCGCGACGAAGTTGCCGCCCGGCGGCTGGACGGCCGGCAGGCGCGGCTCGAGCTTCGCGAAGGCGGCCTCCACGCTCGGCTCGGGTGCCTCGATGCCATTCCAGGGCAGCTCCTGGTAGGTGATCGCCCAGTAGGCGAGGCCGGTGGCGAGCTCGCGGCGGCGCACCGCGTTGTCGCGCGCGACGAGCGCGCGCGCACCGTGGCCGGTGCGGATCAGACCGTGCGTCGCCGCGCCGGCGAGACCCGGCGCGAGCCGCGGCACCCAGCGGCGCAGGACGAGCTGCCAGTCGTCGTGCGCGAGCTCACCGAGGAACAGCGCCTGCCACGCGGCGAAGCCCGAGTTGTGGCCGAGCGTCGCGCGCCAGTCGGCGGGATCGACGCGCTCACCCGTCTCCGGCGCGCGCTGGAACTCGCCCAGCGAGCCGTCGAGCCACGGCGCGATCGCGCCCGCGCGTCCGAGCACGCTCAGCGCCTCGGCGACCATCGGCGCGTGGTTCGCGGCGTGGACGCTGGCGTCGGGGAAGCGCGCGGCGAGGCGCTCGTAGGCCGCATCGAGCTCATCGGCTTCGTCCGTTGCCACAGCACGTACGCCGACGGCCGGCGCGCGCCGCTCGGCGCAGGCTGGTGTGGCGAACAGCGCCGCCCCTGCGGACAGGAACTCGCGGCGGGAATGCGGAGAGGATCGGTACTCGGTCATGGCGGCACCTCGAGAGGATTCTCGCGCTCCCTCCGGGCGGCGGAATCGTCTTGGCAGGATCCCTTGGGTAAGTCTTCGGGCGCGGAGGGCGAAACGCCCTCACCCGACCCTGCATACGATCTCGCCCCCATGCGCCTCCAGACCTCCGCCGTCGCGACCCTCACCCTGTTCCTCGGCTTCGCGTGCGCGGCAGAGCACGAAAGCGCGAGCGCAGCGACGCAGGCATCGAGCGCGCCCTTCCAGCTCGACTTCCAGCCCGTCGATGCCGAGACGGCGCAGGAGCTCGAGCCTGTGCTACGCGAGGCCGTGCGCACGGTCGAGACCTGGTTCGGCGCCCCGTTCCCCGTGCCCTTCACGATCACGCTCCAACCCGACCGTGCGGCCTTCGACGCTTCGTTCCCGCCCGAGTGGGGCGTGGCACACACCGAGTGCTGGATGGTCGCGAGCGGCGTGGCGACCGGGGTGCAATTGCTCAGCCCGCGCGTGTGGAAGGCACAAGCGTGCGAGCACGACCCCGCCGACGCGCGCCACGTGGCCCAGCTCCTCACGCACGAGCTCGTGCACGTCTACCACGGTCAGCACAACCCCTCGCCGGACTTCGTGGACACGAATGGCATCGACTGGTTCGCCGAGGGCCTGGCCACGCTCGCCTCGGGACAGCTGGCGAGTGAGCACGCCGGCCACGCGCGCGAGGCGCTCGCCAGCGGCCTCGGCCCGACGAGCCTCGCCACGGCCTGGACCGGGAGGTACCGCTACGGCGTGAGCGGTTCCTTGGTCGCGTTCGTCGAGCACGAGCGCGGTCGCGCGGTCGTGATCCAGATGCTGGGCGCGAGCTCGGGCGAGGAACTGCTCGAGCTCGCCGGGATGAGCGAGGCCGAGCTGCTCGAGCGCTGGCGCGCGGCCGTGCGGACCGAGTGACTACTCGAGCGGCGCGATGGCTTCGAGATAGCGCGTCACGTCGCCAGCGGCCAGCAGCTTCAGCGCGGCGGCCAGGGCCTCGGCGCGCTCTTCCAGTCCGTCCAGCATGCCGTGGCTGAAATCGCCGAGCGCCACCTCGTGGCCGGCGAACTCGGTGAAGCGCTGCGCGGCCGGCGCCTGCTCGGGGATCACGCCGGGGTTGGCGCCCAGGAGCAGCGGCCCGAGGTGTGCGCGGTCGGCGGTGAACAGGAGCTGATCGCGCGTCAGGAGCTCGCGCCGCAGCCGCGACTCGCGCTTCACGTCCAGCAGCGCGAAGCGCACGCCGCGCACCTTGGCCGGATCCAGCGCCATCACGCGCTCGAAGCTCGTCTCGGGGAAGTAGTCGAGCAGCTCGGGCCGCAGCAGCGGTCCGGTCCAGTCGAGCAGCACCGGCCCGGCGAGACGCGCCAGCAGCAGGCGATAGACCTCGACGTATTCGGCAGCCTTCACGCGCCGGCGCGAGAGCGCGGCGAGCGGCAGGAGCAGCGGCACGCCGCCGGCTTCCTCGACCGCGGCGGCTTGTTGCGCCACGGCTTCGAGATGTTCGCTGATGCCGGCCGCGGCGCTGACGGGCTCGCTGGAGACGCCGACCACGGAACCGGCGGCGGGCGCCCCGAGCTCCTGGACGAGCGCGCGCAGCGCGGGCCAGCCGAGCTCGCTCCGTTCGCGCACGTCGAGCCCGAGCGCGACGCCGAAGCCGAGCGCGCCGAGGCGCTGCGCCTGGGCCACGGTCGCGGCGCGGTCGAGCTCGCCCTCACGGCGCACGGCGCGCACAGACAGGAAGCACGCGCGCGCGGCCGGTCGATCGCGCGACGGAACCTGGCCGGAGCGCGGCGGACTGGTCGGTGCCTCGGCGGGACGGGCGGGAGCAGAAGAACTGCCGGTGAGGGGGCGGGACTGGGACATGGGAACCTCTTTCCCGAGCTTACCCCGTTTCCGCCGGGCGCGAGGTCGAGGGCACGTGTCCTTAGAATGGCCCGATGAGCACCCGTACCCCGCTGACCCGCGCCGAGGCCACCGGTTACGCCGAGACCTCGCGCCACGCCGACGTGCTGCGCTTCGTGGGCGAGCTCGAGGCGCGCAAGGATCCGCGCCTGACGCGCCAGAGCTTCGGCACCAGCCCCGAGGGGCGCGAGCTGCCGCTCCTCGTGCTCTCGACGCGCGGCGTGCGCTCGCCGGTCGCGGCGCGCGCGGCCGACCTGCCGGTCGTGCTCGTGATCAACGGCATCCACGCCGGCGAGGTCGAGGGCAAGGAGGGCAGCCTGATGCTGGTGCGTGACCTGCTCGACGGGCTGCACGGCGATCTGCTCGAGCACATGACGCTGCTCGTCGTGCCGCTCTTCAACCCCGACGGCAACGACCGCATCTCGCCCGAGAACCGCCGGCTCGACATCCGGAAGCTCGAGGGCCAGAAGGGCCCGCTAAGCGGCGTCGGCACGCGCACCAATGCGTCGGGCGTCAACCTGAACCGCGACTACATGCGCCAGGGCGCGCTGGAGATGCAGCTCCTGCAGACGCGCGTGTGTCAGCCGTGGAAGCCGCACCTGACTGTCGATTGCCACTCGACCAACGGCTCGGTGCACCGCTTCGACCTCACCTTCGACGTGCCGCACACGATCGCGAGCGGCCGGGCCGAACCGATCTTGTTCATGCGCGAGCGGATGCTGCCGGCCGTGCGCCGCGAGGTGAAGGCCCAGCACGGCCGCGAGACCTTCTGGTATGGCAACTTCTTGGTGGACGAACAGAAGAGCGGCGAGGGCTGGATCACCTACACGCACCACCCGCGCTTCGGCAGCAACTACCGCGGGCTCACCAATCGCCTGGACGTGCTGCTGGAGACGTACTCGTACCTCGAGTTCGAGGAGCGCGTGCGCACGACCTACGCCTTCGTGCTCGAGCTCCTGCGCTTCAGCGCCGAGCATCCGAGCGAGCTCCTGACCGTGGTCGAGTCCTGCCAGGAGCCGCCGCGCGAGATCGCCGTGCGCTACGGCCTCGAGACCTTCCCAGAGCCGGTCGAGATCCTGACGCGCAAGCCGCGCACGCTCGAGGGCCCGCCGGCCAGCGTGACGATCCCCCACCACGCGCGCTTCGTCGGCACGCACGTCGTCGAGCGCCCGTGGGCCTACGTCGTGCCCGACACGCTCGCGCCCTTCTTCCGCGGCCACGGCCTCGAGATCTCCTGGCTCGGCAAGAACCGCCGCGCGCTGGGCGAGATCGCCTGCGTCGACGCCGTGTCGCGCGCGGGCAGCCGCAAGATCCTCGAGGCGACCGATCTGGGCGAGCTGACCGTCAGCGCGCACGCCGAGGCCTCGGCGCTCACCCTGCCGCAGGGCACCTGCTACGTGAAGACCGACCAGCCGCTGGGCGCGGTGGTGACGTACCTGTGCGAGGCGAACAGCGACGACAGTCTGTGGGTCAACGGGTTGCTGCCGGAGCCGAGCGTGGGCGAGGAGCTCGCCGTGCTGCGCGTGCTCGAGCCGCTGGAGTGAGGGCTGCTTCGACTTGGCGCCCTGAAGAGTGTCACTCGAGCTGGTAGTGGGCGGGGGCGGTGACCAGGAACTCGCTCGTGGCCTTGTCGTAAGGGTGATCGACGACCCGCAGCCACTGCCGGGCCTTGTCCGGCCAGTTGTTGCTGAAGAAGGTACGCTCGCCGCGCTTGTTGGGGCCGACGAGGACGGGAGAACCCGCGCCGGGCGGCGACAACTACGTGTTTGCTCAGCCTGACGAGCTTCGGGTTCGTCGACGGCACGGCCATCCCGGTCAGCGGGCCAGACATCAACAGCACGGGCAAGGTCGCCTTCGGCGCGCTCACGAACGTCGACTGGGGCTTCGTGCTGCAGACGCCCGCCGGCGCCGCGCAATGGTACGTCCGACAGGGCGAGCCGACGCCGATCGGCGGCGTGTACCTCGACTTCTGGAACCCGATCCTCAACAACACCGACCAGATCGCGTTCCTGTGCGACGTCGACTTCGGCGGCAGCAACTACGGCGGCGGCTGGATGGTCGGGAAGCCGGGAGCGTGGCGCAAGGCGCTCGCGTTCGGCGACAAGATCGAGGGCGCGCCGGTCAACGTGCTCGGGGTGTCGACGAGCCCGCAAACGCCGCTCGCGGACAATGGCGACCTCGTCGCGTGGTGCGACGCGGCGCGCGAGTGCATCGTGCTCAGCCACGCCAACGGAACGACCGAGGTGCTGGCCGGCGCCGGCGACGCGACCTCGCTCGGCGGCACGATCGGCTTCTTCGATTCGTGGCCGTCGTGGGACGCGGCCGGTGAGGTGACGATGAGTTGCACGACGCCGGGCGCGACGAACGGCGCGAGCAGCGCGCACTTCGTGCTGGACCTGTGCTGCCCGCCCGCCTCCGCCTCCTTCCGCAATGCGGGCTCCAACCCCGCCTCGTACGCGTGCAACGAGCCCACGCTCGGCGACACCTTCCGCGCCACGGTGGACCTGACGACCAGCGGTCATGCCTTCGCCAAGCTCTTCGTGCGCACCTCGGCGACTGACGTGACCCTGGCCGGAGGCCAGCACGTGCTCTGCGCCGGCACGAACCTCGCCACCACACCGACCGAGCCCGGTCCGCTGGCCCACTTCAGCTTCCCCGTGCCCAACTCCTCGGCTCTGTGCGGGCTCTCGGTCCACACCCAGGCGGCCCACCTCGGAGGCGTGACGCCCTTCGAGCTGTCCAACGCCCAGGATCTGGTCTTCGGCTACTGACCCCGCAAGAGAGTTCAGGATCTGGCCGCGACTCGGTGAGTCTGCTTCGAGCAGCACGCCGAGTCGCTGCCGTTCACGGGTCGTCGGGGTCGCGACGCGAGCGAGGGCTCGCTCGTCCTCCACGCACGGCCTGACGAACGCGTCAGCAGCGAGCGCAGGCGGCTACGCCGCGCGCCGGACGGGCTGCGCGCAGGCCTCGCGCGCGAGGCGCAGGCGCACGAGCGCCTCGAACTGCGGTGCGGAGCGCTGCGGATCCGGATCCTGCCGCAGGCCGTTCAAGTTGCGGAAGATCTGCACCGGGGTCATGACGAAGCCCCAGGGGATGCCCCACCAGCCGAGGAACAGCGAAAAGACGAGGTCGCCGAGCTGGGCCTTCGTCGCGCAGCCGCGGCACGAGATGCGCGGCTGGCTGCGCCACGTGGTGAGGTAGAGCGCCGAGTAGACGCGGTGGCTCGTGAACACGTCCACCGGGCCGGTGCCGGCGCACACCGGGCAGTTGCCCGCGGCGGTTTCGGCGACGGCGCGCGCGACGACCTCTGGCGAAAGCTGCTGCACGGCCTGCGCAAGCCCGCTGTTCGTGCGGCACTTCTCGCTGCAGAAGCGCCGCCCTTCCTGCTCCACACCGCCGACCAGGATCACCGTGTTGCAGGAGGTACAGCGCGTCATGGAGCTGAGGTTCGAGCGGCGGATGGGTGCGGATTGAGCCAAAGCTCGCCGCTGGCCGGTGCGAAAGCGTTTCAGAGCCGCGGATGCGCTCTACAGGACGAAACGCACCATCGTCGCGCGTCCCAGCGCCACGAAGATCTCGTTGCGGTGGGCCTCGTCGCGCACGGAGACGATGAGCTCCATGCGCAGGTAGCGCCCGCTCGCGCTGTCGCCGATGTGCCGCAGGGTGTGCCCGGCCTCGCCGACGAGGGTCACGATCTCGCTCTGCAGCGCGATCTCGTCGGTGCAGATGATGCGATAGGTCCAGCAGCAGGGGTAAGAGAGCTCCGGGCGTCCTTCGAGCGGCTGCACGCGGGCCAGGGTACTGCCGCCCGCGGATCCGCGGAACCGGCCGACGGCGGAGAACGTCGCCCCCGAGGCCGGCTCCTCTCCGGTACTCTTTTCCGATGCGTAGCGCCTGGACCCTGACCCTCGCCCTGCTCGCCTCCTGCGCGGGACAGGAAGACGCCCGACTCGTGTTTCCCCGGCCGACGGAAGGCTCTGGCTTCCAGGACGAGCGCGAGCAGGAAGCCGAGGAGAGCGAGGAGCACACGGAGCAGCGCAAGGCCTGGTTCGAGCACCGCCACCAGAGCGACCCGCGCGACGACTGGCGCGCGCTGGAGCGCGTCAACGGCGAGGCGCAGATCCAGAAGCGCAACGACATCGGCCGGCTCGGCCTGGTCACCGCCAGTCGCTGGGTCGAGCGCGGCAGCCAGAACATCGCCGGGCGCGTGCACACCGCGGTGCGTGCGCCCGACGGGCAGTCGCTGTACGTCGGCACCTCGCTCGGCGGCGTGTGGCAGGGCACGCTCGACGGCGCGGACTGGGCGCCGCTCGGCGACAACCTGTACGGCGGCGCGCATCACCTGGCCGTCGTCGCGGGAGCGACGAGTTCCGCGCCGGATGTCGTGCTGGTCGCCACCGAGAGCGGCCAGGTCCACGTGACGCGCGACGCTGGCGCGAGCTGGCAGGTGCCCACTGGCCTCGCCAACGCGACCGGCATCCGCCGCGTGCTCACCGCGAGCGGCGGCAGCGAGAACGTGTTCGTTCTGCGCGCGCGCAACGGCGGGTACAAGCTCTTCCGCTCGAGCGATCGTCTGGCGACGTTCCAGGAGGTGCTCGACCTCGCGACCTTCGCCGGCGACGTCTGGATCGCGCGCGACGGCAGCGCGGGCCTGTACGCGATGACGCGCACCGGCGTGCGCGTGAGCACGGACCTCGGGGCGACATGGAGCTCGGTCGGCAGCGCGCCGACGACGGGCTTCCAGGCCGAGCTGACGGGCTCCGAAGCCGGCGCGCCGCGCCTGTGGACGGTGTGGAACTCGGCCGGGCAAGAGCAGCTCTTTCGCTCGGACGACGCCGGCGCGACGTGGACGTTCCTGTCGAACCTGAGCGACTACTGGAACGTGCTCAACGCCTCGATCGTCAGCGAAGACGTGCTGCTCTACGGCGGTGTCGAGACGCACCGCAGTTACGACGCGGGCGGAAGTTTCGCGGTGATCAACACCTGGGGCGCCTACTACGGCAACCCCGGCTCGCGGCTGCACGCCGACATCCAGGGCATCGACGTCGTCGCCGGCGGCGTGTTCGGCGAGACCTGGTACATCTCGACCGACGGCGGGCTGTATCGCTCGGCGGACATCCTCTCCAGCGTTCAGAACCTCTCGCTCAGCGGCCTGCGCATCTCGCAGTACTACTCGACGCACACCTCGCTCGTGAATCCGAACCACGTCGTCGCCGGCGCGCAGGACCAGGGCTACCAGCGCGCGAACGCGGCCCCGCCGCCGACGGGCTCGAGCCTGGCCTTCAGCCAGCTCATCAGCGGCGACTACGGACACTTGACCAGTGGCGACGGCGACCACGACTTTCTCTTCTCCGTCTACCCGGGCTTCGTGCTGATCCAGGTGGGCGAGAACAACCCTTCGCTGTTCACCGAGGACTTCCCCAGCGGCGAGGATCACGCCTGGATGCCGCCGGTTGTCGCCGATCCGCTCGATGCGCGGCACTTCTTCCTGTGCGCCTCGCACCTGTACCGTTACACGAAGGGCGCCGGCAACAACTGGACGTCCGCGCAATGGTCGAGCTTCGACTTCGGCTTGGCCGCGGGCGAGTACCTGAGCGCACTCTCGTTCTCGCCGCTCGATCCGCAGCGCGCTTACGCGGTCACGGATCGCGGGCGGCTCTACCACTCGAGCGACCACGGCCTCAGCTGGACCGCTTCGGTCTCGAGCGCGCCGGGCGGACAGTACTTCTACGGCAGCGCGCTGCTCGCCAGCACGGTCAGCGTGGACACGGTCTACGTCGGCGGCTCGGGCTACTCCGGTCCGGCCGTCTACCGCAGTACGGACGGCGGGGCCACCTTCCAGGCCTGGTCCACGGGCCTGCCGCCGACGCTCGTCTATTGCCTGGGCGAGGCCCACGACGGCTCGGGCAAGGTCTTCGCCGGCACGGAGACGGCGGCCCACGCGCGTGCTCCGCTCGACGCGGGCTGGAGCGACATCACCGGCACGCAGGCGCCGATCACGGTGTACTGGAGCGTCGAGACGCTGCCGAACGAGAACACGCTGCGCTTCGGGACCTACGGGCGCGGCATCTGGGACTACCAGCTCGACCTGCAGGCGCGCGCCACGGTGCGCAACGGCTCGGGCGCGAACCCCTCGTGCCTCACCAGCATCAGTCCGCCGCGCCTCGGCGCGAGCTGGAGCGTGCGCATCGATCCGACGCTGGTCCCGTTCACGCAGGTGAGTCAGCTCGTCGTGCGCGACGCGCCGGCCAGCGGCACGCTGCTCTCCTACGGCGAGGCGTTGATCGGCGGAATCAAGCTCTTCAGCGCTTCCCAGCCCGCGCAAGCCGCGGGCAACGTGTTCAGCTTCCCCGTGCCGAACGACGTGAACCTGGTGGGCGTCGCGGCCTTCTCGCAGGCGGTGCTGGTGGGCCCGGGGATCCAGCTTTGCAACGCGCTGGACGTCGTGGTCGGCTACTGACCGGTTCCGCCCTGGCGCCGAGCGTTGGCGGCGGACAGGCGTTCGTACAAGAACTCGGGCGCGAAGTCGGCGCCGTTCGACCAGGTCAACGTGTGCTCGACGAGGAACTGGGCGAAGTAGTCCGGATCCTTGAGCGGCTCGAAAATCTCGCCGTAGATCTCGGGCTCGAGGTCGAGCTCTCCTTCCAACCCATCCTCGAACCGCAGCCAGACCCGATGCCCGCCGAGGGGACGAGCCTCCACGACATCGATGAACATGGGGTCATTCCAGAGGATCGATCCTTCGGGGAGTTTTTTCATTCGAAGCGAGCTCCCAGTTCCGCAGGAGCTCGATGCGGTGCAAATCGTACCACTCGATGATCAAACGGAGTTGGCGTGGGGGAAACCGCCCCGTGACCAGGCCGTTCCAGATCTGGACTGAGATCCGGTACTCGCCACAGTAGGCGTGAAAGTGGGGAGGACCGTGCTCGCGGTGGTACATGCACACCACGATCCCCCGGAAGCGGCAGATCTCGGACATGCGCCCAAGACCGGTCCGCAGGGACGGCGGTTACAGCTGCAGTCTGAAAAACCGCCCTACTTGGAGAGTTCGACGCCCATCTCGTTGAGTACAGCCGGCACGGCCGCCAGCAGCGCGTCCACGTCGCCCGCGAACAAGCGCCCGATGTTGCCGAGGCGGAAGCAGTCGGCCTGCGTCAGCTTGCCCGGATAGATGAGGTAGCCGCGCGCGGACAGGCGCCGGTAGAAGTCTTGGAAGTCGAAGCGCGGATGGCGCGGGTAGAGGAAGGTGCTGATGATCGGGCTCGAGCTCGCCGCCGGCACGTAGCTCGCGAAGCCCAGCGCTTCCATGCCGCCGCGCAGGCGCTGGTGGTTCGCGCGGTAGCGTCGCTCGCGGCCGGCGACGCCGCCCTCGAGTTCGAGTTCGTGCAGCGCCTGGCGCAGCGCGAGCAGGACGTGCGTCGGCGGCGTGAAGCGGAACTGCCCGTCCTTCTCGAGGCCACGCCACTGCGCGCACAGATCGAGCGTCAGCGTGCGCGCTTGACCCTGACTGCGCTCCAGCACGCTGCGCCGCGCTAGCACGAAGGCCAGGCCGGGCGTGCCCTCGAGACACTTGTTGGCCGAGGAGGCGAGGACGTCGATGCCCGCGGCCTCGAACTCGATCGGCAAGGCGCCGAAAGAGCTCATCGCATCGACGAGGAACGTTCGTCCGGCGGCGCGCACGACCTCGCCGATCGCGCGCAGCGGATTGAGCACGCCCGAGGTCGTCTCGACATGCACCAGTGACACGTGCGTGAGCGCGCGGTCCGCCTCCAGCGCCGCGCGCACAGCCGCGGGATCGATGGGCGTGTCCTCGCGCGCGCGCAGCGGCGTGCAGGCGATGCCGTGCACGGCGGCCATCTGGATCAGGCGCTCGCCGTAGGCGCCGTTGACCAGCGCCAAGAGCTTCGCTGGCGCCGTGCGCGGCACGATCGACGAGACCATGGCCTCGACCGCATAGGTCCCGCTGCCCTGCAGCAGGATCGCCTCCCAGCCCGCGGCCGGGGACAGACCGTAGAGCGCCAGCAGACGCGCGCGCACCTCGCGCACGGCCTCGAGGAACGCCTCGTCGCGCGAGCCGAGGTCGCGCAGCATCGCTTGCTTGACGCTGGCGCTGGTGGTCAGCGGCCCGGGCGTGAACAGGAGCTTGTCACGGGCCGGCGGGAGCGGGGAAGCGGAGGGCGCGGGGGTGGACATGGCGCGAGGAGAATACCCGCCGCCCGCGCCCGCGTTTTGGCCGGCGGCGTGGCTGGCGGCTAACCTGGGCGACGGATTCGATGCGCGACAGGCTCAAGAAACCGCGGCGAGCAGGCCGAAAACCTTTCCCCATGCCGGGTCGGTCCCCCTCCTCGCGCGGCTTCACGATCGTGGAGCTCTTGCTCGTGCTGCTGGTCCTGTCGCTGTGCGCGGCCACCTGCGTGCGCTGGTACTTCTCCTACTCGGAGGTGACCCTGGAGAACGCGGCGATCCTGCTGGCGCGCGACCTGCGCGCCGCCCAGCACCGCTCGATCTTCCTGGGCGAGCCGAGCCGCTTCCTGTTCCTGCCGGACGGCGCCGGCTACGCGGTCACCGACTCGCTGGGCGCGCTGACGCACAACCCACAGACCGACGAGCCCTTCGTGCGCAGCTACCCGGACGACGGCGTGTTCGTGGGCGTACGCGTGCTCGCGGTCGAGGCGGGCGCGGACAAGACGCTCGACATCGACCGCCGCGGCATGCTGCTCGAGGACCTGTCGGTGACGCTGGGCTTCGGGGACGATCGGCGCACGGTCGTGCTCGACCACAAGCGCGGCGAGATCAGCGTCGTCGGCTCGAGCAGCGGCTGGGCCGACCGCGACCTGTGAGCTGAACCGCGAGCCCGCGCCGTGACATGGCGGACCGACGTCCGCCAAACAAAAAGGAGTCGCCTCCATACAGGGATATGGAGACGACTCCGCGCGGGTCTCGCCGGCGCGTTCGCCTGGCGAGGTGTCGGAAGGACGGCAGGACCCTCCGACCTCTCCGGGATCCTTTGGCAGGGTGGACCACCGGAGCGCTCCGGTCACCCGGAGCTTCGAATTGTGAGCGTCGGCAGTGACGCTCGACCCACCGGGAATGCAGGGATCCGATGGGCTGGGCAGAGCGTAGCAGGGTCCCGAAGGGCCGCAACGGGCGAGTACGGATTGTGTGCCGAACCAAGCGCGCTTCTCCTCTTCCCTGCTGGAGATAGCGTCGGTGGGAAGATCCGCGCGCGGCCCGGACACAGCGGGCGAGCCCGCAACTCGAACGGTCCGGAGGGCCCTGCCCTTGCGTCCTTCTGCACCTCTGGTTTTCCCTCCGCGCCCTCTGCGTTTCGCCGTGGCCGGCGGCCAGAGTTGCGCCGGACGCGCCAACTCTTCGAACGAGTCGCTCAGCTCGGCAAGGCCGGGTCCACGCGCTCGCGCCAGGCATCGACCCCGCCGCGAACTGAATACACCTGCGAGTAGCCGTGGCCGGCGAAGTACGCCGCCGCGTCGAGCGAAGCCATGCCGCTCTGACACACGAACACGATGCGCGTGTCCTTGGGCAGCTCCATGTACTTGGCCTGGTTGGCGAAGTCGAGCGGCTCCACCCCGGCGATGCGCGCCGCGCCCACCTGCGAGGGATGGCGCAGGTCGAGGAACACCATCTTCTCGCCGGCCTCCAGCCAGGCCTTCGCCTGCTCGGGCTCGACCTGCATGCGCAGATCGACCTCGTGCGAGCGCAGCAGGTGCTCGACCACCGCCGGCACGTCCAGGATGTTGTGGTCGCGGCACACCTGCTCGAGCGTGTCCGTCATCTGAAAGGCACACGAGGAGCAGCCGCCCACGTGGTAGCGCTGGAACAACGCGCGCTTGGCGGAGGGGTAGTTGCCCAGGATCTCCGCCATGGTCTGGTCGGGACGGATGGGCGGGGCGCTCTGCGTGGTCATGATTCGGCTGCGTTGGCGGCGGCGTGGTCCGTGGAGGCGTAGTCTGCGCTCATCCTACCCAATCTGCCGTGAACGAGAGCGTGGCTCGCGCGGCGTCGGCTACGATCCCGCGCGCATGCCGCCCTTCGACGCGCGCGCCGAGCTCGGCGCCCTCTCCGCCCTGTACGACTCCGTGGACGTGCTGCTGCGCCTCGACCCCGAGCGCCTGATGCGGGTCGTCCCGGCCTCCTCCGGCTGGTGCGCCGAGCAGCACCTCGCGCACGTGACCCTGGCCAACGAGCTGGTGCTACGCAACATCGCCAGCCTGGCCAGCGGTCGCGGCGTGCTGATCGTGCGCGGAGGAGTGCCGCACCCCAAGGCGTTGCAGGTGCTCGAGACCGGCCGCATCCCGCGCGGCGAGGCGACGGCCCCGCGCATGGTGCGGCCGCCGGAGAAAGTGCAGCGCGAGCTGCTCGCGCAGTGGCTGGCAGACGGACGCCGTGCGCTGGGCGAACTGCTCGCGCTCGACGACGCCGCGCTGGCTCCGAGCGAGCTCAAGATCCCCCACCAGCTCCTCGGCCCGCTCGATCTGCCGCAGTGGACGCGCTTCGGCGTGGTGCACACGCGGCATCACCTGGCGATCGCCGAGGAGGTGCTGGGCGAAGCGTCGGCCGAACGGCGCGGCACGCCGTGGCTCGGATAGCTGCAAGGCGTGCCACAGTTCCTTACCCTGCCCCGCCCGCGCTCACCGATCCGAATGGGCGGACCTGTCGCGCGCGGCCCCCTTCGCCATGGCTTCCACATCCCTCCCGATCACCCCCCGCGCCAAAGACTACGCCCAGTGGTACCAGGACGTCATCCGCGAGGGCCAGCTGGCCGAGGCGGCCGAGGTCGTGCGTGGCTGCATGGTCGTGCGCCCGCATGGCTGGGCGATCTGGGAGAAGATCCAGTCGGAGCTCGATCGCCGCTTCAAAGCGACCGGGCACAAGAACGCGGCCTTTCCGCTGCTGATCCCGCTGTCGTTCCTGCAGAAGGAGGCGCAGCATGCCGAGGGCTTCGCCATGGAGTGCGCGGTCGTGACGCACGCCGGGCTGCGCAAGAACGCGACGACGGGCGAGATCGAACTCAAGAACGAGCTCGAGGAGCCCTACGTCGTGCGCCCGACCTCGGAGACGATCATC
>SIAI01000017.1 GCA_009691855.1 Planctomycetota bacterium | reverse complement strand
AGTTGACCACGGGCATCCTCGCGCAGCTCGTACTCGCGCAGAACCGCGGAGCGGTCCAGCTCGTCGACCGTGTCCGAGATGAAGTGCGCCGGATGATCGTCCGGCAGCCAATCACGAAGCGAGGGCGGAAGCAGCAAGGCTTGGTCTGGCTCGTACGGATGGAAGGTCTGGCCCATGGCACCAGTACCCTTCGGGGAGACGGCACCTACGCTGGACCACGGAGTTCGCGATCCGTGGCGCAGACTCCTAGGCGGGCTCGCTGGACGCTAGGCCGCGGCTCTGGGCGCGGTCGATGCGCTCGCGCAGCGAGTCCAGCTCGCCGCGCTCGATCGCCGCGCGCATGGCCTCCATGCAGCGGTGGAAGAAACGCAGGTTGTGTTGCGTCAGCAGCACCGCGGCCAGCATCTCGCCCGCCTGGCACAGGTGCCGCAGGTAGGCGCGCGAGACCAGCCGACACGCGGGACAGTCGCAGCCTTCCTCGAGCGGTCGCGGGTCGCGTTCGTGGCGGGCATTGCGCAGGTTCAGGCGCCCCTCCCAGGTGAAGGCCTGGTGATTCCTGCCGTGGCGCGTGGGCGTCACGCAGTCGAACAGGTCCACGCCGCAGCGCACGGCCTCGAACAGGTCGAGCGGGGTCCCCACACCCATCAAGTAGCGCGGCTTGTCGGCCGGCAGGAGCGGCGCGGCGGCTTCGACCGCGCGGCGCATGGCCACGCGGTCCTCGCCCACCGACACGCCACCGATGGCGTAGCCAGGCAAGTCATGGCTCGTGACGGCCTCGACCGAGCGCGCGCGCAGGTCGTCGAAGGCACCGCCCTGCACGATGCCGAACAGCGCTTGCCCGCCCTGCACGCCGCCCGCCGCTTGCCAGGCGCGCACGCAGCGCTCCAGCCAGCGGTGCGTGCGTCCGCTGGCGTCCTCGACCGCCGCGCGCGCCTCGGGCACGGGCGGGCAGTGGTCGAGGGCCATGATCACGTCGGCGCCCAGCTCGCGCTCGATCTGCATCACGCTCTCGGGCGTGAAGCGCAGGCGCGCGCCGTCGACCACCGAGCGCAAGGTCGCGCCGTCCTCGTCGATCTGCGTGAGCGCCGACAGGCTAAAAATCTGGTAGCCGCCCGAATCGGTCAGGAGCGGCCCGCTCCAGCCCATGAAGCGATGCAGGCCGCCGAGTTCGTGCACGAGCGCGGAGCCGGGGCGCAGCGCCAGGTGGTAGGTGTTGGCCAGCACCATCTGCGTGCCCAGAGCGACGAGCTCGTCGCTGCGCACGCCCTTCACCGAGGCGCGCGTGCCCACCGGCATGAAGGCCGGCGTGGCCACCGTGCCGTGGGGCGTGTCGAAGTGCCCCGTGCGCGCTCGACCGTCACGCGCCGCGACGCGGAAGGCGAACGGCATCAGCCGAAGAGCTCGCGCTGCGGCGGGACGTCGGCGCTGGCGAACTCGCTCAACGCGCGCTTGCCGGCCGCGGTGATGCGTCGTCCGCGCGCGGTCCTCTGCAGGAAGCCCTGGCGCAGGAGGTGCGGCTCGAACACGTCTTCGATCGTGTCTTCGCTCTCGCCCACGGCTGCGGCGATCGTCTTCAGGCCGAGCGGCTCGCTGTTGCGCGACAGGCAGCTCAGGATGCGCCGGTCGAGCTCCTCCAGGCCGTGCTGGTCGACGCCCAGGCGCGCCAGGGCGTCACGCACGAGCGCGGCGTCGATTCCCGGCGCGCCGCTGACCTGCGCCAGGTCACGCACGCGGCGCAGGAAGCGGTTGGCGACGCGCGGCGTGCCGCGGCTGCGCGCGGCGATCTCGCTCGCCGCCGGGCGCTCGAGCGCGACCTCGAGGATGCGCGCCGAGCGCAGCAGGATCTCGACCAGGTCTTCGTCAGGGTAGGGGATGAGGCGTTCCAGGTGGCCGAAGCGCCCGCGGAAGGGCGCGGACAGCAGGCCCTCGCGGGTCGTTGCCCCGATCAGCGTGAAGCGATTCAGGGTCAGCGGCAGGACGCGTGCGTGCGGGCCCTGGTCGAGCGTGAAGTCGACCTGGAAGTCCTCCATCGCCGTGTAGAGGTACTCCTCGACCGGCGCGGGGATGCGGTGGATCTCGTCGATGAACAGCACGTCGCGCGTGGCCAGCTGGGTCAGGATCCCCACCAGATCGCGCGGCCGGTCGAGCGCCGGACCGGCGGTGGAGTGGAGGTGCACTCCGAGCTCGGCCGAGAGGATGCGCGCCAGGCTGGTCTTGCCCAGGCCCGGCGGTCCGGAGAGCAGCACGTGCTCCAGGGCCTCGCCCCGTCCGCGGGCGGCCTCCAGGGCCACGCGCAGGTTCTCCATCACCTGACGCTGGCCGACGAATTCGCCCATGCGCCGCGGGCGCAGGGTGTTCTCGAACTCCCCCTCACGGGGCTCGGCCACAGGGGTGGTCAGCGCCTGGTCCGACCCCTCGAAGGCCCGGGGGTTGACCAGCGGATCCGATTGCGCCATGGCCGGAGGATAGCGTTCGAGGTGGAGCTCTCCCACGCTGTGCGCGTGGCTTGCTCGGCTTCCATTGACAGGCGGGGGCCCCTTCCTAGACTGGCTCGCTCTCTGTGGAGCCAACCCCTGCCCCTGGGCTCCCGCGGCCGCCGACGGCTTGCGCTGCACCCGCACGGTGCCCGCATGCCGAACCGCACGCAGCGCGCGGGTCTGGATGGTTTTGGGCGCGACTCCAGCTTCTGTAACTCGCGCACGATCATGGGATAAGGCCAGCCTACCTGGGCTGGAGCTGGGGAAATGGCACGGCGGTTGTTGAACCGGAGCCAGCACACCCCGCGCTCCCCTGACGTCCCTCCGACTTCGTCCACTCGCCCCCGCCACGCAATGAAGGTCATCGATCGACCGCGTTTCGTTCGAACCGGCTTCGGCGCATCCCTGCTCGCGGTGTCTGTGGGCACCGCTTTCTTCGCGGCCTGCGGAGGGAGCAGCTCCTCCGCGAGTGGTGGCTCGCAGTTCACCATCATCGAAGCCTCTAACGGCTTCGGTCGTCTGCTGCCGTATCAGGTCGCGGTGCGTGATGCGGTCGGCAATCCCACCGCGCGCGTGATCGAGATCACGAGCTACGCGGACCTCGTGAACAACGTCACCGCGGCCAACCCCGTGAAGGCTCCGACCGAGTGGCCGACCGCGGCGCTGCTGCCCAACAGCGCGCCCGGCAACCACTTCTTCTACGTGCGCTTCAACCAGGCCATCGACGTGGGTTCCGTGCTGAATGCTCTGGTCTCCACGTCGGCCGTCAGCACCCTGACCGGCGCCATCCAGGTGGTGGAGGTCGATCCAGGCGCGAACACGGTTACGGATGTTCCGGGCCGAGGGTTCGTGGGCGGCAAGTCCTACGGTCCGACGCTCGACCCGGTGAACATCGGGGACTTCCTGCTCGAGACTTGGGTTACGCGCAACGGCAACGGCGACCTGGAGGCCGCGGACATCGACGGCTTCACGCCAGGCCTGGGGTTCCCCGGCACGGAGCCCGGGACCGGCTTCGCGGGCGACGACGTGTTGGTGGACGACCACACCTTCGTCTTCGTGGTCGATGATGACGGCGACTTGGCGTCGCACGAGATCTTCGCGGCCGGCAAACAGATCCAGATCCGCATCAACGAGGACGTAACCTCGGTCTCGGGGCGCCACATCGAGGAGATCGGCCTCGCTTCTGCGACCGTCGGGCCCGACACGATCCCGCCCGAGGTGTTCGGCTCGACTCCAAATGATGGTTCTGGCGCGGTGATCCTCCCGCGCGACGACGAGATCGACGTCGATCCCGAGACCAACATCGAGATCCAGTTCACCGAGCCGATCCAGGTGCTGACCCTGGCCGAGCTCGACGACGGCACGCCGCCGGGACTCTCCTCCGCAATCCAGATCGAGTTCGGCCCCTCCGCCGGGCGCGTGCAGGTGCCCTACTTCCTGCGGCCGTTCTCGATCTACGACCTCTCGCGCCTGGAGCTCGTGCCGGCCTACAACTTCCCCGGCTCGGGGCCCCAGGTCGGCGACCTGAACTGCGCGACCTTCGGCACAGTCTCCGTCCTCGTCAACTCGCTGCAGTTTCGCGACCTGAACGAAGTCCCGAGCACCCACCAGTTCCGGACGGAATTCACCACGCGTGAGGGCACGGGGGTGGTCAATGCCCCGGTCGTGCCGGATGCGATCTATCTGGGTCGCGGCGGAGCCACTCCGGGGCTGTCGGTGATCGACATGTACGGGTTCGGGGGCGGCACGGGCAACCCCACGTACGATCAGCTCCTGCCGATCCAGGAGGGCAACTCCAACTTCCCGAACAACCCCAACGTGTCCGTGCTCGGCGCTTCGCTCACCCCGCCGCTCACGCCCGGCCAATGCACGATCGACGGTGGCTCGGCGGGGGTGTTCACGCTCACCAAAGACAGCTCGCTAAACGACCTGTTGGCGCGCGCGCCGATCCTGGAGTCCGTGGGCGACATGGCGGTCGGACACGCACTCGACAACTCCTTCAACAACGCCGCGCCCTTCGGCTGTCAGGCGGGTGGCGGCAACATCTGCGCGACGACGGGTCTGAAGAACATCATCCTCAGCGCCGGTGGTGCCAATGCGCTGGCGCCCTCGACCACCTCGACCCTGGCCACCAAGATCGTCAGCGGGGGTGAGAACCTGGTGGGCTTCTCGCCCTCGCCGAACCCGCCGCCGCTGGTCTTCCCGCCGCTGTGTTTGGCGCCGCTGATCGGAGCCCAGGAGCCAACCCAGAGGGGTCAGCCGAACCTGCTCGTGCCCGGCGCCAACAGCCGCGGCAACCCGGCCCTCAATCGGCCGCCGACCAACCTGCTGGTCAACAGCCAGAACGCGTTCAACGAGGGCCCGTCGGTACCTCAGCCGCTGGTCACGAACTGCACGCTGTACAGCATGCGCCAGCAGATCGGGCACTTCCTGTACGTTGTTGACCGCGTGTCGGGCGAAGTGGTCGTGCTCAACTCGAATCGCTTCTCGGTCATCGACCGCGTGCGCACGCCGGACCCGACCTCGCTCGCGATGTCGCCGAACCTCGACCTCCTGGCGGTGACGAACGAGAGCGCGGATCAGGTCTCGTTCATCGACACCGACCCCTCGTCCTCGACCTTCCACCAGGTCGTGCGCACGGTGCCGGTGGGGGCGGGGCCGACGGGCATCGCCTGGGAGTCGGGCAACGAGGACCTGTTCGTGTGCAACCAGGGCGACGGCTCGGTCACGGTGCTGTCGGCCTTCTCGCTGCGTCCGCGCAAGATCGTTCGCAACCAGATCACGCGCCCGATCGACGTGGCGCTCACCCCGCGTCAGCTGGGCTTCGGCTTCAGGCGCGGCGTGTACTTTGGCTACATCCTGAACCAGAACGGCAGCTGCGCCGTGTTCGAGTCGGGCCCCGACGGCAACAATGGCTGGGGCTTCGACGACACGATCGCCACCCTGCCGTTCCAGTTCTTCCAGCCGAAGGCCATCCAGCCCGACGTTCAACGCCTGAACTCGGCGGTGTGGATCCTGCACGAGAACCGGCTCGACGCGAATGGCTTGCCCACGGGCGAGACGGGCGGTGCGCTGAGCAGCGTCGGCATCGCCTCCGGGGTGCAGGGGATCATCCCGTTCACCTCGGGAGCGATCATCAATCCGCAGATCCGCAACCTCGAATTCGGCGTGTTGAGCTCGGTGGGTGAGGGGCCGAACGCCCTCTCGGGCGTGCCCGTCGACATCGCCTTCGACAACATGCAGAACCTGAGTGCGCTGAACAATTACTCCTCGCAGTTCTCCGCGGGCCAGCCGCTGTCGTTCAACGGCAAGAGCCTGGTGCGCTTCAACGGCGGGCAGTTCGCGTCCGCCTGTTTCCCGCAGTTCATGTTCCTGGCCATACCCAACCCGGGAGTGGTCGACGTGCTCGAGCTCGATACGGGCACGGTGCAGCGCGTCGATACGAACGTGTTCCGCCCAGGGCTCCAGTCCATCCCCGCTCCGAACGTAAACGTCCTGGCGGACTTCTTCCGCCAATAGGATCCCCATGCGAGTGGAAATGAAATTCTCCCTCCGGTTCCAGCTCGGAATGGGCCTCACCGCCCTGTGCCTGCCCGCCTGTGGTGGCGGAGGCGCGACGGCTGGCGGCTCGGCCTCCAAGTTCGCGATCATTGAGGTCTCCAACGGCTTCGGGAGGCTTCTGCCGCACCAGATCAAGGTGCTCGACGGTCAGGGGCAGGTGACCGACCAGGTGGTGGAGGTCCGGCGCATGGCGGATCTGCTGGCGAACGCCACGCGCGCCAACCCGATCCTGCCCGTCACCGAGTGGCCGACGACCGCGCGGCTGCCGAACGGCAAGCCGGGCAACCACTTCATCTACGCGCGCTTCACTCAGCTGCCGGATCCGGAGACCTTCCTGTCGAGCGACGCGAGCACGACGCCCGGCAGCATCGGCTTCGGTATCCAGGTCCAGACGGTGAACCCGGTCACCGGCGAACTGACCGACGTCCAGGGGCGCGCCTTCGTGGGCGGGCAGACCTTCGGGCCCGACACCAACCCGAACGACCCGAACAGCTATGTGCTCCAGACCTGGGTGCAGCGTAACGGCGACAGCATCGAGGCGACGACGATCAACGGTCTGACGCCAGGCCTGGGCTGCCCCGGAACCGAGCTCGACTCGGGCTTTGCGGGCGACACGGTCCTGGTGGAACCGGGGACGTTCCTCTTCGTGATCGACGCGGACAACGACCTGACGACCCACGAGACCTTCCCGGTTGGCCAGCAGATCCAGATGCGCATCGGCAATGGAGCGCGCTCGGCGCGCGGCCGAGCTCTGGAAGAGGTCGGCCTGGCTTCCTCCACCGTGGGCGTCGACAGCCTCTCGCCCGAGGTCCTGGTCGAGGCGGGCAGTCAGGATCCCTCGATCCAGCCGGCCAAGGACGCAATCGACGTGGATCCGCAGACCGACGTGATCGTGCAGTTCACCGAGCCGGTCCAGCTCCTGACCCTGGGTGACATGGCCGACGGCACGCCGCCCGCGCCTTCGGCGGCGATCCAGCTGAGCTTCGGGCCGTCCTCGGCCAAGGTGCAGGTTCCGTTCACCGTCGAGCCGGTCTCGATGCTCGACATGACGCGTTTCCGCCTGGATCCGGTCTACGACTTTCCCGGCACGGGGCCGAACCTTCCGGGCGTTCCCTGCGACACGATTTTCGGCAACGTCGAGGTACGCGTCAATTCGGCGCAGTTCGACGACCTCTCGGCCAACGACTTCAACGGCGACGGCGTCCCGGATCCGAACAAGAACGCACTGGCGCCGTTCATCTCCTTCACCACGCGCGATGGGCCCGGAATCGTGAACGCGCCCGTGACTCCGGACGCGATCTACATCGGACGCGCTGGCAGCAATCAGGGCATCTCGGTCATCGACCTGAACGGCTTCGGCCAGGGCACGGGCAACCCGACCTATGACCTCGAGCACCCGGTCATCGAGGGCAGCTCGAACTTTCCCAACAACCCCAACGTCTTCCTGAGCGGGGCGCTGCTCATCCCGCCGCTCTCGCCTGGTACGTGCACGTTCAACGGTGGCTCGTCGGGGCCGTTCACGCTGACCAAGGACAGCTCGTTGCGCGACATCCTGGCCAGCTCGCCGCAGCTCGAGTCGGTGGGCGACATGGCTCTGGGCCACGCGCTCGACAACACCTTCAACAACGAGCAGCCCTTTGGCTGCCAGGCCGGCGGCGGCAACCTGTGCGCGCAGGCCGGCCTGAAGGTCGTGGTGCTGATCCCCGGTGGTTCGTTCACCGTGGCCTCTGCCAACGTGGCGCCCATACCTGTGATCAAGAGTGGCTTCGGGGTCGAGAACCTGGCCTCCTGGGCACCGCACCCCAACCCTCCGCCGCTGTCCTACCCGCCGCTGTGCTTGTCGCCGTTGATCAACGCGCTCGAGCCGACGTCGGTCGATTCGATCGTTCCGCCTCAGCCCATCCCGCCGGCCCCACCGTTCGTGCGTCCCGGCCCCGGTTTGCGGAACCTGCTCGTGCCGGGGCCCTTCCCGCTGGGGATCCCCTCGATTGGCCTGCCGCCGCAGAGCACGCTTGCACCCGAGCAGAACAGCTTCTTCGAGGGCCCGTCGACGCCGCAGCCCCAGGTCGGCTCCTGCCACCCCTTCATGATGCGCCAGCAGGTCGGCCAGTTCCTGTACGTGGTCGATCGCGCCGCGGGCGAGATCGTGGTCTTCAACTCGAACCGCTTCATCGTCCTGGATCGCATCCGCATGTCGGACCCGACCTCGCTGGCGATGTCGCCCAACCTCGACTTCGTGGCCGTCACGAACGAAGGCGCCGACCAGGTCACCTTCCTCGACATCGATCCCTCTTCGCCGACGTTCCACCAGATCATCAAGACCACCCCCGTGGGCGCCGGACCGACGGGCATCGCCTGGGAGTCGGGCAACGAGGACATCTTCGTCTGCAACCAGAGCGAGGGGACCGTTTCGATCATCTCGGGCTTCACGCTCGATGTGCGCAAGACGATCCGCAACCAGGTCACGCGCCCGATCGACGTTGCCTTGACCCCGCGCCAGGGAGCCTTCGGCTTCCTGCGCGGCGTGTACTTCGGCTACATCCTGAACCAGAACGGGTCCGTGGCGATCTTCGAGTCGGGGCCGGATGGCATCAACGGCTTCGGCTTCGATGACACGATCGCCACCCTGCCCTTCCGGTTCCTCCGGCCGAAGACGATTCAGCCCGACCCGACCAACCTGAACTCCGGCGTTTGGATCGTGCACGAGAGCCCGCTGAACTCGGAAGGAAGCCCGACAGGTCAGGGCGGTGGCGCCATTTCGACAGTCGGCATCACGGGCGGTTTCGTGGGCCAGATCCCCCTGGATCCGGGGCCCTTCTCAAGCCCTCAGTTGCGCGACTTGTCGTTCTCTGTCCTGGCGTCGATCGGGGAGGGCGCGGGAGGTCTATCGGGTATCCCAGTGGACATCGCCTTCGACAACCTGAGGAACCTGAGCGCGCTGACGAACTACAGCACGACCTTCTCGCCGGGCAACCCGCGCGACTTCAACGGCAAGGCGATCGTGAAGGTGAACGGTGTTCCTCTACAGGCTACAGCGCCCTCGTTCATGTTCGCGGCCGTACCCAACCCGGGCGTGATCGACGTCTACGACATGTCCGGCGGAGCCTTCGACCGCGTGGACACGAATGCCTTCCGCAACGGGGTCCAGTCCATCCCCGCACCCAACGCGACGGTGTTGATGGACTACTTCCGCCAGTAACGAACACCGCTTCCACGACCTACACTGGGCTCTCCGGCGTGACCGCGCCGGAGAGCCCGCTTCGTTCCCGCGCATGAGCGACCCCCGCGACGTGCGAGCGATGTTCGCGCGCATCGCGCGCCGCTACGACTTTTTGAACCGCCTGCTGTCCGCGGGGATCGATCGTCGCTGGCGCGCAGCCTTGGTACGTCGTCTGGGCGAGCTGCGTGGCAAGACGCTGCTCGATGCCTGCTGCGGCACCGGCGATCTGACCCTGGCGCTGGAGTCCGCTGGCGCACGCGTGGTGGGCGTGGACTTCACGCCCGAGATGCTGCAGCGCGCGCTGCCCAAGGGCGCGGGGCGGGCGCTGTGCTTCGTGGCCGGCGACGCGCTGCGTCTGCCGCTCGCGGACCGCTCCGTGGACGGTGCCGGCATCGCCTTCGGTCTGCGCAACGTGGCCGATCGACGGCGCGCTCTGCACGAGCTCGCGCGCGTCGTGCGTCCGGGGGGAGCGGTGCTGGTGCTCGAGTTCAGCCTGCCGCGCAGCCGCTGGCTCGGCGCCCTCTACCGCTTCTACTTCACGCGCGTTCTCCCGCGCGTTGGCGGCTGGATCAGCGGGGATGCGAGCGCCTACCGCTACCTGCCGGACACGGTGCTGGCCTGGCCGACGCCCGAAGAGTTGCGTGGGGAGATGGAAGCGCTCGGTCTCGAACGTTGCGGCTTCCAGCGCCTCAGCGCCGGCATCGCCTGCCTCTCGTGGGGCCACGTGTCGCCTCCGCGATGAGCGCGCGGCGTGCGCGCGCGCCGGTCGCGGCCGAGGCACCGCCGCTCAGCGCCGGGTTCCTGGCCGCGCTGCCGCTGTTCCTCGCCTACGAGCTGGGGCTCTGGCTGCTGCCGGAGCACGCCGCGCGCTCCTCGGCCGAACTCGTCGTCGGGCGCGGGCTGTTCCTCTTCGGCGGGCGCGTGCAACTCGCGCGTCTCGCCCTGCTGACGGCGGCGGCTGCCATGGCCTACGCACGCCTGCGGCGGCGGGGCTCGCCGGGCGGGCGGCAGCTCCTCCGCGCGCTGGCGCGAGCAGCGGGCGTCGGGATCCTGGCCGGGATGCTGCTCGGGCCGCTCTTGTTCGCGCTGCTGGGCTGGATCGGGGTCGAGCCAGTCCGCGCCGCTCCCCAGCCCCCGCGCGAGCTGTTCGCCGCGTTGCGCCTGATCGGCGCCGCGCCCTGGGAGGAGCTGCTGTTCCGCGTCGGTCTGTACGGCAGTCTGTTCCTGGCCTTGCGCCACCTGGTGTCGTTCCTCGGCCTGCGCTCGGAGTTCGCGCGCTACGGGGCCGAGCTGGGCGCCCTGCTCGGTTCGGCACTGTTGTTCGCCGCCTTCCATCTGGCGCTCGTGCAGCGCCTGCTGGGAACGAGTGGCGAACCCTACGACCCCGCGCTCTTCGCCTGGCGCGTCTCGGCCGGCATCCTGCTGGGCGGGCTGTTCCGCTGGCGCGGCTTCGGCACGGCTGCCTGGGCCCACGCGGTGTTCAACCTCGGGCTGGCCCTGGGCATCGGCGCGCAGTAGCCCGTTCGCGCTCGGATCGACTATCCTCGCGCGTCTCGTGCAGCGTTATTTCGTGGGCATCACCGGGGCCAGCGGGCACCGCTACGCCGAGGCCCTGGTGCGCGCGCTGCTGGCCGAGGGCCAGGGGGTGGACCTGTGCGTCACCACTTCCGGGGCCAAGGTCCTACGGCACGAGCTCGGGCTCGAGGCGGCGCGGCTCGCCGAGCTCCTGCCCACCTGGCTGGGGACCGAGGCCGCGCGCGCGGTGCGCGTGTTCCCACCGGAGGCGGTCGAGGCGCCGGCGTCCTCGGGCACGGCGCTGCTGTGCGGCACGATCCTGTGTCCGTGCAGCATGGGCACGCTGGCGCGCGTGGCCGCGGGCTTCAGCTCGAACCTGGTCGAACGCGCGGCCGACGTGGCGCTCAAGGAGGGACGCACGCTGCTGCTCGTCCCGCGCGAGACGCCGCTGTCCGCGATTCATCTCGAGAACATGCTCAAGCTGGCGCGCCTGGGCGCGATCGTGTTGCCTGCGTCGCCGGGCTTCTACCACCATCCGCGCAGCGTCGAAGACCTGGTGGCGCACGTGGTGGGCAAGATCCTCGATCGCCTGGGCATTGCGCGCGTGGGCGCGCTGCGCTGGACGGGTGAGATGGAGCCGCCGGCCGAGCCCGGGACCGAGCAGAACGGCGGCGCGCGATGAGTTTCGCGCTGCGCCCGTGGTTCTCGCTGGTGAAGTTCGGGCACTCGGTGTTCGCTCTGCCCTTCGCGCTGAGCAGCGCCTGGCTCGCGGCGCAGGGCATGCCGGCGCCGCGCGTGCTGCTCCTGGTGGTGCTGTGCGCGGTGAGCGCGCGCACCGCGGCGATGGCCTTCAACCGCTGGCTCGACCGGCGCATTGATGCCGCCAACCCGCGCACCGCGGGGCGCGAGCTGCCGCGCGGCGCGCTTACGCCGGGTGCGGTGCTGGCACTCACCTGCTGCTCGGCGCTGACCTTCTGCGCGGGCGCCTGGGCGCTCAATCCGCTGTGCGCGAAGCTTGCCCCGGCGGTGCTTTCCGTGCTGCTCGCCTACAGCGCTTTCAAGCGCTTCAGCTCCGCCGCGCACTTCGTGCTGGGCCTGGCGCTCGCCCTGGCGCCGCTCGGCGCGTGGGTCGCCGTGCGTGGCGAGCTGTCGGGCGACCTCTCCGTGCCGCTGCTGCTGGCGCTGGCCGTGCTGAGCTGGGTGGCGGGCTTCGACCTGATCTATGCCTGCCAGGACGAGGCCTTCGACCGCGCGCACGGCCTGCACTCGATCCCCGCGCGCTTCGGCGTTGCGCGCGCCCTGCAGCTGTCGAGCGCGCTGCACGTGATCACTCTGCTCGCCCTCCTGGCCTGCGCCGCGCGCGCCGAGCTGGGCTGGGTCTTCGGTGTGGCCCTGGCCGCTGCGGGGCTGCTCCTGGTGTGGCAACACCGCTTGGTTTCGCCCACCGACCTCTCGCGCGCGGACGTGGCGTTCTTCACCCTGAACGGCTGGGTGTCCGTGGCGCTGTTCCTGGGCACCGCACTCGACCTCGGGCTGCACTGAAGGAGCCGCACGCTCCGCGGATCCAACCCACCATGGCCAAACAACGCGAAGAACCGCCCTGGAGCGAGCTGAGCTCGCTGGAAGCCGCGCTCGAGAAGGGCCTGGCCAGCGGCTACGCCCTGCGCGGTGAGGAGCGCTATTTCCGCGAGCGCGCGATCACGGCCCTGCGCAAGCAGGCCGAGGCCCTCGGCTATGAGCTGTGCGCGCACGAGGCCCAGCGCGAGACCGAGAGCAGCGACTTCGCGCTCGCGCGCCTGATCGACGATCTGTCGGGCGGCGGCCTGTTCGCCGCGCGGCGCCTGGTGCTGGTGCGCAACCCCGGCGACTTCCTGAAGAAGGTCGACGGCGACGACAGCGCGCTCACGCGTGCCGCGCTGTCCTTCGTGAAGAGCGGCGACGCCGGCACGCTGGTGCTCTCCGAGCCCTCGCTGCGTGCCGACCACGGCCTGGTCAAGGCCATCGTGGCCGCGGGCGGGCGCGCGCCGGCCTTTCGCAAGCTGTGGGACGCTCCGCCGCCCTGGAAGCCGGATCCGCTGCAGGCGGAACTCGTGCAGTGGGCCCTGCGGCGCGCGGGCGAGCTTTCCCTGCGCTTGACCGGCGAGCAGGCGCTGTACGTGTGCGCGGCCACTGGCAACGACCTCTCGGCGCTCGACGACCAGCTGGAACGCCTGCGCGCCAGCGGCGGACGCGACCTGAAGAGCATCGTGTCCTGGACCGCGGCCGGCTCGCCGTGGACGGTGAGCGATCACCTGCTCGACGGCGACCTGCCGCGCGCGCTGGCGGGCGTCGAGCAGCTGTTCCTGAGCGGCTTTCAGGAGAAGAGCGGCAAGCGTCTGCTCGATCCAGCCGCGCTGGCGGTGATGCTGGTCGGCTCCTTGCAGCGCGGCGCGCGCGCGGCGCTGGAGCTCTCGCGCCCCGGCGCGGATCCGGCCAGGTTCCCCGGCAGTCCTTCGCAGCGCGAGGCCGCGCTTGCGCGCTCGAAGCGCCGGCCGCACGCGGACTGGCACGCGCTGCTGGAGGACGCCGCGGGCCTGGAGCGCGCGCTCAAGTCCGGCGCGGGCGCCGACGGCAGCGATTTTGCTGCCCTGGCCCTGCGCTGGTCGCTGGCGGGCGCGCCGCGCGCGTTGAGCGGAGCACGCCGATGACCGACGCCGTCGCGAGCGCCGTGATCCGCGTCCTGCCCGAGCGCGTGCGCAACCAGATCGCCGCCGGCGAGGTGGTCGAGCGCCCGGCTTCGGTGGTGAAGGAGCTGGTCGAGAACGCGCTCGACGCCGGCGCGCGCGAGCTCGTCATCGACCTCGAGGAAGGCGGCGTGAAGCTCGTGCGCGTCAGCGACGACGGCTGCGGCATGGGCCCCGAGGACCTGCAGCTCGCCTTCCTCTCGCACGCCACCAGCAAGCTGGCCGAGGTCGAGGATCTGGCGCACATCGGCACGCTGGGCTTCCGTGGCGAGGCCCTGGCCTCGATCGGCTCCGTGGCGCGCGCGCGCGTGCTCACGCGCCGCGCCGGCGAACAGCTCGGCTGGACGGTGGAAAACGAGGGCGGGACGATCGGTGCGGTCGGCGCGGCCGGAGCGCCGCGCGGCACGACGATCGAGGTGCGCGACCTCTTCTACAACGTGCCCGCGCGGCGCGCGTTCCTGAAACGCACGGCGACCGAGCTCGGGCGCTGCCTGGACGTGCTGCAGCGTCTGGCGCTGGCGCACGTCGGCACCGGCTTCATCGTGACCCATGACAGAGGCCGAGTGTTCGACGTCGAGCGCGAGATGGACCTCGCCGCGCGCGTGCGCCGCTTGTTCGGAGCCGAGCTGGCCGACGCGCTCGTGCCGGTCGCGGCCGAGAGCGGGCCGGTGCGGCTCGCGGGCCTCATCGCGCCACCGCGCTTCAGTCGCGGGGACACGACGCGCCAGCTGTGGTTCTTGAACGGGCGCCCCTTGAAGGACCGCGTGCTGGCGCGCTGCCTGCTCGAGGCCTACCGCGGCTTCAACGACGAGAAGCGCCAGCCGGTGGCGTTCCTGTCGCTCTCCGTGCCGCCGGCCGAGGTCGACGTGAACGTGCACCCGACCAAGTCCGAGGTGCGCTTCCGCGAGGAGCGGCGTCTGTTCCCGTTCCTCTTGGGCGCGCTGCGCGCGGCCGTCGCGCGCACGGACATGGCCACGCCGGGCGGGAAGCTGCTGGTGCCGTTCCCGCGCGTCCTGCCGGGCACCTGGGCGGGCGCCGGGCGCGCGCCTTCCGCCGGCGAGGGCCGACCGCGGGTGGCGGAGCTGGAGGTCCGAGAGGGGCCGTCGGCGACGCCCTTGTTCGCGGCCGAAGCGCGCGTCGCGCCCGAGCGTCGTCCGGCCGGACGCGTGCTGCAGGTGGCGGCGACCTACCTCGTGCGCGAGCTCGCCGACGGTCTGGAGATCGTCGATCAGCACGCGCTGCACGAGCGCGTGACCTACGAGCGTCTCAAGGCCGAGCTCGCCGCGGGCAAGGTCGAGGTGCAGCGCGAGCTCGTGCCCGAGCTGGTCGAGCTCGCGCGCAGCGAGGTGCACGTGCTGGCCGAACACCTGCCGACGCTCGAACGGCTGGGCATCGACCTCGCCATCTTCGGGCCCACCACGGTGGCCGTGCACGGCCTGCCGAGCCTGCTCAAGCGTCGCGCCGGCCCGCGCCTGGTGCGCGAGCTGGTGGCGGCGCTCAGCGACGGCGAGAAGCTGCCCGGCCCCGAACAGCTGCTCGATCACGTGGTGCACTCCATGGCCTGCCGGCGCTCGGTCATGGCCGGGGACGAACTCGCGCCGGAGGAGATCGAGTCCCTGCTGGAGGCCGCCGCGCGCCTGCCGCACGACCAGACCTGCCCGCACGGCCGCCCGACGCGCGTGCGCCTCTCGCTGGCCGACCTCGAGCGCGCCTTCCACCGCCGCTGAGCGAGTCGACCACCCTGGCGCGCGGGAGAAGCGCGGACTTCCGCTCGCGGCGCGTGGCCGAACGCTTAGACTTCGCCCCGAAGAGGCAAGACTCCCATGACGACGATCTCTCCCTGGGCCAGCGCCTGCGGCGTGGCCACCGTTCTCGCCCTCGCGTCCTTCACGCAAGAGAAGGCGCACGCACCCAGCGCTCGCGACGACGCGGCAGCCGAGCAGCTGGGCTGGAGGCTCGGCGTGCAGGCCTGGACCTTCCGCGAGCGCACGTGCTTCGAGGCCATCGACAGCGCGGCGAAGCTCGGGCTGAAGTACATCGAGCTCTATCCCGGCCAGGCGTTGTCGCCCGCCGCGCCCACGCTCCAGGTGGGGCCCGACATGGGCGCCGACAACCTCGCCGCGCTGAAGCAGAAGCTGCACGACAGCGGCGTGAAGGCGCTGAGCTTCGGGGTGGTCGGCCTGGACAAGGACGAGGCCAAGGCGCGCAAAGTGTTCGCCTTCGCCAAGGAACTGGGGCTAGAGAACCTCTCGGCCGAGCCCGAGCCCGACGCGCTCGACCTCGTGGCGCGACTGGCCGACGAGTTCGCGCTCAACGTTGCCTTCCACAACCACCCGCAACCCTCACGCTACTGGAGTCCGGACGTCGTGCTGGAGGCGACGAAGGGGCGCACGAAGCGCCTGGGTTCGTGCGCGGACACGGGGCACTGGACGCGCTCGGGTCGCGCGCCGGTCGAGTGTTTGAAGAAGCTCGAGGGCCGCGTGCTCGAGCTGCACTTCAAGGATCTGGACGCCTTCGGCAAGCCCGAGGCGCTCGACGTCCCCTGGGGCACGGGCAAGAGCGACGCGGCGGGCATCCTGGCCGAGCTCGCGCGTCAGCACTTCCGCGGACTGATCGCCGTCGAGTACGAGAGCGGGAGCGGTGCCGAGCTCGAGCAAAACGTGGCCAAGTGCATCGAGTTCTTCGACCGCACCGCGCGCGCGGTCGTCGCCCAGACGCACTGAGCACCGCCGTGCGTTCGTCGGCGCCGCGCAGCAGAGAGTCGAGCGAGCCTCGCGAGCACCCAGCTCACGCTGTCCTCGCTCCGCTCGCGCTCGCCCTGCTCGTCTCGTCTGCTTCCGGTGGCGGTGACGAGCGCCCGCTCGACTACAACCGCGACGTGCGCCCGATCCTGGCGGCGAACTGCTTCGCCTGCCACGGCTTCGATCCCAAGACGCGCAAGGCCGACCTGCGTCTCGACCGCGCCGAGTCGGCCTACGCCGAGCGCGAGGGCGTGATCGCGATCGTGCCGGGGAAGCCCGAGGCGAGCGAGCTGTGGCGCAGGATCACCGCGACCGATCCCGACGAGCGCATGCCGCCGCCCAAGGCGCAGCGCACGCTGAGCGCGGCGCAGCAGGCCAAGCTGCGCGCGTGGATCGAGCAGGGCGCGGGCTACGCCGAGCACTGGTCTTTCATCGCGCCCGTGCGCCCGGCGCCGCCGCTGGCGGGTCTGCAGCCGATCGACGCCTTCGTGCGCGCGCGCCTGGCCGAGGAGCACCTGCAGCCGGCTCCGCCGGCCGACCGTGCCACGCTGCTGCGGCGCGTGACGCTGGACCTCACGGGCCTGCCGCCCTCGGCCGCGGAGCTCGAGAGCTTCGTCGCCGATCCCGATCCGCGCGCCTACGAGCGCTGCCTCGAACGCTTGTTCGCCAGCCCGCACTACGGCGAGCGCATGGCCCTGCCGTGGCTCGACGCCGCGCGCTACGCCGACACGAACGGCTTCTCGATCGACGGTGGCCGCCAGCAGTGGCTGTGGCGCGACTACGTGATCCAGGCCTTCAACACGAATAAACCCTACGAGCGCTTCTTGGTCGAGCAGCTGGCGGGCGACCTGTTGCCGGAACGCAGCGAGGAGACGCAGATCGCCACCGGTTTCCAGCGCAACGCGATGGTCACGCACGAGGGCGGTACGATCGCCGAGGAGAACCTGGTCATCTACGCCGCCGACCGCGTCAAGACCTTCGGCGAGAGCGTGCTCGGGCTCACGCTCGGCTGCGCGCAGTGCCACGACCACAAGTTCGATCCGCTCACGCAGCGCGACTACTACTCGCTGTTCGCGTACTTCGACGGGCTCAGCGAGGCGGCCCACGGCGGCGACGGCGGCGTGGACGCGGCTCCGACGCTCGAGGCGCACTCGGTGCTCGTCACCGGCGAGGAGGACGGACTCCGCGCGCGCATCGCCGCGCTCGAGGCCACGCTGGCCGCGCCGGCACCCGAGCGCGTCGCGGAGTGGGAAGCCGAGCAGCGCGCGGCGCTGGCGGCGCGCGGCCAGGGCTTCGCCCTCCATCCGGTGAAGCTGCTGAAGATCAGCACGCCCAACTCCGGCGACGGATTCTCGATCCTGGACGGACGCTTCGCCTTGATCGAGCGCCCGCTGGGCCTGGCGGCCTTCGACGTTTCGATGGAGCTGCCCGCGCTGGACGTGCCCATCAGCGGTTTGCGCGTGGTCATGCACCCTGCGCCGGAAGTTCCCGCGGCCGGCTGGGGCTGGGGGGGCGGGAGCGCTGACAAGCACAGCTTCGTGCTGACGAACCTCTCGCTGAGCGCGAGCCCGGTGCAGTCCGACCAGGTGAATCTGAATCGGCTCCTCGCAGCGGGCGGCGTCACAGCCAACTGCTGGGAGGAAGAGCAGCGGCCCGAGGGCGTGCTCAACACCAGTGCCAGCGAAGGCTGGAGCCCCGAACTCACGCACGAAGGGCCGGTGCAGCTCACGCTCAGCTTCGACGAGCCGCTCGCCGTGGCTGCGGCTCCGTACCTGACCGCGCAGCTCAACTTCGGCCGCGGCGGGGACCTCATGGCGAAGCGCATGGAGTTCTTCGCCGTGAGCGGGCACGACGACGACAGCACCCTTCCCGCGAGCGTGATCGTCGTGCTCCAGACGGCGCCCGCCGCGCGCACGGAACCGCAGCGCGCGACACTCGCCGCCTACTGCAGCGCCCACGGGGCGGTCTTCGAGCGTACGCGCACCGACCTCGCCAACGCGCGCGAACGCCTGGCGGCGCGCACAGACGCCTTCCCCGTGATGGTGATGGACACGGCGGCGACGCCGCGCGAGACGCGCATCCTGCGGCGCGGGAACTACGCCGATCCGCTCGAGGCGGTGACGCCCGCGACGCCCGCGCTGCTCCCGCCGCCGCCGCCGGGCGCGCCGGCCGACCGGCTCGGGCTCGCGCTGTGGGTGACGATGCCGGAGCATCCGCTCACGGCGCGCGTGGCCGTGAATCGCTTCTGGCAGATGCTCTTCGGGCGCGGCCTGGTGGCCACGCTGGCCGACTTCGGAACGCAGGGCGAGTGGCCGTCGCACCCCGAGTTGCTCGACTGGCTGGCGGTCGAGTTCGTCGCCAGCGGCTGGGACGTGAGGGCGCTGCTGCGCACGATGCTCCTGTCCGAGACCTACCGCCAGTCGTCGGCGACGACGGCCGAGGCGCTGGCGCGCGATCCCGACAACCGCCTGCTCGCGCGCGGGCCGCGCTTCCGCCTGCCGGCGGAGTTCATCCGCGACGCGGCGCTGAAGACCAGCGGTCTCCTGGTGGAGCAGCTCGGCGGCCCGAGCGTGCTGCCCTACCTGCCCGGCGATCCGTGGCGCGAGATCAGTCACTACGGCAGCACGCCGGCGACGGCGCAGAGCTTCATCCAGGACCACGGCGAGAAGCTCTACCGCCGCAGCCTGTACACCTTCTGGAAGCGCACCCTGCCGCCGCCGAACCTGGCGCTCTTCGACGCCCCCAACCGCGAGGTGTGCACGCTCGAGCGCGGCAGCACGAACACGCCGTTGCAGGCGTTGGTGCTGCTCAACGACGTGCAGTTCGTCGAGGCTGCGCGCGCCTTCGCGGAGCGCATCCTGCAGCGCCCGGGCAGCGACGCGACGCGCCTTGCGTGGGCCTTCACGGAGGTCACCTCGCGCGCGCCCGCGCCGGCGGAGGCCGCGCTGCTGCAACGCGCGCTGGTGCGCGGGCGCGCGCACTTCGCGGCCGCTCCCGAGGCGGCCGCACGCGTGCTCGCCAGCGGCGAGTCGCCGCGCGACGAGAGCCTGCCCGTCGTCGAGCACGCCGCTTGGTCGCAGGTGGCGGCGCTGCTCCTGAACCTGAGCGAGGCGCTCACCCGCAACTGAGGCACGCGCGATGGACCCCGGCAACGACTACCGTCAGGAACTCACCCGGCGCGCCCTGCTCGGCCGCGGCACGCTCGGGCTCGGACGAATCGCGCTCGGGACGCTGCTCGGATCGACGCTGCCTTCCGCGCAGTCGGCGGCCTCCGCCGCCGACGGACGGAGCGCCCTGCCGCACTTCGCGCCGAAGGCAAAGCGCGTGCTGTGCCTGTTCCAGTCCGGCGGCCTCTCGCACGTCGACCTCTTCGACCACAAGGAGCGTCTGGCGGACTTCGCCGGCCAGGAGCTCCCGGCCTCGGTCAAGGGCACGCAGCGCGTGACCGGCATGACCTCAGGCCAGGCACAGTTCCTGGTCGTGCCACCGATCGCGGGCGGGCGCCGCTGCGGCCAGAGCGGGCGCTGGATCAGCGACCTCCTGCCGCACCTGCAGGGCGTCGCCGACGAGCTGTGCGTGATCAAGTCGCTGCACACCGAGGCCATCAACCACGATCCCGCGATCACCTTCATGAACACGGGCAACATGCTGCCCGGCTACGCCAGCATGGGCTCGTGGGTGAGCTACGGCCTGGGCAGCGAGAACCAGGACCTGCCCGCCTTCCTCGTGCTCGTCTCGCAGGGCTCGGGCAAGAATCCCGGGCAGCCGATCTTCTCGCGCCTGTGGGGCAGCGGCTTCCTGCCCGCGAGTCACCAGGGCGTGGCCCTGCGGCCCGGCAGCAACCCCGTGCCGTACCTCGCCGATCCGCCCGGCATCGAGCGCGGCGAGCGGCGCGCGTTGCTCGACGACCTGGCGTCGCTGAACGAGCTCTCCGCCGCGCGCACGGGCGATCCCGAGACGCGTGCGCGCATCCAGGCCTACGAGATGGCCTTCCGCATGCAAACCTCGGTGCCGGAGCTCACCGACACGAGCGCCGAGTCCGCGGCGACGTTGGCGCGCTACGGGCCCGAGGTGCAAAAACCCGGCAGCTACGCGGCGAACTGCCTGCTCGCGCGGCGCCTGCTCGAGCGCGGCGTGCGCTTCGTGCAGCTCTTCCACCGCGGCTGGGACCAGCACATCGCGCTCACGCGCCAGCTGCCCAATCAGTGCCGCGACGTCGACCAGCCGACCGCGGCCGTGCTACGCGACCTGCGCGAGCGCGGGCTGCTCGACGACACGCTGGTCGTCTTCGCCACCGAGTTCGGGCGCACGGTGTACAGCCAGGGCGGGCTCGGCGATCCGAGCTCGGGCCGCGACCACCACGGTCGCTGCTTCACGGTCTGGCTGGCGGGCGGCGGCGTGCGCGCCGGCATCGAGCACGGGGCCACCGACGACTTCTGCTACAACGTCGCCGCCGACCCCGTGCACCTGCGCGACCTGCACGCGACGATCCTGTCCTGTTTGGGCATCGACCACGCGCGCTTCACGTACCGCTTCCGCGGGCTCGACGCGAAGCTCACCGGCGTGGAGGAGGCGCGGGTGGTGCAGGAAATCCTGCTGTAGCCGGGCCGCGCGAACGCCACGGCTCAAGGCGCGCGCCTATTTCTTCGGCTGAAAATCCGCGACCGTCAGCTTCGGGCGCAGCGCGGCGGTCTTGACGTAGACCTCCTGCGCCGGAGCGCTGGCGAACACCGGCGCAGGCTGCGTGCGCTCGATGACGCGCACCAGGAGCACGAGCGGGATCTTGAAGCTGTCGTGCTCCTCGTATTTCGAGAACTCGACCAGCAGCGGATCGGCGCCGCCCTTGTCGCGCTCGCGGATGATGGCCACCGACGGCAGCGCGCTCTCGTTCAGGCCCAGCTCGACGCGATAGATCGTGCCGCTCTTGGCGGCGGCGTCCGTGCGCCGCACGAGCGCGAAGTCGGGGCTCTCCAGCGCCAGCCAGGTGAGCTTCTTGAACAGCCTGGCGAGCTCGGGTCCGAGGTCGGCGGGCGGCGCGGGCGGGAGCTCGAGCGCCACCAGGTTCAGGCGCACCGGATTGGAGAGCGCCACGTAGTTACGCGCCAGCGAGAGCATGTCGTCCACCGCGCGCCGGTCTTCCTTGTACTCGCGTCCGGCCAGCGCCACGACCTCCTTGCCGTCCTTCAGCCAGTACTGCTCCGGCGCCGGCCCGAAGCGCCCCGTCTCCTTCTTGTTCGGCAGCACGAAGCGGATGCAGTCGGGCTCCATGTACGCATAGTCGATCGTGCCCTCGTTGCTGCCCACGCCCGAGCGTGTGAGCACCTCGGCGCGCAGCTGGAAGGCGCGGATCGGCTCGCGCGCGGCGTTGCCGGAGGCGCCGCACACGCGCTGCCACAGGGCGCGCGCCTCCGCGCTGCCCACGCCCTGCACGGGCGGCTCTTGCGGCAACAGGAGCGGAGCGAGCGCGAGGCAGCAGGCGGCGAAGAGGCTCGGCATGGTGGGGAGACTACGCGCGCGGCGCGGGAGCTGCCAGCGGCCCGGCTACACTGCCCGCGCGCTTGACCCAGCTCGAATCCAGCCCCAGCAGCGAACCGCTGCTGTTCCTCGTGGGTCCCACGGCGGTCGGCAAGACGGCCTTCGCGCTCGAGCTGGCCGAGAAACTCGGGGCCGAGATCGTGTCCCTGGACTCCATGCAAGTCTACCGGCGCATGGACATCGGCACGGCCAAGCCCAGCGCGACCGAGCGCGCGCGCGTGCCCCACGCCTGCCTCGACCTGGTCGAGCCCAGCGAACGCTATGACGTTTCGCGCTACCTCGTGGATGCCGAGCGCGCGCTCGGCGCGGCGCGCAAGCGCGGCCGCCGGGCCCTGTTCGTGGGCGGGACGGGGCTCTACTTGCGGGCCCTGGCCCAGGGGCTCTTCGGCGGACCGGAGATCGACCCGGCGCTGCGCGCCGAGCTCGAGGCCCGCGCGTGCGCGGAGGGCAGCCCGGCGCTGCACGCCGAGCTCGCGCCCCTCGATCCCGCCGCCGCCGCGCGCATCCATCCGAACGACGCGAAGCGCGTGGTGCGTGCGCTCGAGATCCTGCGCCAGAGCGGGCGCACGCTGAGCGAGTGGCAGCGCGAGTGGGGCTGGCATGGCGCGCCGGCGAACGCGCGCGCGCTGCGTCTGGTCGGCCTCGCCTTGGAGCCCGAGGAGCACGCGCGGCGCAGCGTCGAGCGCGTGCGCGCGATGTTTCGCGCCGGTTGGGTGGACGAGGCGCGCGCGATCCGCGACTCCTGCGGCTTCGGCCCCAGCGCGATCCAGGCCCTGGGCTACCGCGAGGTGCTGGCGGTGGCGGACGGCGAGCTGTCACTCGCCGCCTGCGAGGAGCGCGTGCTGCAGCTCACGCGGCGCTTCGTGCGCCGCCAGCGCACCTGGTTCCGCTCGTTCCCCGCGATCCGCTGGCTCGCCCCCGGAAACGAAACGGCCCGCGACGAAGCGCGGGCCGAGTTCGAACGCGACGCCTAGACGGCGCTAACGGTTCTTGACCCTGAAGCGGCCCACGCTGGGCGGGGTCTCGGCTTGGGCATTGGCACCCTCGGTGAAGCCGCGGCCGAACTCGCCCCAGCCGCCGAATACGGTGGCGATGACCGAGTCCACTGGCACGGGGATGAACGAACCGCTCATGGCCAGCGTGGCGACGCCGAAGAACAAGCTCTCTGCGCCGAAGTAGTACAGCGGATCCGGTGCCGGGCTGTGCGGCGGGCGACGGCTCGTCGCTGAGGGATCATCGGCCTCGAACGGACTGTCCGGCGAGTTGTTGAGGAAGTGCCGGCGCAGCGTGCTCGAGATGTCCTTCTTCTTCTGGTACTGGAAGTCGATGTAGCGGCCATCGACGTCCGCGCGGTAGCCGGTGAAGTGCTTGGCCATGCGCTGCGGCACGGAGTCGACCATCCAGTGCTCACCCTCGTTGGAGGGTCCGCCGCTCTTGCAGGCGACGAACACGGGCAGGGCAAGGAGAAGTGCGGTTCGCAGCGTTCCGGTCGGCATGGTGGCAGGGGATGGGGGCGCGGAGCTGGGCTCTTCGGGCCGAAGATTGCGCCAGAGTGTAGATCCAGGTACCTAAGCGGGTCAACGTGGGACAGGGGGCGCGGGCCCTCATCGTCCGGACGAGACGAATCATGGAACGACGACAGTTTCGCGCCCCGCGCGGCATCCGGGACGTGCTCCCCGAGGAGATCCCGGCGTGGCGGCTGCTGGAGGACACCGCCCGGCGCCTGGCGCTCCTGCGGGGCTACCGGGAGATCCGGCCGGCCCTGCTCGAGGAGGTCGAGCTGTTTACCCGCTCGGTGGGCGAGGTAACCGACATCGTCCAGAAGGAGATGTTCACGCTCCAGAAGGGCGACAGCGTCCTGGCCCTGCGCCCCGAGGGCACGGCCGGCATCGTGCGCGCCTACCTGGAAGCGGGCTACGCCCAGGCCGCCCCACTGCAGCGCCTGTTCCACATCGGGCCAATGTTCCGCTACGAGCGCCCGCAGAAGGGCCGTGAGCGGATGTTCACCCAGTTCGACGTGGAGGTCGTGGGCAGCCTCGACCCGCGCCTCGACGCGGAGATCATCCACCTGGCGGCGAGCTTCTTCGAGGCCCTGGGCCTCACCGGACTCGAGGTGCGCGTGAACTCGATGGGCGACGGCGACGATCGCGCTCGCTGGCGCGAAGCTTTGCGCGAGTTCCTGCGCCCGACCATTGCCGAGCACTGCGAGCTGTGCCGCGAGCGCTTCGAGCGCAACGTGCTGCGCGTGCTCGACTGCAAGAACCCGCGCTGCAAGGAGCTCAACGCCGGCGCGCCGACGATCCTGGGCTTCCTGTCGGAGGCGAACCGCGCGCACTTCGAGAGCGTGCAGAAGCTGCTGGTGGGCCTGGCACGCACCGTCGTGGTCGATGCGGGCATCGTGCGCGGGCTCGACTACTACACGCGCACCGTGTTCGAGATCCACGCGCCGGCCTTGGGCGCGCGCAGCGCTCTGTGCGGGGGCGGGCGCTACGACCACCTGGTGCATGAGCTCGGCGGGCCCGAGCTCGGCGCGGTGGGCTTCGCGGTCGGTTTCACCGGCACGCTGCTCGTCTTGCGCGAGCTGGGGCTCCTGGGTGCGGTACGCGAGCGCAGCGTCGAGGTGTTCGTCGCCTCCGCTGGCGAGGGCCTCGACGAGGAGGTGTTTCGCCTGGCCGAGGAACTGCGGGCGGCCGGACTCTCGACCGTCTACGACGTCGAGGCGCGCTCGCTCAAGGCGCAGATGAAGCTCGCCGGCAAGGCCGAGCATGCCTTCGCCGTGGTGCTGGGGGGGGACGAGCTCCAGCGCGGCACGGTGCAGCTCAAGGACCTCGCGAAGGGCGAGCAGCGCGAGCTCGCGCGGGCCGAGCTCGTCGCCACGCTGCGCGCGACGCAGGCCTAGGTGGGGAGCGTTCCGCTCAGCGCGGAGGCGCGGCGTGCGCGGCGACTGGGCGTGCTCGGCGGCTCGTTCGATCCGCCGCACCTCGGGCACCTGCACGCGGCGCGGCGCGCGCGCGAGGCGTTTGCGCTCGAGCACGTCGTCTTCGTGCCGGCCGCGCGTCCGCCGCACAAGCCCGAGCGCATCCTGGCCGAAGCCGAGGAGCGCTTGCAGATGCTCTCGTTGTTGCTCGCCGACGAGCGCGAGGTCTCGCTGTGGGACACCGAGCTCACGCGCAACGGGCCCTCCTACACCGTGGACACGTTGCGCGAGCTGCGCACGCTCGTCCCCGCAGAGACGCGCCTGTTCCTGATCGTGGGCGAGGACAACCTGGCCGGCTTCCCGCGCTGGCGCGAGGCCGAGGAGATCGTGCGCCTCGCGCAACCGATCGTGGTCCACCGCGTCGGCGCCGCGGAGGCCTTCGACGCCGGCGCTTTTTCGCCCGCGGCCCGCCCGCGGCTCGCGCTCGGTCTGCTGGCCTCGCCGGCGCTCGCGGTGAGCTCGACCGAGCTGCGCGCGGCGCTGGCGCGTGGCGAATCCTGTGACGCGCACTTCCCTCCCGCGCTCGGCGCCCACGTCGCGCGCCGCGGGCTGTACCGGCGGCCATGAACCTCGAGTTCGCCGTACGCTTCCTGTGCGTGGCCGCGGCCGCCTCGGTGGCCACGGCGCTGCTCGCGCGCGTGGCCCCGCGCCTGGGCTGGACCGATGCGCCCGAGGGCTCCGAGGCTGCGCGCAAGCTGCAACGCAGCGCGGTGCCGTGCGTGGGCGGCGCGGCGCTGCTGCTCGCGCTGGGCTGCGGCGGGACGCAATCCTGGGCGCCGCAGGCGGAGCTGTGGGGGCGCTGGCTGCCCGAGTTCGGCTGGCGCCTGGCCACGCTGGTGGGGGTGTTCGCGGTGGGCGCGTGGGACGATCGTGCGGGGCTCGCGCCCGCGCCCAAGGCCCTGGCCCAGCTCGCGGCCCTGACGCCGCTCGCCGTAGGCTCCGCGCTCGAGCACGGCGCCGGTCCGGCGCTGCTGCTGCTGTTCGTTGGCTTGGCCGCGCTCAATCTGCTGAACACCTTCGACAACGCCGACGGCGCGCTGGCGAGCCTGTGTGCGCTGGGTTTCGCGCTCACGACGTCGCTGGTCAGCGCGGCCTGTCTGGGATTCTTGCCCTTCAATCTGGACGCCGCGCGGCGGGGCGAGAGCCGTGCGCCGAGCGCCTACCTCGGCGACTCGGGGGCCTTCGTGCTGGCCGGCCTCGTGCTGCTCCAGCCGCGCGCGGCCGGATTGTTGCTCGTGCCCGCGCTGGATCTCGCGCGGCTCTCCGTGCTGCGCCTGCGCCAGGGTTCACGGCCCTGGAGGGGCGACCGCCGACACCTCGCCCACCGCCTGGCGGCGCGCGGACTGACGCCCGCGGCGGTGGCCGTGCTGCAGTGCGTGATCGCCGCCCCGGCCTGCGTTTTCGGGGCCCGCGCGCTGGAGCGTGGGGAGCCCTGGCCGGCGCTGGTCGGCTGCGGGGCGACGCTGGGTGCCTTCCTGCTCGCGCTGCGGGCGGCGCCGGAGACGGCGGACCCTGCCTGAGCGCGGGGCTTGCGGCGCACTTCCTTGCCCCTCGCCACGCGCCTCCGAATAATGGCCCGCCCTTTCCGCGGCGCACTCAGAGCTCGCGCGGCCGGCCTCCCCCGTGTCCTACCCCCTGACCGCCATCGTCTCCGACCTGCACGGCAACGCGCCGGCGCTGGAGACGGCTCTGGCCGACGCGCGCACGCGTGGTGCGCGGCGCTTCGTGTGCCTGGGCGACGTGATCGGCTATGGGGCGCGGCCGCGCCACAACCTCGACTGGATCATGCGTCTGTGCGTGCCCCAGCCCAGCGCGCCGAGCGAGTTCGGGGCGCTCGAGCCCGGGCTGTGCCTGCAGGGCAACCACGAGTTCGCGCTGCTCAACACGGCCGAGGACTTCAACGCGCGCGCGCGCGCGGCGATCGAGTGGACGCGCGAAGAGCTGTCGCGCGGCGAGGAAGAGGACAAGGAACGCCGCTACGCCTACTGGGACTTCCTGTCCGCCCTCGAACCCGTGGCCCACGACGACGTGGCCATGTTCGCGCACGGCTCGCCGCGCGATCCGGTGCGCGAGTACATGCTGCCGCGCGACATCACCGACGACGCCAAGATGCGCGCCAACTGGCAGTGCATGGAGCAGACGGTGTGCTTCGTCGGCCACAGCCACGTGCCCGCCGTGTACTTCGAGGACCGGCGCCTGTTCCGCCCCAAGGGCAGCGAGGGACCCTACGACCTCGGCACCAGTCCGCGCCTGCGCGCGATCGTCAACGTCGGTTCGATCGGTCAGCCGCGCGACGGCGACAAGCGCCTCTCCTACGTCTTGTTCGACGGCAAGGCGATCACCTTCGTGCGCTTGGAATACGACGTCGAGCGCGCCATGGCTGACATCCAGGCCGTCCCCGAGCTGCCTACCTATCTGGCCGAGCGCCTGATGGTCGGCCGGTAACCCCCGCGATCCGCCCCCATTGGAAAAGCGCCTACCGCTGTTCCTGTTCCTAGCGCTGCTCTTCTATTTCGGCTGGATCGTCCTCTTTCCACCTCCGCACAGCGCACCGCCCCCTCCGTCGCCTGCGGACGTCCTCGAGCAGGGCGCCACGCCCACGCCCGAGCAGGGCGCGCTCGCCGCGGCGGCCATGCCCGCGCTGGCCGAGAGCCAGGAGCGCGAGCTCGCCCTGGACGTCGGCGGTGCGGCCCAGAGCGGCGCGCCCGGCCGGCGCGGCGCGTACCACGCGCGCTTCTCCAATCGCGGGGCGCGGCTGCTGTCGCTGGATCTCGCCGACTACGTGCGCGCGGTCGGACTCGACGAGACCCAGCGCCGCGACCCGGCCAACTGGCTGCCGCTGGTGGAGTCGGTCGAGACGGCCAGCGGGCGCACCGGCTCGCTGCTGTGGGACACGCGCCAGTCCTCGCAATCCCTGGCGCCGGGGGGCCTGGCCCAGGCGCTGTGGCAGATGGAAGCGCTGGCCGCGCCCGAGGTCGGCGTGCGCTTCCGCTACTCGCCGCCCGAAGGTCGGGTGGTGTTCGAGAAGAAGATCGCCTTCGAGCCGGACACCTGGCACCTGCGCCTGACGCTCTCCATCCACAACGTCTCCGCCGGTGCCGCGAAGAAGCTCGGCTTCGCGCTCGTGCCGGCCGCGATCGTGCCGGCCGAGCTGGGCGATCGCTTCTACGCCGAACCGAGTGCGGTGGCCATCTGGCGCGCCGGCGACAAGGAGACGTACCAGGGCGTCCACAAGAGCGCGCCGGGGCTGAAGGTGGGTGACGCGTTCGACGCGCCCAAGGCCCTCACCGCGTTCGGTCTGTACAACAAGTACTTCGCGTTCCTCGTGCGTGAGGCCACCGAGGGCGCCGGCTCGCTGAGCGGAGCGCGCTACGAGCCGCTGCACGAGGTTCGTCCCCTGCCGCGTCCGCTGATGAGCGTCGAGGCCAGCGTGAGCCTGGACCTGCCGCCCGAGGGCGAGACGCGCTCGTGGGAGTACGTGGTCTACGCGGGGCCCAAGGATCCGCAGACCTTCAGCGCCGATTGCGCCGCCCACCAGGTCGTGCTCGACGAGGATCTGGGCTGGACGCGCAGCATCGCCAAGGCGCTGCTGTACGTCCTGAGTCTGTTCGAGGGGCTGCTGGGCAACTGGGGTCTGGCGATCATCCTGCTGACACTGTGCGTGCGCGGGATGCTGTTCCCGCTGAACCGCCGCTCGCAGACCTCGATGGCGCGCTACCAGAAGAAGATGAAGCGCGTGCAGCCGCGCCTGGAGGAGGCCAAGAAGAAGTTCGCGGGCGACGCGACGAAGCTGCGCGAGGCGCAGGCGCGCATCATGCAGGAGGAGGGCGCCTTCCCGCCGCTCGGCGGATGCCTGCCGGTCTTCCTGCAGATGCCGATCTTCTTCGGCCTGTTCAGCGCGCTACGCGTGAGCTCCGACCTGCGCCAGGCTCCGTTCTACGGCTGGATCCACGACCTCTCGCGTCCGGATCACCTGCTGTACCTCGGCCTCGAGATCCCGATCCTGCCCAGCCTCGAGTACCTGAACGTGCTCCCCTTGCTGATGGTCGTGCTGTGGATCCTGCAGCAGATGGGCATGCCGCTGCCGGCCGACGAGCAGGCGGCGCGGATGCAGAAGATGATGCGCTTCATGCCGGCCGTGTTCGGGCTGATGCTCTACAACTACGCCGCCGGGCTGTCGCTCTACATGATCACCACCTCGGGCTGCTCGATCATCGAGCAGAAGGTGATCAAGAAGCTCTGGCCGATCGATGACACGGAGCAGGAGAAGAGCACGAAGAAGGGCTGTGGTCCGTTCTCGGGCATCCTCCAGAACCTGGCCGAGAAGCAGAAGGAACAGATGAAGCGCGTGCAGGCGGCGCAAGCCGAGCAGCGCCGTCGCGACGGCAAGAAGCGCAAGTAGACTGCGCGGCGCATGCCGGGCGTCACGACCACGATCGCCGCCATCGCCACGCCCGCCGGCTCCGGCCGGCGCGGCATCCTGCGCCTCTCCGGACCGCGCGCGGCCGAGTTCGTGCGCGCCACGCTGCGCGACGCCCAGCCACCCTTCGACGCTGCCGCGTCGCGCGGCCTGTTCGCGGGGCGCTTCGACGACGGGCGCGGACTGCAGCCGGTGCGCGTGCTGTGGATGCGCGGCCCGCGCTCGTTCACGCGCGAGGACGTGGCCGAGTTCCATCTGCCGGGTGCCGAGCCGTTGCTGCAGGCCGCGCTGCGCCGATTGCTGGCGCTGGGCGCCGTGCCGGCGCGCGCCGGCGAGTTCACACGCCGCGCCTTCGCCAGCGGGCGCCTGGACCTGTCGCAGGCCGAGGGCGTGCTGGCGCTGACCGAGGCCGCCAACGAGGCCGAGCGCGCGGCCGCCGCGCTGCTGCTCGAGGGCGGGCTCGACGCGCGCGCGGCCGAGCTGCGCGAGCGCCTGTTGGCGCTGTGCACGCTGTGCGAGGCCAGTCTGGACTTCGACGAGGGCGAGACCGGGCACGTGCCGCGCGCCGAGCTTGCAGCCCTGTGGGGTGCGGCCCAGCAGGTGCTCGAAGAAGCGCTCGCCTGGGAGACGCGCCGCGCCGCGCCCAGCGCGCTGGCGCGCGTGCTGCTGGTGGGGGCGCCCAACGTGGGCAAGAGCACGCTGTGGAACGCGCTCACCGGCGGGCGCGCGCTGGTCAGCGCCCAGGCCGGGACGACGCGCGACTGGCTCGAGGGGCGCTGGGAGCTTGGCGGCGGCTGGACGTGCCTGCTGATCGATGGTCCCGGCTGGACGCCGGAGGCGCGCGGCGCGGACGCCAAGGCCCAGGAGCTCTTCGCGCGCGCTCAGCGCCACGCCGAACTCGTGCTGTGGGTGGTCGACTCGACCCAGGCCGAAGCGGGCGCTCCGCCGATCGGTGCGAGCCTGCTGGTGCGCACCAAGTCCGAGCTCACGCCCGTGCCCTGTACTCGCGTGGAACTCCCGTCGCTCGCCGTCTCCGCCCACGCTCGCCACGGCCTGGGGGAGCTGGCCATGGCCGTGCGCACACGACTCGCGCCCGCCGGCGACCTGGCGCGGGAAACAGGGCTTGCGCGCGTCCTGTTCGAGCGCCATCAGCTCGCCCTGCAGCGCGCACGCACGGCCCTGGCCGAGGCGGGCGAGTGCCTGGCGGCTGGGTACTCGCTGGACCTGGTCGCCGAGGGAGTACGCGAGAGCCTGGCGGCGCTCGATGACCTCAGCGGGCGGACCACGCCGGAGGATGTCCTGGAGCGCATCTTCGCGCGCTTCTGCCTCGGCAAATAGGCCCGAGGCCTAGGCCCTACGCCTGGGGTTCTGAAACCCCTGGTGGCGGTTGACACACAATCCGTAGCGTGTTCTCCTGCCGCTCCGGCGCCCGGTCGCCCGGCTTCCCCGTCCCAGCCGCCCCCGCGCCGCCCGCCGCCATCCTCCGATGAGGTGTCCCCGTTGCAAGGCCGACAAGGACCGCGTGGTCGATTCCCGCGCCTCGGCGGACGGGACGGCCATCCGGCGGCGCCGTGAGTGCCTGGAGTGCTTCCTGCGCTACACGACGTACGAGCGCATCGAGAACACGCCGCTGCGGGTGGTGAAGAAAAACGGCGAGCGGGTGCGCTTCGAGCGCGAACGGATCATGGCCGGCATGACGCGCGCCTGCGAGAAGCTCAACGTGATGATGGAGGACCTCGAGGCGGCCACGAACCGCATCGAGATCCGCTGCCACGAGGAGTACGACCGCGAAGTGCCCAGCTCGGTCATCGGCAATCTGGTGATGCAGGAGCTCAAGAACCTGAACCATGTTGCCTACGTGCGCTTCGCCAGCGTGTACCGCGAGTTCAAGGACGTGTCGCAGTTCCTGGACGAGCTCAAGCCGATCCTCGAGGGGCGTAGCGCGCCCAGTGGAGCGCACTGAGATGCGCTCCCGTCGTGGCCACGGCCGGAGCGAGGGCACGGCTGCCAGCGCGCCCCCGCCGCCGCCCCGGCCGCGCCTCGAATTCGTGCGCAAGCGCGACGGTCGGGTGGTGCCCTTCCAGCGTCAGAAGATCGCCGACGCGGTGCTGAAGGCGATGGACGCGGCCGGCGAGCCCGATGCGCGCTTCGCGGCCGAGGTGGCGGGCATCGTCGAGTTCACCTTGCTGGAGCGCGCCGCGGCCACGCTTTCCGAGGGCGCCGCATCCGCGGCCGCCACGACGGCGATCCCGCACATCGAGACGATCCAGGACCTGGTCGAGCGCGCGCTGATGGAACTCGGCCGCGCGGCCGTGGCCAAGGCCTACATCCTGCACCGCGATCTGCGCGCGCGCGTGCGCAGCGCGCTGCGCGTGCACCGCTCCGACACGCTGCGCTCGCCGGTGCGCGTGCGCGAGCGCGAGGGCGTCTCCGACTGGAGCAAGGGCCGCATCGTGGCCGCGCTGATGGGTGAGGCCGAGCTGCCGCGCGAGGCCGCCGAGGAGGTCGCCAGCGCCGTCGAGCGCCGCGTCTTCGCGGCCGCCAAGAAGACCGTCACCACCGGCCTCATCCGTGAGCTGGTGGCGAACGAGTTGTTCGAGCGCGGCTGGCTGGCGGCGCTCACCGCCACGCGCGTGGTCGGCCTGCCGCGCCTGGATGTGCGCCGCGTGCTCAGCGGACACTCGTTGCAGCCGTGGAGCCGCCTGCGTGTGCGCAGCGCCGAGGCGCCGGGCGCGACCGACGTGCTGGCCGGGGAGCTGCTCACGCGCTACGCGCTGGAGAGCGTGCTGCCCGAGGCCATGGCCGAGCTGCACCGCGCCGGCGACCTGTCCGTGATCGGCCTGGAGAGCCTGGGGCGACCGCTGGTGCTGTGCGTCGAGGCCGAGCTCCTCGCCGGCGGCGCGGATCCGTCGCGCTCGGCCTATGCGCTGCTCGAACAGCTCAGCGCGCTGGTGCCCGCCGTCGCGCGCACGCTGGTGCTGGAGCGTCCGGCCGCGGTGCTGGCGCCGCTGGTGCGCACCACGCGCGAGCACAGTCCGCACGGCCTGGCCGCCTGGCTGCGCGCGCTCGGCGCGCTGGCGCGCGGCGCGCGCGTGCGCATCGACCTGGGCTCGCCGGGCGCGCGCTACCACGCCTTCAGCGCGCGCCTCGTCGAGGAGCTGGCCGAGCTGGAGGGCGCGTTCGCCCCGCGCTTGTTCCTGGAGGGCGAGGAGCTCGAGGCCCTGCTTGAGGAGCACGCCGAGCTCGCGCCGCGCGTCGAGATGCTGCTCTCGAGCGGCCGCCTCGTGCCGAGCTGGAGTGGTCCGGACGGCGTGTTCGCCGGCCCGGGCTGCGAGCGCCGCGGTGACGAGCGCGCGCTGCTTGCCTGTCAGGCCGCGGTGGCGCTCAACCTGCCGCGCATCGCGCGCCGCGCGGGTCCGTTCCGCGAGGAGCTGTTCCAGAGCGCGCTGGCCGAGCTGGTGCAGGCGGCGGTCGAGATCGCGCGCGCGCTGCGCGCCGCGCCTGGCGCGAACCTGCCGGCCGGGCTGCGCATGCGCAGCTCGTGCGCGCTGGTGCCGGTCGGCCTACGCGAGGCGCTGTGGATCCTGGGCGACGGTGCGCTCGACGCCGAGCTCGCCGCGCGCACGCTGGGCTTCCTGGGCGAGGCCGCGCGGCGCTTCGCGCGCGACGGCGCGCTCGAACCCGTACCCTGCCCGTTCTTCGGCGCGGACGCGGGGGCACGTTTCGCCTTCCTGGACGCACGCAGCGCGCAGAACGCGCGCCAGGAGTGGCTGTTCGACGACGCCGAGGCCGCCCTGGCCGAGACCCGTCCCTACGGCGCGGGCTTCTGGCTCGCGCCCGTGCCGGGGCTCGCCGCGGGCCGGGCCGAGGCCGATGCCCTGCGCACCGTGCCCAGCGGCGCACTCGAGTTCGGGAACCGTCCTCCGCGCACGGGCGATTCCGAGCGACCGGCCCTCGACGCCTGGCGGCGCTTCGAGGTCGTGCGTCGAGCGCACGCCGGAGAGCTCGTGGTCGAGCTTTTCCCCCGTCCGTCCCGCGCGCGCGCGCGCGACGAACGTCCGGCCTCGCGTCTGAGACCTCTGCTGTGATCCTGCACCGCCTGCCATGCGCCTGAAACGCCTCGAACTGTTCGGCTTCAAGTCCTTCGCCGAGCGCATGGTGCTCGACTTCTCGTCGCCCGTGACCGGCATCGTCGGTCCGAACGGCTGCGGCAAGAGCAACGTGGTCGATGCCGTGCGCTGGGTGCTGGGCGAGACGCGTCCGACCTCGATGCGCGGCGGCGAGATGACCGACGTCATCTTCAAGGGCTCGGCCTCGCGCCCGGCGCTGTCGGTGGCCGAGGTCACGCTGGTGCTCGACAACGCCGAGAACGACCTGGACGGGCGCGGCGCCGAGGTCAGCGTCACGCGCCGTGTGTACCGCAGCGGCGAGGGCGAGTATCTGATCGACGGCGGCATCGTGCGCCTCAAGGACGTGCGCGAGATGCTGTATGGCACGGGCCTCGGCAGCCGCGGTTACTCGGTGCTGGAGCAGGGCAAGATCGACGCGATCCTGTCGGCCAACGCGCTCGAGCGCCGCGCGATCTTCGAGGAGGCCGCCGGCATCAGCCGCTACCGCGCGCGCAAGAAGGAGACCGAGGCGCGCCTTGAGCGGGTGCAGGCGGACTGTCTGCGGCTGGACGACGTGCTGACCGAGCTCGAGCGCCGGCGGCGCTCGCTCAAGATCCAGGCCGGGCGTGCGCAGCGTTTTGTCGAGGCGCGCGACGCCTGGCAGTCCGAGGGCAAGCGTCTGGCGCAGCATCAGGTACACACGCTGCGCAGCGAGCTCGCGGCGCTGGACGGCGCGCTGGCCGCCGCCGAGCAGGAGGGCGAGGAGCTGCGCGCGCAGCGCAGCGCCGCCGAGCAGGAGATCTCCATGCGCGGCGGCGAGCAGCAGAGCCTGCAGGCGGGCATCGAGCGCGCCAACGCCGACGCGGCCGAGACCTCGGCCGAGCTGCGCGGGCTGGACGAGCGCCGCATGCAGCTCGGCGAGCGCGCCCAGGCCGCGCGCCGCGCGGCCCAGGAAGAGGGCGCGCGCTCGGGCGAGCTCGAACGGCGCCTGACGGCGCGCCTGGAGGAGGCGCGCGTGGCCGAGGAGCACATCCGCGAGCTGGAGGGCGCGACCCGCGAAGCCGAGGCGCGCGCGCAGATCCTGGCGCGCGAGGTCGTCACGCTGGAGGCCAACCTCGGCACCCTGGCCAAGTCGCACGAGGCCCAGAGCAGCGCGGTGCTGAAGCTGTTGCACGCGCGCTCCACCGATCAGAACCAGGTGCAGGCCCTGGAGCGCGCGCGCGGGCTGTTGTTCGAGCGTCTGGCGCGCAGCAGCGCGCGCGGCGAGGAGTTGCGGGCGCAGCTCGGCGGCGGACGCGGCGAAGAAGCCAGCCGCGCCAACGAGCTCGAGGGGCTGGTGGGCGTGCTGGCCGGCCTGGAGGAAGAGCGCAGTGGCGTGCTGGGCGAGGCCCAAGGGCTGGAGTCGCAGCGCTCGGGCCTGGAGACGCGGCGTAACGCGCTGGAGGTCGAGATTGCGCGCCTGTCCTCGCGCGTCGAAGCCCTGCGTGACTGGGAAGAGGAGCGCGCCGGCCTGGAGTCGGGCGCGCGCGAGTTGTTCCGCGCGCGCGAGCGCGGCGAGGAACCGGCGCTCTCGGCCGAGCTCGCCGGCCTGTTCGCCGACCACCTGCACCCCGATTCGCGCCACGCGCGCGCGCTCGACGCGGCCCTCGGCCTGCGCGCGCAGGCGGTGGTCACGCGCTCGACCGAGGCCGCGCTGGCGATCGTTGGCTGGCTGCGCGCGCGCTCCAGCGGGCGCGTGTCGCTGGTGCTGCCCGAGTCCTGGAGCGGCGCGCTGGCCGAACGCGCGCTTCCGGGCGCGCTGGCGGCCGAGTCCGGCATCTTCGGGCGGCTGCACGAGTTCGCGCGCCCCGAGCCCGAGTTCGCTCCGCTGGCGCAGGCGCTGCTGGGCGACGCGCTGCTGGTGCGCGATCTCGCCTCTGCGCTGGAGCTGGTCGCGCGCTTCCCGGAGTGGCGCTTCGTCACCGCCGAGGGCGACCTGGTGGACGCGGCCGGACTCTCGGGCGGCTACCAGGAAGTCACCCACGGCCCGCTGGGCCGGCGTTCAACGGCGGCCGAGCTCGACACGCAGCGCGCGCGCCTGGAGCAGGAACTCTCGGCCCTGGAGCTCGAACTTGAGCGCCTCGGGCAACACCAGAACGAGAAGGCCGAACGCCTGCGCGTCTTGGGCGCCTCGCTGCAGCGCAGCCTCGAACGGCGCCAACGCTTGGCCTCTGGGCTGGCGGCCCTGCGCGCGCGGCTGGAGGAGCTCGGGCACGCGCTCGAGCTGGCCGAGGCCGAGCAACGCGAACGCGCGCAGGAGCGCGGCCAGCTCGAAGCCGAGCTGGAAGAGCTGCGTACGCGCCTGGCGGTGGGCGAGGAGCAGCTCACGCGTGAGCGCGCCGCGCTCGTCGAGCTGGAACAGGCGCGCGCCGCGGTCGAGGGCGAGCGCGACCAACGCGCGCGTGACGAGGCCCGTGCGCGCGTCGAGGCCAGCTCGCTGGTCGAGCGCCTGGAAGCCCACCGGCGCGAGCGCACGCAGCGCACGCGCGCGGCCGAGGAGCTGCGCACCGAGCTCGGGCGCTCGCAGCGCCTGGTGACGGAGCACGCGCGCAGCGCCGAACAGGGCGAGGCCGCGGCCGCCGCGTTGTTGCTCGAGCGCGACGTGCTGCTCGAGCGCCGTGGAGCGCTGGACCAGGAGTTGACCGTGCTACGCGCGCGTGAGCGCGAGGCGCGGGCTGCCCTGGAACAGACGCGGGCGGGGCGCGAGGAGCTGACTCAGCGTCTGGAGCGCGCGCTCGGCGCGCTGTCCGAGCGGCGCCTCGAATGCCAGCGCCTGGAGCTCGCGCGCGAGGAGGTCGTGCGCCGCGCGCGCGAGGACTTCGCGCTCGCGCTGGAAGAGCTGCCCACCGATTTCGCGGCCGAAGCGGAGCTTGCCGAGCGTGCCGCACTGGAGACCCTGGGCACGCGTGTGCGCAGCCTGAAGGAGAGCCTGGACGAACTAGGGGCCGTGAACCTGGAGGCGGTCAGCGAGCTCAAGGAGGTCGACGAGCGCCACGGCTTCCTGCACGGCCAGCGCACGGACCTCGAGGACTCGCGCAAGACCCTCGGCGACACCCTGAGGCGCCTCAACGAGGAGAGCGAGCGCATGTTCCTCGAGGCCTTCGAGCAAATCCGCGAGCACTTCAAGACGCTGTTCCGCCAGCTCTTCGGCGGCGGCAAGGCGGACATCACCCTGATGGAGGGCGCGAGCGTGCTCGATGCGGGGATCGAGATCATGGCGCGTCCGCCCGGGCGCGAGGTGTTGCCGATCAGTCTGCTCTCGGGCGGGCAGCGCACGATGACCGCGCTGGCCATCCTGTTCGCCGTGTTCCGCGCGCAGCCGAGTCCGTTCTGCATCCTCGACGAAGTGGACGCCGCGCTCGACGACGCGAACATCGGCCGCTTCCTGCACCTGCTGGAAGCCAGCGTGGACGGCACGCAGTTCATCGTCGTCACGCACAACAAGGGCACGATGGCCGCCTGCCAGATGCTGTACGGCGTGACCATGGCCGTGCGCGGCGTCAGCCACGTGGTCAGCGTCGAGCTGGCCCAGGTCGACGAGGTCATCCCCGCGCCGCGTCGCGACTCGGCGCTGACGAGCGCGCCCACGGAGGTGACCGCGCTGCAGTCGGACCTCGTGCCCAGCTCTTCCTGAGCCGCTTGCCCGCCGCAGGTGTGCCTGGTCAGGAAAAAACAGGCTGCCCAGGTCCGCTGACCTTCTATTCGTCGGCCCCTGCAAGGCGAGCAAGACTCCTGGAGTGGAGGAAAGCGCAGCGCGGAGACGCGGAGACTCGCGGAGAAGGATTGAGCATGGGCCTCCGCGGTGCAGCCTGCTGGAATCCGACGATCCGGAGGTCTTCCGCCCCGCTCCCCGTTCTTCCTCCGTGGCGCTCCGCGCTCTGCGCGTCTCCGCGTTGCGTTTGGGTTGCTGGCGTCGCACGCGCTGAACGACTTGTTCCTTGGAAGCGCTGTGCGGAGCGTTGCGGCGCTTCTGCGCCAGACGAGGTGGCCCCGGGCTCCGCCCGGGCCGCGCCGCTTTTGTAGGAAGCCGGAAAAGACTGCTGTCGCTCCGGAGACGCGGTCGATGGGAACCGCGGAGACTGCGGGGCCGCGCATCCGCCACGGTGGGGCTGCCAGGCTGGTATCCTCCGCCACTCGCGGGGCCCAGCGCCCGCCCGTAGGGCGCCGTCGAGCACGAGAATCGAGATGCAGGATCGATCGGGGAACTGGTGCACGGCCCGTGGCCGTTGGGGGGCGCTGGCCTTCTTTCTAGCCGCCCTGAGCGCACCCGCTCGGGGCCAAGAGCCCGGTGGCGAGGCTCCGCCCGTACCCCAGGAGCCGCTCCCCGAGCCCACATCGGGCGCGGAGCCGGCGACCGCCGCTCCCGCCGAGAAGCTCGAGGCGCGACCACCCGCGCGTGATCCCGCGCGTGGTTATCTCTTCCTGGAAGATCAGCCCGCGCTGCTGGCGCAGTGGGGCGAGAGTCCGCTGGTCGAACGCCTCGAGCTCGGGACGAGCGCGGGCGGACGCGAGCTCTTCGGAGTGCAGTTCGGCGCGGCCGGACCGCGCCCGCTGGCGCAGCGCGCGACGATTTTCCTGATCGGCGGCCTGGACGGGACGTCGCTCTCCGGCTCCCAGGGCGTGGTCTCGGTGATCTCCGCGCTGCTGGCGCACCCCGCGGACTTGCCCGAGGAGGCGGCCTTCGTGGCCATCCCCTGGGCCAACCCGGACGGTCTCGCCCGCTGGCGCGCCAACGCCACCGGCAAGGGCCGCAATGACCGCGCGACCGACGACGACGGCGACGGTCAGGTGGACGAGGACGGCCCCGACGACCTGGACCGCGACGGGATGATTCTGGAGATGCTGCTCGAGGATCCGACCGGCCCGTGGGTGCGCGGCAGCGATGCGCGCTTCCTGCGGGCTGCGCAGGAGGGCGAGGCCCCGCGCTTCTTGCTCGCGCGCGAAGGTGCGGACGATGACCACGATGGGCGCTTCAACGAGGACGGCCCGGGCGGCGTGATCCTCGATCACAATTTTCCCGTCGGGTGGGAGGACTATCGCGGCCCCGAGTCGGGCCCATGGCCGCTGTCCGAGCCGGACGCGAAGGCGCTGGCCGAGATGCTGCTCGCGCGGCGCACGGCGGTCGTGATCGTCTTCCAGGGCAACCACGGCGAGCTCGCCAGCCCCGGCGGTCGGGCCCAGGCGCGCGTGTTGCTTCCCGAGGACGAGCCGACCTACCGACGCCTGGTTGAGGTCTTCTGCGCGCACTCCGGACGGGTGCAGCCGCGCGCGCCGACGCTGTCGCAAGCGCGCGAGGAAGCCTGGCCGGGTTCGCTGGTCGACTGGTCGTACGCCGCGCTTGGAGCCCTGTCGATGGAGATCGGCGTGTGGGGACCGCGGGTGCAGGGCGGCGCGCGCGGACCGGTCGACGCCTACTACAAGAACGGCGGCAGCGCGGAGGGCGAGAGTCCCGCGGGCGCGCCGGTAGTCGAACAAGCCTGGGCGCGCTGGCTGGACGACACGCGTGGCGGCAGCGGCTTCCTCGACTGGCAACCGATCCAGCTCGAGGGCGAGCCGAGCGCCTGGATCGGCGGCTGGGAGCCGTACACCACCGCGAATCCACCGCTCGACGTGCTGCCGCAAGCGCTGCACGGGCTGGATGCGTTCGTGCTCGATCTGGCGCGCAATCTCCCGCACCTCGAGGTCGAGCTGCGCGAGGCCAAGCGCGAGGGCAAGGTCTGCCTGCTGCGCGCGCGCGTCAAGAACCTGGGCACGCTGCCCTCCGGCGTCGGTCCGGGCGCGCAGTCGAGCTCGGTGCGCCTGCGCCTGGAGATCACGCCCGGCGTGACGTTGCGCGCGGGCCAGCTCGAGACGACCGTCGGACATCTGCCTGGACGCGGCACGAGCGACGAGTACAGCTGGCTCTTGATCGCGCCCGAGGGCTCGGTCCTGAACCTCGTGGTCGAGTCGGCCTGGTCGCCGCCGAGCGTGCGCGAGGTGCGGCTATGAGAGCACTCGCTGCGGCGCTGCTGGCCTGCTGGTGCGCGTCAGCGCGCACGGCCCAGGAACCTCCGCCCGCGCCCGAGGGCGATCAGCAGCAGAAGGAGAAAGAGAAGCAGCAAGAGGTTCCGCCTCCACAGCCCGCTCCGGAGGTGCAGGATCCGAAGCCCGAGCCGGTGTCCGAGCTCGTGCCGTCGAGCACCATCGGCGACGCGCCTGCAGCGCCGGTCGCGGCTCCCGCGCCGGCGCATCCCGCCGTGGTCTGGCCGCTGAGCTCGCCGGAGGTCGCGCAGCATCTGCGTGGGATCGCCGCCGCGCACCCGGGGGTGGCCGCGCTGGAAGTCGTGGGCCGCGCGTCGAACGGCGAGGAGATCCTCGCCCTGCGCTTGGGCGCACGCGACAACGCCGGACCGCGACCGACGCTGTTGTTGCTGGACTACCAAGGGCGCGCGTCGTGTGGTCCTGAGGTCGCGCTGAGCGTGGCCTGGGAGCTGGCCGGGAGCTTCGAGCGCGACGAGCGCGTGCGCGCCTTGCTCACGCACGCGGAGCTCGTCATCGCGCCGGCCCTCGATCCGTCGGCACGCGCGCCCGAGCCGGTCGCCGCACCCGTGCGTTTCGAACGCAACTTCCCGTCCGGCTGGCAACCCGACACGATTCGGCCCGGTTCCGGGCGCGTCTCGCTCTCCCTGCCGGAGGCGCGGGCCGCAGTGAGCTACCTGGCGAACCTGAAGGGCTGCGCGGTGCTGCTCGGCTTCTCGGCGCCGGGGCCGCGCGGCGTGCCGTACGCCGGGGCCGAGCTGCCTGCGCTCGACCGTGAGGTGTTCGCCAAGCTGGGTGCGGCGCTGGAACTGGAGGGCGCAACGGCGATGGTGCCGTGGTTCGAACTCGGCTCGCCCGGTGGCAGTCTGTTCGACTTCGCCTACCAGGCGCGCGGCATCTTCCCGCTCGCCTTTCCGCTGCCCACCGAGGAGGAGCTGGGCGCGGGAGGGCTGGACGCCTACGCCCTGCAGGTGGGCGCGCGCGTGCTGCAATGCCTGTCGCTGCTGCCGCGCGTCGAGGTCGTCCAGGAGGGGCTCGAACGCCTGTTCAGCGACACCTGGCAGCTCGACCTGCGCATCCAGAACGTGGGCATCCTGCCCACCGTCAGCGCGCTCGCGCGACACCGCGGGGTGCTGAGTGACGTGGTTCTCCAGCTCGAAGGCGCGAAGCTGCTGGCGACGGCGGACAAGCCGGCCAACGGCGCACCCTACACGAACGCCTCGCTCAACGTGCGCGCGCCGCTCTCGGCGGGGATGCTGTCGGGTGGCGAGGGGCGCTGGTTGCGCCTGCTCCTGGAGGGCGCCTCGGGGGCCGAGGTACGCGTTCGCGCCGGCTCGGCCTGGGCGGGCAGCGACGTGCTGCAGCTCACGCTGCCCTGATCGGCTCGCGTCGAGTCCGGCCGTCGGGGACTCGCCGCCGTTCGGACCTGAAAACGCTGCGCGGCCTTCCCGCGCGCGCCGCGCGGAGGGGGACCTACGGACCAGCAGGAGCGCATGAAGTTCGCGCAAGGCATATTCCGCCGCCGCCGGGGCCTGGATCTATGTGCCGCAGCCGACCATGAGGAACAACGACAGGATTCCGCTTCTCCTGCGTTCCGGGGCGACCCTCATGAAGAGCGCTCATGGAGGTCGATGGGGTGGACGCGAACCGGCGTCCCCCAGCCCCTCGCTTCCGTAGCCGTAGCGGAGCCACAGAATGGATCATCCCCAGTCGCTACTGGACCTCGTCCAGCGGCACGTCACCTCGGAGCACTATGCAGCCCTGCACTGGGAGGGCTCGTTTCGCGACTACCTGACGCTGGTCGAGCGCAACCCCGCCGTGGCGCGTAACGCCTGGCAGCGCCTGCTCGACATGATCGAGTTCCACGGCTACGAGCAACCCGCGCGGCGCGGCGGAACGCCGCGCTGGAAGCTGTTCGACGATCCCTTCGACCGCGGCCGCGACGCGGTGTTCGGCTTGGAGGAGCCGCTGAATCAGCTGGTGCAGGTGTTCCGCGCGGGCGCCCAGAGTCTGGGCCCGGAGAAGCGCGTGATCCTGCTGCACGGCCCGGTGGGCTCGGCCAAGTCCACCATCGCGCGCCTCTTGAAGCGCGGGCTCGAGGCCTACAGCGCGACCGACGCGGGCGCGCTCTACACGTTCTCCTGGCACATCGACGACGAGGTCGTGCCCTCGCCCATGAACCAGGATCCGTTGCTCTTGATCCCGCCCGAGGTGCGGCCAGAGATCGAGAAGCGCCTGAACAAGAGCCTGAAGCGTGGCTACCGCCTGGAGCTGGCGGGCGAGCTGGATCCGGTCAGCCGGCTCCACTTCCGCAACCTGCTCGAGCGCTACAAGGGCGACTGGTCGCGCGTGGTCGAGCACGTGAAAGTGCGCCGCCTCTTGCTCTCGGAGAAGGACCGCATCGGCATCGGCACCTTCCAGCCAAAGGACGAGAAGAACCAGGACTCGACCGAGCTCACCGGCGACGTCAATTACCGGCGCATCGCCGAATACGGCAGCGACTCCGATCCGCGCGCGTTCAACTTCGACGGCGAGTTCAACATCGCCAACCGGGGCCTCTTGGAGTTCGTCGAGGTGCTGAAGCTCGACGTGGCCTTCCTGTACGACCTCCTGGGCGCGAGCCAGGAACACGCGATCAAGCCCAAGAAATTTGCGCAGACGCACATCGACGAGGTGATCCTCGGGCACACCAACGAGCCCGAGTACAAGAAGCTCCAGAACAACGAGCTGATGGAGGCCTTCCGCGACCGCACGATCAAGATCGACGTGCCCTACAACCTGTCGGTCACGAACGAGGTGCGCATCTACAAGCGCCAGTTCAACCCCGAGGTGATCAAGAATCCCTTCATCGCCCCGCACACGCTGGAGGTGGCCGCGTTGTGGTCGGTGCTGACGCGCCTGGAGGACCCGACGCACCCGAACCTCTCGGTGCTGCAGAAGGCCAAGCTCTACGGCGGCGAGGACGTGCAGGGCTTCACCTCCGAGAACGTGCGCGAGATGCGCGACGGCGCGCTGCGCGAGGGCATGTTCGGCATCTCGCCGCGCTACGTGCAGGACTGCATCGCCGGCGCGCTGGTGATGGGCAAGGAGACGATCGGGCCGCTGGACGTGCTGAAGAAGCTCGAGACCGGCCTGCGCCACCACAGCCTGATCACCAACGAGGAGCTGCGCAAACGCTACGGCCAGCTCGTCTCGCACGCGCGCGAGGAGTACGAGGAGATCATCAAGCACGAGGTGCAGGTCGCGGTCGCCGCCGACCGCGAGGCCGTCGATCGCCTGTGCGCGAAGTACATCGACAACGTCAAGGCCTACACCACGCGCGAGAAGATCATCGACGCCGCCGGGCGCGAGCGCGACCCGGACGAGCGCCTGATGCGCTCGATCGAGGGCAAGATCGACATCCCCGACTCACGCAAGGACGACTTCCGGCACGAGCTGATGAACTACATCGCCGCGCTGCACATCGAGGGCAAGACCTTCGACTACCGCCAGAACAAGCGCCTGACCAGGGCCCTGGAGCTCAAGCTGTTCGAGGACCGCCGCGACACGATCCAGCTGACCTCGCTGGTCTCGAGCGTGGTCGATCCGAACACGCGCGAGAAGATCGACGTCATCCGCCAGCGGCTCTCGGAGCGCTTCGGCTACGACGAGAAGAGCGCGGAGGAAGTCCTGCAGTATGTGGCCGCGCTGTTCGCGCGCGGCGACGCCAAGCGCACCACGCCCGAGGCCGCCTAAGGCCCCAGCATGTTCCGCATCGAGGCCGATCGCGCGCGCTTCCGGGAGATCGTGCGCGGCCGCATCCGTGCCGATCTGCGCCGCTACCTCTCGACCGGCGAACTGATCGGCCGCGCGGGCGAGCACGCGGTCTCGATCCCGCTGCCGCAGATCGAGCTGCCGCGCTTCGTGTTCGGCGAGAATCCGCGCGGCAAGGGCGGCAAGGGCGAGGGCGACGGCGAGCCCGGCGAGGGCGAGGCGGCCGCGGGCGAGGGCGGCGGCGCGGCTGGCAGCCAGGCGGGCGGGCACATCCTGGAGGTCGAGGTCGAGCTCGACGAGCTGGCCGAGATGCTGGGCCAGGAGCTGGAGCTGCCGCACATCGAGCCGCGCGGGGTGAAGGAGCTCGCCAGCGAGGGCGGGCGCTACAACGGCGTGCGCGCCACCGGGCCGGATTCGCTGCGCCAGTTCCGGCGCAGCTTCAAGAACGCGCTGCGACGCACGCTGGCCTCGGGGCTCTACGATCCGCGGGCGCCGCGCATCGTGCCCGTGCGCGAGGACTTCCGCTTCCGCATGCGCAAGGCCTGTCCGGCGCCCGAGTCGTCGGCGGTGGTGTTCCACATGATGGACGTCTCCGGCTCGATGGGGCGCGAGCAGAAGGAGATCGTGCGCATCAAGGCCTTCTGGATCGATACCTGGCTGCGCAGCCAGTACAAGAACCTGGCGGTGGTGTACGTGGTGCACGACGCGGTCGCGCGCATCGTCGACCAGCACACTTTCTTCCACCTGCGCGAGTCGGGCGGCACGAAAATCTCCTCGGCCTACGAGCTGTGCCTGAAGCAGATCCAGGAGCGCTACCGGCCCGAGGACTGGAACATCTACCCGTTCCACTACTCCGACGGCGACAACTGGTCGGCGCGCGACACCGAGCTGTGCATCTCCATGCTGCGCGACGAGATCCTGCCGCGCGTGAACCAGTTCTGCTACGGACAGGTGAAGAGCGCGCACGGCTCCGGGCAGTTCAAGAAGGACCTCGACGGCGCGCTGGGCGACGAGGAGATCCTGGTCACGGCCTGCGTCAACGACCGCGGCGACGTGCCCGAGGCGATCAAGGCCTTCCTCGGCAAGGGGCGCTGAACGCGTGCGTCTGCGTTGCGACTTGCCGCCCGCGCTGAAGTATCAGGCGGTGATCATCGAGAACGCCGCGCGCGCGGCGGGCCTGGACTTCTTCGACGTGGTCTTCGAGCTGCTCGACGCCAAAGACGTGAACGGCGTGGCGGCCTATGGCGGCTTTCCCGTGCGCCATCCCTCGTGGCGCTTCGGCATGGAGTACGAGCGCCTGGAGAAGGGCCGCCAGTGGGGCCTGTCGAAGATCTACGAGCTGGTCATCAACAACGACCCGACCTACGCCTACCTGGTGCGCTCCAACTCGCTGATGGAGCAGAAGCTGGTGATGGCGCACGTCTACGGCCACGCCGACTTCTTCAAGCACAACCTGTGGTTCGCGCCCACCGAGCGCAAGATGCTCGACGTGATGGCCAACCACTCGACGCGCGTGCGGCGCTACGTGGACGCCTTCGGCCTCGAGGAGGTCGAGCAGTTCCTCGACCGCGTGCTGTCGCTCGACACGCTGATCGACCCCTTCCTGCCGCGTCGCGAGCAGGGCCACGCGCCCGAGGCGCGTAGCACCTACACGCCGCCCTCGCAGCGCGCGCTGCGCATGCTCGACTCGCTCAGCTCACCGCCGCTCGCCGCTCCGCCCAAGGATGGCGCGTCGGTGGCGGCCAGCGAGCTCGCGGTCGAGCCGCGCCGCGCGCGCTTGCCCAGCTACGACGTGCTGGGCTTCCTGGAGGACAGCGCGCCGCTGGAAGCGTGGCAGCGCGATCTGGTGCACCTGGCGCGCGCCGAGGCCTATTACTTCGCGCCGCAGCGCATGACCAAGATCATGAACGAGGGCTGGGCCTCGTACTGGCACTCGAAGCTGCTCACCGGCGGCATCCTGGAGCCCTCCGAAGTGCTGGACTTCGCCGACTGTCATTCGGCGGCGACCTACGCCGCGCCCGGGCAGCTCAATCCCTACAAGCTCGGTCTGGCGCTGTTCCGCTACGCCGAGCGGCGCGGCGAGGACCTGTTCCAGCTGCGCCGCGTGCACAACGACGTCAGCCTGGTGCACAAGCTGGTGGACGAGGAATTCGCCCTGGAGTTCCTGCAGCCGCTCCTGCCCAAGCCGCAAGCGGGCGAGGCCCAGGCCGCGCCGGATTGGCGCGCGCTGAAGTCGGGCTTGCTGCAGCAGCTCGCCTGGGGCGGCCTGCCGCAGATCGAGCTGGTCGAGTGCGACGCGGATGGTCGCGGCGAGCTGCTCTTCGTGCACCACCACGACGGCCGCGATCTGCAGCTGGCGCGGGCCCAGGACACGCTGCTCAACGTTGCGGCGCTGTGGAAGCGGCCGGTGCAGCTGCTGACGCTGCTGGAGAAGCAGGGCAAGAAGCTGCTGGCCAAGGGCGCCGAGGTCAGCGTGCTCGACAGCCCCGAGGCCGAGGCGCGTTGTGGGGCGGGGGACGGCGACCCGCGCCGGCCGGTGCGCCGCGAGGCCAGCTGACACAAGACGAGCCCATCCGAGCCGGGCCGCGCTTGCGGGGCGGAGTGCAGGCGGCGACACTCTGCGGCCCATGCTCGCCCCGACCCGCCGCCTGCTCGCCTGGACCCTGCTCTCCCTGGCGCTGAGCTCCTGCCGCAAGGGCTCCGACAACCAGAGCGGCAGCTTCATCCCCGTGCTGCCCTCGAGCGCGGGTACGCAGGGCTGCGGTCCCAGCGCACCGGTGCCGGGCTCGCTCACCCCGGTGTTCGCGAGCGCGGCGATCGGCCCGCTGAGCCAGATCGCGGCTGCGAGCGACGCGGAGACGCTGTACCTCACGGGCGCGGACGGCAGCATCCATGAACTCGTCTTCCCGGGACCGACCGACAGCGTGCTGGTTGCGGCGGGCGTGATCGAGAACCAGCTGCTCGTGCCGGCGGGAATCCTGGCTCCAGCCGAGCTCTCGGGCATCACCGTCTTTGACGCGCAGTTCTTGATCGTGGCCGAGCACGCCTCGAACACGCTGCTCTCGGTGCGCCGCGACGTGCCCGACTCGGTTGCGCTGCTGGCCGGCCTGCCGCTCGCCGTGGGCGGCTACGCCGACGGCGTCGGCGGGGCGATCCGGTTTCACTTCACCGAGCCCGTGCCGCTGCTCGCCAGCGCCTTCGGCACGGTGTACGTCGGCGACACCGAGAACCACGCCATCCGCCTGGTGGCTGTCGCGGGCATCCCGGCCGCGGCCACGCTGCTCGGCACCGGCGCGCCGGGCAACGACACCGGAGCGCTGGTGAGCACGCAACTCGACACGCCCAGCGGCATTGCCACGAACTGCGCGGGCGAGCTCCTGGTGCTCGAGTCGGGGCTAGCGGGCGTCGCCGGCCGGCGGCTGCTGAGCCTCGCGGTGGGGGGTGTCTCGATCTTCACAGGCTTCGATGGCAGCTCGCTGGTGCTCGCCGGTGACGGGACCGACGCCAGCACGCAGGGCGTCGACACCGCGGCCCAGTTGGGCACGCCCCAGGGCCTGGTGGCGACCCAGGACGGCCTCTTGTACTGGGTCGATGCCAAGGAGGGCGTCCTGCGCCGCTACGACGTGAGCAGCGGTCTCAGCGACTGCCCACTGTTCGCGGACTGCGCCGCGGCGGTGACGGCCGGCGGCAGTTTCTCCGGCACGCACTTCTCGCTAGCGCTGGGCGCTTCGGGCTCGGTCTACGTGCTCGAGGCCGACGCCGGCGCCCTGCAGCGGGTCGATCCTTGAGTTCGGCGCGCCCAGGGGCCGAGCTAGGGGCACACGCTTGAAGCTTTCCGTCGTCGTACCCGTGTACAACGAGGAAACGACGCTGGCGGCCGTCATCGCGCGCGTCCTGGCCACGCCGTACGAGAAGGAGATCATCATCGTCGACGACGCCTCGAGCGACGGCTCGGCGCGCATCCTGGCCGAGCTCGCCGCGCGCCATCCCGAGCTGCGTCCGTTTCGTCACGCACAGAACCAGGGCAAGGGCGCGGCGCTGCGCACGGCGCTCGAGCACGTCAGCGGCGAGATCGTGCTGATCCAGGACGCGGACCTGGAGTACGACCCGGCCGACTATCCCGCGCTGCTGCGCCCGATCGTGGAGGGCCACGCCGACGTGGTCTACGGCAGCCGCTTCCTGGGCGGGGCCTTCGGACGCGTGCACCTGTACCACCACTACCTCGCCAACCGCTGCCTGACGACCTTCTCGAACCTGATCACCAACCTGAACCTCACCGACATGGAGACCTGCTACAAGGTTTTCCGCGTGGAGGTGGCGCGTAAGCTCGACCTGCGCAGCAAGGGCTTCGCGGTCGAGCCCGAGATCACGGCCAAGATCGCGCGCATGCACCTGCGCGTGTACGAGGTGCCCGTGCGCTACGCCGGCCGCGACTACTCGGCGGGCAAGAAGATTCGCCCGCGCGACGGCTTCATCGCGTTGTGGGCGGTGCTGCGCTGGGGCCTGTTCCGCTGAGCTCCGGCTAGGCGTCGATGGAGCTCGCACGGCGCATCCTCGGCCCCCTGCGGCACGGGATCGAGATCGGGCCCGCGGCCTTCGCACCGTTTCCGGGCGTGCGCGCCTGGAACCTGGAGCATCCCGGCGCGCGCCTGTTCCAGGAGACGCAGCGCGCGCTCAGCGGTCGCGTCGCGCCGATCGACCTCTTCGCGACCGCCGAGCGTCTGCCGCTGCGTGCCGGCGCGCTGGACTTCGTGCTGGCCAGTCACGTGATCGAGCACATGCCCGACACGATCCGCGCGCTGGGCGAGTGGGACCGCGTGCTGCGCCCGGGCGGGATCCTGTTCCTGATCGTGCCGCACCGCGAGCGCAACATGGATGCGGGACGGCCGTGCACCGAGCTCGAGCACGTGCTCGCCGACCACGCCCTGGGCACGAGCGTGGCCAGCGACTCGATGGTGCCGACCAGCCACTATCACGTGTGGCGCACGGCCGACTTCCTGGCGCTGGTCGAGCACCTCGTGCGCGAGCGCTTCGTCGCCTGGCGCGTGCACACCGTCGAGGACGTGGACTCGCGCGCCGGCAACGGCTTCACGGTCGTGCTCGAGAAGCTCGCCACGCCCGCGCCCCGCGCCGCCGATCCGCGCGCACCGGTCGCGTTTCACCTTCTGGCGCCGCTCTTGCCGTTCCAGGTGCCACTGCGCTCGCTCGAGCGCGTGCTGCTCGGCCCCGACCTGCCGCGCGATCCGCCGCTGCCGCGCGGGCGCTATCGCGCGGCTGCGATCCGCGGCGGCTTCCCGCCCGCCGTGGCGCGCAGCTTCGAGCTCGACGTCGGCCCGGCGCTGCCCGCGCCCAACCTGCGTGCCTTCCGTTGGGAGGGCCTGCGCGTCTTCTTCGCCGGCGAGCATCTGGACGCCAGCACCTGGCTCGAGGCGACCTACCCCGATGGGAGCCGGCATCCGGTGCTGCCCGAGCGCGTCGGCGCCGAGCTGTGCGTCGATCTCACCGGCCTCGCGGTACCGACGGCCGAGTTCGGCGTCGAAGCGCTCAATCCGCCGCCGGGCGGCGGGCGCAGTGCGGCGCTGCGGGTGTCCCCACCGGGCGGAGCCTGAAGCTTCCAGGCTCCACCCGCGGGCGACGTCACAGGCGCACGTACTCGAACTCGAAGGCGTTGCCGTCGATGCCCTTGGCGGGCGGCGCGATCCAGCCGGCGATCTTGCCGCGCTCGTGGCACGGCACCATCAGCGACTTGACGTACGTGCGGTCGGCCTCGGTCGGCAGCCAAGCGCCCACGCGCGCGTTCCAGGTCGCGTCGTCGATCATGTTTCCCTGCGGATCGAAGCGCGCCTCGGAGAACATGCCGATGCGGCGGTTGAAGCGCCGGTGCGGCAGCGTGAAGCGGAACTCGCTGTCGTTGCGCTCGCAGACCTTGTTGAAGTACTCGATGCCCTTCTCGTTGTCGGACACGTACTCGTCGCGCAGCACCTCGTTCATGGCGTTGCGCAGCGCGACCTCCTTCTTCTGGAGTTGCCCCGCCTCGAGCACCTCCATGGCGTACACGCCTTCCAGCGCTTTGTGGTCGACCTGCTGTTTCTCCTCGTTGGCGCGGCCCTTCAGTCCGGCGCCGAAGAAGTTGGCGGCGTTGGAGGAGATCTCGCCTCCGAAGAGATCGTTGGAGGACGAGCTCCAGAAGTTGATGTACTTCTGCACCACCTCGAGCGGGATGCCGCCGAGCTCGCGCACGTCGCGGCCCTTGCCATCCTTCAACAGCTGGCAGCTGCGCTCGATCACGCGCCCGAGACCCGTCTGGCCCACGAACATGTGGTGCGCCTCTTCGGTGAGCATGAAGCGGCAGGTGCGCGCCAGCGGATCGAAGCCCGACTCGGCCAGCGCGAGCAGCTGGAACTTGCCGTCGCGGTCGGTGTAGGTCGTGAAGCAGAAGAACGAGAGCCAGTCGGTGATCGGCTCGTTGAAGGTGCCCAGGATGCGCGGGTGGTCGGGGTTGCCCGAGCGCCGCGCGAGCAGCTCCTCGGCCTCCTCACGCCCGTCGCGTCCGAAGTAGCGCTGGAGGATGTACACCATCGCCCACAGGTGCCGGCCCTCCTCGACGTTCACCTGGAACAGGTTGCGCAGGTCGTAGAGCGAGGGCGCGGTGTGTCCGAGCAGGCGCTGCTGCTCGACCGAGGCCGGCTCGGTGTCGGCCTGCGTGACGATGATGCGCCGCAGCCAGTTGCGGTACTCGCCCGGCACGTCCTGCCAGGCGGGAAGTCCGAGGTGGTCGCCGAAGCCGATCACGCGGCCCTCCTGCTGTGGCTCGAGGAAGATGCCCCAGCGGTAGTCGGGCATCTTCACGTAGCCGAAGTGCGCCCAGCCGTCGCGGTCCACGCTCACCGCCGTGCGCAGGTAGACGTCGTTCGCGTTGTAGTCGCTGGGGCCCATGGCGCGCCACCAGTCGATGTAGTCGGGCTGCCACTGCTCCAGCGCGCGCTGCAGCTTCTTGTCGGACTTGAGGTCGACGTTGTTGGGGATCTTCTGCTCGTAGTCGATGCTGCTCATGGGAGGCTCGGGGAGGGGCGCGAGGCGCTCGCGCCCTGGTTGGCTTCGAGCCCGAAGGGAGCGACGCTGCGCGACGCTTCCCTTCGAGGCTCTCAGGTTCTGCGGAAGTCGAACTCCGGACGCAGCGGAGTGCCGTAGCACTTCAGCGCGCCCTTCTCGCCCACGGCGTTGGGGCGCTGGAAGATCCAGTTCTGCCAGGCGGAAAGGCGCCCGAAGATCTTGGTCTCCATGGTCTCCGGGCCGCACGGGCGCACGTTCTGCTCCATGCCGGTGAGCGCGTCGGGCGAGAACGAGGCGCGCTCCTCGACCGCCAGGCGCAGCTCGTCGTCCCAGTCGAGCGCGTCGGGCGCGAAGGTCGCGAGCCCGAGCTCGTCGGCCGTGCTGGCCTCGAACGTGCGGCCAGCGTGCGCGAGCACGTCCTGCACGCGCCGCGGCTCGGCCAGGAAGCGCGTCTGGAGGCGCGTCAGCCCGTTGGCCATCGGGTACAGGCCCGCATGCACGCCGCTGACGCCGAGCGTGACGCGTGCGGCGTCGTCGGCCAGCAAGTAGCTGCGATCGCAGGCCAGGAACAGCTCCAGGAACGTGCCCGCGAACGCGCTGCCCGCGTCGGCCACGGCGTAGAAGCTCTTGGCCGTGTTCTCGACGCGCTTCAGCACGCGTTTGACGTAATGCGCGACCTCGCGCACGAACCAGTCGCTGGTGCTGGTGAGCACGGCGTCGGCCGCCAGCGCCACGGCCGGATCGCCGACGACGCGTACCAGCACCAGGCCGATCTCGGGCTCGTGGAAGCGCAGGTTCACCAGCGCGTCGTCGAGCTCGCGGAAGAGCTGGAACAACCACCAGCCGCTGCCCGCGGCGCGCGCCGCGGCCGCGTCCTTGGGCCCGGTTTGGGACGGCAGCGTCAGCGTCAGGCGCGCCGTGCGCACCGCACGTTCGAAGGCCACCGCGACGTGCGTGTACTTCCAGTGCTCGCCCTCGCGCGCGCACTCGACGCTGGCGAGCTCGACCCCCTTGCCCGTGCGCGGCACGACTTCCCGGGCGAGCTCCGCCGCGTGGCGCGCGACCTCTTCCTTCCACTTGGAGAGCGGCGCGAGCGCGTCCACCAGGTTCCACTCGACCGCGCGCTTGCCCTTGACGCCCTCGGCCACGCTGGCGAACACGTCGGCGCGGTCCTTGCGCACCTTGCGCTTGTCGGAGACGCGCGTGAGCCCGCCCGTGCCGGGCAGCACACCCAGCAGCGGCAGCTCGGGGAACGAGACCGCGCTCGAGCGATCATCGACCAAGAGAATCCGATCGCAGGCCAGCGCCAGCTCGTAGCCGCCGCCCGAGGCGGTGCCGTTCAGCGCGGCGAGGAAGCGCTTGCCGCCGCAGGCGCTCGCGTCCTCGAGGTACAGGCGCGTCTCGTTGGTGTACTTGCAGAAGTTCACCTTGAAGGCGTGCGTGCTCGTGGCGAGCATGCCGATGTTCGCGCCGGCGCAGAACACGCGCTCCAGCGCGCCGGTGAGCACCACGCAGCGCACCTCGGGGTGCTCGAACACCAGACGCTGCGCGGCGTCGGCGAGCTCGATGTCGACCGACAGGTCGTAGGAGTTCAGCTTGAGCTCGTACCCCGGGCGCTCACCGCCGCTCGCCTGCACCGCCATGGTCAGCGTGGCGAGCTCGCCCTCGCAGCGCAGACGCCAATGCTTGTAGCGCGTCGGATGGGTCTGGAACGACGTCCGGGGCGAGGGGGCGGTCGAGATCACGGGCTCCTTGGCGTGAGAAATATACTTCTCGGAACAGCGAGTTCCGGGCATCATAGGGATCGTCGGCATGGTTCTACAAGGCCTCCTCGCCCGTCTCGGGGCGCATCTCCGGGCCCTGCGCGAGGAGCGTGGGCTGGCGCTCGCCGAGCTGGCGCGGCAGGCCGAGGTCTCGCGCCGCTATCTGACCGAGGCCGAGGCCGGACGCGCGAATCTGAGCGTGGCCGTGCTGTTGCGCGTGGCGCAGGCCCTGGGCACGAGCGCCACGGCGCTCTTTTCGGCCGCCGAACAGGCGCGCGGCGGTGAGCGCGTGGCGCTGCTCGGCCTGCGCGGGGCGGGCAAGTCCAGCGTCGGGCAACTCCTGGCGCGCGAGCTCGAGGTCGCCTTCGTGGAGCTCGACGGCCGAGTGGAGGAGCTCGCTGGCCTGGCGCTGGCGGAGCTGTTCGACCTGCGCGGGCCGGCCTCCTTCCAGCGCTACGAGTCCGAGGCCTTGGAGCGCGTGCTGAGCGAGGGCAACCGCCTCGTGCTGGCGACCGGCGGCTCGCTGGTGACGCACGCCGAGACCTTCGCGCGCCTGCGCGCGACCTGCCGCACGGTGTGGCTGCGCGCCGCGCCCGAGGAGCACTTCCAGCGCGTGCTGGCCCAGGGCGATCGCCGGCCGATGCACGCGCGGCCGCGTGCGATGGCCGAGCTGCGGGCGCTGCTCGCCGAGCGCGAGCCGCTCTACTCGCGCTGCGAGCTGTGCGTGGAGACCAGCGGACGCACGCCGGCTGCGGTGGTGGCCGAGCTGCTGCGCGCGCTCGAGCTTCCTGGGCGCGAAGCGCGCGCCTCCGGTTGAGCGCCGGTCCGCGCCGGGGAAGCACACGCTCGCGCGCCGACGCCGCGCCTCAACGCTTGCTCCGAGGCCGCGCCCGGCTAATGCTCGTGCGCATGGCGCTCCGTCCGCGGACCTTCGTGCTCTCGGGGGCCCTATTGTGCGGCTGCCAGGCACACCCGCTGAACCTAGGGCTGGCACCCTCGCTGTTGCCCAATGTCGGCGTGGCCGCCTCCGCCGCCGTGCCGTTGCGTGCGGGCAGCGCCTGGCAGGTCGAGGCGCGCGGCACGTACCAGTTCATCGACGACAAGTCGATCGCCGACAACGGTCTGCCCGAGGCGGGGGACTGGACGCAGCTCGACCTCGGTCTGTTGCACCTCGCCCTGCCGCAGGAGGGCAGCGCATGGAGCACGCGCTTCGGCGTGGTGGGCTTCACCGCGCGCGGCGAGCCGAACCTGGTCGAGGAGTCCGGCGACTATCTCGGTCTGTACTGCGGCGTGGGGCGCTTCACCACCTTCGGCCGTGGCTTCTCGTTCGGGCCCGAGCTGACGCTCGTCGCCGCGAGTGGCAACGACCCGCGCGTGCTGATCCCGCAGCTGACTTGGGGCCTGCGCTGGGCGCCGTGAAGCCCGTCAGGGATCGAAGCGCCGCGCGAGCTCGGGCGGCGCCAGGGGGCACGCCGTGTCGGGCTTACTGAAGAAGCGCTTGCGCACCGAGGCCACGCGGTCGTAGCCCCAGTCGCCGAGCGCACGCGGGACGAGCCGCAGCGCGCCCGCGAGCAGGCCCCATCCGCCGCCGACGCGCGTCAACACGTGCAGCACGGCTGCCGAGCGCAAGAGGAGCTCGCCCGTGCTCGTGCGTACCACGATGCTGTCCGGCAACTGCCCTCGCTGCGCCGCGGGCACCTCGGCCGCGAAGGTCGGCCCCTGCAGCGGTGCGTAGCGGAACAGCGCGCGCCCGCGCTCGCGCGCCAGCGTGAACAGCACCCAGCGATGGCACAGCCCGCACTCGCCGTCGAAGTAGATGCGCTCGAGCGGGCCGTCCATCGGGGAACTATAGCCCAGCGGCAGGGGTTTCCCGGGCGTCACGGAAACGTGCGCACCTCGAGGCCGAGGGCGCGCAGCTCGCGCGCGAAGTCTTCCAACCACTCGGGCGGCAAGCGCGTGAGCTCGGGCGCTTCCGGCTGATGCGAGGGCCGCGCGAGTCCGTACAACAACACGCCGCGCGGGCGCAGGCCTTCGCGCAGCTCGGCGCGCAAGAGTTCGAGCATGGCCGTGCGTTCGAGGGCGCTGGGCGGCACGCCTCGGCGCGCGAAGACGCAGGTCTGGATCCACGTGGGCGCCAGCGCGCAGGCCATGCGCAGGTTGGCGCGCACGCGTGCCAGGCCCGGAGTTACGTCGTTGATGGCCTGCATGCCCTCGTCGGTGGCGCTGTCGAGCTTGAACCACACCTCACCGCCGGCGCTGGCCAGCGTGCGCAGCCCGCGCTGCACGGCTGCGGCGTGGATCAAGGAGCCGTTGGTGATCAGCACGACCTTGACGTGCCCCAGCAGCTCGAGCTCGGCCAGCAGGCGCCGCACGAGCTCGACCGCGGGCGCGAACTGCGGCGAGCTGGTCGGCTCGCCGTTGCCCGAGAAGGCCACGTCGTTCAGGCGTCGCGCACCCTCGGGCGCGTGGCGCTCGAGCCAGCCGCCGCGCGCGATCTCGCCCAGCAACCCGCGCAGTTCGTGCTCGAGCACGGCGAGCTCGATCTCGGGCGCCTTGCCGCGCGTGAGCTCCGGCACCTGGCAGTACACGCAGCGCCAGTTGCAGGCGTTGTTCTGGTTCAGGTTCACGCCCACCGACACGCCCTGGGCGCGGCGCGAGACGACCGGGTAGACGTAGCGCAGGCCCGCCGCGGCGCGGTCGTGGTCTTCGGGGCCGAGCGTCACGAAGCGCTCCAGGTCACGAGCTCGCCGAGGTGCGTCTCGACGCAGCTCGCCAGCGCCTCCAGGTGGTAGCCGCCCTCGAGCACGGAAACGAGTCGGCCGTGGGCGCTGCGCGCGGCGAGCTCCAGCATGCGCCGCGTCATTTGCGCATAGCCGGCCGCGCTCAGACACGTGCCCGAGAGCGGATCCAGGCGATGCGCGTCGAAGCCGGCCGAGAGCAGCACGAACTCCGGGCGAAAGGCCTCGAGTTCGGGCAAGAGCGTGTCCTCGAGCGCGCGTAGCCACTGGGCGTCGCCCGAGCCGCTGGGCAGCGGACAGTTGCGCGTCGCGCCCTCGCCCGCACCCAGGCCGCGCTCCTCGGCGGCGCCCGTGCCGGGGTACAGCGGCCACTGGTGCAGGCTGGCGTAGAACACGCTCGGGTCGCGCTCGAACAGATGCTGCGTGCCGTTGCCATGGTGCACGTCCCAGTCGAGGATCGCCACGCGCGCGAGGCCGTGCTCGTGGCGCAGCGCGGCGGCGGCCACGGCCACGTTGTTGAACAGGCAAAACCCCATGGCCGCGTCCTGCTCGGCGTGGTGGCCAGGCGGGCGCACGGCGCAGAAGGCGTTGTGCCAGTCGCCGCGCAGCACGCGCTCGACCGCCGTCAGGACGCCGCCGGCGGCATGTTGCGCGGCGGCGTAGGAGGACTTCGAGACCGCGGTGTCGCCGTCCAGCGCGAGCGGCGCGCTCAGGCAGGCGCTGCGCACGCGCTCGATGTGCCCGGCGCTGTGCACGCGCGCGAGTTCGAGCGGCGTGGCCGCGCGTGACGCGCCGTTCTCGACCTCGGCCAGCAGACCCACGGAGGCCAGGTGCTCGCCGAGGTGCACGAGGCGCTCGGCGCGCTCGGGATGGCCGCGACCGGGATCGTGGTCGCGACAGAGCGGGGGGGATACGAAGCCCGTGGCGGGCATGGCTGGCCTCGGAGGGTGCGGGTGCGTTCGGAGGGCGCGCGCGCCGCGCGCGGGAATCGCGGAGGAATCGCGCGCGCGCCGGCTTCGTTCCAGCGCCGCGCGCTTGGAACGCCAGTCGTGAAGGCTATCATCGCCGCGCATGCGCCGCATTTCCGTGGTCGGGCTGGGCTACGTGGGACTGCCCCTCGCCGTGGCCTTCGCGCGGCGCTTCCCCGGGACGATCGGCTTCGACATCGACTCCCAGCGCGTGCGCCAGCTGCGCGCGGGCAAGGATCGCACCTGCACGATCGAGCCGGGCGAGCTGACGGCCAGCGGTCTGTGCGTGAGCGACGACCCGGCCGACCTGCGCGCGGCCGACTTCCACGTGGTGGCCGTGCCCACGCCGATCGATTCCTTCAAGCGCCCCGACCTGTCGGCGCTGGAGGGCGCCGCGCGCACACTCGGCGGCGCGCTCAAGCCCGGCGACATCGTGGTGGTGGAGTCCACCGTCTATCCGGGGGTCACGGACGAGATCGTGGCCCCCATCCTGGCCACGGTGTCGGGCCTCACGCGCGGGCGTGACTTCACGCTGGGGTATTCGCCCGAGCGCATCAATCCCGGCGATCGCGAGCACACGCTCGAGCGCGTGACCAAGGTCGTCTCGGGCGAGGACGAACGCACGCTGCGCATCGTCTCGGAGTGCTACCGCAGCCTGGCGCCTTCGGTCCACGAGGCGCCCTCGATCCAGGTGGCCGAGGCCGCCAAGGTGATCGAGAACGTGCAGCGCGACCTGAACATCGCGCTGATGAACGAGCTGGCGATCATCTTCGACCGCATCGGGCTCGACTCGCGCGCGGTCTTCGACGCCGCCGCCACCAAGTGGAACTTCCACCGCTACCACCCTGGCCTGGTGGGCGGGCACTGCATCGGCGTGGATCCGTACTACCTGACCTGCAAGGCCGAGTCGGTCGGCATCCATCCGCAGGTCATCCTCGCCGGCCGGCGCGTCAACGACGACATGAGCCGCTTCGTGGCGGCCAAGACGGTGAAGCTGCTGATCCAGCGCCGGCGCTCGGTCGATGGCGCGCGCGTCGCCATCCTGGGCGTGACCTTCAAGCGCGACGTGCCCGACGTGCGCAACTCGCGCGTGCCCGAGATCGCCCGCGAGCTGGCCGACTTCGGCGTGCAGGTGCTGGCCCACGACCCGCTGGCGGACGCGGCCGAAGTGCAGCACGAATACGGCCTGGAGCTCGTGCCCGAGGCTGCGCTGACGCAGCTCGACGCGGTGGTGCTGACCACGCCGCACCGCGAGCTCTTGGCCCTCGCGCCGCGCCTGTGCGGCAAGGGCCGTTCGCTGCTGCTGCTCGACGTGCTGGCCGCGCTGGCGCCGGCCGACGTGCCGGCGGGCGTGCACTACTGGCACCTGTGATGCTGGCCCACGCGCAGGTCGGCCTGGAGCTTGCGCGCGCGCCGCGCCGCTGGCTGGTCACCGGCGCGGCGGGCTTCATCGGCTCGCACCTGGTCGAGGAGCTCTTGCGGCTCGGCCAGGACGTGCGCGGGTTCGACAACTTCGCCACCGGCTCGCGCGCCAACCTGGACGAGGTGCGCGGCGCCGTCGGACCCGCGGCCTGGGCGCGCTTCGAGCTGCTGGAGGGCGACCTGCGCGACCCGGCCACGTGCGTGCGCGCCGCGAGCGGGCGCGAGCTCGTGCTGCACCAGGCCGCGCTGGGCTCGGTGCCGCGCTCGCTGCAGGATCCGCTGACGTCTCTGGCCGTGAACGTGCAGGGCTTCGCGAACCTGCTGGAGGCCGCGCGCGCGGCGGACGTGAAGCGCTGCGTGTGGGCCTCTTCCTCCAGCGTCTACGGCGACCATCCCGACCTGCCGCGGCGCGAGGATGTGCTCGGCCACGTGCTCTCGCCCTACGCGGCCTCGAAGCGCATGGGCGAGGTGCTGGCCGAGGCCTTTGCACGGAGCTACGGGCTCGCGCTCGCGGGGCTGCGCTACTTCAACGTATTTGGTCCGCGCCAGGATCCGCTCGGTCCGTACGCCGCCGTCATCCCGCGCTGGATCCAGGCGCTGCTGGCGGGCGAGCGCGTGGAGATCTTCGGCGACGGTCTCACCTCGCGCGACTTCTGTCCGGTGGCCAACGTGGTCGAGGCCAACCTGTGCGCGGCGCTGGTCCCCGCGGGCGGGTTGTTCAACGTGGCCCTGGGCCGCTCGACGACGTTGCTCGAGCTGCTGGCGGCGCTGCAGCGCAGCCTGATCCGGCGCGGTCTGCAGAACGCCGTGCGCGAGCCGCTCTTCCGCGCGCCGCGCGCCGGGGACGTGCGCGCCAGCCAGGCCGATCTCTCGCGCGCGCGGGCCGAGCTGGGCTACGTCGGGCGGGTCGCCTTCGAGGAAGGCCTCGAGCGCACGCTCGACTGGCACGCCGCACGGACCCGCCAGCGCGTGCACTGATGCCGAGCGCGCGGAGCCTGGTTCGCGCGGCGTTCGTGGTCGGCGCGGGCACGCTGTGCGTTCGCCTGATCGGGCTGGTCAAGGGCCAGTCTATCGCCTTCTGGTTCGGCACCGGGGACGAGGTCGAGGCCTTCCGCCTGGCCTCGATGCTGCTCGTGTTCGCGCTGGGCGCCTGCGCGAACGCGCTGTCCACGGCCTTCGTTCCGCTCTACGCGCGCGAACGGGCCCGGGCCGGGGTGGCCGCGGCGGGACGCCTGAGCGGCGAGCTGCTGGGCTGGATGCTGCCGCTGCTCACCGCCCTGGCGCTGCTGCTGCTGCTGGCCTGGCCCGGCTTCCTGGCGCTGGTGGCGAGCGGGTACGCGCCGGAGAAGCGCGCCCTGGCCACCGAGCTCTTCCACTGGATCCTGCCGAGCCTGGTGCTGGGCGGCGCCTCGGTGCTGCTGGTCGCGGCGCTGAATGCGGAGAAGCGCTTCGGGGCCACGGCCTTTCCGGCCGGCCTGGTGCCGTTGTCGATCACGCTCGCTGTCTGGCTCCTCGCCCGTGGCGCGGGTGCGCGCGCGCTGGCGATCGGGCATCTGTGCGGAGTCCTGCTGGAGCTCGCCAGCGTGATCTGGCTCGCGCGCCGCGCCGGATTGAGCGTCCTGCCGCGCCGCCCGCGGGACGTGCGTGCAGCGCGCGACCTGTTCGGGCAGATGCTGCCGCTGCTCTTCGGTACGGCGCTGATGGCCAGCACCACCATCGTGGACCAGATGATGTGCGCCACCCTGCCGAGCGGGAATCTGGCGGCCCTCGGCTACGCGCACGACATGCTGTCCGCCTTGCTCTCGATCACGGCGGTGGCCCTGGGCACCGTCGCGCTGCCGTACTTCTCCGATCTCGCCGCGGCGCGCGACTGGCGCACGCTGCAGGCCGAGCTGGGCACCTGGATGCGGCGCTCGTTCCTGTGGGCGCTGCCGCTGACGGCGCTGGTCGTCGCTCTGGCGGGGCCCGCCGTCTCGTTCCTCTTCGAGCGCGGACGCTTCGGCGACAGCGAGGCCCATAGCGTGAGCACGATCCTGCGCTGGTACGCGTTGCAGACGCCCTTCTTCGTGGTCGGGATCCTGTGCGCACGCGTGCTCTCGGCCCTGCGCTCGAACCGCACGCTGCTGTGGATCGCGGCCCTGAACTGCGCCCTGAACGTGGGGCTCAACTGGTTGTTGATGCGCTGGATGGGCGCGAGCGGCATCGCCCTCTCCACGTCCTGCGTGTACGCCGGAGCGGCCTTGCTCCTGGCTGGGGCGGCGCGGCGGCGGCTGGCCGAGGCCTGCCGGCGAGCGTGAGCAACAGCCCAATCACGCCGAGCTTCTTGGTAGGCAGGCCTGAAAGGGCCGGCAACGGCACGCGCCCGCTCGAGCAGTACGAGGCGCGCTGCTGCGCCCGCGCGCGAAGGCGCGCCAGCGGACGCGCACGGCGGTGAGCGCCCTCAGGGTGCGCGCACGACCTCCAGCACCCAGATGCGGCACGCGCTGCCCAGCCCGCGCGCCAGGATTCCCCGCGCGCCCAGCGCGAGGCGCGCGCCGAGCAGCGCGTGGCCGGTGTAGAAGAGGCCGTTCGGCTCGCAGCGCAGGAGCCGGAAGCCGGCGCGCTCGAAGAGCGGGCGCCAGGCGCGCGCCGAGAACAGGTAGAGCTCGCTCCACGCTCCGCCGCGCTCGCCGTGGCGCTCCGGGAAGAGTAGCGCCAGGCGCGCGCCACGGCGTGCGGCGGGAGCCGCGCCGGTGGCTGGCGAGTTCGGCGCGCTCGCGCGCGCCCGCGTCGCGCGGCGCCAGACGAGCCGCAGGACGTGCGGGCCCTGCGCCAGCGAGGTCCACAGGCGCCAGGCCGGCGTGGGCAGCACGTGCACCGCACGACCGCCGGGCACGAGCACGCGCACGAGCTCGGCCAGCAGCTCCTCGAGGTGCGCCACGTGCTCGAGCACGTTCGAGCTGAACACGGCGTCGAAGCTGCCGGCCGGGTACGGCAGGTGCCGGCCGTCGTACTCAAGCACCGGGAAGACGCGCGCCGCCGCGTACAGACTCTCGGGCACGTCCAGGGCCTCGACCGCGAAGCCGCGCGCGGCGAGCTCGCGCGCCTGCCAACCCGTTCCGGCGCCCAGCTCCAGCACGCGCGCGCGCGGCGGCAGGTGCGCGAGAGCTTGGCGCAGCTCGGCCAGGCGCAGGCGCTCGAGGTGCGCGAGGGCCGGCGTGCTCATGCGCCCCGCCGCGCGACGAAGACCAGCGTCTCCTCGCGTCCGTGCACGCCCAGGCGCCACAGCACGAGGCGCAGCGCGGCGCCCAGCTTGCCCTTCCAGTTGAGCTCGGCGAAGCACGGGAACGGGCGTTCGCTGGCCTCCTCGAGCGTGAAGCCCGCGCGCGCCAGCCGGCGCGCGAGCTCGTGCGCGTCGAAGGCGTGCACGTGGCCGCAGCGATGGAAGCGATGCGTGCAGCGCGGACAGACGACCGCGTTGGCGCCCAGGTCCTCGCGCGCGGGCACCGAGCCGACCAGCCAGCCCCCCGGGCGCAGCACGCCCGCCAGTTCGCCCAGCGCACGGGCGAGGATCACCTCGTCGAGGTGCTCGAGCACCTCGGAGACCAGCGCGCCCGCGAACGAAGCGTCGGCGAAGGGCAAGGCCTCGGCCCGGCCCACGCGCGCCTTGTCGCCGAGCGCCAGGCGCGTGCGCAGGGCCTCGATCGCGCGCGCGCTCGGATCCACGCAGTGCACGTCGAGCTCGAGCGCCAGGGCCAGTTCCGCGAAGGTGCCCGCGCCCACGCCGACGTCCAGCACCGGCGGCCGCGTCCCGCCGACGCGCGCGCGCAGGCGGCGCGCCAGCCACGCCAGGCGCGTGCGTGCGCCGGCGAACGAGTGCGCGCCCTCGTTCTGGAACCAGTCCCAGAGCGCGTCCTGGGACTCGACCGGCGGCGGGCTCGACAGCACGCGAGGAGCGGAACACTTCACCCGCGTGGTTGCAAGGGCCACCGCGCACGAGGGCGGCGGCGCGCGCGCCCTTGTCGACGGCGCGCCGCCTGCCTACGGTGGCCGCGTGAACACGCGCCGCTTGGCGATCGCCGTACCGTCCCTGGCCGCGGGCGGCGCCGAGCGCGCGGCGAGCGCGCTGGCCGGACACCTCGCGCGGCGCGGGCACCGCGTGGTGCTGATCACGCTGTCGGCCGCGCGCGACGACTTCTACGCGCTCGATCCGCTGGTGAGCCGCGTGGCGCTCGCGCAGCTCGCGCCGTCGGCGAACCGCTGGCGCGCGCTGTTCGCGAATCGAGCGCGCATCGCTGCCCTGCGCGCCGCCCTGCGCAGCTCCGAGTGCGAGGCGCTGCTCTCCTTCACGGTGTCGATGAACGTGCTGGCGAGCTTCGCCGCGCGCCCGCTGGGCGTGCCCTGCGTGCTGTCGGAGCGCGTGGATCTGCGCGCCCATCCCCTGCGCGCTCCCTGGCGCACCCTAGGCCGCCACGCTTACCGCCGGGCCGCGCTGGTCAGCGCGAACAGTCGCGCCGTGAGCGCCTGGCTGCGCGCCTGGGTGGGGCACGAGCGCGTGTGCTGGATCCCGAACCTGGTCGAGGTCCCCGCGACCTTCGGGCCGCCCGACGTGGCGCTGCCGAGCGGTCCCTTCGTCCTCGCCCTCGGCCGTCTGGAGGCGCAGAAGGGCCACGCCGACCTGGTGCGCGCCTTCGCCGCGCTCGAGCGCGTTCCGGAGTGGAGCCTGGTGCTGGTCGGCGAGGGCAGCCTGCGCGCCGAGCTCGAACGCCTGGGTAGCGCTCTCGGCCTGGGTGCGCGTCTGCGGCTTCCCGGGCGTTCGCGCAACCCCTGGGCGCTGCTGGAGCGCGCCGAGCTCTTCGCGCAGCCGTCGCACTACGAGGGCTTTCCGAACGCGCTGCTCGAGGCCATGGCGCTGGGCAAGGCGTGCGTGGCCACGGATACGGGCACGGGCGCGTGCGAGCTGCTCGCCAACGACGAGAGTGGTTGGCTGGTGCCCGCGCACGACGCACGCGCGTTGCAGCTCGCCTTGGTGCAGGCGCTGGCCGAACCCGAGCGGCGCGCGCGTCTGGGCGCCGGCGCGCGCGCGACGGCCCGCGACTACGCTCCCGAGCTCGTCGTACCGCGCTGGGAAGCAGCCGTCGAGCGCGTGCTCGCGCGCCCGCGCATCTCAGGCTGAGTGCAGCGCTTGCGCCAGCGCCGCCTCGGTCGCGGCCAACAGGTGCTCGGCGCAATGGCTCGCCAGCACGCGCTCGCGCGCGCGCACGCCGAGCTCCGCACGCTGCGTCGGCGTCAGGCGCGCGAGCTCCACCACGGCTGCGGCCAGCGCCGCGGGGTCGCGCGGCGGAACGATCCGGCCCGCCGGGCCGACGATCTCGCGCGAGGCTCCGGCGTCGGTCGCGGCGATCGGCAGGGCGCACGCCTGCGCCTCGAGCAGCGCGTTGGGGAAGCCCTCGGCGAGCGAGGAGCTCACCAGCAGGTCTGCGCAGGCCAGCGCCGAGCGCACGTCGCTCCCGGCCGCGTGCCAGCGCAGACGACCCGCCAGCGCGGGAGCGCCCGCCAGCGCGGCCAGCGCCGGCGACAGGCGCGCGGGCTCGGGCGTGACGCACAGGAAGCGCAGGCGCGCCTCCTGCGCCGCGGCGCGGGCCGCGGCGCGCAGGAAGGTGGCGTGGTCCTTGTCCGGCGTGAGTCGCGCGACGAGCACCGCCACGAGGTCCGTGTCGCTCCAGCCCAGGGCGGCGCGCGCGGCGCCGCGCTCGACGCTCGTGGCTGGGCGAAAGCGCAGCGGATCGACGGCGTTCCCGATCACGAGACTGTGGCGCGGCAGCGCACCCACGGAGCGCATGCGTTCGAGGCCGGCCTGGGAGTTGGCGATCAGCAAGGCGGCGCGTCCGCGCAGCAGCGCGCAGCCGCGGCGCAGGAGCGACAGCTTCCAGCCCGGCCGCGCGCTGGACTCGCGCATGCTCCACACCAGCGGCACGGGCAGGCGCCGCGCGGCCAGGGCGCCGACCAGGTTCGAGGGATGGTCGAGGCAGTAGAGGACCTGCGGCGGCTCGTCGGCGAGCGCGCGCGCCAGCCGACCGGCGGCGGCCAGCAAGCGCAGTCCGCGGCGCGCGCGCGCATGGTCCCAGAGCTGCACCCGCTGCACGCGCTCGAGCGCGCGCGCCTCCGCCTCCAGCGCACCGCCCGGGAAGAGCGTCACCAGCCGCAGCGCGTGCCCGCGCGCCGCCAGTCCGCCCGCAAGCAAGAGCGCCTGGCGCTCCGTGCCGCCCACCGACAGCGAGGAGACCAGCAGCGCGATGCGCACCGCGAGAGTATTGCAGGGCCGGGGGAGCGAGGGCTAGTGTCCAGGCCTTGAGCATCCAGCTCTTGTCCGCGAGCGTGCTGGTCGCGCTGCTCCTGTGGCTCGTGCTCGCACGGGTCGTGGGCTGGAAGCTCGGATTCCTGGTGGCCTGCGCGCGCGTCGGGCTGTCGCTCTCCTACTTCGGCGGTTGGGACGACGGCACCTGGCGGCTGTACGACGACGTCTCCTATGCGCAGGACGCGGCCGAGCTCCTGACCTGGACTCCCAACCCGCTGGCCCTCGTGTTTCCGGAGGGCAGTACGCGGCTCTTCTATCTCGCCGGGGGACAGAACGTCGGCTACTACGTCTGGAACGCGCTGGCGCACGCCTTGTTCGGCCAGAACTACTGGTCGGCCGTGCTGCTGAACGTGCTCGCCTCGGGCCTGGGAGCGCTCGCCTTCTGGCGCATCCTGAGGCTCTCCGGCGTGAGCGCCGGGCGCGCGCGCGCGGCGACGCTGTTCTTCATGTTGCACTGGGACATCATCGCCTGGTCGTCGTTCGTCAATCTGAAGGACACGCTGGCCGTGGCGTTGTCGGCCGGCCTGTTCGCGGCCGCTCTGAGCTTGGCGCGCGCGCCCCGGCCGCGCCTCGGGGATCTCCTGCAGCTGGCGGCGAGTGCGTGCGCGCTGTACTTCCTGCGCTGGTACATCCCCAGCCTTTTCGCCTGCGCCTTCGGGCTGTGGGGTTGCCTGGAGTTGCGCGGCAAGCGGCGCGGATTGCTGCTGGCGGCCGGCGCGGCCTTCCTGCTGTGGCAGATCGGCCGCCCCTTGCCCGAGGGCTACGTCGAACCCGGCGGAGCCCTGTCCGGCGCGGGACGCTTCCTGTTCACGCCGCGGCCGTGGAGCATCGAGGAGCGCTACGGCTTCCTGGTCGTGCCCGCGATCCTGCACTGGATCGCCGCGCCCTTCGCGCTGTGGGGCGCGGTCGCGCTGGCGCGCTCGAACTCCGGCGCGCGGCTGGCGCTGATCTACATGGCGCTCGTGGTCCTGTTCTACGGCTGCGTGCCCGAGCTACAGGGACCGCGCCACCGCTATCAGGTGGTGTTCGTGCTGGCCTGGTTCCAGTTCGAGGGCTTGGCGCGCGCCGCCGCGCTGGTCTTCGCGCGCCCCCCGCGCCGCTTACGCTTCCCGCTCGGCGAGATGGCTGTGCACCCGTCGTGATCGAGGTCCTCCACGTGATTACCTCGCTCGAGACGGGGGGTGCGCAGCGCATGCTCGAGAAGCTCCTCGAGCGCATGGACCGCGCGCGCTTCCGCGCGCGCGTCGTCAGCTTGATCGCGGGCGGGGCGGTCGCGGAACGGCTCACCCGCCAAGGGATCGAGGTCGTGGAACTGGGCATGCGCCGCGGCGTGCCCGACCCGCGCGCGATCCTGCGTCTGCGCCGGCAACTCGCTCAGTGGCGCCCGCAGGTGCTGCAGAGCTGGCTGTATCACGCGGACCTGCTGGCAGCGCTGGCGCTCAGCGCGGGCGGTCCGACGGCGCTGGCCTGGAACGTGCGCTGCTCGGCGCAGCCCGCGGAGACGCCCTGGTTCCGGAAGCGTCTCGCGCCGCGCCTGTGCGCGCGCCTGTCGCACCGGCCCGAGGTGATCGTGACCAACTCGAGCGCCGGGCGCGTCAGCCACGAGCTCAGCGGCTATCGCGCGCGGCGCTGGGTGCGCATCCCGAACGGCTTCGACCTGGCGCGCTATCGCCCCGACGCCGAGCGCCGCCGGGCGCTGCGCAGCGAGCTGGGCGTGCCCGCGGGCGCGGTGCTGGCGGGCATGCTCGCGCGCTTCCATCCGCTCAAGGGCCATGCGCTGTTCCTGCGCGCCGGCGCGCGCCTGGCGCGCGAGCTCTCGTTGCCCTTGCAGCTCGTATGCGCGGGCGAAGGCGCGACGCGCGACAATCCGGCCTTCGCGGCGCTGCTGCGCAGCACGGAGGCCGAGGCCTTCACGCTGGCCCTGGGCGAGCGCCACGACGTGCCCGAGCTCCTGGCCGCGCTCGACTTCCTGGTGCTGCCCTCGAGCACCGAGGCGTTCCCCAACGTGCTGGGCGAGGCGCTCGCCTGTGGTCTGCCTTGCCTCGCCAGCACCGCCGGGGATTCGGCCGAGATCGTGGGCGAGGCCGGCATCCTGGTCCCGCCCGACGACCTCCCCGCGCTGAGCGCGGGGCTGGCGCGCCTGGGGCGCATGGCGCGCGCCGAACGCGCGCGGCTGGGGGCCCTCGGGCGCGCGCGCGTCGAGGCGCACTACGAGCTGGGCGTGGTCACGCGCGCCTACGAGAGCCTGTACACCGAGCTCGCGGAGCGGACGCGCTGATGTGCGGCTTCACCGGGTTCTGGGGCGCGCCGACGCAGCCGGCCGAGGCGTTGTGCGCCCTCGTGGGACGCATGGCGGACACGCTCGCGCACCGCGGTCCGGACGATCGCGGCGTGTGGGCCGATGCGCGTTCGGGCGTGGCGCTCGGCTTCCGGCGGCTGTCGATCGTCGACCTCAGCATCGAGGGCCACCAGCCGATGAGCAGCGCCGACGGACGCCACACGCTGGTGTTCAACGGCGAGATCTACAACTTCGTCGAGCTGCGCGAGGAGCTCGAGCGCGAGGGCGTGGCCTTCCGCGGCCACTCCGACAGCGAGGTGCTGCTGGGCGCGCTGAACCGCTGGGGCACGGCGCGCACGCTGGAGCGCGTGGTGGGGATGTTCGCCTTCGCCTGCTGGGACCAGCGCGAGCGCCGCCTGGTCCTGGCCCGCGACCGCCTGGGCAAGAAGCCGCTCTACTATGGCAGCTTCGGGACGACGCTCCTGTTCGGGTCCGAGCTCAAGGCGCTGGTGGCGCACCCGCAGTTCGCGGGCGAGCTGGACCGTGAGGCGCTGGCGCTCTTTTTCCGCCACAACTACGTGCCCGCGCCGTTCTCCATCTGGCGGGGCGTGAAGAAGCTGCGCCCCGGCACGTGGCTGGAGTTCAGCGCAGCGGAGAGCGGGTGCGAGCACGTGTACTGGGACGCGCTCGAGCTCGCCACGCGCGTGCAGCCTTTGCCGATGGACGCGCTCGAGGCCGAAGAGGCGCTGCTCGAGCACCTGCGCACGGCCGTGCGCCAGCGCCTGTTCGCCGACGTGCCGCTGGGCGCTTTCCTGTCGGGCGGCATCGATTCATCGCTGATCGTGGCGCTGATGCGCGAAGCCAGTCCGGATCCGGTGCGTACCTTCACGATCGGCTTCCGCGAGCAGGGCTTCGACGAAGCCCAGTACGCGCGCAAGGTGGCCACGCACCTGGGCACCGAGCACACCGAGCTGTACCTGTCGGCGCAGGAGGCGCTGGAGGTCGTGCCGCACCTCTCCGAGGTGTGGGACGAACCCTTCGCGGACTCCTCGCAGATCCCGACCCTACTGGTCTCGCGCCTGGCGCGCACGCAGGTGCGCGTGGCGCTCTCCGGCGACGGGGGCGACGAGCTCTTCGGCGGCTACGCGCGCTATCACCTGGCGCAGCGCTGGCGGCGCGTGTTCGCGGTCGTGCCGGGCGGCGTGGCGCGCGGCCTAGCGCAGGCGCTGGAGCGCGCCGGAGCGCGCGTGCCGCTGCGCCTGTCGCGCTTGCCGCGGCGCACGCTGCGCCTGGCCCAGCTGTTCGGTGCGCGCTCGCGCACCTCGTTCTACCGCGCGCTGATCTCGCACTGGGACCAGCCCGAGCGGCTGGTGCTCGGCGCGCACGAGCCGACCACGTTGCTGGAGCACAACACGCTGGCGGGACGCACGGAGTTCATCGAGGAGATGATGCTGCTCGACCTCGTCACGTACTTGCCGGGCGACATCCTGTGCAAGGTCGACCGCGCCAGCATGTCGCAGTCGCTCGAGGCGCGCGCGCCGCTGCTCGACCAGCGCCTGGTCGAGTTCAGCTGGCGCCTGCCCCTGGCGCTGCGCGTCGGTCCGGCACCGGGCAAGCAGCTCCTGCGCCGCCTGCTGGCGCGCTACGTTCCGCTGGCGCTCTTCGAGCGTCCCAAGCAGGGCTTCAGCATCCCCATCAGCCAGTGGTTGCGCGGTCCGCTGCGCGGCTGGGCCGAGGAGCTGCTCGACGAGCGGCGCCTGGCGCGCGAGGGCGTGCTCGACCCGACGCTGGTGCGCGCGCACTGGCGCGAGCACCGCGACGGCCGCGCGGACTGGGGCTATCTCCTGTGGGACGTGCTGCAGTTCCAGGCCTGGAAGGAGCGCTGGCTGCCCGAGTGCGGGGGCGGGCCGTGAGGATCCTGTTCCTGGTCACCGACGGCTGGTACTTCCTGTCGCACCGTCTGCACCTGGCCGTGGCGCTGCGCGAGCGCGGCTGTGAGGTGCACGTCGCGACCGATCCGGGCGCGGCCGCGGGCGCGCTCGCGGCCGCGGGCCTGAACGTCATCCCGCTGCGCTTCGCGCGCAGCGTGCTCGGCCAGGCGCGCAACGCCCTGTGCCTGGCGCGTCTGGTGCGCTGCTACCGGCGCTTGCGGCCCGACCTGGTGCACCATGTGGCTCTGCTGCCGATCGTGTACGGGTCGCTGGCCGCGCGTGCGGCCGGCGTGCCGGCGGTGGTGAACGCCGTTCCTGGATTGGGCTACGCCTTCAGCGCGCGGCGCCCGCTGCTGCGCGCCACGCTCGAGCGCGCCTACGGGTTCGCGCTGCGCGGCAGCCACGTGCTGTTCCAGAACCCCGACGACGCCGAGCTCTTCCAGCGCCGTGGCCTGCTGCGGAACGCGCGCTGGAGCGTGGTGCCGGGTGCGGGCGTGGACACGCGCCGCTTCGCGCCTGGGCCCGAGCCCGAGGGCGTCCCGGTGGTGCTGCTGTGCGCGCGCATGCTGTGGAGCAAGGGCCCCGGGCTGCTGCTGGAGGCGAGCGCCTTGCTGCGCGCGCGGGGCTTGGCGCACGAGATCGTGCTGGCCGGCGAGCCCCATGCGAGCAACCCCGACGCGATCCCGCGCGCCGAACTCGAGCGCTGGCACGCCAGCGGGCGCGCGCGCTGGCTCGGGGCCGTGGCCGACATGGCCCCCGTGCTGCGCGCAGCGACCCTGGTGGTGCTGCCCTCCAGCTACCGCGAGGGCGTGCCGCTGGCCCTGATCGAGGCCGCGGCCTGCGGCAAGGCGCTGGTCACCACCGACGCGCCGGGCTGCCGCGAGATCGTGCGCGACGGCGTCAACGGCTTGCTCGTGCCGGCCCGCGACGCGCCCGCGCTGGCGCAGGCGATCGCGACCTTGCTGGCGGATCCGGCGCGGCGCGCCGAGCTGGGACGCGCCGGGCGGCGTCTGGTCGAGGAGCGCTTCTCGACGACGGTCGTGAACGAGGCGGTGCTGGAGCTCTACCGCGCGCGGCTCGGGCGCGACTTCCACGCGCCGGCCGCGCGAGCGGATCTCGAAACGGTGCGGGGCGATTGATACCGTCCCACGGCATGAACCGCTCCGAGGCCGTCTGCGGAAGAGCGCTGCTGGTCTGGGCCGCGCTGGCGTCGCTGGCCTGCCGCTCCGAGCCGCCGCGCGTGCTGGACGCGCCCGCGGGTGCGCTGGCGGCGAACGCGGCCGTGCTCGAGCCCTTGCCCTACGCGATCGGTTCCGGCGACGTGCTGCGCGTCAACGTCTTCGCGCACCCCGAACTCTCCTCGGGCGAGTGGAAGCAGGGCAGCGCCGGCTCGCCGGTGGATGGCAGCGGTGCGGTGATGCTGCCACTCCTGGGCGCGGTACCCGTGGCCGGAGCCACGGTCGCCGAAGTCGCAGAGGTGCTCGAGCAGCGTCTGCTGCGCTACCTGAAGGAGCCCCATGTGGACGTGGCGGTGCTCGAGTTCGGTTCGCAGCGCTACGTCGTGTACGGCGCTGTGCACACACCTGGCGTGTACGCGCTCGAGCGGCCGACCACGCTGCTCGAGGCGCTGGCGCGCGCCGGCGGCCCCGACGAAAGCGCGAACACGCGCCAGGTCGCCTGGGTGCACGGCCCGCTGCGCGCGGAGAACATGCGCTTGCTGGACGTGTCGGACCTCGATCCCCTGGTCATGTCGGCGATCGCCTCGGGCGACCTGATCTTCGTGGGACGCCGCGGCTGGGCGCACACGGCGGACGCGGCGCGCGACGTGCTCCCGATTTTGCAGGCCATCCTGCTGCCCCTGTCCGTCGCGCTGCAGGCGGCGACGCTGACGAAGCTGTGAGCGCACAGCGCCAGTCCGAGCCTGCTCGCGACGAGCTGCGCCCGGCCGAAGCCCTGGCGCTCCTGCGCCGGCGCTGGCTCGGTATCGTGGGCTGGAGCTGCGCTGCGGCGCTCGGCGGACTGGGGTTCGCGCTCCTCTCCGCACCCGAGTTCCGCGCCCGGGCGCGCCTCTTGGTCGAGGTTCCGGAGGCGGGTTTCGACCTGGGACAGGGCCTCGCGCAGCTGCCGACCGTGCTGCCGGGGCTGTCCGGCGCGAGTCCGCCCGTGCTGAGCGAGATCGAGTTCCTGCGCTCGCGGCCGCTGGCCGAGACCGTGCTCTTCCCCGACGGGGGTCCGGCCGGCAAGCCGCTCGTGCGCGTCGATGATCTGAGCCGCACGCCTGTCGGCACCGACCTGTGGCGGCGGCTGCGGGGTCTGCCCGAGGCGCGCGGTGCCCTGGAGGTCGAGGTCGAGAGCTGGGAGTCGCCCGACGACGAGAGCGCGACGCTCTTGGTGACTGCGCTGCCCGGCGGCGAGGTCGAGTTCGCGCGCGAGTGCTGGTGGGGAGCCGCGCGCGAACGCTCACGCTTCGAAGCGGGGCAACCGCTCAGCTACGGCTCGGCCAGGCTGCGCCTGCGTCCGACGGAGGAGCTGACGGGCCGGACCTTCCGCCTCCGGCGTCAGGAACCACGCCGGGCGCTCGAGGACTTTCAGGAACGCCTGCAGGTCGAGGAACGGCCGCGCGGGTCGAGCGTGGTGGACGTCACGCTCAGCGATTCGGATCCCGAGCGCGCCGCACGCGTGGTCAATCGGCTGGTCGAGGTCTACCTGGGTCAGAACCGCGCGCGGCAATTGCAGCGCGCCGGGCGCTCGGCGGAATTGCTGCAGCAGGAGGTCGAGCGTGTGCGCGCCGAGCTGGCCGAGGCGGAGTCACGACTGCTCGAGTTCGGCCAGCGCGCCGGGCCCATGGCCTTGCCGGCCAGCGCGGCCGAACTCGTCAAGCGCATGGCCGACGTGGACCTGGAGCGCGCCAAGCTCTCGTTCCAGGCGCGTTCCACCGAGGAGTTGCTGCGGCGCATCGCCGCGGGTGAGCTATCCGCCGAGGAGGTGGCGGCGCTCGAGGCACGCGCCTTGGGCAGCGCGCGGGCACCCACGGGCGAGGGCTCGCTGGCGGCGCTGCTCGCGCGCCGCGCGGCGCTGGTCACCGCGTACAACGAAGACTGGCCCGAGCTCGCCGCCTTGAAGGCCGAGATTGAGACGCGCGTCGCGGGCGTGCGCGCGCGCTTGGCCGCCGAGTTCGCCAACGACACGCGCCTGGCCGCGGACCTGGAGGCGATTTCTACGCGCTACCAGGGCGAGCTGGCACAACTGCCCGAAGCCCAGGTCGAGCTGGCGCGGCACCAGCGCTCGATCGACGCCTACAGCCAGATCCTGCTGTTCATGGTGGGCAAGCTGCAGGAGTCGAGCTTCGTGCAGAACGCGGCTGCACCCAGCGTGGAAGTGATCGAGTGGGCCGTCCCGCCGCGCCTGCGCGAGACCCCCAAGCTGCGCGTCGCCGTCGGCCTGGGGCTGTTGCTCGGACTGTTGCTGGGCGTCTCCAGCGCCGCGCTGCGCGAGCTGCGCCGGCCGATCGGCACGGGCGAACACCTCGCCGACCTGGCCGGGGCGCCGCTCTTGGCCGAGCTGCCCGCCCGCCACGGCGCGCGGCATGAGCCGGCCCTGCGGGACCTGTCGCAGGCACTCGCCGGTCGGCTCGGCGCGCGCAGCCGCCTGGCGCTGATCGGGATGGGCCCCGAATCCCGCGCGCCGTTCGCGGAGCTGGCCAGAGCCTGCGCGCGCCGTGGGCGCCGGGTGGCGCTGGTGCAGCTCGGCCCCGCGGCGGGCAGCGGGCCGCGGCTGGCAGACGTTCTAGCCGGCAAGCCCTGGAGCGCGCGCCCGGCGGAGGGCGTCGCGTTCACGCTCCTCACCGGTGGCGAGCCCGAGGGTGGCGCGGCGGAAGCGGATTGGAGCCGCTTGCTCGAGGCGCTGGGCGCCGAGCACGACTGGGTGCTGCTAGGCGCGAACCTGGAGCCGGGCTCCGACGCCCTGGCCCTGGCGGTGCGCGCGGGGGGCGCCGTGCTGTTGTGTCCGCGCGACCAGCTCGCCGAGCGCGTAGCCCAGCGGCGCATCGAGGAGCTGCGTCTCGCCGGGGTCGAGATCCTGGGCGTGGTACTGCTCTGCTGAACGGCCCGTGGCGCAGCGGCTACGCCGAGCGGGTCACTCGAACAGGCCTTTGTACTTCGCGCTTTCGGCCAGCGGCTGGAAGTCGGGATCGGCCTTGAGTGTGCGCCGCAGCTCGGAGGTCAGGCCGAACTCCGCAAGCGCGTCGGCGGCGAGCTTGAGCTTGTTGTCCTTGATGTAGGCGCGCGCCAGGTTCACCCACAGGTCGCGGTTGCCGGGCAGCTTGGCGCTGTCGTCGTGCAGGCGCAGCGCCTGCTGGTAATCGCGCGCGGCGTCGCGGTACTCGCCGATCTTCAGCTCGACGTCGCCGCGGCGCTGGTAGGCGAGCGGCCAGCCGGGGCTGCCCTTGACCTGCTCGTCGTAGAACTTCATCAGGTCGCGGCGCGCCTTCGAGTCATTGAGCAGGGTGAGCGCGATCAGCACGCCGTCCTTGATCGCCGAGTCCGTCGATTCGAGTAGCGGCTCGAGCTCGCGCCGCAGGCGCGACGACAGCGGCACGCCGAAGCGCGGCAAGCCGTCGAGCACCTTCAGGCGCGCCGCGGGCCCCAGGTCCTCGCGGCAGGCGAAGCGCGCCAGGGCCACGACCACGTCCTCGTCCAGCTCCTGGCCGGGGACGCTGAAGTACTCGACAAGCTCGTTGAGCACGTCCGCGCCGCGGTTGCCGTCGCCCAGCAAGGACACCACTTCCGCGCGCGGCTTCTTGCGCGGCTCGGAGCTCAGCGCGCGTATGGCCGCGGCCAGCACCTCGGGGTGCGTGTCCGCCAGGCTGGCCACGATCAGCGGGTCGTCGCTGGCGAGACGCGCCAGCGAGCGCACGCACTCGGCGCGCAGCGCGCCGCTGACCTGCGGATACAGGGCGCGCAGCGCGGCCAGGGCGCGCTCGCTCTCGGGCGAGGCGCCCAGCACGCGCATGGCCAGGACGCGTCCCTGGGGAGTGGCGTTGCTGGCCATGCGCACCAGCTCCTCGAGCAGCGCCGAGCTCTTCGAGCGCGCCAGGACCTCGGCCACCTCCTGGGCCTGCTTCAGCTTCTCGGGCGGCGCGTTCGCGCCGGGATCGAGGAACGGGATCAAGAGCGGCATGGCCTCGCTGCCCATGCCCTCGAGCTTGGCTTCTAGCGCCTTCAGCTCGCTGGCCGTGCGCGCGACTCCGAGCTTGGCCACCAGGGTCTCGACCTCGGGCGCCAGGCGCGCGGACTCGGCCTCGCGCGCGGCGCGCACGCGCCTGAGGAAGGCCTCGAGCGAGCCATCGTCGGGCCGAGCCAGCGCAACGCGCGGCGCAGGGGCCAGCACGAGCAGGGCGGCGAGGAGCTTCGGGAGCAGCATGGGCTGCCCATGATAGACACCGCGCGGCGCGGGACTACCGGGTGCCCGGGCGGCGCGCGGGCTGGAGCTCGACCACGCGCGGGGTCCGGGCCGGCTCGCTGGGCGGCGGCGCGAGCCGAGCCTGCGCTCGACGGTCGAGCAGCTCCTCTAGCCGGCGACGGTTGCGGAAGACCCAGGCGCGCATGGCGCCCCTCATCGGCCGGGGAGAGGCCCAGGGTTGATCGGAGCTTGGCGCTCTGGCCCGGGGCATGGTTCGATGAGTGGTCGCCCATGACCGCAACCGACCCCCCGAGCGCCGCCGAGCCTGTGCTCGCGCACCTCCACCGTGCCCCCGCGGCGCGCGAGCGCGGCGCCCACGACGTCTTGGTGGTGGGCGGTGGCCATGCGGGCATCGAGGCCGTGCTGGCCGCGGCGCGCCTGGGCGCGCGCGCGGCGCTGATCACCTTTCGCGCGGACAAGATCGGCGAGATGAGCTGCAACCCCGCCATCGGCGGGCAGGGCAAGGGCCAGCTGGTGCGCGAGCTCGATGCCCTGGGCGGCGCCATGGCGTGCGCCACCGACGCGACCGGGATCCAGTTCCGCATGCTGAACACCGCCAAGGGCCTGGCGGTGCAGGCGCCGCGCGCGCAGTGCGACCGGCACCTGTATCGGGACGAGGTCACGCGCGTCGTGCGCGCCACGAGCGGCGTGGAGGTGATCGAGGGCGCGGTCGAGGGCTTCCTCGTTTCCACGGCCGTGGACCCCGACGGCCCGCGCGTGCGCGGCGTGCGCCTGGCGGACGGGCGCGAGCTCACCGCCAGCGCGGTGGTGCTGACCACGGGCACGTTCCTGAGCGCGGTGATGCACACCGGCGAGAGCCGCGCGGCCGGCGGGCGCATGGGCGAGAGCACCAGCCACGGCCTGTCGCGCGACCTGCATGCGCTGGGACTTCCAGTGGGGCGCCTGAAAACCGGCACGCCGCCGCGTTTCGCGGCCGATTCGATCGACTGGGGCAAGCTCAAGCCCCAGCCCGGCGACGCGCCGCCGCTGCCGTTTTCCTTTGCCACCGAGCGCGCTCGTTTCCCCGTCCAGCGCCAGGTGGACTGCTTCCTGACCTACACCAACCCCGCCGCGCACGCGCTGATCCGCGCCAACATCCACCGCGCGCCGATGTACGCCGGGCGCATCCAGGGCGTGGGTCCGCGCTACTGCCCGTCGGTCGAGGACAAGGTGATGCGCTTCGCCGAGCGCGAGCGCCACCAGATCTTCCTCGAGCCCGAGGGACTCACGACCGACGTGATCTACGCCAACGGCATCTCGACCTCGCTGCCGGGCGAGATCCAAGAGCGCTTCGTGCACGCGATCGAGGGCCTGGAGCGCGTGCGCTTCCTGCGCCACGGCTACGCGGTCGAGTACGACTTCGTGCAGCCCAGCGCGCTCGACCGCACGCTGGCCGCGCGCGCGGTGCGCGGGCTGTACCTGGCCGGACAGATCAATGGCACCTCCGGCTACGAGGAGGCCGGCGCGCAGGGGCTCATCGCCGGCGCCAACGCGGCGCTGTGGGCGTTGGGCCGCGAGCCGTTCGTGCTCGCGCGCCACGAGGCCTACATCGGCGTGCTGGTGGACGACCTGGTGGTCAGCCAGCCGCGCGAGCCGTATCGCATGTTCAGCTCGCGCGCCGAGTACCGGCTGCTCCTGCGGCAGGATGACGCGGACCGACGCCTGAGCGCGCGCGGCGCGGCCGTGGGCTTGGTGGGGGCCGCGCAGCTCGAACGCGCGCACGCGCGCCAGCGCGAGGTCGAAGCGCTCACGCGTGTGCTGGAAACGCTGCGCGCGCCGCGGCAGCCGGGCCACGCGCTGGCCGCGTACCTGCGGCGGCCGGAGGTGAGGCTGAGCGAGCTGGTGGCGGCCACGCCCGAGCTGGCCGCGCTCGCACCCGATCCGAGCGTGGTCACGACCGTCGAGGCCGACGTGAAATACGCCGGCTACGTCGAGCGCCAGCGCGCGTCGGTCGAGCGCCTGGCGCGCGACGAGGCCACGGCGATCCCGCCCGAACTCGATCTGGCGGGGATCTCGGGCCTGCGTGGCGAGGCGCGCGAGAAGCTGGCGGCGCTCAAGCCGGCCACGCTGGGCGCGGCGGGACGCATCGCGGGCGTGAACCCGCCCGATCTGGCACTGCTGGCGGTGCACGTCGAGCGCCACCGCCGCCAGCGCGCACAGCGCGGCGGCGGGTGACACACCTCGCACGCGCCGTGCGCGTGCTGGAGTGCGCTGCCCTCGCTATCGTGGCCGGCCCCTGTTGGAGAACTGGCCATGCTCGACCGCCGCGTCCTCGTCCGTCTGCTGCCCTTGGTCCTGTGCGCCGCGTGTCACGCGCCGAGCGGCGCGCCGGCGGCCGCGAAGAGCCCGGCGCGCGAGCGGCTCGAGCGCCGGCTCGCGGACATCTTCGAGACGCCGGACTACACGCCGAAGAGCTTCGGGCCGGCGCGCTGGGTGGATGCGCGCAGCTATCTGACGGTGGAGGAGTCGGCCACGCTGGCCGGCGGAACGGACCTGGTGCGCTACGACGCCGCCAGCGGGGCGCGCTCGCTGCTGATCGCCGCGCAGCAGCTGGTGCCGAGCGGCGCAGAGACCCCGCTGACGATCGAGGACTACGCCTTCTCGGCCGACGGCGCGCGGGTCCTGCTGTTCACCAACACGCGCAAGGTGTGGCGCGACAACACGCGCGGCGACTACTGGGTGCTCGAGCTCGCCTCGGGGAAGCTGACGAAGCTCGGCGGCGACGCGCCCGAGGCCAGCCTGCTGTTCGCCAAGCTCGCGCCGGACGGCACGCGCGTCGGCTACGTACGCGGCAACGACCTCTACGTGGAAGACCTGCCGAGCGGCGCACTCACGCGCCTGACGAGCGACGGCTCGGCGACCACGATCAACGGCACCAGCGACTGGGTCTACGAGGAGGAGTTCTCCCTGCGCGACGCGTGGCGCTGGAGCCCGGACGGGCAGAGCATCGCCTTCTGGCACTTCGACTCGAGCGGCGTGCCCCTGTACACGCTGGTGAACACGACCGTCGCGCTGTACCCGACGCTGACCACGATCCCATACCCCAAGGCCGGGCAGACGAACTCGGCCGTGAAGCTGGGCGTGATCGCGGCCATGGGCGGCGACGTGCGCTGGGTCGAGCTACCCGGCGATCCGCGGCAGATGTACGTGCCGCGCATGGAGTGGGTCCCGGGCGCGAACGAGCTCCTGGTGCAGCAGCTGGACCGCCGTCAGCAGCACAACACGGTCTGGCGCGTGGATGCCACCAGCGGCAAGGCGCGCGAGTTCTTCGGCGAGAGCGAGCCCACGGCCTGGCTGGACGTGGTCGACGACTGGCGCTGGCTGCAGAGCGGCGAGCTGTTGTGGATCAGCGAGCGCGACGGCTGGCGGCATGCGTGGGCCCTGAACCCGGCCGGCCAGTGGCGCTGTGTCACGCCCGGCGACTACGACCTGACCGCGGTTGTGGACGTGGACGAAGCGCGCGGCGCGCTCTACGTGCAGGCCTCGCCCGACGACGCCACGCGGCGTTATCTCTATCGCGTACCGCTGGCGGGTGGGCCGGCGGAGCGCGTCACGCCCGCGGGCGAGCTGGGCACGCACACCTACGACCCGGCGCCAGGCGCGGGCTTCGCGCTGCATACCAGCTCGAGCATCGATCGCGCGCCGGCTGTCGAGCTCGTGCGCCTGCCCGAGCACGCGCGCGTGCGCGTGCTCGAGGACAACGCCGCGCTGAACGCGAAGCTGGCCGAGTTCATTCCGTTGCCAACCGAGTTCCTGCGCCTCGACATCGGCGCGGGCGTCGTGCTCGACGGCTGGTTGATGCGCCCGCGCGACTTCGATCCCGCCCAGCGCTATCCGCTCGTGACCTTCGTCTACAACGAGCCCAGCAACGTGCAGGCGAACGACGTGTGGAAGGGCGTGCGCGGCGGGTTGTTCAACCACGCCCTGGCCGAGGCCGGCTACGTGGTCGTGTGCGTGGACACGCAGGGCACCCCTGGCCCGCGCGGAACGGCCTGGCGCAAGAGCACCTACCAGCGCTTCGGCCCGCTCGGCTCCGACCAGCAGGCCGCGGCCGTGCGCGCGCTGTGCGCCGAGCGTGCGTACCTCGATCCCGCGCGCGTGGCGGTGTGGGGCTGGAGCGGCGGCGGCACGATGACGCTGAACCAGCTGTTCCGCCATCCCGAGATATATCAGGTCGGCATGTCGGTCGCACCCGTGCCCGACGTGTCGCTGTACGACTCGGTCTACCAGGAGCGCTACACCGGGCTGCCCGAGACGGACGCCGCGGCCTATCGCCTGAACTCGCCGCTCACCTACGCCGAGGGCTTGCAGGGCAAGCTCCTGCTGGTGCACGGCTCGGGCGACGACAACGTGCACTTCCAGGGCTCGGAGCGCCTGATCGACCGCCTGGTGGAGCTCGGCAAATCCTTCGATTTCATGCTCTACCCGAATCGCTCGCACGCGATCAACGAGGGTCCGGGGACGCTGCACCACGTGTTCGCGTTGCTGGCGCGCTATCTCGAGGAGCACCTGCCGGCGGGCCCGCGTTGAGCTACTAGTGGTGTGCTTCACGCAGAGGGGCCTTTATCCCGAGGTTGCCTGCGTTCGCCGCAAGGCGCGCCGCCGACGCGGCTTCGGTGCAAGTCTCGGAGGAGGCGCAACGCCGCGGCGGACGCAGGCGGCCCGGGATAAAGGCCTCTGTGCGTGAATCACACCACTAGGTTCGAGGATCTTCGCGCCTCGCGGAGAAGCTGCCGTCGGCCTCTGTGCCCTCTGTGTCTTCAACTCTGCGCTTCCGTGTTTCTCCGCGTCGAGCCAAGAGAAACACAGAGGCGCAGAGGGGACGTAGAGGGCGCATAGGAAGAGAGTGGGGCAGGGCCTCCGCAGCCCTTGGGTTGCGGGCTGCTGACCCTCCCTCGCTTCGGTGGACACCGTTGTTGAGGTGTTCGCAGTAGATGCGAGCGGATGGAGTTCGTCAAAGGGGAAGGGGTCTGGGGAAGGGTTCTCCCTTC
>SIAI01000059.1 GCA_009691855.1 Planctomycetota bacterium | reverse complement strand
ACAACTGTAGCGCGAAGATCCCGGTCATCCCCTTGGCGTTGGCGCCCGCGGAGAAAATGCGCCGAAAAGTGAGCACGCCGCGAAGTCGTCCCGCCGAGAGCCTCAGCCAACCCATCTGCGTGCCCGGAGCTGGGATCAGAGGCTTCCCGCATGATTGAGCGGGTCTAGTTCAGGAACGGCTCTAGCTCCCGACGCAGTGTCGGAGTGTCTAGCTTGGACAGGGCTCGGACCTGGATCTGCCGCACTCGCTCTACGCTGACACCAAGTTGTTCCGCCACTTCTGCCAGAGTGAATTCCCGGTCCATTCCAAGACCAAATCTCAGGCGGAGAACGAGCCGTTCGCGCTCGCCTAGAGCATCGAGGGCCTTCTCGAGGCCCCCGTCGAGGGATACGTCTTCGAGTTCGGGCCTGTATGGCTCGTGTGAAGAGGAGTCAACGAGCAAATCTCTCAGGCGAGAACTGTAGGAAGAATCGCTGTGCTCTGCATCGAGCGAATAGCTGGTACGAGCAGCCGCGAGGGCTGAAACGATGAGATTCTCCTCCAACTCGCTGTTTGCAGCAATAGCTGACGGAGAGGCGTGGGCGTCGCCGAGCGCGGCCGCTGTTTGGTGGATGCGCTTCAACGCCTTCTGCAGATACACAGGAACCCTTACCGTGTGTCCGTTGTTGTACAGGTAGTTTCGAAAAGCCTGGTTCAACCAGTGGACGGCGTAGGTGCGGAAGAGCAGCCCTCTCCTCCAGTCGAACCCGTCGACCGCACGGAAGAGAGAGACGCATCCCTCCTGGATCAAGTCAAGCCGACTCGCGTGGATCTGCGCGTAGCGCTCGACGTTGATCAAGACAAGGTAGAGGTTCCGCTCCACCATCTCGCTACGGAGCGCATGAAGTTCGGTTGCGCGCCTCACCATCCTTCGCGAGTTCGCCTCTGCTTCGCCCTGAGCCTTGTCGTGGCGTCGGCGGGCGAATTCGATACGGCGCGCAAGGCGCCCCTCATCCTTCCGGTTAAGGGGGATGATTGCGTCCACGTCGGCGCGGAACTGCTGCACAAAGGAGGTCTTGGCCGCCACAGTGCCCCTCCGCCATGTGTGGGGATCGCTGATCTCGACGTCTGAGTCCTGCCTGTCCAGGTGCTCAACGAGCTCCTCAACCGCAGGCTCGAACCGATCGGGGGGTTCGACTGCCCCGTCCAGGGCCTCATCCAATTCGCTGTGGGGAAATAGCTTGTGCACTTTGGTCTTCCTCCGGTCGCGCTGTTCCCCCACAGAACGGCCCGTGTTGAACCGTTCAAGCGGGAGTCCACCCCAACTCCGCACGCTCGAACGAGAAGAAATGCCCGTTGCCGCCAGGCAGTCGGGCGATTGATCGTCAGATCTGGATGTTCAGCGGCTTCAACACCGCGATCCCGAACAAGATCGAGGCAACGAAGAAGGTGAGCAGGACTCCGAATGCCCCGCCGGGGAGGAAGCCCATGTGCCTGTCGGGGTATTCGAAGACTACGGCTTCAATCGGAGACGAATCCTCGAAGGTAGGCTCCGCCGGCCAGAGCCACGAGGACCAGAAGTTCGAGACTCGCTCGGGCTGCATCGACCGGGGGTGCTCCGCTCCCGAGACAACCTCTTTGGTGCCTGCGAGCTCTCCACCCACGAGAATTCGAGCATCGCCGCGACCAGGCGCGATCGCCACGAATTCCATCACCGCGATCCCATCCCGGGCGTTGCGCACGAGGGGCGAAAGAGCCTTCAGGTGAGCGGGAAGCTCGACGCTCAACTTCGAGACTTCCTCGCGGCGGCTTGACTTCATCCTGACTTCCAGCATCGTGCCACGACCCGGCAACATCTCCCCAGCCTCGTCCCCGGAGACAACGCGCAGGGGCTTAAATCCGTAACGCACGACTAACTGAGCCGAGATCAGGACAACTGGCGCGAAGAGGGGCAGAATTGGAGCGAAGTTCAAGCCAAGGTACTGGAAGTTCCTCAGCACCACCTTCACGACCGAACCAAAGACGACGCCAAGGTCGTCTTGATAGATCCGGATCGCGATCATGTGCCCTTTGATCTTATCCTTCGCAGACTTGATGCCCACCTGCCAGCTGATCTGCTTGAAGAGCAGCAATGCCAAGACACCAAAGACCCCGCTGACCAGCACCAACGCAAAGCCGTCCCCCACCCACTCCAAGGGAGTCAACAGGAGGTCGAAGATCCTGGTAAGAATGTGGTGGAGGGCATTCATGGAGGCTGGACCGCGCTAGCTGATGTAGCCGAGCCCCTTCAGCTTCTCGACGATGTCCGCGTCTGAAGTCGCCCCTTCAAAGTGAGCGAGCTCCTTCTCGAGGACATGGACGATGAACTCCTCGTGCGAGGCATAGCCGGCTACCTCGGCGACCTTCTTGATGCGGTCGATGAGGTCCGGATCGAGTTTGATCTTGTTACCACCACCGAACATGGAGAGCTCCTTCGCTAGGCTTCTTGGAGGAATGTGTGAATCACTGGAGGACCGGGGAGCCCTTCATTTCAGCCGGCTTCTCGATCCCATACTGACGGAAGATCTCAACAGTAAGATCCTCGAGCTTGAAGTTCCCCTCTCGCAAACGGCGGTTCGAGAGCAGGAGGCCGGGAACGACATCGGGATGCATCAGGTGGTTCCCATTGAACGTACCGAGCTGGCCTGAGTGATTGGCCGGTTTGTTATCCACCAACAGCTCGTGCGGGATGCGGCCAGTCGAGGAGGCGTCGCAGTTCCCGTACCCCGAGTCGTAACCGACCAGCATGTCCGGCGCCTCGGCTATGCGGGCCCCGGAGTAGACCTCGCTGGCCAGATCGCAGCGCAGTACGGGGTGCTTGCCGGTCTGGGGGTCGACCTCGGCCTCGAGTTTCGCCATGATCTCGCGCAGGAGCGCCTCGGACTGCGCCCCGCGCTCGACGATTCCGGACTCGTCCTCCTGGGTCTCCGGATTGTCCAGCTCGCGCCCCTTGAGATTCAGGTACAGCCCGTTGAAGCCCACGCCGTAGGCCCGAGTCTTCGACCAGTCGACCTGATTCTTCTTCTGATTCTTCTTCCCGTGGTAGTAAACGTAGACGTTCTGGTGCTGAGGGTCCTCCTTGGGAAGCTCCTTCGCGAGGCCCTCCTTGAGCACCAAGTACCCATTGTCGCAAAGCCACGTGTTGAGGCTGAATTCGCGGTAGTAGGGAGCGAATCCGTGGTCGGACATCACGATCAGAGTGACCTCGTCGCCCAGCTTCTCACGCACGCGACCGAGCGCCGGATCCAGGCGCAAGTACATGTCTTGCACTGTGTCCGCCAGCGTGCTTCCCTCGCGCCCCGTCCACGAGCTGGAAGACTCGGCGGCCACGGCATCGTCGTGAGCTGGGTGTTCCTGGTCCCCATGTCTCCACATCATGTGGGAAGCGAGGTCGATCTCGGAGAAGTAGAAGAAGAGCAAGCCCTGCTTGTCGTCGGCGACGAAGCGATCGAGCGCGTAGTCGAGCATGTCCATCGTCTCGTGATGGATCAGTGTCACTTGCTGCATGAACTCGCCATCGTCGAGCACGCCATTCTTGAGCGCATTGACATCCTCGGCCATGCCCTGGGTGTAGTAGCGCCCGATCTTCTGAGTGAGATCAGCGCTGGCACTGCTGGGTTCGGAGACCGGAGCGACGGGGTCCTCGGGGTCGAAGTTGATCGCCGAAGCGTAGATTTCGACCTGGGGCTCGATGCTGAGCAGGTAGAAGCGGCAGATGCCGCTCATGCTCATCAGCCCCAGTGGCAGAATCTTGAAATCCATCCGCCTGAAGTCGCTCCACTCCCCTGGCCGCAGAATGACCTTCTCCGCCCCGTCTTCGCGATCTCCGGCATAGAGCAGAATCGCCCCTGCATGCTTGTCCACGTAGATCTTGAGCGGCAGCCGCGCGACGGGATCGTTGCCCTCCCCAGGGTCGATGAACGGGTTGGTCGGGCCGCTGATGGACGTATCGATGTACCCATCGAGCTCGAGGGTCATCTCCTGTGTCTTGGGATAGTCGAGCTTCTGCTTGTGCCCGACGTCCGTCGTGAAAAACGTGCACTCGCCGTAGGCGGAATCGAGCGCAGGAGTCATCATCCCGGAAAACGATACGCCTTCGGAGGGGTCAACCGGGAAGTTCGCGGGGATACGCCAGATGTCCGCGGGAATCCCGTGCTCGCGCAGGATGGTCCAGAACGCCTTACCGGAGCGGTTGGAAGGGCTGTCTGCGCCGATGTCGATCTTGTACGGCCCGGGCAGGCCGAGCTCGTAGCCCTTCACGACCTTGGTCGTCGAACCTGCAGGCTCACGAGTGACGGGGTCGCGATGGATGAAGTCGAAGATGCCGTGTCCCCCGGGATTCAGGCCGGTGATGAAGTTGGACCAGGCAACGGGGCTCTGTGGTGGTGTCGAGGTGCGGAGGTTCTGGATCCCATCGGCCTGAGCGATCAGCCAGCGAAAGTTCGGCATGCGCTCCGGAAAGCGCTCGATCACCTCCCGCAGGATGTCGGGGTCCATCCCGTCCACCCCCAGGACCACGACGGGCTTCGCCAGTGCGCCGGCCCCGTAGGGATCGGGGCTGGAGCGTCGGGGGATCGCCATGAACACCAGCGCCGCAATGACCGTGAGTGCGGGGTAGACGGTCCAACGAGGAAGGGTCATGGCGCGCTCACTTCGTGGCCACGAGCTGGGGCTCCGCGCGCGCGCCGCGGTCGGTCGGGTGTGGAGCCACGCCCCCGAAGAGGTTCCTGCCGACCATGTAGCGCGGAACATCGACCCCGAAGAGGTCGAGCGCGGTCGGCGCGATGTCGAGCAGGTTCGGCTCGGCAATGCTGATTTTGCGGTTGCACCAGAAGACGCCTGGCACGAGTCGCGGATCGACGCAATGGTCGCCCGACCAGGACTTCGTGTTGTCTGTGAACACTTCCTTGGACACCGAGCCCGTGGCGCAGTCCCAGGAGTGGCGGAAGCCGCGGTGGTAGCCGACCAGGATCTCAGGGGCCATGTCCGCGTACGGCCCGCTGTGGATCTGACGCGTGAGGAAGGCCTCCTTCACCACGCGCTCGCCCGTTTTGGGATCCAGGAGCCTCTCCAGCTTGGCCTTGATCTCGGCACACAACTTGTCGAGTTCGGCACCCGGCTCGACGATGCCCTTCGCCTCGCGGCCCTTGCGATTGATGAAGATGCCGGTGAGGCCGAGCGTGAAGGCGCGCGTCTTCTCCCAGTCGACCTGCGCGAACCAGTCACCCGACGTCTCCTGTCCTTCCTTCAGGACGAGGTACCCCTCCTGCTTCATCCAGGTGTTCAGGTTCACGCCGCGGCGGAAGTTGCAGAAGCCGTGGTCGGAGATGACCATCAGGATCGTCTCGGGGTCGTTGCCGATCTTCGCGCGCACTTCCGCGAGGAGCCCGTCCATCTTCGCGTATGTGTCGCGGATGACGTGCTTGTGCTTCTCGATGTCCTTGCCCTTGTTCGCCGGGTGAGTCGGGTCGAGGTAGCGATAGAACATGTGGCAGATACGGTCGGTGGTGTCGAAGACCACCGTGACGAAGCCCTTCTTGGTCTTGTCGAGCACGTCCCACAGCATCCGCTTGCGCTCGTCGTAGATCAGCCAGGACTGCTTGAGGAACGCCTCCTCGTCGATCACGCGCTCGTTCAAGGCCCAGGTGTCCTCGGCCAGCCCCAGCGTCGCGTAGGGCCCCATCATCTTCGCCAGGTAGATGGCGTAGACGAACGGGTGCGAGATCGGCATCGCCGGTGCGTTCGGGTCGATGTTGATGGGCGTGACGTAGACATCGATCGCCTCGCCCTCCCAGGCCTGCACGTAGAACCGCGCGATGCCGGTGCAGCCCTCGAAGGGAATGGTGAGCCACGGGGTGTACTCGCGCAGGCCGACCGTGGCCTTCTCGTTCCCAACCTCGATGGTGATCCTCTGTGCACCCGAGTCGAAGGTTGCCTTGAACGGGCACTTCATCGCGTGACCGCCCTTGCCCGGTGGCCCGGTCAGCTTGGACTCGATGCGCCCGTCCTTGAAGCGCACCTGGTACTGCTGTCCGCCGATGTGCTTGTCTTTGCGCTCCTTCGTCGAATAGAAGGAAAAGGAGCCCTGCGTGCCCTGGAGGTCGGGCACGCACATGCCGGAGAGCAGGGTTCCGTTCTTGAACTTCTGGGGCGGGAAAGTGATCGGAACGCGGATGATCGAGGACCAGATCCCTTGCGCCCCGAGGAGCTTCCAGAACGGCTGACTCTTCTGCAGCAGGCGGTAGATCGTGCGCTGGCCGAAGGGCACCTTCGCGAAGCCCAGGTTCAGCGTGCGCGGCAGGGCGCGGATGTCGGTCGAGGACAGGACCGGCAGGTAGTTGCACGGATCGCGGGTCAGGAAGTCGTAGATGTTGTGCCGCGAGGCATCGACCCCGGTCGCGTAGCTCGACCAGGCGACCGGCGAGATCGAGGGGTAGGCGGTGGCCAAGGAATGGAAGCACCCCTCCTTGGCCAGCTTGTCGAAATTCGGCATCAGCCCCTGGGCCGCGAACTCCTGCGCCAGCCCCGGATCGAACCCGTCGAGGCCGACCACGATCAAGCGCTTGATCTTGGGCTTGGTCTTGCCGCGGCGAACAATCAAATGGAAGGCCACCTTGAAGGGGTAGAGGACGACGATCCCGCTCGCCATCAGGAACGTTCCGAGCAAGAGGAGCACGCTCCCGCCGACCGCCACCCCTGCTCCCGGACCGATGTACGCCGACGCTGGGGACGCAAGCAGCGCGGCCAGAGCGCCGGAGAGCGCGGCCAGACGGAGGATCCGCTTGAGGAGACGCATGCGTTGGGGCGGAGGCTCGCCGGGGGAGGCGAGGACGGAGCGGCCAGTGTATCGACGCAGAAGAGGCCGCGCTGAAGGCAGGGGGGGCTACGCGCTCTACGGCCGATGGCCCCGCCAGTTGGCCCGGAGCACGTGGCTCCGGGCCCTCCACTGGACTTGGGACTACCGGCGAGCGCTCGCCGCCTCGGCGAGCAGACCACGCTTGCGCAGGTACGACAGGATCTTCTCGGCCGACTCCTCGATCGTCTCCTTGGACGTGTCCACGGTGACCTCGGGGTTCTCCGGAGCCTCGTACGGATCGCTGATGCCGGTGAAATTCTTGATGATCCCGGCCTTGGCCTTCTTGTAGAGGCCCTTGGTGTCGCGCTCCTCGAGCACGTCGATCGGGCAATGCACGTAGACCTCGACGAAAGCCGCCAGGGCCTTCGAGCGCACCTCGTTGCGTATGTCCTTGTAGGGCGAGATCGCGGCCGTGATCGCGACCACGCCGTTCCGCGCGAGCAGGTTGGCCACGAAGCCGATGCGGCGGATGTTCGTGTCGCGGTCTTCCTTCGAGAAGCCCAGGCCCTTGCTGAGGTTCTCGCGCACCTCATCGCCGTCGAGGATCTCGACCCTCTTTCCGAGCTCCTTCAGCTTCGGGGTGAGGTAGGTGGCCAGTGTGCTCTTGCCGCTCCCGGAGAGGCCGGTGAACCAGAGCGTGAGTCCCTTGTCTGTAGCGTTCATCTGTCGTGGTGTTGGTTGGTGTCGTTCCCCTAGCGGATCTTGCCCTCGAGGTAGGGAACCTCGAAGCACTTCTCATGCATGATCGGGCCGTGGCCGAAGTAGCCGAGCTCACCGAAGAGCTCGCCGTGGTCGGCGGTCACGATGACGTAGGTGTCCTTGGGCACGAGGTCGTAGAGCTCGGCGAAGACTCCATCGAGGTAGCGCACGGTGTCGATCTGGCGCTCCCGCAGCTGGTCCATCTTGGCCTGGTCGAAGAACTGGAAGGTCTCCTTGAAGTTGGGGTTGTTCGGGTCCCCCACCTCCTCGTTGAGCTTCTTGAAGACCCCGTTCACGCCGCTGATGCGCGGCCACATCGAGGAGTCCTCGTCGGGCTTGGCGTACGGGTAGTGCGTCTCGCCGATGTTGAGCAGGTAGAACGACGGCCGATCGGCCGAGAACTTCAGCGTCGGCAACATGGCACGCATGTCGTTGTGCTTGTCCATCAGCTGGAAGCTGTCGAACGAGCGGTTCACACCCGTGCGCGGATTCAGCACCGGCAGCGACACGCGCGCGTGGGTCGTGTACCCGAGGTTGTTGCGCAGAAATTCGGGCATCCATAGCCCCGGCACCATCGCGGCGAAGTCGATCCCTGTCGCGCCCAGACGGCGGTTGAAGTTGAAGAAGTCCTCCTTGTAGTACTCGGAGGCGTACACGTTCTGGGGCGAGGTGTGCGGCAGGAGCCCAGTCAGGAGGTTGTAGTGCGACGGGGCAGTCCAGGCGGCGTAGCTGTAGCGCTTCTCCACGGGTCCGAGCTTCAGGATCGTCTTGGGCGCGGCTGCCACGAACGAGTCGAAGCGGCACGAGTCGAGGATGACGATGATGAAGTTGTTCTTGGCCTTCGGATCGGGGAGCGCCGGCAAGCCGCCGCCCGGTCTAGGCATGGGCCGAGACGGCGCCTTGGGCGCCGACGTCGGCTTCTTCTTGAAGGCGTCGAAAATGCCCATGGTTGGCTACTTCTTCTCCTTGTCGATCTTCTGGTAGTAGGCGGCGAGGACCTTGGCGGTGGATGGACGCATGACGCGCGCATCGGGCAACTCGCCCTTGCCGAGGATCTCGCGGATCTTCGTGCCGGAGATCGAGACCTGCGTCTTGCCGGCGTTCTCCTCCACCAGGCCGACGCGCCCGATTTCCTCGAAGTAGGCCGCGAAACCGACGTTGACGGTCTGGATCGAGAGCTCACCACCGAGCTTCTTGAAGATCTCCTGCGCGTCGAAGTCGCCCCAGATCGCGCTCTTGTCGTCGTAGGGCGCGTCGGCGTGCTTGCGGCCGATGATGAAGTGCGTGAAGCCGAGGTTCTGGCGATAGATCGCGTGCATCACGGCCTCGCGCGGCCCGCCGTAGTACATGCGGTTGTCGAGCCCGATCAGGTGCAACTGCGCGTTCAGGTCCTGGCCCTTCGCCTTCCACAGCGACTCGTCCATGTCGCCCTGGCCCAGGAACTTGCCGTCTACCAGTGCTTCGTAGGTCTGCATGCGCACGTCGGCCGGGACGTCGTCGCCCTTCAGCTGGCCGACGAGCGGGTTCAGGATCACGCCGGTCTTCTTGCCGGTCTTGCGCAGGATGATCTCGGCGCCGTAGACGAGCGCGTACTCGTGCGCGCGATGCAGCGGGTTGCGCGTCTGGAAGGCGACCGACTGCTCGTAACCCTTGGCCTCGAGCAGCTTGCGCGTCTCGGTGGGCGGCAGGATGCGCTTGGCGAACGGACGCGAGTCCACGAAGGGCGCAAGCGTTACCTCGCCGCCGACGAGCTTGGTGCGCGCATCTGCGGTCCACAGGCGCGCGCCCGGGTGGTCGAGGCGCGGCGTGCCGTACACGACGCGGATGAACTCGGTCTTGTCCCAGGCGAAGACGGACTGCACGGCGAGCTTGCCGAAGACCTTGCCCTCGAAGGAGAGCGCGACCTCGACGCCCGCCTTGAGCTTCGCGGCCTCGGCATCCGTCACCGGCAGGATGATCGGGATCGTCCAGGCCCACGACTTGCCGCCGCGCACGATCGCGGCCTTGTCGAGCACCGAACGGTAGTCGGTCTCGGTCATCGGCCCGGTCAGCGGCGAGAGCGTGCCGTCACCGATGCGGTAGAGCGAGGTGCGATCGTTGTCGTTGACGTCTATGGCGACCAGCTTCGACCAAGCCGCGATGTCGGACTTGGCCGCGATGCGCGAAACGGGCTGGGGGAGACCGCCGTGGACCGGCGACACGCGGACGAGAGTGGAGGTGGGCATGGGTGGTGGAGTAAGGAATCGGCAGCTTTGGTCTAGAGGTAGCCCAGGTTCTTGAGCTTTCGCTTCACGCCGTCGAGCTCCTCCTGGTTCAGCTCTCGCGGGAGGTCTTCGGCCTCGCCCATCAGGTCGCGCAGCACGTAGACGATGAAGTCGGTCGGCGAGTTGAAGCCCGAGCCGTCGACGACTTGCTGGACCTTCCGGTACAGGGGGCGCGGGATCTTGACGGTGACCTTGCTCTCTCGCACGCGGCGGCTTCCTTCGATCGCGGAAAGGGCTCAGGGTGGGACGCGTCAGAGCCGCCGGGTTCCCCGTGGAAGCCGGCAGCACTCCAATCGCACTCCTAACGTACTCTCGAAGGAGTGTCAGGGAAGCGTCGAGCGGCCGCCGGCGGCCTAACTCCTTGAAATCAAAGGGGTTGTTCCGTGATCTCGGAGCCCCGCCGGAGGGAAGGCTCCCACGCCGACCTTCCGAATGCCGTAGACGCACCCCACACCCAAGGAGACCCATGAACGTGCGCCTGATCCTCGTCCTCGCTCTCGCCTTCGTGCCGGCCTGCAGTAGCTCTGACCCCCGTGTGCTGACCGACGAAGGAGCCAAGGCCTGGGGCTCGGGCAAGTGGGAGGAGTCCGCGAAGAGCTACGAGAAGGCGCTCGCCGAGCTCGGCTCCGACACGACCAACCCCGAGTGGAAGCGCGCGAAGATCGGCCTGATGCAGGCCCACACCAGAACGGATGCCGCCAAGGCGCGCACCGAGTTCGTCGAGTTCGCGAAGGCCCACCCCACCCAGCTCTCGGAGGAGAACGTCAACACGATCGCTAGCCGCCTCGGTGACGCGGGCAAGTTCGAGGACGCTGGCGCGGTGCTCAAGGTCGGCAAGGAGATGTTCCCGAACTCACAGGTCCTCGCAGGCCTAGGGAACGAACTCTCGAGGCGCGCCAAGGAGAGCGGGGACTCGGGGGGAGCCTCGGTGCTGGACGGCCTGGGCTATACCGGCGGAAAGTGAGCTGGTCGGTGACCGCCTTCACCGCGCCCCACCCGGAGCGTGGCTGTCGTTCAGGACGTTCTGCGTGAGCCACGACGTCAGGTACCCGAAGGCATCGTCCACCGTGTCCGAGCGGTGGAACAGCGCCAGATCCTCCGGGCTGATCGTGCCGAACTCCACGAACGGCTCGAAGTGCAGCACCTTGTCCCAGTAGCTCGAGCCGTACAGCACGAGCGCGCACTTCTTGCGGATGCGGTGGGTCTGGATGAGCGTCAGGATCTCCATGAACTCGTCCAGCGTCCCGAACCCGCCGGGCATGATCACGAAGGCCTTCGCCAGGTAGGCGAACCAGTACTTGCGCATGAAGAAATAGTGGAACTCGAAGGCCAGGCGGTGGGTGATGTACGGGTTCTCGTTCTGCTCCTGCGGGATGGAGATGTTGAGCCCGATGTTCTCGCCGCGCGCCTCGGAGGCACCGCGGTTGGCGGCCTCCATGATCCCCGGACCGCCCCCGGAGCAGATCACGAAGCGCCGATCCGTACCGGATAGGCCCTTCGACCAGGTCGTCAACCGGCTGCACAACTCGCGCGTCTCCTCGTAGTAGCGCGAGATCTCTAACTGCTTCCTGGCCTTGGCGAGGTCGGCGCCCGTGCGCTCGGCCTCCGCCAGACGCTTGCTCGCCTCCTCGCGCGAGAGGATGCGCGAGGAGCCGAAGACCACGACCGTGTCGCGGATGCGCAACTCTTCGAAGCGGGACTCCGGCTCGAGGTACTCGGCGAGGATGCGCAGGCTGCGCGCCGACTGGCTGTCCAGGAAGGCCTCGTTCTTGTACGCCTTGACGGCCTGAAAACGCCGTTCCTCCATGTCGATCCGATCGCCGGGGTTCTGGGGAAGTGACCGCGGCGAAGCCTAGCGTCGCCGGCAGACACCCGACAGCGCGAAGATCCGCGCGCGGCGAGTTCAACGTTCAGAGCGCGAGGCGGCGGACGAGCTCTCCTGCGACGCGCTCGCTAGCCTCGGGGTTGTAGTGCCCTTGCGGCGCGAACCAGGTCCCGAGCTCCTCCACCGGGAGCTCTAGTACGGACGTGAGCTCCACGACCTCTACTCCCTCTGCCTTGCGGCGCGTGCACCAATCCTCCCAGTATCCGCGGCCGGTGCGCGTGCGCTCTGCGAGGTCATCCTTGCCGGGCAAGAGGATGATGCGAAAGCGCGCTCCGTGCTGCATCGTCTCGCGCGCCATCGAGCGCACGATGGCCGTGTACAACGCCCCGAATCCTGTCTCCTCCTGGAAACAGGAAGCCAGGTCGCGCCCACTGCGCTCCAGGCCAGTGATCAGCAGCCGCGCGACGAACGAACCGTGCAGCCAGCTCGAACCGCGCGGCGCATAGGCCAGCGCCGAGCGTTCCACCCACGGATCGTGCCCCGCGAACGCGTCGAGCAGCGCGCGCTGATCTCCCAGGAGGCGCGCCACGTCTTCCAGGCTGCGCGCAGAGCAGGGCACGAGCTCGAGCTCCCCCCCTGCATCCAGCTGGAAGCGCGGCTTGAAGGCCACGTCCAGGGACCAGTGGTCGAGCAGCGGCCGAAAGAGCGTTGTCACGCGCATCGCCGCCTGCGGCAGGATGCCGAGCCACACCTCGTCCGGCTCTAGGCCCCAGCCATCGCGGCGCAACCGCAACAGCGCCTGATCGATGCCATAGGCCGCGACTCCGAGGTTGGCGATCTCGACGTCCGGGAGGAGCACGTCCGTGCGTGCGCACCAGGACTGCTCCGCGCCGACCTCCTCGCCGTGGGTCATCGAACAGCCCACGGCGACCACGCGACGCACACCTGTCGACTTGGCGCGTGCCAGGGGCGCCGAAGCAATCCGCGCCCCGGCCCAGTCGTAGCGGAACTCGCCGAAGCCGCTGTCGGGCTTGTTGCACCAGCCGAGTTCGGCGTCGAACTTGCCCGGCTTCGGACTCGGCGACGCGAGCTCGCTCTGGATGTGCCGCAGAGCCTCGCACTGGCCTGGCGAGAAGAGCGGCGGGTCGAAGGGTGCGATCGGACGCCCGAGGAACAGCCCGTCCGCGAGCAGGAGCCGATCCAGCAGTCGATCGCCGACGACCACGATCGCGAGCACGAGCAGCGAGCGCCGGGCCCCACGAGCGATCCTCATGCTGAGTGTCCCGTCTCACGAGTGGCGCAAACGACCAGCCGCACTTGATCGGCGCTGACGTCCTTGCGCCTCCTCCGAGTGTTGCAGTGAATACGCGTCGTCGGTGCGCCTTGCCAGCCCCGATCCATCACGGCGCCTCGCTCGCGATACTCGTGAAACGGGACACTAGGAGCTCACTCCTCGACCTTGGGCGGCCCCAGCTTCTCGCTCGCCTTGCGGAAGAGGTCGTCCAGGTCCTTCTCGCGGTTCTTCTCGCGCGTGAGCGTCTCGTCGAACTTGTCGTTGGCCGAGCCCATGCGCTTGCTCACGCGTTCGTTGGCCGCGCCCCAGTCGCTCTCGCGCACGACCGGCTTGCCGGCCTCGTCGAGCTCGCTCTTCTTGTTCCAGCGCAGCACCTTGCCGGTACGTAGATCGACTTCGATGCGGCTCGCGCAGCACGGACAGGTGATCTCGAGGTCCTTGGCGGCCATGGTCAGCGGCCCTGCAGGCGGTGCAGGCGTTCCTGGTAGTAGTGATACAGCTCGCTCTGGCGGTTGCCGAGGTCCTGCACCTTTCCGTCGATGAGCACGGCCTCGACGTGCGAGCTGGCCTCGAGCAGGTCGCCGTCGGTGACGACGATGTCGGCGATCTTGCCCGCGCGCAGACTGCCGAACTCGCGCTCGAGCCCCAACAGCTTGGCCGGCGTGTAGGTGATCGCGCGCAGCGCCGCCTCGCGCGGCAGCCCATAGGCCACCGCGACGCCGGCATGGTGTGGCAAATTGCGCGTGTTGTCGTCGTCGAGGGCCATGATCGCGATCTCGATGCCCGCGCGCTGCAGCACGGCCGCGTTGGCGTAGGCCGCGTCGTAGGGGTCGTATTCCGAGGACGGCAGGGCCAGCACCGGTCCGACCACCACGGAGAGGCCCGAGGCGCGGATGGCGTCCACGACCTTCCAGCCCTCGCCGGCCTCGTACAGCACGGCGTCGAGCTTCTCGTCCTTGGCGAACTCGAGCGCGTACAGGATCGTCTGCGCGTTGCTGGCGTGCAGCGCCACGCGCCTCTGCCCGCGCGCGTAGGGCACGAGCGCGTCCAGGCGCGGATCGAACGGCGGCGGGACGAGCGCCAGCTGCGCGGCCTCGTCGGCCAGGCGCCCGTACTCGCGCGCCTCGGCCAGGAGCTTCTTCATGGCCTCGATCTCGACCGGCTTCTTCTTGGTCTCCTCGACGTTGGCCGCGACCGGGAAGCGCACGTGCAGCATGTCGCGATCGACCGTCAGCGCCTCCTCCCAGGTGTCACCAGTGAGCCTCATGACCGACGATTGTCCGGCGAACGGTCCGCCGCCCTGGGGCGAGGTCTGCGAGCGCGTGATGCCGTTCGAGCGCGTCACCGCGATGTGCGCCGAGGCTGCATGGTAGGCCGTGGTCATGCGCAGGTCCGGCTGGTTCCCGCCCACCTCGGAGTCGTCCAGGGTTCCCTGCACCGAACCGATCTCGCGCAGGCCGAGCGACGTGTCGAGCGCGATCATCCCCGGCCAGACGTGCTTGCCCTGGGCGTCCAGCACCTGCGCGCCGGCCGGAACGGCCACGTCCGCGCCGAGGTCGAGGATGCGCCCGCCTTGCACGAGCAACGTTCCGTCCGGCACGTCCGGCGCGTCGATCGGGTGCAGCGTGCCGCCCACGATCGCCAGCACGTCGCCTCCACGCGGGTCGAAGCGCGCCTCGACCGTCGGGCTCGGCTCGAGCGCCGGGACGCTCGCCGGCGCGCCGTCCAGGCCGAAGGCGTCGCGACGAACGAACTCGATCTTGCCGTCGACCATCGTCCATTCGACGCGCGCGTAGACCGAGAGCGGATCGGCGTTCAACAGCACGAGATCGGCGTCCTTGCCTACCTCGATCGAGCCCACGCGCGCCTGGATCCCGAGCTGGATCGCCGAGTTGAGCGTCACCAGCCGCAGCGCGCGCACCGGATCGAGCCCGGCGTAGCGCTCCGACTTGGCCGCCTCGAGGTACAGGTGGCGGATGAGCTCGTCGCTGTCGGAGTTGAGCGTGGAGACGACCCCGGCCTCGTCGAGCAGCGCCGCGTTCTGCGGGATCGCGTCGTAGGCCTCCACCTTGTAGCTCCACCAGTCGCTGAAGGTCGAGGTCCCCGCGCCGTGCTGCGCGATCTCGTACGCGATCTTGTAGCCCTCGAGCACGTGCTGCAGCGTCTGCACGCGGAAGCCGAAGGTCTCGGCCGTGCGCAGGAGCATCAGGATCTCGTCGGAGCGGTAGCAGTGCGAGTGCACCTTCACCTCGCCGTCGAGGATCCCGCTCAGGACCTCGAGCCGCACGTCGCGCCGCGGCGCCATCGCGTCCTCGCCGCGCGCGCGCGCGTCGGCGTAGCCCTTCCACTCGCCCTGGTACTCCAGCGCGCGCTTGAAGGCGCGCAGGAACACCGACTCGACGCCCGGGCGCGTGGCGGGATAGCGCTCGCCGGGGCCGAAGTTGGAGCGTTTGGGGTTCTCGCCCAGCGCGAACTTGATGCCCTGCGGCGCACCCGGGAAGCGCAGCTCGTCCGCGCGTCGCTTCCAGCGCAGCTTGAGCACCTCGCTGCGCCCGCCGATGGCGTTGGCCGAGCCGTGCAGGCACTGGATCGTCGTCACGCCGCCGGCCAGGGCGCGGTAGAGCGAGAGATCGTCCGGATCGGTCACGTCGCTGATGTCGCACTCGGCCGTGATCGACAGCGTGCCCTCGTTCACGCCGCCGTCGATGGCCATGTGCGAGTGCGTGTCGATCACGCCCGGCGCGAGGTGCTTGCCATGGCCGTCCACGACGAGCACGCCCTCGGGCGCCTTCAGGTCGTCGCCGATCGCGGCGATGTCGCCGTCGAGCACGAGCACGTCGCCCACGAAGGCCGGCGCGACGGCCGAGTGGATCGTCACGCCGCGCACGAGCGCACCGTGACTCGCGTCCAGGGTCGGCACGCGATCGGCGTCGAGCTCGCTGGGATGCTCGAAGGCGCTCTTGGCCTCGTCGCCGCCGACGGCCGAGCCCAGGGAAAACAGCAGGAAGGTGAGCAGGTTCATGGAGAGCTCCTTACTTGGGCGCGCGCTTGCCGGTGAAGGACTGGGACGTGGGCTCGTCGCCCCCGGGCATCTTGAAGGTGCTCTTGCCGTCGAGCGCATCGCCCGCGAGCGTGGCCGTGAGCGTGACGTCGATCGAGAACTGGCCGAAGGCGAGCGTGCACTCGAGCTCCAGCTCGTCGGCCGAGACCGAGCCCGACACGTCGGCGGTGACGTGCGCGCCGCCCATCGGGTTCTCGACCTCGAGCGTGCCCTTCAGCGCGCCGTCCTTCTCCATCGTGAGCACCAGCGTGGCCGTCTTCACGCCCTCGCCCTCGCCCTGGAACTCGAGCTGCCAGCTGCCGCTGGCGTCCACACCCTCGCTCGGACCGGCGCCCTTCTTCTTCTCCTCCTTGAACTCGCTGGGGAAGCCATCGACGAAGACCCACGCGACGCTGGCCTTCTCGTCCGTCAGCGGGTCCGCGCGCCACAGCGCGAAGGTCGCGTCGAAGCCGGGCTCGATGCGCCCCAGGCGGCGCTCGACGCCCAGGAATTCGGCCGCATCGTGCGTCAGCGCGGCCAGCGCGCGATCCGCGGGCAGGCCGGTCTTCACCAGCGTGCGCACGTGCTCGAGCAGCTCGCTGGGCTTGCCGCTCGCCGAGCCGAACACGAGGCGCACGCCGGCCTCACCGAGGCGCAGGGCGCAGTCGCGGCTTTTCTCCCACTTCAAGCGGCGCTCGAGGCGCACGGCGTAGGGTTCGTCGTACTTCCAGGCAGCCTCCTTGGCCGCGGCTTCCTCCTGGGCCTCGGCCGCCTTCGCGGCGGTTGCATCCGTCGCCTCGCCTGGCTTCGCCGCCGCGTCTTCCTTCTTGGGCTCCTCGGCCTTGGTCTCGTCCTTCTTGTCCTCCGCCTTCGGGCGCGGATCCTTGACCTCCTTGCCCCAGTCGAGGGTCAGGACGACCGTCGCGCCGCGGCGCGCGAGCTCGTCTTGCACGCGCCATGCTTCGCCGCCGCCCACGAAGCCCAGCTTCAGCCCGAACTCCTCCGCCAGGCGCTCCCAGCGCTCGAAATCGTCGGACTGGTTTGCCTCGCACAGCAGCATGCGCTGCCCGCTCACCAGCGCCGCGCCCGCGGCAAGCGAGGCATCGAAGGCCGGGCGCAGGCCGGGGCGGCCCTGCGCGTAGCGACGCTCGAGCTCGAGCTGGCGCTGGCTGTCGAGGAAGAACTGGCGTAGCTGGGCGAAGTAGCCCATCAGCGTGCTCGGGTAGCCCGGGCCGTTGGCGGTGAACGCGGCGTGAGCAAAGACTTCGTCGCGCATCACGAGGTCGCGCATCGCGGCCTCGCGCGTCGTCGCCAGGGCGCTCGCGCCCGACAGGAGCTCCCCACCCGGCGCGATCAGCGCCGCGCCGAAGCCGCTCTTGCGCCAGGCCTCGCTCTGCTCCTTCGTGATCGCCAGCGCCTCGACCGCGCGGAAACCAGGCTGGATGCCCTTGCGATTTGCCAGGCGCATGTCGATGCCGACGTCGGCCTGCTCGTTCGGCGGCAGATCCTGGTCCTTCACCGGCTGCGGGACAGTGCACCCCTGGTGCGAGAAGGCGTCGAGAAAGGCTGGCAGACAGAACAGACCTGCACCCTCGACCACGCGCGTGCCCGGCGGCGGCGGCGCGGACTCGTCCAGAATCGCCGTGATCGCGCCGTCGCGCAGGATCAGCGTGCCCTTTTTCTCTCCGGCCCGATCCAGCGCGACGCCGCGGATGCAGTAGGGCTGGGGTTTGAGCGCAGCCTGAGCTGCGCTGCGTGGGGCCAGCGCGGTGAGCGCGAGAACCCAGGCCAGGCCGGGACGACGAAGGCGCATGCCTACTCCAAGTGCAGGGGGACAGTGCAGGGGGACGAGGGAGGCTCCGCGCATCGGACAAGGCACGGGCGGGCGTCCCATTCTGCCCGCTCGAGCGCATTCCGACCACGGAGCCTGGTGCCGAAAGGGTCAACTCACTTTCCTTTCACTTCGCGCCCCTCGAGAGCTCAGCCTCGCACCCATGAAGCCCGCGCTCCCGCTCGCTGCCTTCGCGCTCCTGGCCTTGGTCCTGCCGCGGTCGCTGGCCGTTCGGCCAGCTCCACTCGCGCCCGATCGACCCATTCCTTCCCTGATCCCCGAGCGATGCGGGGTGTACCTCGAGGCGAGCGGCCTGCTTCCGTTGCTCGAGCGCGGCCTCGAACATCCCTTCCTGAAGGGGCTGGCGCAGAGCGAACTGGGCGCGAGGCTCCTCACCGAGCTGCCCCTGTCGCCGGCGGAAGGACTGGCACGGGCGGAGGCCTGGCTCGGTACTCCCGTCCTGCCGCTCCTGGCGGACCTGACGCGCGCCGGCGTGGGCCTCGGGTTCGATCCGACGACGAAGAAAATCGTCGTCGTGGCCCGCGGCAGCGACGCGCAGGCCGTGGAGCGCGCACTGAAGCGTGGGTTCGACGCGCTCGAGCGCCAGTTCGGCTGGCCGGGCGCCTTCGACCACCCCCAGCGCTCGTGGAGCGGCGCGGACGTGTGGACCCTGGGCGAAGCCTACGTGGCTCACCGCGAAACGCTGCTGGTCCTGGGCAACGACGGAGACCTCGTCGAGGAGACGCTGGCCCTGTGCGCCGACGCCGAAGGCGATGGGCTGCTCGCGCGCGAAGGGTTCGAGGCACTGCGCGCGCGGCGGCCGAGCGACGCCGCCCTGTGGGCCTGGGTCGACCTCGCCGCGCTCGAGCCGGCGGCGGACGAGGGCTTCCGCAAGCTGCGCCAGGCGAATCGCACTCCCGCAGCCCAAGGGCTGCTCGGCGCGGAGCTCTCGGCGCTGCTCTCGGCGCACGCCCTGAGCGCGACGCTACAGCTCTACGACGAGCGGGGGCTCGACCTGCGCTTCACAGCCTTCGAGGCACCGTGTGTGCCTTCATTGGCGCCCTTGGCGCGTGCCAGCGAGGTTCCGGCCGAGCTGGCGGGCGGCGCGGCTTCGGCGCTGCTCTACCGCGACTACGCGCGCTTCCTCGCGCAGCGCGGCGAGCTCTTCGCGCCCGAGGCGCTGCCGGCCTTCGCCGAGGCGATCACGAACGGCGCGCTCTTCTTCGAGGGCCAGGACCTGGGCGAAGAGGTGTTGAGTCGCGTCTCGCCCTGGATCCGCCTCGTCTCGCGCGCGCTCCCCTTCGACACCGAATTGAAGCCTGAGATCCCGCTGCCTGGCCTCGCCCTGGTGGCCGTGCTGGGCGACGAGCGCGACGGTGAGGCCTGGAGCGCCGCGTTCCAGACGATCATCTCGATCGCCAACGTCGACCGCGCGCAGAAGGGCGAGCGCGGCATGCGCCTGCACCTCGAGCGTGAGGGCTCGACCGAGATCAGCGCCGCGCGCTTCGCCGCTCCGCGTCCCGGTGAAGGAGTCGATGTGCGCTACAACCTCGAACCCGCCATCGCCGTCGTCGGACGCCACCTCGTCCTGGGCACGCACGCGGCGCTGGTGCGCGAGGTGGTGCGCGAGCTGGAAGGGGCCGCGCCGCTGGCGGCCTCGAGTTCGCGCGAGACGTTGGAGCTCGACGCCCGCAGCTGGCGCCAGGTGCTCGACCAGAACTTCGAACTCTTGGTCGCGCGCAAGATGCTCGAAGAGGGGCTCGAGCGGGCCGCAGCCGAGAAGGAGATCGAGGGGCTACGGCTGGCCCTGGCCTCTTTCCGCAGCGTGCGGGTCGAGCTCGAGGCGCAGACGAGCACGTCTCCCGAACTGCGCGTCGAGCTGCGTTTGGCGGCGGAAGGCGCGCCGCGATGAGCGACGAGCTGCTCGAGCCCTGGCGACCGACGGCCGGAGCGTGGGATCGCGCGGCCGCCGCGCACCTCTATCGGCGTGCGGGGTTCGGGGCCACGCCGGCTGAGCTCGAGCGCGCGCTCGAGGTGGGCCACGAGGCGAGCCTGGAGCAACTGTTCGCGGAGCGCACCGAGCCGGCGCTGCGCGCTTCGATCCGGCCGCTGCTGGCCGCGGGTGAACTCGAGCTGCTGCAGGCCTGGTGGATGGGGCTGATCCTGGCCGGTGGCGCGCCGCTGCACGAGCGCATGACGCTCGTGTGGCACGACCTGTTCGCGACCTCGAACGACAAGGTCGACGACGTGCGCCTGATGCACGCGCAGAACGAGCTGTTCCGGACGCAGGGGCTGGGCGACTTCCGCGCGCTGCTGCACGCGCTGGCGCGCGACCCGGCGATGCTCGTCTGGCTGGACGGCGACTCGAATCGGCGCGGGCACGCGAACGAGAACTTCGCGCGCGAGGTGCTGGAGCTGTTCACGCTCGGCATCGGCAACTACGAGGAGCGCGACGTCCAGGAGGCCGCGCGCGCGTTCTCCGGCTGGGGCACCGAGGGGCGCGCGTCCGTGTTCCGCGCCGCGCAGCACGACGACGGCGAGAAGACGCTCTTCGCGCACGCGGGCCGCTGGAGCAGCGACGACGCGCTCGACCTGATCCTGGCCCAGCCGGCCTGCGCACGGCACGTGGCGCGCGTGCTGCTCGAAGCTTTCGTGGGCAGCGAGGTGCAGGAGCCCTGGATCGCGGCCGTGGTCGCCGAACTCGTGCGCTGCGAGTGGAACGTCGAACGCGTGCTGCGCGCGCTGCTGTCCTCGAAGCTCTTCTTCTCCCCCGCCGCGCGCCGCGCGCGCATCGCCGGGCCGGTCGAGCTCGTGGCCGTCGCCGCGCGCGCCCTCGGAGCGCGGGTCGCGCCGCGCCGCGCCGCGCGCTGGGCCGCGGAGATGGGCCAGGCCCTGTTCCGCCCGCCCTCGGTCAAGGGCTGGGACGGCGGACGGGCCTGGATCCACTCGGGCAGCTGGATCGCGCGGCACAACGCGCTGGTCGAGCTGGCGCGGGGTGGCGCCGACGAGGGCGAGGTCCACGTCGATCTCGCGCTGGTCTTGGGCGCGGGCGCGGGCGAGGCGCTGGCCGCGGCGCTGCTCGAACGCCTGCTGCCCGACACGGCCGACGCCGAGCTCGCCGCGGCGTTGCGGCGCACGCTGCGGCAGCCCGATCTCGAACAGGCACGGATCGCGGGCGCCGCGCTGCTCCTCACCACGCCCGAGTTCCAGCTCTTCTGAGGCTCCCATGCTCGTCACACGCCGCCGCTTCCTGATCGATGGCCTGCGGGTCACGGCCCTCGTCCCGGCGCTGGCGGGTTTCGCGCGCCCGTGTTCCGGCTCGCAGGCCGAGCGCGTACTCGTCGTGGTGCAGCTCACCGGCGGCAACGACGGCCTCAACACGGTCGTGCCCCTGCGTCAGGACGGCTACTTCCGCGCGCGCCCCACGCTCGGAATGAAGCCCTCGAACCTGCATGCGCTCGACGCGGACCACGGGCTGCACCCGTCGCTGGGAGAGCTGGGCGAGCTCTTCGCAGAAGGACAGCTCAGCGTCGTCCAGGGCGTCGGCTATCCCGGCGCCAACCGCTCGCACTTCCGCTCGCTCGAGATCTGGCACAGCGCCGATCCGGCGCAGCCGCCGCGCGGCATTGGCTGGCTCGGGCGCATGGCCGATCAGATCCTGCGCACGGCGCCCGGCTCGATGCCGGCCTTGCACGTCGGCGACGAGGAACTGCCGCTGGCGCTGATGGGACGCAGTGTGTTCGCCCCCACCGTGCGCGACGAGCACAGCCTGAGGCTCGCCGAACTCCCGTCCCTGGCGGACGAGCGCTCACGCCTCGTGGCACCTGGCGCCGCCACCGGCGACCTCGCCTTCCTGCGCGGAGCCGCGCGCAGCGCCTACGCGGCCGCCGAACGGATGGAGCGCGCCATCGCCCAGCCCGCGAGTTCGGCCTATCCCGATCTCGACTTGGCCGCGAAGCTGCGCCTGATCGCCAGGCTCGTCGCTGGCGGCTTCGACACGCGGCTCTTCCTGGTGACGCTCGGAGGGTTCGACACCCACGCGCGCCAGGCGCAACTGCACGCGGCGCGTCTGGACGAACTCGCCCGCAGTCTGGCCGCCTTCCAGCGCGACCTGACCGCCTTGGGCGCGCGCGAGCGCGTACTGACGTTCGTGTTCAGCGAGTTCGGGCGGCGCGTGGAGGAGAACGCCTCGCGCGGCACGGACCACGGCGCGGCCGCCCCGGTATTCCTCGCGGGCGGGCGAATGAGCGGTGGCATGAAGGGCACCCCGCCCGATCTCGAGCACCTGGTCGATGGCGATGTCGGCTTCACCACGGACTTCCGCTCGCTCTACACGGCACTCGAACGGGACTGGATGGGGCTCGAGCCCTCGACGTCGGTCCCGGCCTTCGAGCTCGGTGGCTAGTGTTCCTTCCCCGAAGTAGCGCCAACAAGGCGCCGTGATGGATCGTCGCTGGCAAGGCGCGCCGACGACGCGTATTCGCTGCAATACTAGGGAGGAGGCGCAACGCCGCCAGCGGCGATTCAGTGCGGCGGATTGTTGGCAATACTTCGGGGAAGGGACACCGGGCGCGCGTGCCGTGAACCGCGGGCTTTCGTCGGCGCCCGGATTTCGCTGGGATGAGCCCATGAAGCTCGGCGTGCGCATCGTCTTCGGCCTCGCGCTGCTGCTCGCGCTCGCCGGCGTGGGCGTGATCCTGTTCATCGATTCCCTGGCCAAGGCCGCGATCGAGGCCGGCGGCAGCCATGCCTTGGGCGTCGCGACGCGCCTCGAGAGTGCCAGCATCGACATCGTCTCCGGCGAGTTCGCGTTGCACAGACTCACGGTGGCCAATCCAGCGGGCTTCGCCGAGCCGAACTTCTTCGCCCTGGGCGGCACCCGGCTCGCGTTGCCGCTCTCCAGCCTGCGCGCGGAGCGCGTGACGATCCCCGAGCTCGTCCTGGAAGGCATCACCTTGGACCTCGAGCGCAACGCCCGGGGCACGAACTACGGCGTCATCCTCGATCATCTCTCGCGCTTTGAGTCCGGCGCGACGACGCCCGCAGGCCAGGCGCCGAGCGCGGACGGCGAGGGCGGCAAGGTGTTCGTGCTGCAGAGGCTCGTCGTGCGCGACGTGCGCGCGACCGTCAACCTCCTGCCCCAGGGCGGTGACCTGACGAAGCTTAGCTTGAACATCCCCGAGATCGTGGTCACGGACCTCGGCACGGACATGACCCTGGCGCAGCTCTGCGCGCTGGTGGTGAGGACGGTCGTGCGTGCGGCGATCCAGCAGGGAGGCGACGCGCTGCCGGCGGAGCTGCTGGCGGATCTGCGCGGGCGGATGGACGGGCTCGAGGGCCAGGCGCGCGCTCAGCTCGACGCCGAAGTGGGCAAGGTCCAGGGCAAGCTCGAAGAAGCTGGCGGCAAGCTCAGCCCAGAAGCCCAGAAGGCGGTCCAGGCCGCCGGCGACAAGCTCGGCGGGAAGCTCGACAGCCTGCTGAAAAAGAAGAAGGACTGAGCCACTAGGTTCGAGAGTCCGCGCGCCGCGCGCGGACTCTCGGGAGTAGTAGCTCCGGCGCCGCCGGCGCCGCGCCGCTCATCAAGCGGCGAGGAGGGGGA
>SIAI01000058.1 GCA_009691855.1 Planctomycetota bacterium | reverse complement strand
AGCGGCGCGGGATTCTTGCTCACGCTCTCAGCGCGGGCTGCAGCCCGCAACCCAATGAGACCTCATGCGCCCGCGCTGAGTTCTTGTTGGCGGGGGAGGCAGACCCTCCCGCGCGACTCCTCCTCCAGGCCAGGCGCGACACGCGGCCTCCCCCTCCTCGCCGCTTGATGAGCGGCGCGGCGCCGGCGGCGCCGGAGCTACTACTCCGGAGAATCCGCGCGCGGAGCGCGGACTCTCGAACCTAGTAGCTCAGGGGCCGAGGCGCACGGGCGCCTGGGCCACCTCCCCGGCGACGACATCCACCGCCACGCGGCGCGCGTACTTCTCGTCCAGCGCCGGATGGGAGAGGCGCAGGCGGAAGCGGCCGCTCGGCAGGTGCTTCGCCACCAGGCGTCCGTCGTAATCGGTCTTGCCCACGAACACGCCGCCGTTCGTGCCGCTGCCGGTCACCTCGACGCCCTCCAGCGGGCGCTCGAGCGAATCGACCACGCGCACGTGCAGCTCGCCCAGCAGTGGAAGGGTGAGGTCCGGGAAGGTCAGGTGCGGCGCCTGGAAGCGCACCGGATGGTGCTCGGGCATGAGCGGAGCCGTGGTCTTGCCCACCAGCAGCTCGTAGGCGCCGTCGGAGAGCTGCGGGAAGCGGAACACGCCGTCCGCGCCGCTCACGGCTTCGAGCGGCGTCGGGTCGGCGACGGGGAGGAGCGAGATCGTCACGCCCTCGGCCGCGAGGCCCTGCGCGTCCAGAACGCGCCCCTCGAGCTCGCCGCACGGCACCAGGCGCAGGTTCACGAAGGGGTGCTCGCTGCCGGGCTCGAGCAACAGCGGCAGGATCTGGCCGTTGAAGCCGGTCGCCTGAGCGGAGACGTCGTAGCCGCCGAGGGGCAGCTCGGCGACCTCGAAGTCCTTGCGCCCGTCGGTGAACTCGAGCGTGCGCGATTCGGCGCGCTCGCGCTGGGGCATGGTCGTGCTCGGGCGCAGGAGCAGGCGCCAGCTCGCCGGGAAGTCCTGCTCGCCGCTGACCTCGACGTGGCCGCGCAGCGAGCCTTTCGCGCCGTCGGGCACGGGGTTCGTGCGCGTTGCGGCGAAGGGCTCCAACTCCGTGCCCGTGACCCGCGTAGGCGCGGGCTCGGCGGCGAGCGGCGCGGGCGCGGCGAGATCCTGCGCCATCTTCGCCGAGTCCATGTATTTCTGCGGCCCCGGCGCGTTCGAGCGTCCGCTCGCGCGTTCTCCCGGCCAGAACCACAACACCAGGATTCCGCTCAGGACCACGAGTGCGATGGCGAGCAAGAGCAAGCGTCCCGACTCACTCGACGAGCCTGGGTTTGACAGCGGCCGGCGCCGGCCCTTAGCTAACCGCCCCGATCTGCCGATCTCTCCTGCCCGTTTCCCCCTCCCCACGGGGCCCGTCGGCGATCCCACCAGGTTCTGCAGCGCGGTTCGTCGCATTCGATCCGGGATCCTATCCCGTCCGCCTCGGCCGGTCTCACTCCCCTCATGAACCGATTCCGTCTGCTCCTCGCGTCCCTCGCCGTGGCGCTGTTCGCCAGCGCTCCGTCCCACGCCGCCGCCGACCCGTCCGGCGGCGAGGGCAAGGGGCGCGTGGTGATCCTCGGCTTCGACGGCGCGGACGCGCGCACGGTGCGCGAGCTGATGGCCAAGGACCCCGGGCGCTATCCGACCTTCAAGAAGCTGGCCGAGACCGGCACCTTCGCGCCGCTGGACGTCGTCGTGCCGACCGAGTCGCCCGTCTCCTGGGCCTCGCTGAACAGCGGCCAGAACCCGGCCAAGACCGGCGTGCCTGGCTTCATCAAGCGCGTCCTCGGCGGCTCGGCGCCCACCCCGGGCTTCGGCTACGTGGAGCGCAAGGAGAAGAAGACCGCCATGCCGCTGGAGCAGTTCCAGAACACGCCGGTGCCGCAGTGGAGCCCCGCGGCGCTGGGCGGCGCCGCCGGTGGCGCCGCGTTCCTGGTGGTGCTGCTGCTGAGCCAGCTCGTGTTCCGCCGTTTCAAGGTGGCGACGGTGCTGGCGCTGCTGGCTGGCGGCGGGGCGGCCTTCGCCGGCTTCCAGGCGCGCAACCTGCTGCCCAAGGCCTACCCGCACACCTCGAACGTGTGCAAGACCCAGGGCTTCTGGGACTACGCCGCGCGCGCGGGCGTGCCCTGCGTCGTGCTCGACGCGGCGCAATCCTTCGACGGGCCTACGACCTCCGGCGCCAAGGTGCTGCACGGCCTCGGTCTGCCCGATTCGCGCGGCGACCTCGGGCAGTGGTTCATCTACACGACCGATCCGGCGCAGTTCAGCCGCGAGGGCAAGACGACCACCACCGCGGGCACTATCTTCCGCGTCGACGAGGAGGGCGGCGTGATCCGCTCGAAGGTCTACGGGCCGCGCAACTTCTACGAGCAGGAGCGCTTGCAGGCCGAGTACGACGCGGCCAGCGACCCAACGCAGAAGGAGAGCCTCAAGGACCGCCTCGACTGGTACCTGGGCGAGGGCAAGTACCGCAAAGACCTCACGGCCGGGCGCGTGCCCGTCGAGCTGGAGGTGCGCGTCGAGGACGGCAAGGCGCGCGTGAAGCTGGGCGATCAAGAGCAGATCCTCGCCCCCGGCGATTGGTCGGACTACTACTCGCTCACCTTCCCGCTGAACTGGCTGGTCGAGGTGCACGCGATCACGCGCGCGAAGCTGGTGCAGCTCACGCCGCACTTCGAGATGCTGATCAACACGCTCGATATCGACCCGCGCCAGCCGCCCTTCTGGCAACCGATCTCGAGTCCCTTCGAGTTCAGCAGCGAGCTGGCCTCCGACTGCGGTCTGTTCGAGACCTACGGCTGGCCGACGCTGACCATGCCCTTCAAGGACGAGAAGATCCAACCCGAGGTGCTGCTGGAGGACGTCGAGTTCACCGAGCACTGGCGCGAGGTGCTGACCCAGGAGCGGCTCGTCAAGGACGACTGGCGCTGCCTGATGAGCGTGTTCAGCACGACGGACCGCGTGCAGCACATGACCTACCAGTACTACGACGTCGGTCACCCGCTGTACAAGCCCGAGGTCGCGGCGCGCGAGATGACCTTCTTCGGCGAGCGCATCCAGCTCTCCGAGGCCATCCCGGCCATCTATCGCAACATGGATCGCATCATCGGCGACGTGCTGGCCAAGCTGCGCCCCGAGGACACCCTGCTGGTGATCTCGGACCACGGCTTCGAGAGTTTCCGGCGCCAGGTGCACCTCAACAACTGGCTGCTCGAGAACGGCTACCTCGCACTCAAGCCGGGGCTGAACAAGGACAGCGACGACTTCTTGTTGTTCGTGGACTGGTCCAAGACGCGCGCCTACGCGCTGGGCCTCGGCTTCATCTACCTGAACCTCGAGGGCCGCGAACCGCAGGGCATCGTCGATCGCGAGAACGCGCGCGAGTTGCTGGAGGAGATCCGCACCAAGCTCCTGGCGGCCAAGGATCCGGACAACGGCGAGAAGATCTGCAACGAGGTCTACTTCCCGGCCGACATCCACGCCGGGCCGCACCTCTCGCTGGAAGCGGACATGATCCCCGGCTTCCGTCCGCCCTACCGCGTCGGCTGGTCGACCTCGGGCGGCGGCCTGCACACGGTGGAGCAGGGCGGCGTGCTCGTCCCCGGCCCGATCTGCAGCGACAACGATTCGAACTGGTCCGGCGACCACGTGTCGATGGCGCTGACGGACGTGAAGGGCGTGTTCTTCTCGAACAAGAAGGTCGCGATCCCGCCCGAGGGCGTGCGTGCCCTGCAGCTGGCGCCGACGGCGTTGAAGCTGCTGGGCGTGGAGATCCCCAAGGAGATGGACCTGCCGCCGCTCGAGCTGCAGCGGTAGCTTGAGCGCGCGCGCGCTTCGCCCTCCCGCGGGCAGGTCCCTACGACGCGATCGACTTCCAGCGCGCCTGCGTGACGCCGGCGAGCCGCGACACGCGCTCGGTCACGCGCGGGGCCTGGCCCTCGTTACGGAGCGACAGGTAGAGCACGATCTCTTGCGTGCCGTGCTCGTTGTCGTGACCGCTGGCCACGTCCATCACCGAGATGCGCTCGGCGGCGAGGATCCGCTTGATCTCCGCCACCAGCGGCTCGATCTCGGGCCGGCGCAGGATGACGATCAGGCGCCGGTAGACCGTGGGCGTGATGCCGCCGGCCAGGCTGTTCAGGACCGTGAGCACCAGCAGCACGATCGCGGTGCACAGGATGCCCAAGGCATAGTGCTCCGCACCGAGCACGATTCCGAGGCCCGCCACGAACCAGATGCAGGCGGCGGTGGTCAGGCCACGCAAAAAATCTCCGCTGCGCAGGACGGTGGAGGCGCCCAGGAAGCCGATCCCGGTCACGATTCCGGCGCCCATCCGGTTGGGGTCGAAGGTGGCCCTGGCGGCGCCGTCCACCGCCTCCGTGCCGAGCTCGCGCGAGATCAGGATCAGCATGGTCGAGGACATGCACACCAGGATGTGGGTGCGTAGACCAGCCGGGCGGCCGTGATACTCGCGTTCCAGGCCCACGGCACCGCCCAGGAGCAGGGCGAAGAGCAGCGGCACAAGATCCTGGGTGAAGTCCACGACCGCACCCTATCGGCAGAAGCGCGGCGCTGGGCGCAACGCCTCCCGGAGGCCCGGAAGGGACGACGAATCGGGGCGGCGGAAGAGCCCGTCGGAAAGGAGTCGGCCGCTTGGGACTAGAAACCGGGACCGCCGGGGGGTACTTCCTTGGGCATCTTTCGACCTCGGTCGACCATTTTTCCTCCTGCTCGAACTGCTCCGCCGATGACCGACCCTGCGCTGATCGAGCGCATCACTCGCTCGCTCGCTTTCATGCTCCGCCACCAGCCGGAGTCCTTCGACCTCGAGCTGGACCCCTTCGGCTTCGCCGACATCGAGGACGTCGTGCACGCGCTCAACGAGCGCCTCGGCGAACCGGTAGAGGAGGAGGACGTGCACGAGGCCGTCCGCTCCGGCGACCGACCGCGTTACGAGATCCAGGGCGAGCGCATCCGCGCGCTCTACGGACACTCGATCCCGGTCGAACCCGGCCCGTCGTCCAAGCCGCCTGAATTTCTGTACGTGGCCGTGCCCGAGCAGGAGCTCGAGCGCGCGCGGCGCTTCGGACTGCGCGGCGGCCGCCGGCGCTTCCTGCACCTCGCTCTGACGCAGGACGATGCGTCCGAGTCCGGCCGGCGCGTGGCCCGCGACTACACCGTCCTCGTCATCCACGCACTCGACGCCTGGGAAGAGGGCATCAGCTTCTACGACCGCACCGCGCTGTGGCTGGCCGAGGAAGTGCCCACACACCTGATCGACGTCGAGGGCACGTACCACGACGGAACGGATCCGATGCCGCGGCGCTTCGAGGGCGCGCGCGAGCGCGGTGGCCAAGGGCACGAGCGCGGACGCGAGCCTGGTGGCCGCGGCCGCGGTCGCGGCCGGGATCGTGACCGGGATCGCCAAGGCGATCGCCGCGTGCCCATGGATCGGCCCGCAGTTCGGGACGACCGTCCGGGACGCCGCGACGAGCGGCCCGCTCCGCCGCAGTCCCGCGCCGAGCCGTACCGCGAGCCGCTCGGCGAGGTCGAGCCGCCGCGTCGGCCGGAGCCCTCTGCGCGCGAGGCCGAACCGCGCTTCAGCGAGCGCCCCCCCGAACGGCGCGACACCCGCCGCGATGAACCGCGCCGCGATGAGGCCCGTCGTGATGAGCCGCGCCGTGACGAGCCGCGCAGGGATGAACCCCGCAGGGATGAACCCCGCAGGGATGAGGCCAGGCGTGACGAGCCGCGGCGCGACCGCCCGAATCGCCCCGAGCCGCGCGACGAGCGTGGCCGTGGTGGGGAGCGTAGTCAACCGCCGCGTGAAGGCCGCGAAACACGCGAGCCCGTCCGGGAAGGACGCGAGCGCAGCGATTCCCGTACTCCGCGTGAAGCCGAGCGCGGCCGACCGGAACGGGTGCGTGAGGAGGTTCGCGAGGAGCAGCTTCCCGAGCCGAGCGAGCGGCCGCCCGAACTCGCCCCGCAACGCGCGTCGGGCTCCGATTCCGGTGGTGGGTTCGGGGTCGGCGTCGAGCCCAAGGAAGAGCGTCGCGAGCGCGTGGAGCGCGCCGCGCCGCCGCCCGCGCCTAGTGCCCCGCCCGCCCGCCCCTCGCGCCCCTCCGCGGACTCCGGACCCGCCTTCGGCGCGGGGCTCTGACTAGAGCCGCTCGCCACCGGCCGGCCCCGATGCGCCTCCGCGCCGTGCTCGCCTCCCTTCCAGAGGGGTACGAGCTCGTGCGCGGCCGGCGCGGCTGGCTGGCCGTCGAGCGCGCCTCGCGCCCCGCGCTCGAGGCCGCGCCCTTCGGCCCCGATGGCGGCGAAGCGCTGCTGCGCAGCGATCTCGCCGGACGCCGACCCCTGGCTGCGATCCAGGCGCCGGGCGAGCGCTGGATCGTGCGTCGCTTCCACCACGGAGGCCTATTCCGCGCGCTGGGCGAGCGCTGCTTCCTGACGCCCGCGCGACCGTTTCAGGAGCTGGGCCTGGCGGCGGCGCTGCGCGCGCTCGGCTTCGCCACGCCGCGCGTGGTCGCGGCGCGCGCCGTGCGCGACGGTCTGCTGGGCTGGCGCCTGGCGCTGGTCAGTGCGCGCGTCGAGGGTGTGCACGATGGAGCCGCGGTGCTCGAACGCCTGCGCGCCGGGGAGCTCTCGATCGCGCAGCGCAAGCGCTTCGTGGAGACGATGGGGGAGCTGGTGGGGCGCCTGCACGCCGCGCGCTTCCTGCACGCCGACCTGCACCCGCGCAACGTGCTGTTCGGCGCCGACCTCGCCCAGGCGTGGATCCTGGACCTCGACCGCGGGCGTTTCGTGGCCGAGCTCTCCGCGCTGCAGCGGCGCGACAACCTGCGACGCCTGTTCCGCGCCGTGCGCCGACGCGAGACGCGCGCGCGCGCCTTCCTGAGACGCAGCGACTACCGCTGCTTCCTCGCGGCCTACGCTCGCACGCGGGGCGCCTGCGGGGATTGGCGAGAGGATTGGCGCGCCATCGTGCGTCGCGACCGCCTGGCGGCACCCCTGCACCGCCTTGGCTGGGGCCTGGAGGCGCTGTTTCGCAGCGGGCCGGAAGTTCGCGACGGCGCCGCCACCCCTCGCTGAGGGCCGGAAGCCGGCCCGGGGGGGGAGCGCTCCCTCCCGACTCGCCCGGGCGGGTCGCGGCTCGGCGGCGCCCCTTGTTACTTCATGCAAATTGCGACTCAGTCTCATATATCCTCTTGACGATGAGACTGGATCTCAACAAAATGGAACCCATGTGGCCCGCCTCCTTGCTCGCCGTGGCCCTCCTCGCGCCGCAGGAACTTCCGGCGCGGGTTGAGCGGCGTCTGTCGGCCATGGGCACGTGGCTCGAGCTCGAGGTGCGGGCCGCGGACCGCCCGGCCGCCTTGGTGGCCAGCGAGGCGGCCGTGCGTGCGATCGAGGCGGTCGAGGCGCGCCTCTCGACGTGGCGTGAGGATTCCGAGCTCGCGCGCCTGAACCGCGCGCCGGTGGGCAGCGCCCTGCTGCTCTCACCCGAGCTGGCCGCCGACCTGGCGCGCGCACAGGGCTTTTGGCGCGCGAGCGAAGGCGCCTTCGATCCGGGCCTCGGCGCGCTGGTCGCGGCCTGGGGGCTGCGCAGCGGTGGCCGAGAGCCGTCGAGCGTCGAGCTCGAAGCCGCGCGCGCCGTGGGGGGCTTCGCGGCTTTCGAGCTCGACGGGCGGCGCGCCGTGCGTCGTCACGCCTCGGCGGCGATCGAGGAGGGCGGCTTCGGCAAGGGCGTGGGGCTCGACGCAGCTCTGAGCGCGCTGCGAACCGCGGGCGTGATCGAGGCGCGCCTCGACTTCGGTGGCCAGCTCGCCACCCTGGGCGCGCCCTGCACGTGTGCGCTGGCCGATCCGCGCGCGCGCGCGCGGCCGGTGCTCGAGCTCAGCTTCCCGACGGGCTCGCTGGCCACCTCGGGCAACAGCGAGCACGGCATCCTCGTCGCGGGCGAGCGCCGCGGGCACCTCCTCGATCCGCGCAGCGGCGCGCCGGCCGAAGACTTCGGCAGCCTGAGCGTGTGGGCCGCGGACGCGACCGCGGCCGACTGCCTGTCGAAGCTCTACGTGCTCGGGCCCGACGGAGCTCTGCGCTGGCAGGCGGCGCACCCCGAGGTCGAACTCATCGTGCTCGTCCCCAAGGGCCAGCGCCTCGTCGCGCGCGCCACGAGCGGCTGGCGCGGCCGGCTGCGCGCGCTGGTCCCCGAACTCGAGCTGTCCTTCGCCGAGGAGCGTACGGCTCGCGCCCCCGAGCCCCAACCCGCACCGGCTGATCGATGAAGCTCTGGATTCCGCTTGCCCCGTTCTGGCTGCCCACCTTGTTCGTCACCGCGCTCGGCGCACTGCCGTGCGCGCAGCAGGACCTAGCCCAGCGCGTGGACGCGCTCGAGCAGAAGAACGCCGAGCTCGAGGCGCGCCTCGCGGCGCTGGCCGATGAGCACGAGGATCTGAGTCTGGGCGAGCTCGTCCCGCCGATGGGCGAGAGCTTCAGCGGCCTCGGGCCGGCGGCCTCGAAGGTCTACGCCAGCGACCAGGGGCTCGCGCTCGGCGGCTACGGCGAGGCGCTCTATCAACCGCGCAATGGCGGCACGCCGGACACCGTGGACATGCTGCGCGCGGTGCTCTACGTCGGCTACCACTTCAGCCCGAGCTGGGTCTTCAACTCCGAGCTCGAGTGGGAGCATGCGGGCGAGGAGGTGGGCGTCGAGTTCGCGTACCTCGACTACCTGTGGCGCGCGGCGCTGAACTTCCGCGCGGGCCTGGTGCTCGTGCCGATGGGCTTCGTGAACGAGCTGCACGAGCCGCAGACCTTCCTGAGCGCGACGCGCGGCGAGGTCGAGCGCCGCATCCTGCCCAGCACCTGGCGCGAGCCGGGCGTGGGCGTGTTCGGCGAGGCCGGGCCGTTCACTTACCGCGCCTTCGTGATCGATGGCCTCGACGCGACCGGCTTCACGGCCGAGGGCCTGCGCGGTGGACGCCAGGAGGGCATCGAGGCCCTGGCCGAGGACCTGGCCGTGGTCGGTCGCCTCGACTGGACAGCCACGCCGGGGCTGCTCGCCGGGTTGTCGCTGTACCAGGGCCACGCCGGGCAGGACCAGGCGGGTCTCGGCAGCACGGGCGTGCGTCTGGCCGAAGCGCACGCCGAGTGGCGCGCACGCGGCCTGTGGCTGCGCGGCCTGGCCGCGCTGGGTGAGGTCGACGACGTGGCCGAGCTGAACTCCGCCAATGGCTTCACGGGCGCGGCTTCGGTGGGCGAGGAGCTCGAGGGCTACTACCTCGAGGCCGGCTACGACGTGCTGAGCCTGCTCGAGGGCGAGAGCGCGCGCAGCCTGATGCCCTACGCGCGCTACGAATCCCTCGATACGCAGAGCGAGGTCCCGGCCGGCTTCGCCGCGGATCCGGCCAACAACGGCGACGTGCTGACCGTCGGTGTGCGCTTCCAGCCGCTCGCGGGCCTGGTGTTCAAGGCCGAATACCAGGACTTCGAGGACGCCGCGGACGGCATGAACGTGGCCCTGGGTTACGCCTTCTGACCATGCGCGCGTTGCTCGTCCTGCTCCTCGCTCTAGCGCCCGCGCCGACGCCCGCTGCGCTCGGTGAAGGCGCGGGCAAGGTCTTTCTGACGCCCGAGGAGGCGCTGAAGCTCGCCTTCCCCGAGTGTGAGATCGAGCGCCGCACCGAGTACCTGAGCGAAGCTGAGGAACTCCGCATCGAGAGCCTGGCGCGGGTCGAGTTGGCCGGCCGCGTGGTGCGGCCCTACGTCGCGCGCAAGCACGGTGAGCTCGTCGGCACGGCCTACTTCGACGCGCACCGCGTGCGCACCAAGAACGAGGTGCTGCTGCTCGTGATCGGCCCCGACGAGCGCCTGAAGCGCGTCGAGGTGCTGTCCTTCGCCGAGCCGCTCGAGTACTTGCCACGCGCGAACTTCTACGCCCAGTTCAGCGGCCAGCGCCTGGACGACGAGCTTGACCTGAAGCACGCCATCCGCGGCGTCGCCGGCGCCAGCTTGAGCGCCAACGCCGCCGCCGCGGCTGCGCGTCGCGCGCTGGCCGTGCAGCACGTGCTGGCCGAGCGCGCGACGGCTGTGCCGGGTGCGTCGGCGGCGGTGCGATGACGCGCGCCCAGGCCTGGAGCGTGCACCTCGCCACGCTAGCCGTCGGCGGCACGGGCCTGGTGTACGGCTGGATGCGCTACGTCCCTGAACCAGCGGACGAGTTCGCCCTGGTCAACCATCCGCTGCAGCCCACGCTCCAGCACCTGCACCTCCTGTTCGCGCCGCTCTTGGTCTTCGCTGCGGCCGCGATCTGGGGGTCGCACGTGTGGGCCCGCGTGCGCGTGGGGTTTCGTCCCAGCCGGCCCACGGGCCTGGCGTTGTTCGCGCTGTTCTTCCCGATGGTGCTGTCCGGCGCCTGGGTGCAGGTGGCCGAGGGCGAGCTCGCGCGCAAGTTCGCGATCGGGCTGCACGCGGGCTCCAGCGCGCTGTGGTGCGCGGCGTACGCGCTGCACGTCGTGGTTCAGGCGTGGCGCGGGAAGATCGGGCCCTCGGCCGAGAGCGCGGCCGCGAGCAAGCGCTCGGCGTAGGCGCGCTGGGCCTCGCGCAGCTCGTTCGCGCGCAGGCGCCGCGAGCTGGCGCGCGTGCGCCGCGCGAGTTCGGTGAGCACGCGCTCGGCCTCGTCCGCGCGCCCGAGTTGGCGCAGCAGGAAGGCGCGCGTGCCGGCGATCACGATGCGGTCGGAGAGCTCGGCGCCGTGGCGCGTGACGAGCTCCAGCGCGTGCGCGCTCTCGCGTTCGGCCGCGGTCAGCTCGCCGCGCGCGTGCAAGAGGCGCGCCAGCAAAGCCTGGCACAGGGCCTCGGCGCGATAGAAGCCGATCTCGCGCGCCAGCAGCAGCGCGCGCTCGAGCGAGGCGCGCGCCGCGGGGTCGTCCTGCTCGGCCTCCAGCAAGCCCAGCCACAGCGTGGAGAGCACCTGCCCGCGGCGGTCCTCGATCTCGTCGGCCAGCAGCAGCGCGTCGCGCAACTCGGCGCGCGCGCGCGCGGGCCGATCCAGGTCCAACAAGAGACCCCCGCGCCGCGCCAGGGCTTCGGCCTCGAGGCGCCGCTCGCCGGCACGCCGCGCCAAGTGCAGCGCGCGTTGCACCGCCAGCAAGGCGCGCTCGGGGAGGCCCGTCGAGCGCCAGATGCGCGCGCGCAGCAGCTCGGCGTAGGCCAGCACGCCGGCGCGCGGATCGGAGGTCTTCTTCAGCACCGCCAGGGCCGCCTCGATGGCGGAGAGCGCGTCCTCGATCTCGTCCTCCAGCACGTCTACGTGTGCGCGCGCGAGGTGCGCCAGAGCCTCCTGGTTCTCGCCCACGGCTTGGGCCAGGGCCTTCTTGGCCAGCGCGCGCGCCGCGCGGAACTCGCCGATCTGCGCCTGCACTTGGGCCAGCCGCCGCAGCGCCTGCGAGCACAGCCAGCGGTCCTTCGAGCGCTCCGCCAGGGTACCGGCGTTTTTCAGCCAGCCGCGCGCCAGGCCGAACTGGCCCGTGCCGGCGGCGTAGCGCGCGTGCAAGAGGTACAGGCGCGCGGCCTCGGCCGGGTGGCGCTCGGGATCGAGCTCGAAATTCGCCAGGCGGTCGAGCAGCTCGCGCTGATCCTCGCGCCGTCCGAGGCGGTCGGCGGCGTCGGCCGCGTCCTCCAGGAACTCGAGGCGCAGGCTCTCGCGCCGCTCCAGCGTCGGCAGGTGCTCGAGGGCCTCCAGCGCCCAGCGCGCCAGCGTGGCCAGGTGCTGGGCCGAGGCGCGCCGGCGCAGCGGGGCCAGGATCGCGCTGACGGTCTCGAGCAGTTCGGGGAACGTGCGCGCCGCGTGCAGGTGGAAGGCGCGCTGGTAAGCCTCCTCCAGGTCCTCGGGTTGCGCGCGCAGGCCCTCGGCCGCGGCGGCGTGCAGCCGGCGCGCGCGCGCGGCCGGCAGGGCGCGGTACAGCGCCTCGCGCAGCGCCGGACGCTCGAAGCGGTAGCGGTCGGAGGCGGGCACGAGCCAGCCCTTGCGCACCAGGCGCGCGAGAACCTCGTCGATCTCGACGCGCTTGGTGGGCGGGAAGGCGGCCATGAGGAACTCCGGCTCGATCCGTCCGCCGACCACGCACAGGCGCTCGAGCCAGATGCGCTCGGTCGGCTCCAGCGCGCGCAGGCGCTCGCGGATCAGGCGTTCGAGCGAGCGCGGGCGCGGCAGCTCCTCGGGTGCGCGCGTCAGCAGCCAGCGCGGATCGTCGTCGCTAGAGCGGCGAACGCCGCCGCTGGACTCCAGCTCGCGCAGGATCTCGGTCAGGAAGCCGGGGTTGCCGCGGCTGCGGCTCCACAGCACCTCGGTCAGGCGCACCAGCGGCGCCGATTCGTGGAACAGGCGCGCGACAAGCGCAGCCACGGCGGCTTCGTCGAGGGGCGCCAGTTCAAGGCGCGCGCAGCGCGGGCCGCCGTCGGCCGCGGCGCGTGCCAGGCGCTCGGCCAGGCGCGCCAGCAAGCCGGGCTCGGCCGCCGCCACGTCTTCGCGCAGCGCGAGCACGAACAAGATCGGCGCGCCGCGCAGCAGCTCCAGCACGCTCGACAGCGCGTCGAGCGTCTCCGCGCCGGCCTGGTGCAGGTCGTCGAGGAACACGAGCATCGGCCGCTCTTCGCTGAGCCTGCCCAGGAAGCGCGCCAGCTCGGCCGCGACCGAGCGGTCGATGGAGCCCGCGTTCTTCGGGTCCAGCGCGGCCAGCAGCACGCGCGCCTGCGCCGGGCCCAAGCGTTCGGCCAGGCGCGTGGCCTCGCGTTCGGAGGGCGCGCGCCCTACGGCCAGACCCAGCCAGCGGTTCAGCAGGCGCAGCAGCGTGCCCGCGGGGCGGGCCTCGTCGGCCTCGCTCCAGCGCGCGTCGAGCAACAGCGGCGGCGCGGCGCGCTCGCGCAAGTGCTCGGCGAAGGTGGCGGCCAGGCGCCACTTGCCGCTGCCCTCCGGCCCGACCAGCCAGGCGATCGCGGCCCGTGGCGGCGCGGAGCTCAGGCTGGCGAAGAGCTCGCTCAGCAGGGCGAGTTCGCGCTCGCGTCCGACCAGCGGCCAGTTCGTGCGCTCGCCGGCCAGCGGCTCGGCCTCGGCGAGCGAGCCCGCGCGGGCCGCGCTGGCCAGTCGCTCGCGCCACCAGTCGCCGTTTTCGCCCTCGCTGTAGCGCGCGCGCAATTCGGCGGCGCTCGGGCGCTCGGCTTCGGAACGCGCCAGAGCCTCGGCCAGGCAGCGATCGAAGAACGGCGACAGCGAAGGCGCCAGATGCGAGGGCGGCACGAAGCGCGCCGCGTCCAGCGCGGCCAGGAGCTCGTCCGCGCCGGGCAGCTCGATCGAGCGCCGCACGATCGCCGAGGCGCTCGAGGCGCGCGCCAGCAGGCGTCCGCGCTCGCGCGCCGCGGCCCCGGGCGCGAAGGGGTGCACGCCGGTCGCGAGCTCGTACAGCACCAGCCCCAGCCCGAACACGTCCGCGGCCGGGCCGGCGGGTTCACCGCGCACGCGCTCGGGGGCCAGGTACGCCAGCGAGCCGGCGTCGCGCGAAAGCTCGCGCGCGGGCCGCACGAAGCCGAGGTCGAGCAGCACCGCGCGGCCCTCGGGGTCGAGGCGCGCGTTTTCCGGCTTGACGTCGCCGTGCACCAGACCGTGCGCGTGCAGCGCGGCGAGCGCGCGCGAGAGATCCGCGCCGATCGAGCGCAGGCGCGGCTCGGGCAGCGGGCCGTCCTGCTCGAGGACCTCGCCGAGGTTGCGCCCGGGCACGTACTGCAGCAGCAGGTAGGGGATGCCGTCGCGCTCGCCGTGGTGCAGTACGCGCACCAGCGAGGGATCGCGCACGCGCGCGGCGGCGGCGGCCTCGGCCGCGAAGGCGGCGCGCGCGGCGCCCTCGTGCTCGCCGCGCAGCGCCAGGGTCTTCAGGGCCAGCTCCGTGCCCGCCGGGAGACCGGCGAAGGGCTGGCTCAGGCGCACGAGCTCGACGCGCGCCGTGGCTCCCTCGCCGAGTGCGCGTAGGACCAGGAAGCGGGGCTCGGTCGGCTGCATCGGATCGACTATCATCCCGCGCCCGAGCCCCGGAGTCACCCTCCGGGAGTCCCCCTACGGCGCCGCGCATGTCGTTCCAGGTCTTCGACTCGCTCAGCAAAGAGAAGCGCGTCTTCCAGCCGCTCGAGCCGGGCGTGGTGCGCATGTACAACTGCGGCCCGACGGTCTACGGGCGCGCGCACATTGGCAACCTGCGCACCTTCCTGTTCGCCGACGTGCTGCGCCGCTGGCTCGAGTGCCGCGGCTTGCGCGTCGTGCAGGTGATGAACATCACCGACGTGGGGCACCTCCTCGACGACGCCGACGAGGGCGAGGACAAGATCGAGGCCCAGGCGCGGCGCGAGCAGCGCGATCCGTGGGAGATCAGCCGCGGCTTCACCGAGCTGTTCCTGCGCGACATGCGCGCGCTCGGCTGCAAGGAGCCGGCCGTGCGCCCGAAGGCCTCCGAGCACGTGCCCGAGATGCTCGCGATCATCGAGGGGCTCCTGGCGAAGGGCTTCGCCTACCAGGTCGGCGGCGACGTCTACTACGAGGTGGCCAAGTTCCCGCGCTATGGCCGGCTGTCCGGCAACACGGTGGCGGAACTCGAGGCCGGCGCGCGCATCGACGTGCGCGAGGAAAAGCGCCACCCGGCCGACTTCGCGCTGTGGAAGAGCGATCCGAAGCACTTGATGAAGTGGACGAGCCGCTTCGGCCCCGACGGCTTCCCGGGCTGGCACATCGAGTGCTCGGCCATGGCGCGCAAGCACCTCGGCGACCAGCTCGACATCCACACCGGCGGCGAGGACAACGTCTTCCCGCACCACGAGTGCGAGATCGCGCAGAGCGAGGCCTTCACCGAGAAGCCCTTCGCGAACTACTGGATGCACGCCAAGTTCCTGCAGGTCGACGGCGGCAAGATGTCGAAGCGCCTGGGCAACGTGTGGAACCTCGACGACGTAGAGGCGCGTGGCTACACGCCGCGCCAGCTACGCTTCGCGCTGATCCGCGGGCACTACCGCGGGCCGCTCAACTTCACCTGGGGCATCCTGGAGGAGGCCAAGAGCGCGCTGGCGAAGCTCGACGATCTGGTCAGCGACGTGCAGGCCGCCGTGCGTGGCGAGCGCGTCGCGCCCGACCCGCGCACGGGCGCCGAGGCCCTGGCCGGAGCGCGCCCACGCTTCGAGCAGGGCCTGGACGACGACCTGAACGTGCCCCAGGCCCTGGCGGCGTTGTTCGAGCTGCGCTCGGCCTTCCTGGAGGGCGGCGTGGGGCGCGCCACGGCCCAGGAGGCGCTCGACTTCCTGCGGCGCGCCGACGCTTCCCTGGGCGTGCTCCAGCTGACGGAAGCCACGCTCGACGCGCGCATGCAGCAGCTTATCGCCGCGCGCGCCGAGGCCCGCGCACGCAAGGACTGGCCGGCCTCGGACAGGATCCGCGACGAAATCGCGGCCTTGGGTGTGGTGTTGCAGGACACGCCGCAGGGCGTGGTCTGGCGCAAGAAGGCGTGAGCCGCTAGCTGTGCGCGCTCGTCCGCAGCCCTTGGAGGAGACCATGTCGACGAACGAATCGCCCTGAGTCGAGCCGAGGAAATGCGCCATGCCGATCGTCTCCCTCGGACTCGACCTGACGCAGATCGCGCGCATAGAGCAGATGATCGAGCGCCACGGCGAGCGCTTCCTCGCGCGCGTGTTCACGGTGGGGGAACGCGAGTACTGCGAGCATCGGCCGCGGACGCGGGCGGCGCACTACGGCGGAAGGTTCGCGGTCAAGGAAGCGGTGATGAAGGTGCTCGGAACGGGCTGGACGCGTGGCGTGCGCTGGATCGATATCGAGGTCGTGAGAAAGAGCGGCGGGGCGCCCGAGCTGGTGTTGCACGGCGTGTCGGCAAGGATCGCGAAAGCCAAAGGCATTGCGAGGATCCACATCACGATCACACACGACGCAGGCATCGCCGCCGCGGCCGCGGTCGCTGAAGGATGACCCTTTCCCCCCGGTAGTTGCTGCGTCAGACGCGTAGCTAGCATTCTGCGCGCTCGACTCGCGCATGGAGCCGCTTGCCGTCTACGAGCTTCTGGAACACCTCCTTCACTATCTCCGCGAACCTGAGCACGCGCGGGTGGATCTTGTCCGCCTTTTGGACGCGCTCGCTGCCGCTGGCAAGGAACTCCACTTGGCCGTCCTGGGCGACCTTCGCGGCGATGACCCACCACCAATCCTTGTTGGTGCGCTTTTCGGTTTGGAGCTGACCCGTGTCCTTGTCCGCCATCGCGATCGTGTAGCCCTTTTCTAGCAGCGCCTCCTGCGCCGTGGCGAAGGAAACCTCGAAGTTCGGTCCCTTGCCAACGGCAGGTTGGTTCCTTACCATTGCGCAGGCACTCATGAGGGACGTGAGCATGAGCGACGTGAGGACCGCACATAGGAGGTTGGTCGGGCGAGAATGACTGGAGAGAGTGTCCGTGAGACTCATGAGGTTCAATTGGCTGAGGGGTGATCGCTTCCAGCGACCTTTTCGGGAAGGCTCGGTTAGCGGCCGGAGGATGGCGCACCCTATCCCACAGGTCAACCCTGCACGAGTGTTGCCGTAGCTGGACGCGACCGATGATAGGCAAGCCGCGAGGCGCCTGACTCGATGGTTGACCACCCGTTCACCAAGAGACCTTGTCGATGTGGACCAGTCCATCCCTGCGAGCCTCCGCCAGAGATGCATTCAGCCGCGGGAGGCTGGATCAGACAACCTCGTCCATGTATCCTGGCAGGGTTGTATCGCCAATCCGCTTAGCTGGTCATTATTCCTGGGGGTATCACATGCGATCGAGACTGTTCGTAGGCACCGCCCTTCTCATTCTCTCCGCTTGCACGAGTACGCACACGCTCCGCCGCGAAGGAATCGCTCCCAAGCTTTCGAAAGAAGCGCAGGTCTTTGTCTCCTTGCCCGCGGATGGTCAGTTCGAGCAAACCCCTTATGCTGGCTCCGGAGAAATGACGCTTCAGGCTGTGGAGAGCGCCTTCAAGAGACACATCGTCAGGGTGGAGCGCGGAAGCGCCGTCCAAGCGCGGGAAGTGGCGGTGGGTGAGGCCCTGGCGAGAGGCTGCTCACACTTGGTGATCCCCGAGATCCTGCATTGGGAGGACCGTGCGACAGAATGGTCGGGAAAGCGCGACTCCATTGAAGTGAGGTTGTCGCTGATCGATCCGGCAACTGGTGCCGCTCTCGACGTAGCGACGCTTGCCGCAAAGAGCAAGTGGTTCACCTTTGGCGGAGATCATCCGCAGGAACTCCTTCCGCAGTTCGTCGGGGAGTACGTCGACTCGCTGTTCTGATCGAGGTGCATCTCCAGCTCACTCGCACGCTCCGCGCAGCATCCCGATCCGCTCCGCCCGGATGCAAGCTTGCCGCCTGGGAACGGTTTGGAGCGACCCGCCTGGAACCAGCCCAATCGTCTTGGCTCGGGGTCGACCCCACCGGCTCACCCCGTTCCTGGACGACTACCGGTACTGGCTGGCGCAGTGGTATGCTCCCAAGCCGTGTGCGTGTGCGCTCGGCACCTGCTCGGTGACGCGCCCCGGAGACCGCAACCCCGATCTGTCCCCCTTCCCTGCCATGCCCTCCCAGGAAGAACTCGAGCGCGAACTAAAGGAACTGATCGTGACCGCGTTGGCCCTCGAGGACATCCGGCCCGGCGACATCGACAGTCATGCCCCGCTGTTCGGCTCCGGCTTGGGCCTCGATTCCATCGACGCCCTCGAGCTCGTGATGGTCCTGCAGCGCAAGTACGGATTCAAGGCCAGCGAGATCCCAGGCTTCAGTCGCGAGTGCTTCGGATCCATCGACAGGCTGGCGGCCTTCGTTTCGACCCAGCTCCAACAGGCCTGAAGTTCCGATGACGAGCCTAGAGGAGATCTATGCTGAGGTGAGGTCCACGCTCGTGGAGGTGTCGGGCACAGAGGCCGAGGGGATCTCGCCCAGCCTACGCCTCGTGGAGGATCTCGGACTCGACAGCATCGACGCCATCGACATGGCGGTGCGCATCGAGAAGCGCCTGGGGTTCGATTTCAAGGGCCCAGAATTGCGCGCCGTCCGGACCGTGCAGGACATCGTCGATCTGATCCACGCTCACGAGTCCAGACGAGCAGCGGCCGTCTCCGAGCGCCAGGGGGCGCTACGGGAATGAGATGGCTAACGGTCGTGCTGTCACTCGCGTATCCGTTGCTCGTGCTCGCCGGCCTGAAGTGGCTCGACCCACGCATTCTCGGCCCATTGGTCCTGCTCTTCGTCGTGGGGCGAGTCGTGTCCTCGCGTCAGGGCGGCGCGTTCCGCCAACCGGTGCTCGTCCTTCCCGCGCTGGTGTTGCTCGTCCTGTGGATCGGGATCACCTCGGTCTTCAACGACGCGCGTGGATTGTTCGTCATGCCTGCGCTGATCAACGCAGTGTTGCTCGTCACGTTCGCGCAGAGCCTGTTCCGCCCGCCCTCGCTCGTGGAGACGCTGGCGCGCCTGCGCGTCGCCGATCTCTCGCCCGCAGAGGTCTCCTACTGCCGAGCCGTGACGCGCGTCTGGTGCGCATTCTTCGCGCTCAACGGCGGCGTCATCGTATGGCTCGCCTGCGCGGCCTCGGCGGAGCAATGGGCGCTCTACACGGGTTGCGTGTCCTACCTCATCATCGGGGCCCTGTTCGGAGCGGAGTTCGTTTACCGACACTACCGCTTTCGGCGTTACGTCGGTTCACCGGCCGATCCGCTCTTGAAGCGCTTCTTCCCGCCGCGTGAAACCTCCTGAGGATTCCGGGTGAACCCGCTCTCGAGCTGGCTCGTTTTGCCACCGTCCACACGGACGATCGCGCGGAGGGCCGAGGGCGACGTCACGACAGAGGCGTTCCTCTCCGACGTGGCGGATCTCGCGCACGTGATCGCGCTGCACGGCCGCGGCCGCTGGCTCTTGAGCACGGAGGGCGCCTACGATTGTGCCGTCGGGCTCTTCGCCCTGTGGCAAGAGGATTCGACGGCCGTTCTGTCTCCCAACCGCGAAGCAGGTAGCCTGCGAGAGCTGTCCGTCGGCGTGAAGGGCATCCTCTCGGATCGCCCGCTCGCCGGGGAAGAGAGCGCGCAGTTGCCCGTTCGCGTGTCCATTCTAGGTGGACCCCGCGCGGCGCGGCCGGGCTGGCGCGAGCTGGATCGGAACGAAGCACGGCTCGAGCTGTGCACGTCGGGTTCGACGGGCGCACGCAAGCTCGTCCTCAAGTCGCTTGCGCAGCTCGAATCCGAGATCGAGGAACTCGAGCGCGAGTTCGGCGTCGAATGTGGCTCCGGAGCCGTGTTCGGGACCGTGTCCCACCAGCACGTCTACGGGCTCCTCTTCCGGGTGCTGTGGCCGCTCGCCGCGGGGCGCACGTTCTTTGACGCGCCGCTCTCGGATCCGTCTCACCTCGCTGGCGCGCTCGCCGCGCAGCGCGGCGCGATCCTCGTCAGCTCGCCCGCGCACTTGAAGCGCCTGCCTGGGATCCTCGATCTCGCGCGCCTCCTGGGAGAGTGCGGGCCGGTGTTCTCCTCGGGTGGCCCGCTCGATGCGCTGACCGCGCGCATCTACGCGACGAAGCTCTTACGCGCGCCGATCGAGGTGTTGGGCTCGACGGAAACGGGCGGGATCGCCTGGCGCCGGCAGGATGGCTCGGAATCCGTTCAGTACTTCACGCCGTTCGCTGGCGTCGACGTCGAAGCGAAAGACGGCCTGCTGCACGTGCGCTCGCCTCGAACCGGCTCAATGGACCTGGTGCCTACGGGCGATGCGATCGAGCTCGCCGAGGATGGACGCATCCGCCTGCTCGGGCGCGCGGACCGCATCGTCAAGCTGTTCGACGAGCGTGTCTCCTTGAGCGAGATCGAGGCGCGCTTGGGCGCCCATCCGCTGGTCGAGGCGGCGGCTGCCCTCGTGCTCGAACGCAACGACACCGCGCGCATCGCCGTCGCCGTCGTGCTTTCTTCGGCTGGCGAACATGCGCGCACCGAGGGCGGAAGGCCGGCGCTGATCGCCCTCCTGCGCGCGCAACTCGAGCCATTTTGCCGGCCGACGGTGCTGCCGCGCACCTGGCGCTTCGTCGCCCGACTTCCGCAGGACGAACAAGGCAAGATCCCCCGACCGTTGCTGGAAGCGCTCTTCGCCGAGTGCGTGCCGACGCGGAGCGCGCGGGTCACGCGCGAGGCGGTCGCGAGCGCGAGGCAATTCGAGGTCGAGCTCGAAGTACCCCACGACCTGTGGTGCCTGCGTGGCCACTTCGACGGCTTCCCGATCGTGCCCGGCGTCGTGCAGCTCGGGTGGGTGATCGAGTGGGGCACGACCTGGATCGGTCGCGAGCCCAGGTTGCGCGCGATCGAGGGCCTCAAGTTCAAGCAGGTCCTTTCCGGCGGCACGCGTTTTCGCCTGGCTCTCGAGCGCGTGGACGACGGCAGTGCCCTGCGCTTTCGGCTGTGGAATGAGAGCGCGGAGTTCTCGTCCGGTCGCCTGCACCTCTGCGCGGGCGAGGCGTGATGTTCCGTCCCGCCGTCCTCATCGGGCTCTACAACCACGGCGACACGATCGCTGATGTCGTTCGTCCGTTGCACGCCGCGGGCCTCTTTGTCCTCGTCGTCGACGACGGCAGCGACGCGCACACGCGCCAGAGATTGGCCGAGCTCGTCCAGGGCTTTCCCGGTGTGTGCGTCGAGCGTCGACCGGTGAATGGCGGACGGGGGGCGGCGCTCGTGGGCGGCTTCGAGCGGTTGGCGCAGGAGGGCTTCACGCACGCGCTCGTGCTGGACGCCGATGGCCAGCACGACGTCGCCCAAGTGTCCGAGTTCATCGGGCTGGCGCAGCGGCATCCCGCCGCACTCATCCTGGGCCGCCCCGTTTTTGGAGAGGACGCGCCGAAGAGTCGCCTGTACGGCCGGCGCATCTCGCAGTTCTGGGTGCACGTGGAGACGCTTTCGTTCGCGATCCACGATCCATTGTGCGGCTATCGCTGCTACCCGCTCGGATCGACGACTCGGATCTTGCGTGCGAGCTCCACCGGCCTGCGCATGGACTTCGATCCTGAGATCGCCGTGCGTCACGTGTGGGCCGGCTTGCCCGTCGTGAACGTTCCGACGCGCGTTCTCTATCCCCGCGGTGGCATCTCCCACTTCCGCATGGTGCGCGACAATGCGCGCATCAGCTGGATGCATACGCGCCTCGTCTGCGGGATGCTGGCGCGTCTGCCGGCGCTGCTCTTCTCGCGGCCGGTGGGCAAGCGGGGGTTGAACGCATGAGCTGGGTCGACGTCGAGGAGCGCGGCTCCGTTCTCGGCATGCGCTTCGTCATCGGATGCTTGAAGACGTTCGGGCGACGCTTCGCGGGCGTCGTGTGCGAGCCGGTGTTCCTCTACTTTTTCATCGTGAACGGCCGCGCCCGCCGCGCTTCACGCCGCTACCTGCAGCGCATCTCGGCCACTCCGGAGGGGCGGCGCGCGCTGGGACGCGAAGCGGATCTTTGGGCCAGTTGGCAGCATTTCCGCTCGTTCGGGCACGGCCTCATCGATCGCGCCTGTGCCTGGGGCGGTCTCGGCCATCGGTTCGCGATCGACTTCCCCGCACGACCAGAGCTCCTGCGTTTGCAAGCCGCGGGTCGCGGAGCGATCCTGCTAGGCGCGCATCTCGGCAACTTCGACTTCCTGCGCGCGGTCGTGTCGAAGAAGGGCATGCCCTTGAACGTGCTCCTGTTCGAGGGGAACGCGCGCAAGATCAACGCGGTCTTGAAGTCGGTCGCCCCTGGCCGAGACGTGCGCGCGATCCAGGTAGAGCCCGGCTCGATCCAGTCCATGCTCGATCTCCAGGCGTGCGTTGAGCGCGGTGAGTTCGTGGCGTTGCTCGGTGATCGGGCGCAGCTGGCGAACGCCAAGCACGTCGGTCGGACCACGTTCCTCGGTGCCGAGGCGCCGTTCCCGCTCGGCCCGCTCCTGATCGCGCACGCGTTGCAGTGTCCCGTGTACCTGCTTTTCGCGCTGAAGACCGGTCGCGCGTCCTACGAGATCCGCTTCGAGCCTTTCGCCGATCAGATCCATCTCGGGCGCCCGCAGCGCGAACGGGACTTGGCGCTCTGGCTGGAGCGCTATGTGCGCCGCCTGGAAGAGCTGTGCCGCGCACAGCCGTTGGAGTGGTTCAACTTCTACGACTTCTGGGGCGACGAGGTGCCGCGCGACACCGTCGCCGCCGGAAGCGGAGCGCCTGCCGAACCGGAGCAGCACGACGCGCCGAGCGCCGGCGCCGAGACGATCCGAGCTTGACGATGCCCAGCGAACCCAAACCGATCGTGACCGTCGGGAGCGCGGCTCTGCGCATCGAGGACGTCGTCCACCTCGCACGCGGACACGCGACCATCGCCTTGCCGCGGAACAAGGCTTGGCTGCGGCGCATCGACGACGGTTGTGCGCGGCTGCACGAGCGCCTGGAGAAGGGCGTCGTCGTCTACGGCGTGAACACGGGCTATGGCGACTCGTGCCAGCGTGGCGTTACGCCGCATCTCATGCGCGACCTGCCGCTCAACCTGACGCGCTACCACGGCTGTGGTCTCGGACGGGAACTCGATCCGGAGGCGACGGCGGCCGTGCTGAGCGCGCGCATCGCCTCGCTCGCCCTCGGTCACTCCGGCGTGCGCCTCGTCCTGCTCGAGCGTCTGTGCGCGCTCTTGAACCGTCGCGTGCTGCCGCTAGTGCCCGAGGAGGGATCGGTCGGCGCCAGCGGCGATCTGACGCCGCTCTCGTACGTGGCCGCGGTGCTCGTGGGGGAGCGCGAGGTCCTCTACCAGGGGCGGCGCCTCCCGGCGTCCGAGGCGCTCGCACTCGCGGACATCGAGCCGATCGTGCTGGCGCCCAAGGAAGCGCTGGCGATCATGAATGGCACGGCGGTGATGACGGGCATCGCGTGCCTGGCCTTCGAACGCGCGAACGACCTGCTCCGGCTCTCGAGCCAGATCACTGCTCTGGCCGTCCTGGCGCTGCGCGGGAACCCCGGGCACTTCGACGCGCGCCTGTTCGCGCTGAAGCCGCATCCGGGTTCCATCCAGGTCGCAGGCTGGATAGAAAACGCCATCCGCTGTGCGCGCTCCGTCGCGCGCGGGAGCTCGGACCCCTTGCAGGATCCGTACTCCCTGCGCTGCGCTCCGCACGTCCTGGGCGTCCTGGCCGACACGCTGACGTGGGTCCGTACGCTGCTCGAGACCGAGCTCAACAGCGCCAACGACAATCCCCTGATCCTCGCCGACGAGGATGTCGTGCTGCACGGCGGCAACTTCTACGGCGGGCACGTGGCTATCGCGATGGACACGCTCAAGACCGCCGTCGCCAACGTGGCCGATCTCCTCGATCGCCAGCTGGCGCTGCTGGTCGACGTGCGCACGAAT